>CP046177.1:2960250-3634125 GCA_014075215.1 Flavobacteriaceae bacterium
TCAAGCGGCAATAAAGCTGCATACACAACCTGGTGATAAGCTTTTTTGCGATAAATGGGCACACGTATATAATTATGAAGGTGGCGGTGCTGCTTTTAATTCAGGGGTAACATGCCATTTAATAGACGGACATCCTTTAGATTAGCAAATAGAAATAATTACTTAAAATAAAAACATAATAGTTATGATGAAATTTCTTTTTTTGCTTCTTTTTTTCTTTGTTAATAACTCTTATTTTGTTGATAACCAAAAACACAAAAGAACGGAGTGAACTTTAGCGGCCAGCTAGCTTTTTAGAGCCATCCCCCGTATTAGTCTCCGTTCTTTTTAAAAGTTACTTAGAACCATATAGAATTTCAGTTTCTGCCCTTATTAAAGGTCTTAGTTTAAGTAACTATTATTAATATCTAATTACAAAATTATGAAAACAAATGAAATTATCGGAATCGATGTCAGTAAATTATTAATTGATGTTTGTATCTATTCTAAACAAATTGTTCAACAGTTTGAGAACAGTAAATCTGGATTTAAATTAATGCTAAAGTGGAGTTTTAAAAATTCGTCTTTCTCTAAAGAAGAAACCATGTTTGTATTTGAACATACAGGAATGTACTCTCATTTATTATCTGTGTCTTTAACTGAACAAAAATTATCTTTTTTCATAGCTTCTGGTTTAGAAATTAAAAGATCTATTGGTATTGCTCGTGGAAAGGATGACCAAATTGATGCCAAACGCATTGCTCTATATGGGTATCGATTAAAAGAAGAACTTAAACCCAGTAAGCTACCTAAAAGAAGTATATTACAACTAAAAAGTCTCTTATCTTTAAGGACAAAACTTAACAAACAAAGAGCTGGTTTTAAAGTTACTTTGAAAGAACAAAAAAGAATTTATAAAGCAAAAGAGTATAAAATAATCTTTGACGTTCAACAAAAAATGATTGCAGAACTAACCAAACAAATACACAAGATTAATACTCAAATGCAAGCTATTATTGACCAAAATATAATGTTAAAAGAAACCTATAAACTTGTTACTAGTGTTAAAGGTATAGGAATGCAAACTGCTATAATGATGATTGTGTTTACTGACAATTTTTCAAAATTTGAAAACTGGAGAAAGTTTGCCTCTTATTGTGGTGTTGCTCCTTTTCCTTACCAATCTGGAACTAGTATTAAAGGACGTACAAAAGTCTCTCATTTGGCTAATAAAAAATTGAAAGCAATTATTAATATGTGCGCTATTTCTGCTATACAACATAACCCAGAAATGAAATTATACTATCATAAAAGAATAAAACAAGGCAAAAGTAAAATGAGTACCGTTAACATTATTAGAAACAAATTAATAGCAAGAGTGTTTGCCGTTGTCAAACGACAAACACCCTATGTAGATACTTTTAAATTTGCTGCATAAATTAGTAAAAATAATATCTCAACTTTTACTTGTTTTTATCATAGAATACGGGGAATGTTTACGGCTACTCAGTTAGAAAAGGCAGTGGCAGGAAGAGCCGATATACATGTACCTTATTTCAAGGTTGGTATGTATTGAAAATACGACAAACAAAGGCGGAGGAGCTTGTTGGGATTTTAAAGAGCTTCAAAAAATAAAAAAAGTATGTCAGGAAAATAATTTAAAATATCATTTGGATGGTGCCAGGCTGTTTAATACTTTGGTAGCAAAAAATGAAACTCCGAAACAATATGGCAACTTATTTGATACTATTTCTATTTGCTTGTCTAAGGGTTTGGGTGCTCCTGTGGGTTCTATACTATTAGGAACCAAAGCTCATATTGAAAAAGCATTGAGGATACGAAAGTTATTTGGAGGATCTATGAGACAAGCCGGTTTTTTGGCGGCGGCAGGCATCTATGCCCTGGACAACCATATAGAAAGGTTAGCAGAAGATCATGCAAGGGCAAAACAAATAGCTGCCGTTTTAGATACATTGCCTTATGTGGAAAAGGTAGAGCCCGTTGAAACAAATATTGTTATTTTTTATGTAGATGAAATATTAGGAGCTATGGGTTTTATAGAAAAAATGCAATCTAAAGAAATCTTACTAACCCCCATGGGAGAAGGAAAAATTAGATTAGTTACTCATTTAAATTTTACTGATCAGATGTTAAATATATTGTTAAACGAGTTGAAGGAGTTACAGAGTACATAAGTTTTTGGGAAGATTAAGCAATTTCAAGCCGGAAAGCTCCACAACCTTATCAGGCCTACGGAAAATCAGGGAATATCCTTTACTCATCATACCCTTTCATTTGCTCATCGTAAAATTGAGAAGCATCTTTTATTAAATTAGAAACTTCATTGGTAATATCATCTTCGCTTTCTCCAGATAAATCTTCAAACCATTCTATTTCGTCATTTTTCAAATTAATTAAAAAACGTGGAAATTCGGTATGAAACACAAAAATATCTTCAGGGTAATTGCTATTGTCAGCTAACAAATACTTAGGTAGATTCATATGATTTTGTTTTAATAAGTTGTAAGCTTAAATAATTAAACCGGATATACAATAATATGGCTGCTACTGTTAAACCTGCCAACAGCCCTAACCAAATTCCAAAACTTCCGTAAACATGTTCTTTGCCAAGGAAATAACTAATCGGAAAACCTATTCCCCAATAGGCAATAAACGTAATCAATGTTGGTATTTTAACATCTTGTAACCCACGTAAAGCACCCAGAACAATTACCTGTATGCTATCACTAATTTGAAAGATGGCCGCTGCAAACAACAACTTGGCTGCAATAGTAATCACTTTCATATTATCTGCATAATTTGTCATATCATTCATGTCTACATAAATTTTTGGGAGTTGCTTGTGAAATATAAAAAACAATGTACCAAAAAATAACGCTATTATAGTACCCAGCAAAAAGATAGAAAATGCAATCCTTCTCAATTCTTTAAAGTCCATTAACCCTTTCTGATTACCCACACGCACCATTGCTGCTACACTTAACCCCATAGCCACCATAAAAGTCATGGAAGACAAATTTAACGCTATTTGGTTAGCTGCCTGAGGGTTCTTTCCCAGCAATCCGCTTAACCAGATAGCTGCCGTAAAAATAGCAACTTCAAAAAACATTTGCATAGCGCTTGGTGCTCCTAAACCAATAATTTTTTTTAACATTAAAGTATCCAATACAAATAGTTTGATTTTTGTTACCAGTCTTCCGGAACGTTCCTTTTTGGCTAATAGCAACCATAGATAAGCCACCATAATAAATCGGGAAGCTAATGTTCCGTAGGCAGCACCTACTATGCCTAATTTTGGAAAACCAAAATGGCCAAAAATCAATACGTAATTGAGGCCTATATTTACTAAGTTGGCCAAAATGGTAGCATACATAGGGAATCTGGTCATAGACATTCCATCACTAAATTGCTTTAAAGCCTGAAAAATAATCAACGGGATTAATGAAAAAGCAACCAAATCCAAATAAGGAATGGCCAACCGGACTACTTCGTCAGGTTGATCCATAAAATACATGAGTGGTTTGGCAAAAAAAATCATCAGAAACAGTAAAATGCCTAATACGGTACACAAAAACAACCCATGCTTGAATGTAGACTTTGCCTGATTGAAATTATTAGAGGAATCTGCTTCTGCAATCAATGGGGTAATTGCAGTAGAAAACCCTATTCCCAGAGACATGGCAATAAACATAAAACTATTCCCCAAAGAAACAGCAGCCAACTCGGCAGTTCCCAGCTGTCCAACCATGATATTATCAATAAAACTTACAAAAGTATGTCCCAGCATTCCCAGCATTACGGGAACCGATAGTTTCCAATTGTATTTGAATTCAGACGTATAGCGGGTTAGATTCACGTGCTATTAGATAATTTTATGCGAAGGTATTGATAATAATTAACAAAATTATAGTAACCACGATTCATCTAAATCATGTATTTTTGACATTATTAAAAATTTATAAAATGGTCCATATCACATTAAAAGGAGATGCTGTAAAAACATCAGGTGATTTACCTGCAATTGGTTCGAAAGCTCCCGGATTTTCAATGGTAACAACTAGTTTATCAAAAAAGAATTTAGAAGATTACAAAGGTATTCATTTGGTGCTCAACATTTTTCCAAGTATTGATACCGGAACCTGTGCAACATCCGTCAGGGCATTTAATAAATCTGCAGCAAGTTTATCAGATACCAAGGTATTGTGTATTTCCAGAGATCTTCCTTTTGCTCAAGCTCGTTTTTGTGGTGCAGAGGGTATTGAAAATGTAGAAATGTTATCTGATTTCCCCGAAGGTGCTTTTGGAAGAGATTATGGTTTGGAAATTCAAAACGGCCCATTAGCCAAATTGCATTCCAGGGTTGTAATTGTTTTAGATAAAAACGGGGTTGTAAAATACACCGAGCAGGTATCTGAAATTGTAGACGAACCGAATTATGAAGAAGCCCTACATTCTTTGAAAAATATATAGATAAAAAACGTTAAAAACAATTTTATAAAAACTACAGATACTATTGAAGATATAGCTACTCATTTCGAGAGGTACATATTTATGACAGATAGTACTGTGTTTCTGGGTAAATAATTATATTTACTATCGATATAATTTTATAGTTTAATGGCTAAAAAGACCAAGGTTACTTCAAAAAACACAAATGGCATCCGTACCGTTGGTTCTTTCTTTAAAAGTAGGCAAACACAAACCGTTATAGGTGTTTTTTTAGTAGTGTTTTCTATTTTTTTATGTATCACTTTTATATCTTTTCTCTTTAACTGGGAGGAAGATCAAAGTAGTATCAATCAGCTTACCGATAGTACTGTTAAAAGCAAAAATTGGTTGGGAAAAATCGGAGCCGTATTGAGTCATTATGGAATATATGAAGGCTTTGGAATAGGTGCTTTTTTACTGCCGTACCTTTTATTTATATCGGGATTATTTTGGTTGCTTAAAACGAAAACCTCCAAATTGATTATCTCCTGGAATTGGGGCATGTTAAGTATGCTATGGATTTCCGTAGCATTTGGTTTTGTCAGTAAGAAATATACTGTTTTATCAGGGATCGTTGGATATGAATTGAATGATTATATTCAGACATTTACCGGCAAAACCGGTTTGGCAATGATACTGATTTTCTTTTTTATTTCTTATTTGACAATACGGTTTAAGATAACCCCGGAAGTAATTACCAGCAGGTTTAGAGCTCGTAAAAAAGAAGTAACAGATGAGTTTCCGGATTCGATTTTAAATAGGGATCCTGAAGAAGCTTTGGATACCTCCGGGCAAAAATCGGAATTTGAATTATCAATTGAAAACTTGCAGCCTACCATTGAAAAACATTCCGATACTTCTGATATGGAAGAAGAAAATACTATTGAAGAAGTAGCCATTGATGTAAAAGAAATTGCAGAAGAAAAACATGTTACAGAGAATTTATCTGCAAAATTGGTAAAAAATTTTGGTGAGTTTGACCCAAAGTTGGAATTGGCAAACTACAGGTTTCCCGCATTTAATCTGTTAAAGCAATACAATGAGAGCATATCCGTAGACCCTCAAGAACTGGAGTTAAACAAAAACAAAATTGTAGAAACGCTCAGGAACTACAAAATTGGCATTGCACAAATAAAGGCTACTGTAGGCCCGACAATTACCTTATATGAAATTGTCCCGGATGCGGGAATCAGAATTGCAAAAATTAAAAACCTTGAAGATGATATTGCATTGTCTTTATCTGCATTAGGTATTAGAATTATAGCTCCTATGCCCGGAAAAGGGACCATCGGTATTGAAGTACCTAATAAAAAGTCGACTATTGTTTCCATGCATTCTGTCATTTCTTCCAAGAAATTCCAGGAGTCCAGTATGGAATTACCCGTTGCACTTGGTAAAACCATTTCTAATGAAACGTTTATAGTGGATTTGGCAAAAATGCCTCATCTGCTGATGGCTGGAGCTACCGGGCAAGGTAAATCCGTAGGTTTAAATGTAGTATTGACTTCTCTACTGTATAGAAAACATCCTGCTGAAGTAAAATTTATACTGGTAGACCCTAAAAAAGTCGAATTGACTTTATTCAATAAAATAGAACGCCATTATTTGGCAAAATTGCCGGGATCGGAAGAAGCCATTATAACGGATACTACTAAGGTGGTACATACCCTGAACTCTTTGTGTATTGAAATGGATAATCGGTACGATTTGCTTAAGACTGCCATGGTGAGAAACATCAAAGAGTACAATATAAAATTTAGATCCAGAAAATTAAACCCGGAGTTTGGACATCAATTTTTACCCTATATCATATTGGTTATAGATGAGTTTGCGGATCTCATAATGACTGCCGGAAAAGAAATAGAAACGCCTATTGCACGATTGACCCAATTAGCCAGAGCTATAGGAATCCATTTAATAGTAGCCACTCAAAGACCTTCCGTAAATGTAATTACAGGTATTATCAAGGCAAATTTTCCTTCAAGGATTGCTTTTAGGGTAACTTCTAAAATAGATTCAAGAACTATTCTAGACGCACATGGTGCAGACCAGTTAATTGGGCGCGGAGATATGTTATATTCCGGGGGGAGTGATATTATAAGAATTCAGTGTGCTTTCATAGACACTCCCGAAGTAGAAAAAATTACTGATTTTATAGGATCTCAAAGAGCGTATCCGGAAGCTTTTCTACTGCCGGAGTACATAGACGAAGATGTCGATGGCACAGATATTGCCATTGATATAACCGACAGAGATAAGCTCTTTAGAGAAGCTGCGGAAATTATTATTACAGCGCAGCAGGGATCGGCTTCTTTGCTACAGAGAAAATTAAAATTAGGTTATAACAGAGCAGGCAGATTAATAGATCAATTAGAGGCAGCAGGCATTGTGGGTCCGTTTGAAGGGAGTAAAGCAAGACAAGTATTGATCTCCGATTTTACAGCTTTAGAACAATTATTAGAAAATGAAAAAAATATTTAGACAAAAAAATAGTGTATTGTTAATTTTAGCAGTACTGTTCAGCTTCGCTAGTTTTTCACAGAACGAAAAAAAAGCAAAAGCGCTTTTGGATGTTGTTTCAAAAAAAATGAGTGCTTATGAGAACATGACTATCGAATTTAGTTCTTCGTTGGTCAATGAAGAAGCAGGCATCAAAGAGGGTGATGAGGCTCCGATAACGGGAAAAATAATATTACAAAAAGAAAAATATTATTTGGATTATTTGGGAAATACATTCATTTTCGACAGTAAAAATTTGTACGTGATTAACAATGAAGATAAAGAAGTAACTATCAGTAATGGGGATATTGATGAAGATGACGGTTTTATTTATCCGTCAAAACTATTAACATTTTATAAAGAAGGTTATCATTTTTCATGGGGGTCTTTGATGACGGAAAAAGGAAAAAAAATTCAATATGTCAATCTAATCCCCATAGATAGTACATCAGATATCAAAAATGTTCAATTAGCTGTCAATACCCAAACAAATCATATTTTCAAATTGATACAAACGGGTTCAAACGGTGCCAAAACAACTCTTTCCATAACTACTTTCAAAAGCAATCAAGTAGTATCTGATAAGTTATTTTCTTTTGACAAGGAAAAATACTTACAACTAGACTATATTATTGATTAATAGCAAATTCAAAAAGTTTAAATGAGTTCAATGAAGATTTTAGATAAATATTTATTAAAATCGTTTTTAATACCATTTTTTGCTACTTTTCTGGTAATCCTTTTTGTATTGGTAATGCAAGCGTTGTGGCTAGTATTTGAAGATATTGCAGGAAAAGGGATAAGTGTTTATTTTATTTTAAAATATTTATATTATACTTGTTTAATTGTCTCTCCACAAGCGCTCCCGATTGCCGTTTTACTTTCTTCAATTATGGCGTTGGGAAATTTGTCCGAACGTTATGAATTTGCTGCAGCAAAGTCAGCTGCTATTTCATTATCAAGACTTTTGAGGCCTTTAATTATTTTGACATTCTTTTTAAGTGCTCTTGACTTTGTATTTTTAAACAATGTTTTTCCATACGCCGTATTAAAAAATAAAAATCTATTGATTAATATTCGCAAGAAAAAACCGGCATTAGCACTGGTTCCGGGAAGTTTTAATTCCGAGATACCTAATTACCAAATCAAATTCGACGAAAAATACGGAAAGAATAAAGAGCTTTTAAAAAATATATTGATCTATGATTTGACATCACAAAAAGGAAACCAAAAAGTAATTACCGCAGAAAGAGGGAAAATTATTTCCGAAGATGGCAGTAAATATTTAACGATGGTTTTATATGATGGGAGGTTTTATGAAAATCATCTGAAGCGTCGAAAAAAGTACGGGGAAGTAGACAAAATGCTGGCATCAAGTGCCCTATTCAAAGAATATACCATTAATATAGATGTCTCAGCATTTTCCGAAGACGATTTGGAAATTGAAAAGCTCAGAGGGAGTTTCAATATGCTAAGCTTAGGACAGTTAAAAGATACTATTCCTATCATGAAGAAAAATTTTGATGCACTTATAGATATCAGAGCCGGTGACGTCTATAACACTCTGAAAGGAGAACGATTAGGATATGTTCACGATAGTGTTTCAAAAAAGAAGCTCGCTCCTGAAATTTTAGATAATTTTGATATTCACCAAAAAATAGGGGCATTAAACACTGCCATATCAAAAATCGAAAGGTCTATAAACAATTTAAAAAATAATAAGTCTACATTAAAAATAAGAAGAAAATACTTAAATCTGTATGATGTAGAATATTATAATAGAATAGCATTGGCCTTTTCTTGTTTGATCTTATTTTTTATAGGAGCTCCATTGGGGTCTATCATAAGAAAAGGAGGCTTTGGGTTTCCAATGATACTGGCAATTGTGATCTATTTGATTTATTTTTTCTCTAATACTTTTGCAAGAAACTTGGCAGAGGAAAGTAAAATAACCGCATTTCTGGGTTCCTGGATTTCCGCCATGATCATGGTACCTTTCGGGTTTTTCTTAATGAGAAGAGCTACCAAAGATATGGGGATAGTTAATATCGACGTATTTTTGAGATCCATCTCAAAATTTTATACCATATTTAAATTGAAAAGATCTTCCAAAACATGAGTTCAAAACAAATTTTAGAAAAAAAGATTCAATTGAATACTATTTCAGAAGCCATTGACGATATTAAAAATGGAAAAATAATCATTGTTGTTGATGACGAAAACAGAGAAAATGAAGGCGATTTTATAGCTGCAGCAGAAATGGTTACCCCGGAGATGATCAACTTTATGGCTACTCACGGACGTGGATTAATTTGTGTCCCTTTGACAGAGAAAAGATGTAGATATCTTCAATTGCATATGATGGTTAGCAATAATACCGATGCAATGGAAACGGCTTTTACAATTTCTGTTGATCTGAGAGGAAAAGGGGTAACTACCGGTATTTCTGCCTCTGACAGGGCAAATACCATACAAGCTTTAATTGATGATGATACAAAACCTTACGATTTAGGCAGGCCCGGACATATATTCCCTTTAAAAGCAAAAGAAGGGGGTGTTTTAAGAAGAACCGGACATACGGAAGCTGCCATAGATTTTGCAAGGTTAGCAGGATTAAGGCCTGCAGGCGTTATTGTTGAAATTATGAATGAAGACGGTACCATGGCCCGGCTTCCCGAATTGATAAAAGTCGCCAAAAAATTCGATATTAAAATTGTTTCCATTGAAGATTTAGTTGCCTACAGAATGGAACATGATTCATTAATTGAAAAGAAAGAAGATTTCAATATTAAAACCAAATTCGGAGAATTCAGGTTGCGTGCTTATCAGCAAACCACTAATAAACAGATACATATAGCTCTGACCAAAGGGATATGGTCTAAAAATGAAGCTATTTTAACCAGGATAAACTCAACATTAGTAAATAATGATCTTTTAGATATTTTGACTAATGATACTGATAAACCATTAGATAACATGTTTCAAATTATTAATAAAGAAGAAAAAGGAGCTATGTTATTTATCAATCAACAGAATCAATCACTGAACTTTTTAAAAAGGCTACACATTTTAAAAGAGAATCAAGCAAAAGATATTTTGACAGCGCCCAAAATAACCATGGATACCAAAGATTTTGGCATTGGTGCACAAATCTTACACGATATTCATATTAGTAAACTCAGGTTAATTACGAACACACAGCAACCTAAGCGCGTAGGTATGATAGGCTATGGGTTAGAAATAGTGGACTATATAAATTACTAGGCAAAATCAATACTGTACAAAACTCCTTCGGGTAAAAAATCCAAAATAAGAACATGCAGATACCTAAATAATATTGTTTTTTCAAGTATCTGCATGTTATGAACCTTAAACTTTGCAATTCCAAACTGCCATTATTTGAATACAGCATTAAACTGCCCTAAATTTAATTTGTCAGCGTTCATTTTTACGTTTTGCATCATTTCAATTATTTTTCCCGGGTTCATATTCTCTCCCAAAAGCCTTGCTATTCCTACACCGGCTTCTTTACTATAACCAAATGCAATCACTTCATCAATAGCATCGCTATCTCCCGTGTAATAGAGGTTTACTTTCATTCCTTTGACATTCATTCTCATTAAACTTTTATAATTTGTATTAGAAAGAATTGCAGTGAGTTTTTCCTTTTCAACTTCGTATGCTTCTTCGTTTCCTTTATATGGTAAACCCACCAAATTGATCTTTCGGATACTCTTTATCGTTTGCTTAATATCTTCGGAAACATCCTCGTTTTTTAATTCTAAAAAACTTACCGGTAAATCTACGGTTATGAAACGTTGTTTCTCCTGGCTCTCTACTAAATAACCTTGTAATGATGCGTTCTTTTTACACGATGTCATTATCAGAACGACAACAAATAAAGAAAGTATGGTTTTTAAATTTTTCATTGTGATATCTTTTATGGTATTAATAACGGATGTATTTTACTTAAGTTTCTATTATTTTAATTTTTCTTGCGAAAGGAATGCTATTTTCTCAGTTTTTAAGATTTGAACTTTCAAACTTTAAACAGTTATTATTTATTTTTACTGACTTTTACATCCTTAGTAAATGTGTCTGCAATTTTTGACAACTTGTTAATATCAATATTTCCGGTTAAGGAAACAATAACTGCCTCTGATTGACCATCTGTTTTTCTATCAATACCTTTTATAAACATCAGCACCTCGCTTACGTATTCTTTATTACTTGTAGATTTTACATAGATTTTTATTCTTGAATTTCCTTCTTTCATTCTCATTAGCTCTGTTAATTCAGAACTTTTTATAGCTTTTGATACCATATTCTCCATTTTAGAAGCAATATTTTTATCGCGTGTAGAGAATACTTTCAGTTCGTTTAAATCCTTAATTATATTAAAAATCTCAATCGCTTCATTGCTTTCTCCTTCATCGCTTGAAGGTGTTTTAAATTTGGACAAAATTTCAAACATATCTTTGTTTACGATAATGGCGTCTACTCCGTCTATGTTTTCTAATGCATCAAACATGGATTGCCCATAGCCTATCAAAGGTGATACTATTAATGTGATTAATACAATTACTTTTTTCATGATTATAAATTTTACTTGGTTTTAAATATTTTATGTACGGTGTTTTCGTAAGTATATAAGTTATTAAATGCATTCTTCCCTTTGTTTAAATTTACAGAAAGCATTTTTAAGGCGTTTTCTACTTGAGCATATTTTTGTTCCATTCGATACTCATCGTATTTAATTTTACCTGTATATATACTTATCATCAAGACTACTGACACTGCTATAGATAACCATTTCAAGTTCTTACGATTTGTTTTCTTAGATTTTAACCGAATGGTTTTTGTATAGGTTTCGCCTCTGCTATCCTGAAAATAACTAAACATTAGTTGATATTCTTCCAAATGAGGTGCCACCCTATTTGATAAAAAATAATCTCTTAAAACAGCTTCCTCTTGTATAGAAGTTGTTGCGTTTAGGTATTTTTCTACTAATTTTTCTATGTTAACTAACTCCATAGTTATGTGTTTTTATTAGTTTCTCTCTTATAGATTTCCTTGCTCTTGACAACGCTACCCTAACAGTATTTGGCTTCATATTTAACATGTCACATATTTCGTCAAAACTGTACTGTTCCACATCTCGTAACTGTATGACTAATTTTTGCTGCTCGGGCAAATTTTCAATGAGCTTATGTACTTGGTTTACACTATCCTGATATTCAATCTTTCTATCTAAACTCGTGTCTTTTTCTTTATAATTGCTATGCACCAATGTTAAATTATTTGCCTGCTTGGATTTTAACCTATCATAACAATAATTCTTGGTCATGGTCATTGCAAATGCTTCAACATTTTTATAGTCGGACAACTTTTTATTGTTTTTCCAAAGTTTAAACAATAATTCTTGAGTTGCATCTTCTGCTTCTTCGGTCGAAACTAAGAGTCTTTTTGCCAAACGAAAGACTTTATTTTTAAATGGTAAAACAACTTTCAAAAAGTCTGATTGGTTCATTCGTCTTTATTTTTGTAAAATATCGATCTTCTTTTCGTCTTATATAATTAGTATTACATGCTTACGACGATGATAAGGAGATTTTGTTACATCTAAAAAAAATAGAATACTAAATATTGCTTACATTGCGTTAAAGTATTACAAATTCATTATATATGAAATCATTAAAAGTTTTTATATACGCCTTTATATTATTATGTAGTTTTTCATTATCCAATTGTACTAAATCCGAAAGCATTCCTGCAGATCTGGAAGTAAATGATTTTGTATGGAAAGGATTAAATACGTATTATTTTTGGCAAGATCAAATTCCGGACTTATCAGATATCCGATTTTCTTCTCAAAGCCAGTTAAACAATTTTTTGAGTACTCATGACACTCCTAATAGTTTATTTTTCAGTTTGTTGTATAATTATCCGACCATTGATAAATATTCTTGGATTGTGAGTGATTATGTGGCCCTGGAAAATTCTTTTCAAGGGATTAATCAAAGTAACGGAATGGAATTTGGCCTGGTAAGATATATGAGTACTTCTTCAAATTTATTTGGATATGTACGCTATGTATTGACGGGTTCTGACGCTGCAATGGATGGCATTACAAGAGGAATGCTTTTCAATCAGGTCAATGGTCAGCAATTGACGGAAACGAATTACAGGAACCTGCTTTTTTCCAACGCCACTTCATATACGATCACATTAGCAGATTATAATAGCGGAAACCCGACTGCCACAAGTACTACCATTATGCTTACCAAAAGTGAATTGCAGGAAAATCCGGTGAATACGGTCAAAACTTTTACAGAAGGAAGTAATAAAATAGGGTATTTGATGTATAACCAGTTTGTAACTGTTTTTGACGGGGCATTAAATACAGCATTTGCAACTCTGAAATCCGAAGGAGTTACGGATCTGATTGTGGATTTAAGGTACAATCCCGGAGGGTCTGTCAGAACAGCAACCTATCTGGGACAGATGATTACCGGGCAATTTTCAGGGCAGTTATTTTCAAGAGAAGTATGGAATAGTAAAGTTCGGGCAAATATAAGTGCCGGTAATTTTGAAAATAACTTTACTGCTCAAATAAATAATGGTATCATTACCGAAAACATCAATAGTTTAAATCTAAGCAGGGTATATTTTATAGTAACAGGAAGTTCGGCGTCTGCGTCGGAGTTACTCATTAACAGCCTGAGATCTTATATAGATGTTAGATTGATAGGTACAGCTACAGAAGGTAAAAATGTAGGGTCTATTACGTTGTATGATTCCGAGAACTACAGAAGATCAGGGGCAAATCCCAATCATACTTGGGCTATGCAACCTATTGTATTGGAAATTCAAAACAGAGATGGTACTACTGCCCCTGGTGGTTTTACTCCCGAAATAGTTTTGGCAGAAGATTACAGTAATCTTGGTGTATTGGGAGAACGAGGCGAGCCTCTATTAGATAGAGCTATTTCGTATATTCTTACAGGGGCTAGATTTAGCAACCAGCTAACGACCCCAAATATGGAAGAAATTTCTCATTCCAAGTTATTTACACCAACAGGGAATAATATGTATACCTGTCTTAAAAAATGAGACCTTTGCAACAATCATAACCTTCTTTTTTTTGATACGAAGATGTAGTACTAATTAAGGGAAGCTTACATTGTTGGTTAGAAGCGGAAAAGCGTATATTTTACTTTTATCTTTTACTTTTGCTAAAGAATCTTTATTTTGAACAACTGCAAATGGAATTTTCGCTCTATTGCCTTGTTCATCAACATAGAAAAAATCATGTCACTGAAAACCATAGTTTGAACCAAATTGTGTTTTTAGTACCCCACTTTTGGGGATTCTATAAACCCTCTTGCCGTCTTCGTACTCTTTGGGTTCTCCATTTTTTTGATCAAAAACAACCAAAACAGGGCCGATATAACCTTCGGGAATCAGCCGTATGATATCTTCTGCTTTTCGGTATGTACAGCTTATAAAACCAAAAACAACCCCAGCCATCTTAATCCCAAAAGGATAATAATTTGATTCCGAGGCCATTACAGTCCCGGACGTATTGCCTTTAACAATTTGTATATCATCAAACCACACCTTTCCTGCATTATTATTGTCTATTCGTACGTTTAGCTTGTCAATATGTGCGGGTACTAACACTGTTTTTTCCAATACTACCCATTGATTAGCCGTTGTGGTTCTTTCGTAACTTATCTCGGTATAATAGCCCCTCTCGTCATTGGTTTTCATAAACAAGAACAAATCGGCACTATTACCGGATACGCTCTCCAGAAAACCCTTGCAGATACGGTATAGTAGGTAGCCTGGTCTTTCATCCTAAATTTGACTATCGTATTTTAAAATTACTATGCAAATGATAATCTCTAGAAACCTCCATAATCAATTCGAAGTCTTCACTAAAAATAATAGTTTCCCATTGTGTACTGGCTAAGAAATCTTCCCAATCCTTAATAAAAATTCCAGTTGGTATTTTAACCATAGGTTCTTTCCAACCATAGGTAATTATTACGTTCTCTTTTTTAGACAATAAAGAATTTTTAAAAGCCTGTTCATTTAATTCTTCTTCACCTTCTGAATCAAAAAAGAACTTATAATACTTATGCATTGACAACCAATTAATAAGAGTATCGCTTTTATATAGGCCTGAGTCACTATCTACAGGGATTTTTAATTCTTTTAAAAGATGATTTCTTTCTCTGATTGAATCTTTAGCAATAATTGTAACAAATTCCGATATTTCTTTAAGCTTCCAATTGTTAATTTCATTTTTTCTTAAATCATTCATAATTAAAATACATTATTATCAACTATACTCTTTGCCATTCTTTCTCCTCCTGTAAATGGGACAGATCCTTTTTTCTTACCATTCCACCAATTAATATGAGCTTGACCAGTTTCTTTATCAATATCTATTCTATAACCCCTTTTTCCATCAGTGGATACCTTACCGTTTACTTTTCCTTCAAATGGCCCTTTTCTACCTATGTAATTAACTGCATCATCTCCTAAATCTCCAACCACATCACCTATAACAGTTTTTGCATCTTTGAATGAACCTGTTTTAGTTATTGTAAAGATTTCTTTGCTATTTTCGCTTAGTTTTCCAGTTACTTTTATTAAATCAGCTACTTCATCCGAGTATTTCAGTAACTTAGCTCCATCTCCAAAGTAAGCAAATATACCAAAAGCTGTTAATCCAGCATTTAAATAATCTCCCTCGGCAGCATATACCCCTGCATGTGCAAGATCAATAATTCCTGTCGGGTCAATGGTTCCTGTAGCATCGGCAACTACATGTCCCAGATCTCCGGTAGCCTCTGCCATTTGACTTAGACCGGATGTTATTTGAGTAACCATTTGTTGCCTGGCACTTTCAGAATCAAAACTCGGATCAGGAGTACTCATTTTTTGCATTAAACTCTCGTTATGAGCCTGTTGAACTTTTCTAACTCCTCCATTAAACTTCTCTGTGGTTTTTTGAACTCCTTGTGAAAAAGTAATAGCAGCACTGGTAGCTATTTCAGTAAATAGTTGAAGCTCTTTACCTTCCAGTTCGATTCCCAGTCCAAGTTTGTTCTCAGAAAATGCATAGGTTGAGTTATAAGCATAATCTTCCGCTATGGGGTCTATACTCCAAAAACGTGCATATGTTGCATCATAAAAGCGATACTTAAATTCATGTACATTCAACCCTAACTCATCATGGAACTCTTGACCTTGATATGTTTTATACTTCTGCGCCACATGATTCCCATTGGAACTAACTACATTATTATACCCTTTATGAAGCAGTCCAAACGGATAGTACCACCCCACCTTTTTTGAGGGCTTTTACTCTTTTTTTACCAATGCCTCACTTTTTCTAGCTGGCTATTTCAATGAACTTCTAATTCCAATACTAAAATAATTCTTTGTGTTTTACCTACCTAATTTTTTAGCTATAATTTCTGTTTGGAATATTTTTTGTGATACTAAAACCAAATAACTTATGTTATAATTTGTGTATATTTGTTAATAGTAATACCAATTATTATGAGTACGGTAGAATTAAGAAATAAAATAATAGAACAGTTTAATCAGTTCATTCAAGATGATTCAAAACTCTTAGCTTTGGATGGTGTTTTCGATTCGCTTACTACAACAGATTCCCAATCATTAGTTTCTGAGGAGCATTATAAAATTGTTGAGGAACGCCGTCGTAAATGGCAAGCGGGAGAAACTAAAGGACGTAGCTGGGATGAAGTAAAACTTCAGCTAAAGAAAAAATATGGGTTCTAAAAAACTCGAACTTACTATTGACCCAGAAGCACAGATTGAAATTGACAAGGCTATTGAAAATTACGAAAAAGCTAGAGAAGGTTTAGGAGAAGAATTTTACTACTATCTTGATGGATACTTTGAGGTACTAAGAGAAGATAATGTTTTCTTTAACATAAAAAGAAAACCTGCTTTTCGAGAATTACCTTTAAAACGTTTTCCTTATGTAATTATCTATGAGCATACAAAAACTGAAATTTATGTGTTTTCTGTTTTTAATACTAACCAAGACCCAGCAAAGAAAAGACACTAATTTTCTGAATTATTACTTCTTTCAGCTAAATATTTTAGTCCTAAACCTAATATAAGTAAAACTGGAGTTGCTACATTTATTAGCACAAAGAGTTAAGCTTATTTTTATCTAAATAACTTAACAAAATGAAACGAAGAAAATACAGTAAAGAGTTTAAAATTAAAGCAGTAGAATTGAGTAATGTACGAGGTAATACCAAAGAGATTGCTATCGAGTTGGGTATCAGTGGATATCTTATTTACAGATGGCGTAGAGAATTAGAGCAGTGTCCTGATATAGCTTTCAGCGGTAATGGAGTCAAACAGCTAACAGAAGATCAAAAAGAGTTAGAGCGTTTACATAAACAACTCAAGGATGTTACCATGGAAAGAGATATCTTAAAAAAGTCCGTGAGCATTTTCTCCAAGAGCGATCGGAAGTATTGAAATTTATCAAAGACCACAGTAGAGAATATCCGGTTGGGAAGATGTGTAAAGTTTTTAAAATTAGCAAGAATAGTTATTACAGGAGTAGGAATTATATTCCATCAGATAGAGATGGAGAAAATCGTATGTTACTTTCTGAGATTCACCGTATCTGTGAGCGAAGTAAATCGACTTATGGAAGTCCTAGAATTACAGAGGAACTCAAAGCTAAAGGGTTTAAGGTATCTAGACCCGGAGTAGCTCGATTGATGAAAAAACATGGGATTAAGGCTGTTCGTAAAAAGAAATTTGTTGTCACAACAGATTCTAAGCATCAATATCCGGTAGCTGATAATGTATTGTATAGAGATTTTAAAGCTACCGCAGCTGCACAGAAATGGGTCTCTGATATTACCTATCTCAAAACAGCACAAGGATGGTTGTACTTAACGGTAATTATTGACCTCTTTGATCGTAAAGTCATCGGTTGGTCTTTGAGCAATGGACTCAAAGCAAGTCAAACTATCATTGCTGCATGGAGGATGGCTGTAAACAACAGAATGCCTTGTAAAGGTATGATTTTTCATTCTGATCGGGGAGTGCAATATGCATGTCATGCATTTGTTAATATCCTTAAAAGTTATCATGTAACACCCAGTATGAGTAGAAAAGGAAACTGTTGGGATAATGCAGTAGCAGAATCTTTTTTTAAAACAATTAAAACAGAACTAATAATCAACAATAAGTTTATATCTAAGAAAAGTCTTCAAATTAAAGTCTTTGAATACATAGAAACTTGGTACAACAGGTACAGAAGACATTCTGCAATTGGATACAAAAATATCATTGAATTTGAAAAATTATATCCAATCAAAAATGTAGCTTAACTTTTTGTATATAATTCCCCCATTGATAGGACAGATTTTATTAAAACTTAAATGAGATAATGATGTTGAAAGAGGGGGGTCCGGGAGGAGACTGATAACTCTCATTTTTTGTGAATAACTCCCCAAAGTATCATCATACCTCATGCTGCTATTTTTAGGGTTTGTTGATAAATGGTTTGAGGATGTTGATTACCGATACTTTGATGTATTCTTTGTGTATTGTAATACTCGAAATACTCCTTTAAACCTCTATAACATTCTCTACCGTCACTAGCTGGAAACAAATATACATGTTCGTATTTGACACTACGCCATAATCGTTCAATGAAAATATTATCAATAGCTCTTCCTTTACCATCCATACTGAGCTTGATGGCTCTATCAGGATGAGTTACCCAATCGCAGAACTCATAGGCAGTAAACTGACTCCCCTTATCTGTATTGAGAATCTCTGGTTTTCCATGTTTTTCAATAGCCTCTTGTAAGGTTTCTCTGCACCGGTTACTTGTCATCGTGTTGGATAATGACCAACCCACTACATAACGACTGTAAAGGTCTATAATAGCACATAAATACAAATACCCTCCCTGAACTGGAATGTAGGTAATATCCATTGCCCACACTTGATTGGAATGTCTAATCTTTAACTTACTCAACAGGTACTTATAGATTCTATGCAAAGCCCTTTACCTCTTTTGGAAGTATTAGGATTGGGGCCAACGGCAGACAACCCCATGAGTCTGTAAAGGCGTTCTATGCGCTTTTTGTTGATCTTATAACCCTTATCCATATTGAGCCAAGTAGTTATACGAGGAACTCCAAGCCATGGGTGAAGCAGATGCTCCTCATCTATCAATCTCATGATCTCCAGATTCAATGAACTCTCTCCCTTTGGAATGTAATACACACTACTACGATGAATTTGTAATAAATCACATTGCTTTACAATAGACAGCTTACTTGCCTTGTCAACCTGTTCTTTACGCTGTTTTGAACTCTTATTCATGACAAGGCTTTCTTTAAAAAATCAATCTCCATCTTTTGCTGACCGATCTTCTTTAAATAACGATCTTCTTTCTCTTATGACTCTGTTTTTGAATCCTTTACCGGACGATCAAATACAGCTTGACCATTCTTTAAAAATTGAGCCTTCCAATTGGTAATTTGGGTTGGATGGATATCATATTTACGAACCCAACTCTTGAATCGTATAACGCTCGCTCAAGGATTCTAAAAACACCTTGAATTTAAACTCTGATGTGAATCTTCTTCTACTCATGATACAGTAAATTTATAATTAAAAATCTAACTTAAATTACTGTCCGATTTTTGGGGGAAATTATAGCCCTCCTGCCTGTTTGGCAATATTCTGTACGGGCCGGTCCAGACCGTCGTAATACACAATAGTCTCTGTTTTTTGGTCATTGACTATTGTGGCTCCATTTGTTGCATGCGTATTTCCGTCTGTAGTCTCTACTTTATAAGCGGTATTTTTAATATAATTTTCTGTGCTGGTTTGTGTCCATACTGTCACGGGTATAAACGATAAGATATAGATTAGTCTTTTCATAATTTTTAGTTTTTGTAGTTATATTCATTTTTACTTAAAATATTACCTTCATTATCTTTTATATGTTCCAACCTGTTAAAATTGTCATAGGTATAATACATGGTTTCTCCTCTTGTGTCTGTAATACTTGTTATTTCCTATTAAAGGATCGTAGGTATAGGTGGTAATGCGGGCTTTTGACAATTCAGGTACATTTCTTAGATTATCCAAAGCGTTTCTCAAAGCTCCTTCTTTTCCAGTATAGCCAAATGTCCGATCATTATCCTGATCTGATAAATTGTGTAGATTTGGAATATAACGGCAATATCATCATAACTTGCCACATTTTCTATTTTAGCGATTACTTTGCTTTGTTTATACCCCCAAATAAGAATAGTATGCATTTCGCCTTTTACATGATACATCTCAGGATTACCTAAGTTATCATACCTGTCATAAAGAAGTCTTTCTGTTAACCTGCCATCAATGGTAAGCTCATTTACATTTTCGACTACTGCCGATGAAAAACTTAATACTTCTCCGTTGGTATTTTCTAATTTATAATATTTTGACATATTGATTTTTCCTGACAATTTGTTATATGATATGATTTCGGAAGAAAGCACTTTGCTCCCGTTAGATTTATTTACCTCTATAGGATAGCTAAGCATATTTTTATCTGCCATATCTTTGTAGACATTACTAACCGGGCCCTCATACTGAAAATCAGGATCAGAAATGGTTTGTTCTAATGCAAAATCTTTGGGATATTTATATGTAATAATAAATGGTTCATTTGATGAATCTCTTGTAGTAACTTCTGAAACTAAAAAATCGTCATTGTACTTATATTCTACTTGAGTGTCCATCGTTAGTCCGTTATCAAAATATGAAGTCGTTGTCTCCTTTATAACCTCATAATCCATATAAAAGAGCTTATATGCATTTCCATAAGTATCTGTATAATCTCCACATAATGCCAGTTGTGTGTATTCAAAAGCTCTTACATACTTATTTACATGGGGAGTTTGATTTATATCTAGATATTCTCGAACGGTTCTCGCTTTTAAAACCTCATTTGAGTTCCTTTTTTGAACCTCAATAAGTTTCCCTCTTAAAAAACTTCTATCGCTACCTTTATTAAATATGGATTGTTCAACATTCAATGTTCCTTCATACAGCTACGTCAGGAAAATTATTGTAGTTAGAATATTTATATGTCGTACTACTATTATCGGTATATTTTTCTGTTATAGTATCATAACTTATATGACTTCCATTTATACTTGACAGCGGAACTAAACTATTTATATCAAAAACATAAGATTCTCCTATACTGTTTCCTCCGTTCCAATAAGGAATGAAAGAAGTGAAATCGTGCATCAATATCCCTCCCTCATAATGAAATGTTATTATTTCAGGGGTTGAGTAGCCGTTATTTTTTTCTATACGTTTAACCCTGGTTCCTCCAATGGGTGTCGATATATTATAGGGCATAAGTTCCTTATTGTTATCTACTTTTTTATTGCTCTATGTGCTTCATATTCAAAAGAAGTAAATCCTTTAGTCGGATAGATAATTTTTTTAACATTCCAATTATGGCGAAGTTTTCATTAGAAGCCCTTGAGGAGTCGTGTTCAGAAAAATGATCATCAGGAGGGCTCTGACCTAAAGCCCATGTCCACCCCTCATAATTCATGGAGCGTACAATATATTCCTGGCCATTATAAAACCCCCATTTATCAATTTTTTTGGATAAATAATTTGGCAGTTCATTAAATCTGTCGTATTCAAAAGAATACATCGTTTGTATCTGATTTGCTTCAATATTATTGTGTATAGCCTTCAGATTCAATCTCAAATTATTACCTATTGTGTGATATTCTAAACCTATCGAACGCACCAATTTGTCGTTGTAATTATAGATTTTTATTTGATCTAATTTCTTCCACTCCATATCATCATGTGTAAAATGATTTTCAAAAGGTTTCTTATTTATGTTGGTAATTTCAAATTCAATACGATTTCCACTATACGTTTGAATATTTTTTAAATATACAGGGTAAATTCTGGTAGTTCTAAAATTGTCTCCATGTGTTCTATCATAGGTTATTGTATAAGCTACTCCATTTTCCGATAAACATGAACCTATTTTAAAACTATTATTTCTATAGACATGGATAATTGGCTCAACTCTTTCATACTCAAAATTATATAGTGTAATACCCTTACTATTCATGACACTGGATAAATACCAAGTACTTGGTCTTTCTATAAACTTTGCACGTAAAATAGTTTCCGGTATTGGTAAGGAATATTCAATATGATCATTCGTGCTCCCAAAGATATATTGATTCCCTTTTTCGTCGGTAATTATAATTTTTCCTATATCATTTCTTACATCGCTTGACGGCTCGTTGGGTGTACCGTCAAATCGATCCTGAAATAGATTAGGAGTTACTCTTTCATAGGTTTTTATTTTTAATTTTGAATTCGATTGCACTCTCCAATTACCATTATTATCAAGAAAAAATTTACCGGTAATTCCCATGAAGTTAAATGTAAAGATATCCGGTTCTAAATCCATATTGTGGTACGGATTGGGTGTATCAACTAAATTAGATTCATGAACCAAATCAGTCAAGGAGTTAGTTGTACTCCAATTCGTGTTATTTAAGCGATGTCCGGCATATTTAAACCCTTTACGTGAGTATTGATAGTTATGTATACCCCAGTTAAAATTATAATTAAGTACATCTACTTTATCTCTAATACTCCTTGTAATTACCCCACCGGCATTCAAAGACCAATTTTGCCCTACCCAACTTGCAACTGAGTTAACTCTTATTCCCCCGGAATCATAATTCAAATAGATTTCTAAGGGAATTTCTCTTTCATTAATAGTATATAGAGGAATAGCTACATTAGTAGAGCCGTTATAATGACTTACAGGAATATCGCCATATTTGCCCAAGCTGGAAGCAGTAGGGCTCTTAACATCCAATGGAGGGTTTACCAATTGAGAAAAAGATATTTTGTAAGAAAAAAGGATGAGTAGTACGAGTATTTTTTTCATATTAATTGAATTTTGCTTTTTAATTATGTACTGATATTAGTGATCTAAACTTAAAAAGTACATCAAACTTATGTAGCCTTAGATATTAATAACCTGAGTTCGACCAAAGAAAAGTGATTTTTTACCAAAGAAAAAGCAGATTATTTAGTATATTAAAGTATTGAAATTCAATATTCTAAAATAATTTCTGCTTATGGTTTCTATAGATAAAGTTACTGATATTTTTTGTTCCATTGATGATTTTTGTCAAGTTTTTGAACCAGCTTTACAAAAAAGGCTCATTTCTGAAGGAAAAAAGAAAAGAAAACGAGTTTTTACAATGTCGACCAGTGAAATTTTAACCATAACTGTACTGTTCCATACTAGCGGTATTAGAACTTTCAAACATTTCTACCTTTTTTATCTTCAAAAGCATCTAACAAAAGAGTTTCCTAATACTGTTTCCTATAATCGCTTTGTAGAATTGATGCAATCTAACATGCTTCCTTTAATAATCTATATGAAAACTTGTTGTTTGGGACAATGTACAGGTATTTCATTTATAGATTCTACGCCTTTGAGAGTTTGCAACAAAAAGAGGATTAGAAACAATAAAGTATTCAAAGGTCTTGCAACTACAGGGAAGTCTACTATGGGGTGGTTTCACGGTTTCAAACTTCATATTTTAATCAATGATAAAGGCGAACTTCTCAACTTTATTATTACTCAAGCCAATGTCGATGACAGAACTCCTATTAAGGAACATAATTTTCTCAAAGAAATAGTTGGAAGTTTATATGACGATAAAGGCTATATCTCTAAGGAAATTACTCAAATGCTTTTTGATGACGGATTACATTTAGTAACTAGCATTAAGAACAATATGAAAAATATGCTAATCACAATGCGTGATAAAATACTTTTGAGAAAACGTTCTGTTATAGAAACCATTAATGATCAACTTAAAAATATAAGTCAAGCAGAACATTCCAGGCATAGAAGTTTTGGAAATTTCATAACAAACCTAGTCGCAAGTCTTATTGCTTATTCTTTTCAAGAAAAGAAACCAGCTATCAAATTTGACAATCAAAATTCTACACAATTAGAACTCTTTTGCTAAATTCTTACGTCGAACTCAGGTTAATAAGTATTATATCTTAAGATACGTTAAAAATTAGAACTTCTTTTTGATGTTTTTGTTTTTTAATCTTGTAGAGTTATAAGACAAGCAGATGATACCAAAGAGGATAATAGATCAATTTAAAAGTTTTTTTGCATCAACAGATTTAGTATACAAAGCATAGAAAGAAAGACGAATATTTGTTTCTTAAAGAATTTTATACTAAAATTGTAAAAGCAGAAAACGCATACATAGAATTAGAAAAGAATTAGACTATGAAAAAAATAGCACTATTAGTACTAATACACATAACTGCCTGTTATTTTGCACAAAGAAAGTCAACAAAAACAGGAAGAGCTACCTTAGCTGAACTCAATATGAAAAGCTATGAGAAAGACTCCACAGCAAGAGCACTGGTTTTGTACGAACATGCCAACTTGTATATGGAGACAAAGAAATACGATTTTCAAACGGATTTTTATTTTAGAAAGAAAATTTTCACCAAAGAAGGAACGGATGTGGCAACTGTTAAAGTTATAACTTATGGTAAAGAAAGAATCAAAGATATTCTTGCTGTTACTTATAACCTGAGAGAAAATGGCAGTGTCGAAAAAACCTATCTTCAGAAAAAAGATATTTTTAAAAATCAGTTGAATGAAAAATATACCGAAACCAGTTTTACATTGCCAAATGTTAAAGAAGGGTCGGTTATTGAATATGTATATAGTCTGATATCTCCCTATCCTAGCCTTGATGATTTGTATTTTCAATCCGATATCCCAAAATTGCAAAGTGATTATGACTCGGCTATTATAGGTAATTATAAATACAATGCCAGGATTATAGGAAACCCAAGGCTGACAAAAGACAATCCTTCCGTACTAAAAAAATGTATTTATATAGAAGGAATCGGCCAGGCTGCTTGTGCGGTAAGATCTTTTAGCATGACAGATATTCCTGCATTTAAGGAAGAAGATTATATGCTGAGCAAAAAAAATTATATTTCAAGAGTTGCTTTTGATTACGTTTCTTATACGGATCTTAGAGGAGGGGTGAGGCACTATTTAAATGATTGGGCAGCAGCAGACAAATCATTAAAAAACGATTTTTTAAAAAATCAATCCAATAAGAAAAACTTTTTTAAAAAGCGACTTCCCGAAAGTGTATTGCAGATTAGTAATCCGTTGGAAAAAGCAAAAGCAATTTACAGCTATATCCAGGAAAACTATACCTGGAATGGAAAAAAACGGTCTTCTAAAAACAACAAGATGCGAGCTGTTTTTGAAGAAAAATCAGGAAGTGTTTACGATATCAACTTAGTACTGTATAACAGCTTACAAGCTGCTGAAATAGAAAGCTATATAGCCATGGTTTCTACCAGAAATAACGGATTGCCTACAAAGTTGTATCCGATTATAGCTGATTTTAATTATTTAATTGTTTAGTACATGACAAAAAATATAATTAATTGATTATCAGTAAATTAAATGTTAAATAATTAAAATAAAGCATTGATTTTCAGTATATTAGAAGAATAACATCACTCATTTTTCTAATGAAAAAAACCAATGCTTCCACTAAAAGTAGTGAATTAAATTCAGTTTTAAGTTCTCATTTCCAAGGTAAGATCAATTTGGCAAGAATCAAACTCATATCACATTTCATTATCGCCCTCTGTAAGGTACAGACAGTTACCTTTGAAAAGGTAGCCAACGCTTTTGAGACCTCAGTAGATTCGAAGTCATCACTCAGACGTATTCAAAGATTTATTGCTGATTATTCGTTGGATGGAGATTTGATCGCTCGTCTTATATTTAGTCTCCTTCCTAAGCAAGAGGGATTGATCTTGAGTATTGATAGGACCAATTGGAAGTTTGGTCAGACCAACATCAACATTTTTATGTTGGGAGTTGTCTATAAAGGTGTTGCCTTCCCATTTATTACACGCTTATTAATTGACGGTGCCGTGTTGGGAGTTGTCTATAAAGGTGTTGCCTTCCCATTGTTATTTACTATGTTAGATAAGCCAGGGAACTCTAACAGTCAGGAGCGTATTGATCTTGTGAATCGTTTCATAAGACTTTTTGGCAAAGATGTTATTAAATCCATTGTAGCCGATAGAGAGTTTGTAGGTAATCATTGGTTGGATTTCTTGAATACAAATGGAATCAAATATTATATCCGCATTCGAAACAACTTTAAGGTAGAGCTTCCTGATAAGAACAAAACCATCAAAGTATTTCACTTGTTTAATCCACATAAGATCAATGAGTTTGTGTATTATCCTAAAATTGTACGTGTTAATGGTCAGCTTTGTTTCCTTTCCGGATGCAAGTTGTACCCAAAAAATGGAAAGCCTGATTTCTTAATCATTGTATCGTTCAACGCTCCTGATAAGGCCTTTGAACAATACAAAGAACGATGGCAGATAGAGATGTGTTTTAAAGCAATGAAAGCCAGTGGCTTTGATATTGAAAACACACACCTGCAAGATATTAAGCGTATTGAAAAATTAGTACTGCTTGTAATGATGGCTTTCGTATGGTGTTACAAAGTTGGTATATATTTACATCAGATTAAGCCTATCAAAATAAAAAAGCATGGAAGAATGGCTAAAAGCATATTCAAATATGGATTAGATTATATCGCTTCTGTGCTATTAAACCCTGTAAATCAAAACAATATGAACTTGACTAAATTTTTGTCATGTACTTAGATTTAATTGTTAAAGTTATTGTAGACGGAAATGCTTATTTTTTAGACGCTACGGATAAATTTTTGCCTTTTGGACTGGTTCCCTTTAAATGTTTGAACGGGGAAGCGCGTATCATGGATTTTAAAAACGGCAGTTTCTGGGAAAAAATTTACCCGGCTAAAAGATCGTTTATAAATACCAAAGTCAAATTTACTTTAAACGAAAATGATGAGCTGGTAGGAGATTTGACAATAAGAAAAGGCGGATATGACGGATTACGACAAAGAAAGAAAAGACATGAAGTGAAAGAAGAAAAAATTCTGGAAGGATTTGAATCTGAAAATGTAGATTTGGAGGTGGAGGCATATAAGCAAATTGATTTTGAAAAACCGGATATTCCCACCGAAGAAGTATATAGTGTGCTATTTGAACCTGATGCTGTTGGTGCCGGTACCTTAAGAATGAATCCGTTTCTAATTGATAGGTTTACCGTCAATCCTTTTAAATTGGAAGAAAGGTTATATCCTGTTGATTACGGATATGAACGAAAATATACATATGCCTTTTCTTTTGAAATTCCCGAGAATTACGAAATAAAAAGGTACCTGAAAGTAAATCTCTGACACTACCGAATGACGGAGGGTTTTTTGCATTCAAAGCGAGGTACAGCCCTTATAAAATAACCTTCTATTTTAATTGTCTGATAAAAAAAGTATTATTTTCAAATGTAGAATATCACTATTTAAAAGAATTTTATAATGAAATCATAAAAATTCAGAGCTCTTTTATTGAATTAAAAAAAATATAGTGCGGTTGAAAGGTTGTAAAGTATAAAAGTTTAAAGTGTGA
The DNA here is from genome assembly GCA_014075215.1 of Flavobacteriaceae bacterium. Classification (NCBI taxonomy): domain Bacteria; kingdom Pseudomonadati; phylum Bacteroidota; class Flavobacteriia; order Flavobacteriales; family Flavobacteriaceae; species Flavobacteriaceae bacterium. The sequence goes on from CP046177.1 coordinate 2,987,911, forward strand.
AAGTGAAAAGATACAAGATGCGGTAAAGCAGTATTTTATATAAATTTCAAATTTCATCACTAAAAATACTCGACATAGGCTAGGGCTATGCCTGTGTTTTTTAACTCGAACTTTGAAATTTTCCTTACACCATCTTTAGGCCATTTTAGTATTCTTTTTGGTATAAAAAAATAATTGTAGTATTGTAGCAATATTCAATTCGACGTTTTTGAATTCAAAAGAAACATCAGGTATTTCCTGGAGACATAAACTCCATGAAGTGATTTATGAAGCAGACACAAGAGCCGGCAAACTCTTTGACGTTGTATTGTTGATAGCGATATTAACGAGTATTCTTTTTGTGATGCTGGAAAGTGTGGTACCTATACAAAAAAAATACGGATATTTATTAAATATTGCCGAATGGGTTATTACCGTATTATTTTCTGTCGAGTATTTTTTAAGAATTATTTCCATAAAAAATCCCATTAGATATGTTTTTAGTTTTTATGGTATTATAGACCTACTTTCCATATTACCTAAATACTTGTCAATTATACTGGTAGGCTCACAAAATCTGGCTGCTCTGAGAGCTTTGCGTTTATTGAGAGTTTTTAGAATATTGAAGCTAGGGAGATATATAGGGGAGTCTAACAGGTTATTAGTTGCACTAAGAGCCAGTAGAGCTAAAATAGCTGTATTTCTGTTTTTTATCGTTATTATGTGTATTATCCTGGGTACGGTCATGTATATGATAGAAGGTTCAGAAAACGGATTTACGAGTATTCCCAGAAGTGTATATTGGTCAATCGTTACTTTAACTACCGTAGGATATGGAGATATCGCACCTCAAACCCCTTTGGGTCAGTTAGTTGCAAGTATTATTATGATTTTGGGATATGCCATTATAGCCATTCCAACAGGGATTGTTAGTTCGGAAATGACTAAAACCGTTATCGATACCAATACACAAGCCTGTCCTCATTGTTTGGCATCTCATCATAAAAAAGAAGCTGTGTTTTGTCATAAGTGTGGAGGTAAATTAAATGAGTAAATGGCTACATTGATTACTGTTGTCGGGCCTACGGGTATTGGTAAAACTGCATTGAGTATACAACTTGCTCGTTATTTTAATACTGAAATTATCTCTTGTGACTCAAGACAATTTTATAGAGAAATGCCTATTGGAACTGCTGTCCCCGATGATAAAGAAAGGGCCTCAATACCACACCATTTTATACAAAGCAGAAGTATTACGGAGGCGTATAATGTAGGCCGGTTTGAAAAAGATGCTTTGACAACATTAACCACACTATTTAAAAAATATAAGATTGTCATTATGGTTGGCGGAAGTGGTTTATATGTTGATGCAGTACTGAAGGGTTTAGATCATTTTCCGGACGTAGACAAAACAATAAGAAAAAAATTAATAGCTGATTTACATAAATTTGGAATTGAACATCTGCAAGATCAGTTACGGAAATTAGACAGAATTTCTTATAAAACTATTGCAATAGATAACCCTCAAAGACTCATTAGAGCATTGGAAGTATGCTTATCTACCGGGTTGCCTTATACCACTTTCAAAAGCAAACCGAAAGAACCCAGACCTTTTACCTCTGTAAAAATCGGATTGACTGCCGACAGAGAAATCATATATCGTAGAATCAACGAACGTGTTACAAAGATGATGGAAAACGGACTACTTGAAGAGGTAAAGCAATTATTGCCCTATAGAAAATTAAATGCACTGCAAACAGTGGGATATAAAGAACTTTTTTTGTACTTGGAAGGCAAAACTTCTTTGGAAGAAGCCATATCCGAAATAAAAAAAAATACCAGAAGGTTTGCAAAAAGACAGCTCACCTGGTTTAGAAAAGATACGTCTGTTATTTGGTTTGATTATTTGACCGATCCCGATGAGATTAGTAGTAAAATAGCAGCAAAACTTTAACGCTTTTATATGATAGGTAACCTTTTATAAATCAATCCCTTTTTTATCTTTGCCCAAAATGTAATAATTATGAAATTAAAATTAACACTTGCGGCTATTTTATTTGGATTAGTAGTAAAAGCTCAAACAAAAACAGGAACGGTTAATAGCGAACTTATTATCGGGCTAATGCCGGAAACGAAAAAGGTAATTGCACTCATACAGGATTATGGTAAACGATTAGACTCTTCTTTTCAAGTTAAGTATAAAGAATATCAAGACAAGGTTACCGTTTTTGAAAAAAACCAGGAAGATTATACAGATAATTTAAAAGCATTGAAGTATCAGGAATTGGCTAATATGGAGGAGGAGTTACAAAAAAACAGAAAAAACGGAAATCAATTGATGGAGATAAAACGCAATGAAGTGATGAGACCTTTGTATAAAAAATTAAGAGATGTCATTGCTGAAATAAGTACAGCAGAAGGCTATACTCAAATATTGACTACGACCGGTAATGAATTTGCTTATATTGACAAAAAATTTGATATTACTCAAAAAGTGATGAATAAAATGGGGCTCAAACTTCCTCAAGCTGATGAATAGGTAGTATTTGTATTTTTTATACCGGTTATTTCAAGTGATAAATGGTATTATTATCAAATTTAAACCTATTAAACTTCGTTCTCAAACGGTACACAATGCCAATCAAACAAAAAAAGTGAAAAGTAAGGCAAAAGTCCTTGTTTTTAATGATTCTAAAAATAAGAATCCCTAAAAACGAAAAATTAGCTGCTTGTAAGCCATCTAAATTTTTAGAAAACATAACTTAAAAAAGCAAACTTCTTTAAATGAACTTAAAACGAACCTCTATTTTTGAGAACTAAGAGTTGTGCAACAGCTACCCTTGTTGTATGCCGTTTTATTCATATAAATCACCTTGTAGATATTTGATACCCGTATCACAAACGACTGTTACAATTTTTTTTCCCTTTCCAATTTCTTTTGCACGTTTTAATGCTGCCCAAACATTTGCACCTGACGTTGCCCCACCAAAAATCCCTTCTTTTTTCGCTAAGGCATTTGCTGTTTTATAAGCGTCTTCATCTTTTACTGATATTACTTCATCTATAAGGTCTTTTGCGTAAAATAGATGGAACAAAAGATAGTCCAATCCCTTCTAGCTTGTGAGTCCCACTTGTATCTCCACCTGATATGTTTCTAACGTAATAAGGTTCAACTCCTATTATTTTCATGTTTGGGATTTGTGCTTTTAATATTTCAGAATTTCCAGAAATACAACCGCCCCCACCAACGGCCATTACAAATTCATCAATATCATTCCCAAGCTCATTCAATATTTCATTTCCCATAGGATGATAACCAAGCTTATTATCGAGATTATTGATTTGATTAACCCAAAAAGTATTTGGTTCTTTAATTATTTCCTTGGCCCTTGCAATCATCCTGTTGATTATATCGGCAGTTAGTATTCCATCTTTTGCAGGTATGATTTCTACCGTTGCTCCAAACGCACGCATTGTTTGTAATTTCTCTTCTGCAAATCCGTTTGAAGAAACAAAGTGTGCTTTATATCCTTTTCTGGCGCATACCATAGCTAATGAACTTCCCGTACTTCCTCCAGTATATTCTACTACTGTCATACACTTGTGCAACTCACCTCTTTTTTCAGCCCCTTCTATCATTGAAAGTGCCATTCGGTCCTTCATACTTCCAGTAAGATTAGCCCCTTCGAATTTGATATAGATATCTGCACTATTTGAATCCGTAAGATTTTGAAGTCTAATTAATGGAGTGTTTCCTATTCCTTTCATTATTAGTTTCTTTTCAATGGCATACAACGGCAGTTTGTCTCAAAAGTAGCACAAATTTCTTTTGTATTTATAATAATAGGCTATTTTTGAGTAAACATGCTCATTTGAAAAAAGAAGTTTCATTTTTATAACTGCTTTCAAAATTTGTTTGTATCTGTTTTTAATGGTCAAAACCAAACATAAGACAGGTCTTAAAAACAGATGTAATGGTTGTTTTAGGGCAGCTATTAGTGCTTTTATACTAATAATTGTTTATCATTCTTTTTAAGTTGTACGCAATAGCTGTCAACCCACCTTAAAATCATCATCATGAACTAAACAAAAAAAGAAATATTATCTTTGAAGAACTGGGCTAGTGCTTTTCATAGGATACGTTGTTGTGCAGTCGGCTTTCAATTCAGTATGCTAATTTTTGTTCATTTAACTCAACATCAAACTTAACTTTCGCTCCTAAAACTTTAAATACTTTCATTATTGTTGAAAATCTTGCGTCAGTCGTGCTATTCTCAATTTTTGAAATTTGAGCTTTCTTAACTCCAACTAACTCTCCGAGTTGTTCTTGGGTTAGATTCCTCTGTTTTCGTGCTTTTTTGATTTCATACCCAAGAAGGTCAAGCCGCAGTTCATTTTCAAATTCCTCACGCTCTTTAGTCCCTTTTTTTCCTATGTATTGGTCAGTTAATTCTTCTAATCGGTATGTTCTCATTTCTTTATGTTTTGTCTTTAAAATACTGTGTTCTTATTCGCTCCGCTTTTTCAATCTCTCCTTTAGGGGTTTTGTCAGTCTTTTTTATGATTCCGTGTGTTGAAATAACAATAGTATTTTCTTTATTTGTTTTATCCCAAAATGCAAAAAGTCGATAATAAGTTCGGTTGAATTTTGTCCTAAATTCCCAAATCTCACCTTTTAATTTTTTGAAGAGTTCTTTATCGTTCGTACTTCTTGCCTTCCAAATGTTGTAAATAATTTTCTTACGACTCTTTTCATCCAAGTTATCCAAAAACTGTTTAGCCTCTTTTAGTAACTCGACTCGGAATTTTAGGTCACTCATTCAAATCTTTTTTCAAAGATAACTATTTCTTATTTAGGAAACAAATCGTTTTTGAAGTTCGATTTTTAGCTGTCTCGTCCTAAAATAGGGCTACAGTTAATTATTAAAATTTATGCTACATTTTTGTGCACGTAATTAGGTGTTTTATAATCTAAAGATAAATGTAATCTTTTATTATTATATAATTTGATTGCATTTTTTGTTGCTTTTTTGGCGTGATTGATATTTGTAAATGTTTGGTCGAGGAAGAATTCATCTTTTAAAATTCCGTTAACTCTTTCGGCCATTGCGTTTTCGTAGCAATGATTTTCTTGGGTCATACTGATTTGTATCTTTTTTCTTTTCAAAATTTGAGTATAAACATTGCTACAATATTGTATTCCTCTATCAGAATGATGTATGATTTCTTCGGTATTTTTAGTTTGATAAATAGCTTTATTTAAAGCTCTAACACAGCCTTTAAGTTCTAAACTATCACTAATATCATAGCCTACTATTTTTCTTGAATACATATCAGTAATAAGTGCTAAATAACAAAATCCATTTATAGTTCTTATATAGGTAATATCCGAAGCCCAAACTTGGTTAGGTCTATTAATGATCAGGTCTTTTATGATATTTTTATATTTATAAAAACGATGGTAAGAGTTGGTTGTTTTAGAAGAATATTTTTTCCTTCTAATTAACAAATTATTTTCTTTTAAGATTCTAAATAACTGGTCTCTACCTATATTTATATTCTGTTTCCTAAAATCATTATGTAAGGATTTCATTAGCTTTCTAGTACCTTCTCTGGGTAATGTTTTCCTGCTTTTTTTAACAAGCATTATTACATTTTGTTCTATTTGTTTTTTAAGAACAAACCTTTTTTGATATTTGTAATAAGCATCTCTTTTTAACTCGAAAGCATTACAAATAGTAGCGATGGCGTACCTTCTTTTTTTTCTATTAATCGGTGCTATTTTCATTAAGGCTTTATGTTTAAGTTTTTTTTTAATTCTTCAACATTTTTATAGCCAAGATTTTCAGCAGCTACTTCAAGATAACTATCATTCACAAGTTTATCTAGATCCTTTTTAATAAGAAGATCTTTGAGTTGTTTTAGCTCTTTTTGAAGGGCTTTAATACGGGATAATTCGTCGTCTGTTTGCACGGTTACACGGGTGTTCATTAAATCTTTACGGTCATATTTTTTAATCCATACGTTTATCGTACTAGATTGTATGCCGTAAGTTAAGGCAATTTGTCTTTTGGAATGGTTTCCTTTGGTAAGTTCTGCTAATACTTTGAGTTTAAAACTCTCACTATAACGTCTTACATATCCATCATTTTTATACATATACTTGTTGTTTTTTGTATACATATTTCAGGACGGGTCAAAATTACACACAACGATTTAGTATATGAAAAGTAGCGGACTTAAAAGCACTGACTTTTCAATTTATACCTAATGCTAAATTTACAAAACTAACTTTAAATGAAGCACTTAAACCGCTATTTTTTATATACCGTGTTGGGCGTATGTTACTTTTCATTCGTTTTTGTCAGTTAGTGTAATAGTCAGTTTATTTTTTTGTTGGTCAATCTCAATTTCTTTTCCGATTTCAAATCCAAGTTCTCTCAACCATTTTCCTTCAAGTCGAATTTCAGGAACAACAGCATATTTACTCCATTCGCGAGATTGGTATTTTTGATAAATTTTTAGCTTTCTAAATCGACTCATTAAAAACTTGTTCGTTATGACGAACACAATATATAAATAATTTATCTAAATTCGGTATAGTGAACACAAAAGAATTAAAATATTTTAAAAAATTAGGTGCTAAAATCAAGCAATTAAGAGAAGAAAAAGAGATTGACCAAAAGTCTTTTGCTTTTGATTGTGGAATTGGAAGAACTCAATTGTATATGATTGAAAACGGAAAAACGAATCCTCGTTTGTTTACTTTGATGAAAATTGCTGATGGATTAGAAATTTCGGTTTCTGTACTTCTAAAATAGCTCAATTTTACTGTATTACTTTAGATGTATGATTCCACTTTATTTGATAACCAACAGATTTTATCATTTTATTGCCAATTGCGCCCAACGGTCTTGTGTATGAGTAGTAGCGGATTTCTACTCACAAATCTTTCAGTTTGGCACTGACCTTTGTTTTATGTTTATACTTTTGTTTTATCACTTAAACCGCTATTACTTATACACCGTGTTAGCACAAGTATTTAGAAATATTTTCGTTTGACCTCATTCAGTTCACTTGAAGTTGGATTTAAACTACCTCTATATTTAAATAGCTTTCCTTTTCCATTACATATTTTACATTTAACTTTATAAGTAACTGTTTCTTTTTTTTCCATAACACCCTGTACAAGTTTTTAATGTACCTCCACTTAACCCACCATAACCATTGGAAGTAATTTTTGTATATCCTAAATTACCCACACCCCAGCAGGTTTGACAAGTCCTTGTTCCAGTTTTAGTTACTTTTCCACTTGAACAGTAATTAGTACATCTTACATAAGAGCAGTCCTCACTTATCTTTTTTAGTCTCTCTTTTTTTACTCTTTCTTTTTCTAACCTTGCTACTCTTTCTCTTTCTTTTATTTTTCTTTGTTCCGCCAATCTGATCGCTTCTTTGTTTTGTTCTTCGACAGATTTTTCTATCCTCACAAAATAGCTTAAAGTCTCATTTTTGATTTTTTTAGTAGCATTCTTTTGATGCTCATTAATGAATAGATTTAAAGCTATTTCAGCTTTTTTAAATTTTCCATCATTGTAAAAAGCCTTAATCTTTAAATTAAGAGTCCTAGCATTAGGAGCACCTAATTCTCGTTCTGCTTTTTCTACATATTCAATAGCTTGAGTATAATTATTTTGATTGAATTGTTTTTCTGCTTCAACAAAATAAAGCTTTGCTTTTGTGTTCTCATCTAATTGCGAATAAGAATTAAAACTAATTAGAGATAATAATAGTATTAAAAATGCTCTCATTTTTTTAAAATTTAGTGATTAATAAAGTTCCTGTAAAGCCTGTAAGTAAATTCCATTCTTTAGAAGATATTAGTTTTCCTGTGTCGTCATAAACATCAAACTTTGCGGTATTTGGTCCAGCAGTTCCTTGATTTAATGCTTTAAAGTCTATACGATTCATACCCCATTTTAATTGGATTTTAAATGTTTTTGGGGAATTAGTTAAATATATATTAGATTCTACAATTGATTTATTGTTAAGTAAAGCCACTCTGTCTCCATCTTCACTTCCGTGGTCTTTACATACAATTCTTATGTATTTGGTATTGCTATTTATTTCACCGATAAATTGATTACTTTCTTTAGGCTTTGTTTTTTGTTTAAAATAGTCTTCTTCTTTTTGATTTCCCTTACCAGACCAAAAGTTTTCATCATTATTTTGTTTAGCTTTTTTGTTTGATTGTCCACCACTCCAAAAATCGTCTTTTCTATTAATGTTTGATGTTGCTTTTTTAGATTCTTTCTTACCGGACCAAAAATCATCCTCTTTATTATTTTGTTTTGATTTCTGAACTTGATTTTTAATTGACAATCTATTTATAACACTTTCAGCAGTTTCAAGACACTTTAAATATTTCGTTTCATATGTTCCGTATTTTTTTCTTTCATTTTTATTAAATTTAAAAGTTACCTTATTTATTTCTGCTGTTGCGTATGGTTTATCGAAAATATTACTCTCAAAAGTATAACTACCACCAGGTTTTATATATGCTCTACCACCTGAAGATTGATTTTTCCATTTCAGGTTTAAGCCTACTTCAAATTTGGATTTGTTAGTTATTACAATTTTATTCCACCTATCTCTTTTATTGTTACTTAATGTGTTGGCATCTTTTAAAAAGGCTTCATATTTGAGAAAGAAAAAATTTGTACCGCCTTTTACACCACCAAGTGATTTCCATTGTTTTGGTAAATCGTATTCACTTTTTCCATTTACCAATTTTCGACCAGGTTCATACATTATTTCAATTGTATAACTACAACTTTGAGAATATACCAACTGATGAATATTAAAAACTATAACTAATATTAATAAACTGTGTTTCATCATATGTCTCGTCCTAAAATAGGGCTACAGTTAATTATTAAAATTTATGCTACATTTTTGTGCACGTAATTAGGTGTTTTATAATCTAAAGATAAATGTAATCTTTTATTATTATATAATTTGATTGCATTTTTTGTTGCTTTTTTGGCGTGATTGATATTTGTAAATGTTTGGTCGAGGAAGAATTCATCTTTTAAAATTCCGTTAACTCTTTCGGCCATTGCGTTTTCGTAGCAATGATTTTCTTGGGTCATACTGATTTGTATCTTTTTTCTTTTCAAAATTTGAGTATAAACATTGCTACAATATTGTATTCCTCTATCAGAATGATGTATGATTTCTTCGGTATTTTTAGTTTGATAAATAGCTTTATTTAAAGCTCTAACACAGCCTTTAAGTTCTAAACTATCACTAATATCATAGCCTACTATTTTTCTTGAATACATATCAGTAATAAGTGCTAAATAACAAAATCCATTTATAGTTCTTATATAGGTAATATCCGAAGCCCAAACTTGGTTAGGTCTATTAATGATCAGGTCTTTTATGATATTTTTATATTTATAAAAACGATGGTAAGAGTTGGTTGTTTTAGAAGAATATTTTTTCCTTCTAATTAACAAATTATTTTCTTTTAAGATTCTAAATAACTGGTCTCTACCTATATTTATATTCTGTTTCCTAAAATCATTATGTAAGGATTTCATTAGCTTTCTAGTACCTTCTCTGGGTAATGTTTTCCTGCTTTTTTTAACAAGCATTATTACATTTTGTTCTATTTGTTTTTTAAGAACAAACCTTTTTTGATATTTGTAATAAGCATCTCTTTTTAACTCGAAAGCATTACAAATAGTAGCGATGGCGTACCTTCTTTTTTTTCTATTAATCGGTGCTATTTTCATTAAGGCTTTATGTTTAAGTTTTTTTTTAATTCTTCAACATTTTTATAGCCAAGATTTTCAGCAGCTACTTCAAGATAACTATCATTCACAAGTTTATCTAGATCCTTTTTAATAAGAAGATCTTTGAGTTGTTTTAGCTCTTTTTGAAGGGCTTTAATACGGGATAATTCGTCGTCTGTTTGCACGGTTACACGGGTGTTCATTAAATCTTTACGGTCATATTTTTTAATCCATACGTTTATCGTACTAGATTGTATGCCGTAAGTTAAGGCAATTTGTCTTTTGGAATGGTTTCCTTTGGTAAGTTCTGCTAATACTTTGAGTTTAAAACTCTCACTATAACGTCTTACATATCCATCATTTTTATACATATACTTGTTGTTTTTTGTATACATATTTCAGGACGGGTCACAGATAAGAAAGAAAACGAAAAACCACGAACTCAAATAGGTTATAAAAAAGATAGAAAGTAAAATCCCCACAAAACAAAATCCAGTTTTTTCGTTCCTCAAAATCCTCTGCTTTTTGTTTTGTTCCGCTCGCCACCGCCAAAATAATTTTTAAGTCACAGTTTTTGTAAGCCAACACACAAACAGCACTTTGTAAGTTGCTCGTTCCTCACAATCACAAAAAGCTGTGCCAACGCTCAAAAACAAAAAATCTGCCATAAAAATTACCCCAAGCTAAGTTACATAATTGGCATTATAATACTGCCAACATCCGCCAACGCTCGAAAAACCAAAGCCGTAGTTATAATGTAAATTATGTAAAATAGCCAGCATCGCCCACGCTTTTTGCAGCCACTTCTGCCAATGCCTACGCTACTTCCAACGCTCACGCACTACGAATGCTATTTAATTTTTTGCTATCGCAAACTGTGTGAAAAACAAGTCATTTTATTTTTGGTGGAAAATCCACGCATCAGCCACCTCTTTTTCCACCAAAAATAAAACGTTTTAAAACTTGCCGATTTAGAGGATGTTGGAGCGAGGAAAATCGACAAGTTTTAAAATGAAACAACTGAAAGGCGTTAGTCTTCGTCCGAGTAAGCAAAAGCGATGGAAGAAATGAGAAAGGGAGTATTTAACATAAAACTGGTTATAACTTACAGTTTGGGCGAAGTAAGGATTTAAGCGACTGTATTATAACCCGTTTTATGTTACAATATCGAGGAAAAGGAAGCGGAGAAAATACAGAGGTTTTTGAGATACGAAAATACTGGATTTTTGGAGCGTGGAATTCATTAGAAGTTTATATATTGTAAGTTCAAATGGGATGCAAACAGCTTACATATAAAAACTCAATTTTTTTAAAAGTAGTTCATAGTAAAAATGACAAAACTGCTTCTAAAAATGTGTTAAGTTCGTACAGATATAACTATCAAGGTCAGGAGCTTGACCAAGAGACTGGAAAAGTTGCATTCCAGTTGAGATTATACGACCCAAGAATAAATAGATGGCTTACCACAGACCCAGCAGGACAATACCATTCTCCTTATATGGCAATGGGAAATAATCCAATAACAAGAACAGACCCTGATGGTGGAGAAGATGAACCTGTATATGGTAGTGACGGAACTTATAGAGGTGATACAGTTGAAGGTTTTACAGGAGAGCCAATAATTTATGATGGTGATTTAGATTTTTCTAAAATGACGGCAGATGAATTAGTAACAGCAGGTGGTTCTTTTTATGATTTAACGCTTCTTACAAGTGCTGCCAAATCATCAATTTTAACCCATATTGTTTCAAGATTTGATGGTAATAAAGTTTATGATAAAACATTTGACATTAGTTCAATAGAGGGAAGTAAAATTTATTTCGATAGAAATGATGCTGGGGGATGGAATTCTAGACCTAAGAGTATGCATTCTTCCTGGAATGATAGGATTACATCAACAGGGCAATACAGTTATACCACTACGGTTGAAAATGTACAGAGTTCTGCAATTGTACACGAGTGGTATTCTCACATTATAAAGGGTCAAGGGAATTATAATCATCTAAAATCTCATAGGTTAGCCTATAAAAATGTTATTAATTTTAAAAAGTTACGGAATAAAACAACTGATGATTACAAAGGCTTTAATTTAAGAGCCTTACAACAATACACAAAAGAAGAAACAGGACGTAATTTAGTAGATCCTCTTTATAGAGGTTTATATAATCGTTATAAAAATTCTTATTAAATGAAAAAGTTACTGTTTTTTTCATTCATTTTAGTTTTTTGTCATTGTAAGAAACAAACTTCTAATAGTTTAAATAAAGAAGTTATGTTAAACGTCAACAAAAAAGACATAGGAGGTAATTTTTTACAAAAAAATGATAGTCTTTCTATTATTTTTTGGAATAGTTATAATGCAGTTGAATATCATATATCATATATCAACGATGGTATTATTTATGTGAAAAACAAAAATAAATCATCAATTAAGAGAGTAACATCAGAATTAAAAATAAAAGAATTTATTAAATATATTGACAGTTTATATATCAGAAAATTAAATCCAATTAATTCTAAAAAAGAAAAAACAATTATTCCTGTATCTGATTATTCAAAGATTATTGTAGTAGGGTTTAAAAACGATAAAATCCTTTTTAAAAGAGAAGATATATTATTTAGTAAGGATTATTTTTCAGAATCATTTTTAGATTTTCAAAAATTTTTAATACAAATTTGTAAAGAATAATAGTTATAAAAAGAGCCATAACTGGCTCTTTTTTACGAATACGCCAATCTCGCTTTAGCATCTCTAATCATTGCATCTATTGTAAAAAGTATGTGTTCTCTGTCTGTATTAGGCAATTTTTGAATTGTTAAAATCCTTTCCGAAATATTTTCATCCATTAAGAGTTCTGTTTTACCAACCAAATAATCTAAAGAAACATTAAAAATATCTGCTAATTTACTGGCTATCTCAATAGATGGTTTTGCTTCTTCACGTTCGTATCTGCCAATAACATTTTGATGTACACCAATTTTATTAGATAAATCTTCTTGTGATATCTTATGTTGTTTTCTTAACTCCAAAACTCTTTTACCAAAACTCATAAATGTACTATTTAAACTTAAAATGTAATAGAATACAAAGATAAAATACTTTTCAAGGTATAAAAATACAGTTTTGATTTGTTTTTTAAACACAAAAAGTTATTTTTGCACAGTAAAGTGTATAAATACAAACTTATGAACAAATTAAACTTTGACAACCCAGACCAATTAATTTACGAAAACGATATTTTACAACTCACAATTTTAGGAGGTATAAAGTTAGAGGGTTTAGATAGAATGCGAGTAACGATAAAAGTACAGTTACAAGAAAGTAGCCGACCACCTGTAAGGCATAATTTAGATTTATACAACGATACACAATTAGAAAAATTTATACGAAAGGTTGCAGAAAAATTAGAAATAGGAACAAGTATCATAGCAGCTTCACTATCAGAACTCACAGAAGAACTGGAAAAATACAGGCTTCAAGAAATCAAGAAAAGAACAGAAGATTTAAAACCCAAAGTAAAACAGCTTACCAAAAAGGAACTTGAAGAGACTACTAACTTTTTACTCAATCCAAACCTATTAGAAAAAACAAATGAACTTATTGGGGAATCAGGAGTTATTGGCGAAGTGGTAAACCGCCAACTCATGTATTTAATAATGACAAAACGTAAACAAGAACAGCCTTTACATGTTATAAGTTTTGGAGCTTCGGGAACAGGAAAAACACATTTGCAAGAAAAAATAAGCTAATGCATACCACAAGAAGATATTATAAACATTACCACTTTAAGCGATAATGCCTTTTACTATTTTGGCAAAACAGATTTAAAATACAAAGTCATTGTTATTGAAGATTTAGACGGATTATTAAATGCACTTTACCCATTACGAGAACTGCAAACCAAAAAACGCATTGTAAAAACCATTGTTAGAAAAGACAGCAATGGAAAAACCAAAACCATACATTTAATTGTTGAAGGTCCAGTTTGCGTAGCAGGATGCACCACAAAGGAGCAAATCTATGAAGATAACGCAAACAGGAGTTTCCTACTCTATTTAGATGAAAGCAAAGAACAGGACGAGCGTATAATGGATTATCAACGTCAATTATCTGCTGGTAAAATAGATGTACACAAACAAAGGGAAATACAAGAATTTTTACAGAATGTACAACGTGTATTAAAACCCATTAGAATTATCAATCGGTATGCAGAGCAATTAGTATTACCAAAATCTGTGTTTAAACCAAGACGAACCAACAATCATTATTTACAGTTTATAGAAGCAGTAACCTATTATTATCAATTACAAAGAGAAAAAAAATACGATAAAGATACAGGCCAAGAATATATTGAAGTAGCCATACAAGATATAGAAATAGCAAACCGACTTTTAAAAGAAACCTTGTTGCGAAAAAGTGATGAACTTAATGGAGCAACAAGAAATTACCTTGAAAGCCTTAAAAGTTATCTAAAAGCTAAAAAGAAGAAACAGTTTACAAATCGAGAAATCCGTCAAGCTCTACGAATAAACCCAAGTAATCAAAAGCGTTACAATCTACAATTACAAATCGGTTACTACATCAAGAAAGTACAAGGTAAAAAAGCAACAGGTTATCATTATGAAATCGTAAGCACTACAGAATACAACCAACTACAAAAACAGATAAACAGCATATTAGACAAGACTTTGGAGAAGTTAAAAAAGCTGTAAACGGTTCAATGGTTCAACAGTGGTTCAATCTACAAATGGACTACCTAAATAAAACATAATCAAATAGTTAATATAGTGGTTCGCAAAGTTCACTAAAAAGGGTATGCGCAATGAAAAAATTAATCTTAAAAAACGAGAGCTTCCAATATATCGAAAAGAGTTTTAGAGAATGGTTAGACATTTTAGGCTATGCAGAAAGTACGGTTTACAACTTACCAAATCATATACGAGAACTCTTTTATTTTTTAGAACAAAACAATATTAACAACATCAATAGGTTAGATAATCAAATTATAAAAGAACATTACAATAATTTAAAATTACGGAGTAACGATAGAAAAGGTGGAGCATTAAGCAATGGTAGTCTGAACAAACATTTACAAGCACTCTATAAGTTTACCGACTACTTACGCCAAAGCGGCAAGATGCTCTTGCCCCAATTAAACATTGACTGGGAAAATGACGAGACCAAACATATTGAAACCTTAACTAGAGAAGAAATTAGACAATTATACAAAGTAACCTACGGTTACAACGAGCATACACAATTGGAACCATTAAATGCCAGAGACAGGGCTATGCTCACCATATTCTACGGCTGTGGAGCAAGACGAAATGAGGGGTATCACTTGAATGTTGACCATATCAATTTTGATAAAAAGGTGTTGCACATCAAGAAAGGAAAAGCCCATAAAGAACGGTTAGTACCCTTTAATAAAACCAATAGTGAATACTTGCAAGAGTACATTTACGATAGTCGTCCACAGCTTGTAAAAGATAGACGGGAATCGGCACTTTTTATCAGTCAGCGAGGTAAACGTATGCACACAGTATCGATAGCATTACGCTTAAAATTATTACAACAAAGAACAGACGATATCCGATTACAACAAAAGAATGTACGCCTGCATGTTTTACGTCATAGTATTGCTACACATTTACTCTCAAATGGAATGTCATTAGAAAACATCAGCAGATTTTTAGGACATAATTCATTAGAATCCACCCAAGTGTATACCCACCTGACAATGTCAGGAGATAATTAAAAAGTGATGAGAAAAAATAATAGCAGCGGTGCTTCACCGCTAGGTAAAACCAAAGATAGTTCTACACGAAAAAAGAAAGTAACCCAAGATGCAGAACTGGAATTATTACAACGATTACAAAATGAAAAAGACCAACCAGGGTTTATAAAATACTTACTTCAAAAAGGGTACAGTATTAAAAGTGGCGAACGCTATTTAAAGGATATTGAACGCTATAAAAAGTGGTTAGATAAACAAAACATTACACAAGAAGTAGTTAGTTACAACGATATTACACATTATATCCAAAGCAAAAAAGGAAAGGTAAAACAAATTACTATTGCAACAGTTTTAGCGAGTTTAAAGCAATATTACAATTATCTTCAAGAGTTGGGTTTTGTAACAGAAAATCCAACGCTAAATGTACAAATCAAAGGTGTTAAACGAAGAATCTTACACAACATTTTAAGCACACAAGAGTTAGAGAAAATATACTTTGATTACAAACGTGTCCCTGCGGAGGCAGGGAACTCATCCAAAATAAGTTTGTCTAAAAA
Source organism: Flavobacteriaceae bacterium (assembly GCA_014075215.1). Taxonomy (NCBI): domain Bacteria; kingdom Pseudomonadati; phylum Bacteroidota; class Flavobacteriia; order Flavobacteriales; family Flavobacteriaceae; species Flavobacteriaceae bacterium. The sequence goes on from CP046177.1 coordinate 3,003,985, forward strand.
ACGGAATGAAATCATTATAAGTCTGTTAATTTATCAAGGATTAAATACAAATGATATACAGAACTTAATTACCAAAGATGTAAAATTACGAGAGGGAACAATCTACATTAAAGGCAGTCGCCGAAGTAACGAAAGAACCTTAAAACTGGAATCACATCAAATCTTGGATTTTATGGAATACACCTTGCAGGTAAGGCAAACAATTATAAATGAGACTAAGAAAGAAACAGACCTGTTTTTTGTTACTCAGGGAAGCAGTTTAAAATTACAGAACGTGATGCAAAAGCTGATGGGTAAACTACACAAACAAAACAAACAAGTTCAAAGCGTACAACAAATCAGAGCTTCGGTAATTACCGGTTGGCTAAAAGTGTATAATCTTCGTGAAGTACAATACTTTGCAGGGCATCGTTACGTGAGTTCCACCGAAAATTATCTAATAAATGACTTAGAAGATTTAAAAGAAGATATAGGTAAATATCATCCAATTGGCTGATAAAAACCTGGAATCTGAAACCCCAATCCCGCACTTTCTATTATCAATTTTTTTGATAGCACCATAATAAAAATTGATAGTACAAGGCTTCTGGCCAGTGATTTAGCAAAACCTGAAACTTGAAACTTCTCAAACTTGAAACCATCTATAGCGGAATCAAAGGTGTTCACTCCGCCCATGCTATGCAGCACTTTTTAACGCTTCTGCGCTTCGCTCCGGCTTATAAAAAGCTGCTGCTCCCTTCTTCTGCTTCGTTCACCCGCAGCTACCCTGTATTTTTGCTTGTCCTGAAACAAGTTCAGGACAAGCAAAAATCCACCGCTGCTTCATTGGGCGCAGCCGCTGGTGCCAAACTCTACTGCGTATTTTTTTGATATTTAAAGATTGTTCAAACATAGGAACAAAAAATACTTGTGGCGCGTCCACAGGGCTCCTTGGTCGCCCATCTGTGTTCACGTCAAGTTTGGCGCTGCGCTATGGCTACGCCTTATTTTGCGTTCGCCACGCAGGCACACTCAAACGCCGTTTGGCTTGCCAATCAGTACGTAATCAGCTTTGTGAAAAAGGGTTCATTTTATTTTTAGTGGAAAATCTACCGCCTTTATCCACCTCTTTTTCCACTAAAAATAAAACGTTTGATACATTACCAACGTTTTAAAAAACAACGAAAAAGAGGTTGCTGATGCGAGGATTTTCGTTGCTTTTTAAAATGAAAACTTCTTCACAATTTTCTGAATCATAACTAAAAATATCCATTGAAGTTCCACTGCAAAGGTCGGCAGCTTGGGGCGAAGCTACGGGAGTATTTTACATAATTGACATTATAACGACAGTTTTTTTACCACTAAAAAATAACAATCAAAAAAACTGTGCGAAGCGTACTTATAATGCCAATTATGTAACATATCGAGGGTAGGGAAGCGGAAAAAATACAGGGGATTTTTATGAAATAAAATACTGGATTTTTGGAGCGTGGAATCAATCAAAAGTTTATATATTGTGTGTTCAAATGGGATGCCAACAACTAACATATAAAAAATCAAATTTTTTAAAAGTAGTTCATAGTAAAAATGACAAAACTGCTTCTAAAAATGTGTTAAGTTCGTATAGATATAACTATCAAGGTCAGGAGCTTGACCAAGAGACTGGAAAAGTTGCATTCCAGTTGAGATTATACGACCCAAGAATAAATAGATGGATGGCGCCAGACCCAGCACAACAATATCCATCGCCATATATGAGTATGGGAAATAATTGGGTAAATCAAATTGACCCTGATGGAGCGAAAGCAGATGATTGGTATGTAAATAAAGAAACAGGAGAATTGGAGTGGCACGCAGGCAGTGCAAATATTGAAGGGCTTACTTGGGTAGGTACAGACACAGCTTCTAGTGAGTATTTGAGTAGTATGTCTACTCTTTTTGGTGGTTCTGGTGAAGTTCCTTTTAGTGGTGGTTTATATTGGCAAGGAGTGAAAGATTATGGTTCTGCTCGTTGGGAACAAATAAAGAAAGGACAGTTATTTGGACAGGCTATGATATCTGCTGTTCCAGGAAAAGGGCTTTTAGTTAATAGCGAACAAGTAGCAAGTAATGTACAAACAGCAGCTTGGTTGTATGAGACGGACTTTGGTAATGCGGAATATGCATACTATGGAGGACGGTTTACAGGAGGTTTAGCAGAAACAGCTACACTAGCTTTAGTAACAAAGAAAGCAGGGAATCTTTTTGGAAGTTCTAGGTTTTTAAGAGATGTAGGACATAAATCATTATTTACATTTGGAGGAAGCCCAACAAAAAGATATTTATCTGGTTTTCAAATAGGTGGATTTAGATTCCAAGCACATAAACATTGGCTACCTTTAAAGGGAGTATCACCAGGAACAAAAGTTCCTCACATAAACTTCAGTTTTGGTAGCGGAAGTAATTATCACATTTTATTAGGAGGTTTTAGAAATAATGGTTCAAGATTTTTCAAAGGAGGTTTTTAATAGTAAAGAAAAAATTGATGTTTTTTTAGATGGATTAGCGACATACAACTTAAATGAAGATGTCGCAAATGCTCTACGTCTTTTAAAGAAAATCGATTTTAAAAATCATTCTGTTTTATTAGAAAATTTAATAGAAGAATTTCAAGTGATTGTTGTATCTAAATCTAATCCTGATGAAACTATCACAGCGGTTTTTAGAAGAGAAGGACATCATAAATTTTATATAAGCGGCTGTAAGTTTTGTTCCAATGATTTTAGAGAAAGTAATCTTTTAGAATTATTTGAAGTAATTTTAAAAGGTAATTATAGAGATAAAATATTATTAAAGTCAGGAGAAATACTTGAAAAAGAAGTTTCGTTATTAAATATTACAAGAAGAATTAAAACAGGATGGTTTAATTTTTTTAGAAATCCTGATAAAACAATTAATAAAACAGGTATGGATGTATTAACGGAAGAAGAGCTTTAGGCTCTTCTTTCCTTTTAAATACTTCCCAATTTAATTTTAGTAATCATAGCATCAAGCGCAAATAAAATATGTTCTTGTTCTTGTTTAGAGAAACTTGCAATATCATTAAGACGTTTAAGCATAGAAGAATCTTTAAGCACGTTTAAATTATCCGTTTCCCCAAGTAAATACCCAACATTAGTATCAAGAGCTTCTGCTAATTTTTTGACTACATCAATAGTTGGCTTCACTTCGTTACGCTCATATTTACCAATAATAGAATGATTGGTATTTAGCAATTTAGCTAAAGCCGATTGCGAAAGGTTTTTAGCTTCTCTACATTCTCGTAATTTTTTTCCAAAACTCTGCATATATAAAGTCAAATATGGTATTAAAAAGTAGTTAAATAACTGTATTTACAAATATACCGTTCATAATTGATATAAAAAAGCAATAAATATTTTGTTTAATTAGTCATAAGTTGTAATTTTGGGTAATAAATGAACAGTAAAATATTTTTATGAAACTAAATTCTAATAATCCAGACCAATTAATTTATGAGAATGAAATACTACAACTTACAGTTTTAGGAGGAATAAAATTAGAAGGATTAGACAGAATGAGAAGTACTTTAAAAGTACAGTTACAAGAAAGTAGTAGACCACCAGTAAGGCATAATCTTGATTTATACAACGATACACAATTAGAGAAATTTATAAGAAAAGTTGCAGAAAAGTTAGAAATAGGAACTTCAATAATATCAGCAAGTTTAAGCGAACTCACAGAAGAATTAGAAAAATACCGATTGCAAGAAATTAAGAATAGAACAGAAAATTTAAAACCTAAAGTAAAACAACTTACTAAAAAAGAATTAGAAGAATCTCAAACGTTTTTATCGAATCCAAATCTCTTAGAAAGCACTAATAAATTAATAGAACAATCTGGCGTAGTTGGCGAAGAAATAAACCGACAAGTAATGTATCTTATTTTTACACAACGCAAACAAGCACAACCTTTACACGTTATTAGTTTAGGAAGTAGCGGAACAGGAAAAACACATTTACAAGAAAAAGTAGGCGAACTCATTCCAGAGGAAGAACGAGTAAGCATTACTACATTATCAGAAAACGCTTTTTATTATTTTGGAAAACAAGAACTTAAAAACAAAGTAATATTAATAGAAGATTTAGACGGAGCAGAAAATGCGTTGTATCCATTACGAGAATTACAAACTAAAAAACGGATTGTAAAAACCATTGCCAGTAAAAACAGCAAAGGCGAAACCCAAACTAAATATTTAATTGTTGAAGGGCGGAGCGTTAAGAAAAGGTACAGTGTACCTTTTTAGCGAACGAGCCAGCCGGCGAAAGGTGGCGGTAGTCTTCATCCTGTTTTAAATCATAGCTACTATCATCAATCTTAGTTCCACCGTGCGCTCAGGCAGCAAGGAGCTTGGGACTATTTTACATAATTTACATTCTAACTACAGAGCGAATACCATTAAATCATAACTAATGATGAGCCTGTATTAGAATGTAAATTATGTATAAATAGGAGGATAAGGGAGTCCCCGAAGAACAGAGGCAGTTTGGTAAAACGGCTGGGCTTCGGGGGCCAGGAATTACTAACCAATAACTAATTAACCAATCATCAATCAAAAAAAATTTATATCTTAGCATCGGCTATGACAGCAAGCACCGGTACATATCAATATTTTTATCTCAGTAAGGGGATACCGGTTCAAAAAGAGCAAACTACCAAAAAAAATGTATCAGATTACTTTTCCTTTGGGATGCCAATGCCGAATAGACAAATTATTAATGGTGAACCGTATAGATACCGTTATCAAGGCTTCTGATAATCAGTACGTACAACAACTTGAAAATGTGTATGTAAATGAAATTATTCCTATAGCCTTAGAAAAAGCAAAGGATGATGCAAGCCACAATATTCCGTCTCCAGAGGCTAAAAATTTTATTCAGAGTAATTTTTTGACCACTCGTTTTAACAGGGAAGTAATTAATTACAAATCTTCATCTCAAAATTCCCAGCAACAATTTCACATGAACGAGGAAATAAAGATTTTTAAAAGGCAAAAAACTCGCCTTATGGAGAAAGTAAAAAAAGTAAAAAATGATCTTCGTATTAAGGAAAGAGCCATTGAGAATTTAAAATCGTACCGTGAGAGAATTGCACAATACAATAAAGTATATCCTGGAATTATAGGTTTGTGCTCTGGAGAGGCACTATTTTCAGCTACGAGTCTGCAACTACTGATGCCTAATATGCTCCTTAGTTTGTTGGTAGGATGTGTTTTTGGAGTGGCTCTATATTTTTCAGCATTAATAGGTTGTAACGTTTTACGCCGTACAAATACCAGAATTCAATTCATCGGAGCTTTAGTTCTTATTCTAAGTATTGTAGGCGGGATTTTTCTAACGCTGGGGGACTTTAGGTTAGAATATTTAAAGGTGATGTCTAACGGAAAAACTGGCTTTGAATTGTCCGCTTTTCAATTTATGGCAATTCAATTATTTATGTTCACTTGTGCATTATTTTTAAAGTATAATTATCTGCCTTTAAAATCTGAGATTGAAAAGTACCAGCAATGGAAAAACGCAAAAAAGGGAATTCAAAAAGATATAGCACAAAAAAATGATTTAGAGAATACTTTAGAAACTTTAGAACAAAATTTGAGTACAAGTCTTATTACAAGACGAACGTTGATTAGTAGCTCCAAAGATGTAGAGTTGAAAATAAAAGCAATGTATGAAGATGCTTACCAAGTGTATGTTAGTAAGAACATTCATTTTAGAAGTGATTCGATGATTCCAATTTGCTTTGAAGATAATCAAGGACTGCCTCCACTTACCTTATACTTCCAAGACAACAGTTTACTAGAGTTTAACAATGCTGATATGAATGATGAAATATAAGATACTACTATTGGTTTTTGTTCTTGCTAGTTGCAAGACAGAAACACCGAAAACAGAAGCATACACCATACTGTATGATGTAACTGACCCACTTATTGCAACTCCAAATGTCAGAGAAATTAAGGGTTTTGCAAATGCGACCAATACCGATAAAACACTTTTAATTCGGTATTTAGAAATTTCGGATGTAGATTTTAATTCTGTAAGTGAATTGGTGCGAAAAGCCAGCAAAGGAGGGCTTTTAAGTAATGCAGTTGATGAGAAACAAGTAGCTGATAGATTTCAAAATAATTTAACCCAACTTCTCACACGAAAGGATTCTATTATTCCATCCTCTCATTCTTCCATTTTTGGACCTATTATATCGGAAATTAAAGTATTAGCATCACTTCCAGAAAACGTCTCGAAACGTATTATTATTTATAGTGATTTAATGGAGAATAGTAATTGGCTATCGTTTTATCGCACTCACGATGTTTTGTTATTACAACGTCATCCCGAGAAACTAATAAAACGCTATTTACAAAAGGCTGAAGGCTTACAAAACACCTCGAAGCTTAGTGTTCATATTGTTTTTATTCCTAAAAACAATGCAGAGAATGAACGCTATTTGAAGCTTCAAAAAGTATATACAATGGTGTTTAAAGAACTAAAAATTCCTATTTCGTTCTCGGCAAATCTTACCAAAGCCCAAGACAATTTATGAATTGAAAATCATGTCCGATGATAGATAAAAGCAGTGGAAACACTGCTTTTTAAAACAGCTAAAAAAACATGTCTCCACTAAAAAAAACGAATACAAAATAATAAAATGAAAACATTTTTTACCATACTCACATTTCTATTCAAAATTTGCCTCATTGGTATCTATTGTCTTACTAGAGCAAGTGAGCTTTTACTTACGGCATTCAATTCTGCCTTCAAAAAGCTAATTGATGTAAATATAAAATAGGTCGATTAGATAAAAAGAAGAAAGAATATAGAGAAAAGAAACTGGAAGAAAAATAATTAATAATAATAAAACGCATAGAACATATATATGATACATGATATTTTAGATAGTATTTCTGACGGATTAGACAGTTTATTACAACTAATCGTTGGTGGTAAACACAATTACAGAGGAAGGACCGGCAATGCCAGACGAATACTCAAAAGAAAACACAAAAAAGGCAATGGACTTAAAATTGGCGATAAATACATCGCCTTAGACCAAACTTTAAAAGGCGGAATGTTATTGCTTGGAAAAACTGGGGCAGGGAAATCGAGTCGTATATTTTTAAATAACTTATTGTCTTATAGCGAATTATCTTCAATTTCATTCATCTGTTTAGATTTAGCAAAAGAATTACGAGATGTCGCTGGCGGTAGTTTACAAGAACATCTTGATGGGGAAGACATCGTTAATTTCTCTGATGCAAATGCAAGTACGACGACGTGGAATCCTCTACAAGATTTAAAACCCCAAGACATCCACCGTTTTGCATCAGACTTGGTGGCAAGTACGACTACGCAGAATGCAAATACAGACCCTATTTGGGCAAATCTTAGCGCTTCACTTATTAGTTATATAATTCAACTTTTAAAAGGTTTAGAATTGGTTTTAGACACAAATAAATTTACCAATTTATACAACGTACGGTTTCTCGTTGTTCAACTACAAGGAGAATTTGAAAAAATGAATATGCTAATTGCCAAATACGCAGATGATTTTTTATACAGTAATCTAAAGGCAATTTTAGCCAATGATAAAAAAATGTTGAACAGCATTTTCTCATCCACTTTGTCAGTTCTCAATCTTTGGCAAGATAAACATATAATTCGTACCACTTCCAGCACTACACTTGATATGGAATCCTATCGTTCTCAGAAAAAAATATTGTGGATTCAAAGTTCCATTACCCAACAAAAACGATTAATGGGGTTAAACTCATTATTTCTAAAAGCGTGGTTTACCCATATCATGGATGCAGGAATTCCAAAAAAAGAAGAGAATACTATTGGATTTTTAGCGGATGAAATGTCGGCAGTCCGAACGATGGATAAGGGCTATATCCCTTTTATTTCCAGTCAAATACGTAAGTTTAAAGCATTCGGTGTCTTTGGTTTTCAGTCCTATAGCCAATGTATAGAATTATATGGAAAAGAGGGAGCAACTACCTTAAAAGCGAATACAGGAACGGTACTTTATTTAGGACAACAAGATTTAGAAACGGCTACTCATATTAGCAAGTCTTTAGGAAGGTATTCTTATGAAAAAGATGGAAAAACCCTGTCAAGAGAAGTACTTACTCCTGAAGAAGTGATGCACAGTCATACCAAAGAAGGAGGTTTTTTATTGTGTAATAATGAAAGACCTATACAGCTAAAAAGTATCAAACCTTACTATGTAGATAGAAAAATGAAAAAACAAGCAGAAATACCAACGCCAGAGATTTTTGCGAACAATCCTATGCCTGAACTCTTGCCAATCGATATGTTGATTGGTGCAGTTGCAATAGAAGATTCAGTAGTTAGTAAAGCAGTACAATAGATAAATAACTTAATGATAAAGCATATACAAATTATGAAAAACAACAAAACAGACGTAAAAATGAAATTTTTGGAAGCAATTACAACACTTATTATGTGCATCGCTTTTTGTGCAGTGATAAAAATTGATTTAAAAAAATCAGATCTTACAAAAAGAATAGAAAGGCGATTGGATAGTATTGAATGCATCTTGAATAACAAATTTAAAACACCATTAAAAAAATGAAAACAAAAAACACTTCTATGTTCGGCATTTTATCCGTACTAAATAAAGCCTTTTTTTTTGCTGAAAAAGGCTTGGAAACCCTGTCTATACAACTAGAAAATAAAGTAGATAGATGGACAGGGAAAAAATCTAAAAACAAACGTCAAGAATGGATTAACAAAAGGGAGAAAGAACGGAAAAAACAATTACAAATGATTGCGGAGGAGCATCAAGGTTTTTTAGAAATGCAAAAAGAGACGAAAACTACACCTAATACAGAAAAACAAATTAAGGAACGATTTGAAGCATTAGAAGCCCAAGATAAGGCTAATGAAAATGAAGATTCTTTAGATGTTGATGTTGAACGCTAAAAACGATTTACAGGAAGATAATCAAATGAACACAACAGAATTTCCATACACAAATGTACAAGAGTATTTAGATGCTACTGGTGTTTTAGAAACAGGCACAGCAGAAGAAATAGCATATTCTCGTAAAGTGTTTCGTAAACTGTATTTACAGCAATATCAAAAGCGTAGATATGACAAAACGCATATAAATATTAGTATTTCTTTTTCAAAAAAAGAACAAGAATTGATACAACAACTAGCGATTGAAAACGGAAAAAAACTCGCTAGTTTTTTAAAAGATATGGCACTTGATTATGCAAAAGATAGTACAGGAAATTCAAAATCACTTACCGATACAAAGAATTTTATAGCAATCAAACGTCTGTTATCACTTAGTTGGGCGCAATTGGCAATAAAATGATAAAATCTGTTGGTTATCAAATAAAGTGGAATCATACATCTAAAGTAATACAGTAAAATTGAGCTATTTTAGAAGTACAGAAACCGAAATTTCTAATCCATCAGCAATTTTCATCAAAGTAAACAAACGAGGATTCGTTTTTCCGTTTTCAATCATATACAATTGAGTTCTTCCAATTCCACAATCAAAAGCAAAAGACTTTTGGTCAATCTCTTTTTCTTCTCTTAATTGCTTGATTTTAGCACCTAATTTTTTAAAATATTTTAATTCTTTTGTGTTCACTATACCGAATTTCGATAAATTATTTATATATTGTGTTCGTCATAACGAACAAGTTTTTAATGAGTCGATTTAGAAAGCTAAAAATTTATCAAAAATACCAATCTCGCGAATGGAGTAAATATGCTGTTGTTCCTGAAATTCGACTTGAAGGAAAATGGTTGAGAGAACTTGGATTTGAAATCGGAAAAGAAATTGAGATTGACCAACAAAAAAATAAACTGACTATTACACTAACTGACAAAAACGAATGAAAAGTAACATACGCCCAACACGGTATATAAAAAATAGCGGTTTAAGTGCTTCATTTAAAGTTAGTTTTGTAAATTTAGCATTAGGTATAAATTGAAAAGTCAGTGCTTTTAAGTCCGCTACTTTTCATATACTAAATCGTTATGATATTGTATGACCCGTCCTGAAATATGTATACAAAAAACAACAAGTATATGTATAAAAATGATGGATATGTAAGACGTTATAGTGAGAGTTTTAAACTCAAAGTATTAGCAGAACTTACCAAAGGAAACCATTCCAAAAGACAAATTGCCTTAACTTACGGCATACAATCTAGTACGATAAACGTATGGATTAAAAAATATGACCGTAAAGATTTAATGAACACCCGTGTAACCGTGCAAACAGACGACGAATTATCCCGTATTAAAGCCCTTCAAAAAGAGCTAAAACAACTCAAAGATCTTCTTATTAAAAAGGATCTAGATAAACTTGTGAATGATAGTTATCTTGAAGTAGCTGCTGAAAATCTTGGCTATAAAAATGTTGAAGAATTAAAAAAAAACTTAAACATAAAGCCTTAATGAAAATAGCACCGATTAATAGAAAAAAAAGAAGGTACGCCATCGCTACTATTTGTAATGCTTTCGAGTTAAAAAGAGATGCTTATTACAAATATCAAAAAAGGTTTGTTCTTAAAAAACAAATAGAACAAAATGTAATAATGCTTGTTAAAAAAAGCAGGAAAACATTACCCAGAGAAGGTACTAGAAAGCTAATGAAATCCTTACATAATGATTTTAGGAAACAGAATATAAATATAGGTAGAGACCAGTTATTTAGAATCTTAAAAGAAAATAATTTGTTAATTAGAAGGAAAAAATATTCTTCTAAAACAACCAACTCTTACCATCGTTTTTATAAATATAAAAATATCATAAAAGACCTGATCATTAATAGACCTAACCAAGTTTGGGCTTCGGATATTACCTATATAAGAACTATAAATGGATTTTGTTATTTAGCACTTATTACTGATATGTATTCAAGAAAAATAGTAGGCTATGATATTAGTGATAGTTTAGAACTTAAAGGCTGTGTTAGAGCTTTAAATAAAGCTATTTATCAAACTAAAAATACCGAAGAAATCATACATCATTCTGATAGAGGAATACAATATTGTAGCAATGTTTATACTCAAATTTTGAAAAGAAAAAAGATACAAATCAGTATGACCCAAGAAAATCATTGCTACGAAAACGCAATGGCCGAAAGAGTTAACGGAATTTTAAAAGATGAATTCTTCCTCGACCAAACATTTACAAATATCAATCACGCCAAAAAAGCAACAAAAAATGCAATCAAATTATATAATAATAAAAGATTACATTTATCTTTAGATTATAAAACACCTAATTACGTGCACAAAAATGTAGCATAAATTTTAATAATTAACTGTAGCCCTATTTTAGGACGAGACAGTAGAAATGCTCCATTTTGAAAATAATTATTCAGAATTACAACAAAGTTATGAGGAGTTAATCGATCTTTTTAAACAACTAGAAACGCTATTAGAACCCATTAAATGATTGTAAAAAGTATTTCTCACACAAGTGATAGAAAGTCCGCTAGAAAACTGATTAAATACATCTTTGATGCTAGAAAACCACTCAAAGACAATGAAGGAAATCAATTGATTTTTAAACAGCACATACGAGGCTTTGAGGATAAAGACAAATGGGCAAAACAGTTTGAAAATTTAGAACAGGGAAGACAATCTTTTTATGCCAATAAATCGGTGATTTGTTATCATGAAGTGATTTCTTTTTCGGATAAATCAACCAAATATTTAAACCGAGTTATTATTAAAGATTTGGTCAACAAATACATCAAACTACGAAGTAATGAAGAAATGCTTTGTGTTGGAGCGGTGCATTTTGAGAAGAATAAAAATTATCACGCACATTTAATTTTTAGCGGTTTAAAAACATCAGATTATAAGAGTGCGAGAATTTCTAAAAAACGCCTATCTGATATAAAAAACCAGCTCCAGGCATACCAAATTAATAAGTACCCTCAATTGGAAGATAGTGTGGTACGACATGGTTTAAAAAAAAAGAATTAACCAAAGCCTATTCTGAAAAAGAAACTCAATATAAGAAAAGGAAACAAAAATTATCAGATAAGGATATCGTCTTTGGAAAAGCAAAATATTATTTTCAAAAAAGTAATAGCATTACTCAATTTGAAAAATTACTGCAAAAAAACAACCTCAAAACCTATTCTCGTAATGGTAAACTAACAGGAGTTTATTTTGGAAAACGAAAATACCGTTTTAAACATAGTCTAGGAATTGACTTGCAATTGCTACTATTAAAAAAAGACAAAACTAAGGAGCGTTTTGCATCCTTACAAAGACAAAGAAACCAACAAGATTTAGACAGATCCAATGACATAGAACGCTAGAAAAAAGCGTTCTATTTTTTTTGGTGGTGGTAAAAGGGAGTTTGAGGGAAGCCCTCAACCAGATGCAAGTTTTATTGATAACTTTAGTTTCAATTAAACTTGCAATCTGGCTTTGGATTGTCCTAAAAGTTTTGCCATTTGAAATTTGGCAATTACGACTTAGGAAAATCCAAACCAAATGTCCTAAAAGCCCACAGGCGACTTAGGACATTTGCCAGCGAATTAATATATAAAAGACAATTAGATACTCTCATATTCTCGTTTAATTTTATCAAACAATTCTTCGTTTCCTTTTTTAGCCGAAGCATAGAAGTTTGTCGAATAATTAATAGTTAATCGAATAATAACTTCGTTTGAAACAATAGTAGCAGTAACATTTTTAATAGTATGCTTACCAGTTGCTACACCTGTAATTGTATTCACTTTTGAATAGGAAACCAAAATCATATAGACATCTGTCTCAAGCGTTTTTTTATCTTCATCTTTTTTGTTCAGTTTAAGATTTACTAATGCTTTTTCAAGGTTTCGCAAACTCTCGGCAACGGTTTTGCCATCTTTAATAGGTAGTTTATATTCTGCTTCATAACTTTCTAAATCACCACCAACCGCCGTGCCTAAAACTCCACAGCTGAATATTGAACTTACAATAATTGTAAATGCTAAATAATATAGTTTTTTCATTTTTTATATAGTTTTTCTACTCCGTGGCTCGACTGGAGTGTTCTATTTGAGCCGTTAGGGAGGGCAAACATAAACAATTAATTCAAAAAGACGGCGTAAACGCCGTTAATTATTTTTAAGAATACTAATACTTTCCATCAGTTTTAAAACATAAATATTTAATACGATGATGTACTCAAATGACGAGGAATTAAAAAAAATATTTGGAAAGAGAATCAAACAACTTCGTAAAGAATATAAATTATCGCAATCGGAGTTGTCAGCATTAACTAATATAGATAAAGGTTCACTTCAGAGAATAGAAAGAGGTTATAATTCAACACTTAAAACTTTCAGAAAATTAGCCAATGCGTTTGAAATAACAATGTCGGAATTATTTGATTTTCCAAAAGAAGATACAAAAAAGTAATTGCAAATAAAAACACCTTTTTTAGGATGTTTGTTTAGTTGCAGGATTAACCGTAACATTTACCAGGATTTTTATTTACTACTTTCTGTAATTCTTTTAAAGCCTTTGGATTACTTCTATAATCTTTCATTTGTTTGCCCGTTCGCCAGTAGAAAATATAATTAGGTGTATCAGAAAAGTTATTTATTACATCCTTTACAGCTTCATATTGTTTAAGGTAATTTGCATTATTTAATTCCGAAGCATCATCAATAATACTTTCGTACATTTTGCTTCCTAAGAGAATAACAAAACATTCAAGGCTATCAATATTGCTGTTAAATTCATGGAAGGCATCAAGTATAGGGTTGTTTATTTTTTTACTTGTTTTTTCGATGAGTTTTTGAAGCCACTCGTCAAAAGCAATAATATCTTTTAAAGGACGATTTGTAGCTCCTTGGGCTATCCCTTCAAGCTGTTCATTCCAATCTTAACGTTTATGTAGTGATGCATCTATCCATTTCCAAAATTGTTGTGATTTCATATAATATAGTACCAAAAATAGACATCGGAATAAAAGATTTAAGTGTTAAGCAAAAATCATCCGATGTCTATTTCTGGTCTTAAATCTTAATAATGATTATTGCTTAACATAGATAGTATAGCATAACAGGTAAAATGATGCAAGGAATTTGGTAGCTAACTTTTAAAGCAAAAAGAGAAAACAAAACAGAAAAAAACAAAAAGAAAAGAAATAAAAAGATACTTTAAGATTTACGCACTCGCTCCAATTCCGCCAAACGTTTTTTCATCTTCACATCCTGCAATTGCTCCAAACGACTTTTCTCCAATACCGTATCAATTAAGATTTCTACAATACCTCTGTCGGTTTCAGAAAGGGAATTAATCATTTCTAGTTTCTGCGCTAACGAACGATCTTTAATATCAGAAGATTGAAACAATTCTACAACTGCAACACCAAGTGCAGCAGCTATTCGAACAATAGAGGCTAAACTCGGATTAGAACCCCCACGCTCCAAACGTGAATAAGTAGGCACAAGCATCCCACAGCCTTCTGCTACGTCTTTTTGTGTGAGTCCTTTTTCTTTACGAATACGTTTAATGCTGGCGAGTAACAATGCTTGTGTAGGCTCCATTTGAGGTGTTTTAATGTCAATTATCGCCCAAACATAGGGTAAAAATCTATAAAAACCAAAAAACACAAGTTTTATTTATTTTTATAAACAAATTAGTTTATATTTGAAAATAATTATTGTGTAATTTGTTTTGTAATATTATTTATTGAAACCACTTAAAAACATACCGCCCAAAAATACGGAATTTATTGTTCCGAAAATAGCAGATGCTGTGGAGGGAAGCAACACCTATGGATTGGATATTTCGAATCCCGATTATATTGTTTTTAAAAGTGAAAATATTGTGATTGAAATAATTGGTGGCATCCATGATGTGATGTTATCCTCTCTTCGTGTGAGTTTAAAAATATACAAAGTAGGTACCATTTCTCCAATGGAGATTTACAGAAGTTCTTTGGTAGATGTTTTTAATGACAATCAAGTCGATTATGTAATTACCAAAGTATGTGAACGCTTAAAAATTGAAAGCCTACGTTTTCAAAATATCTTATATGATTGTATAGAACGCTTGGACAACTACAGACGTAATAAAGAGAAATTTACAACCCCTGTAATTGCAATTCCATCAAGATACAAACAAGAAGCACAAACCATTTTAAAACAAGAAAATGTAGTACAGGGAATTTCAAATTTATTAGCAAGCGCAGGAATCAGTGATGCACGATTGGGGTTACAATTATTCATTACTTCCATATCAAGAATAACAGACAAACCTTTGCATACGATTGTAAATGCACCAAGACTGTTGGCACATGCGTTAATTTCAGAATACAAAGAAGTACTTCCTAAAGAACATCTACATGAAGTAACTACCATAAGCAAACACGCTTTATCTTATCCACCAACACCAGATTTTTGGAATCATAAAACTTTAATGTTACATCAGCTAGATAGTATTAAAGAAAAAGACAACACCTTATTAGAATATTTATTACAAGGACAATCCAAGCGATTAGTAACTCAAAGTGATGCAAAAACTGGAAACTACGAATCCCAAAAAAAAGATGTTACGTCCACCATTAATTTGATTAGTTATACTAGTACAGATTACCATCCCGTTTTTGGTAGTAAATACGCCTTATGCATTCCCTTAAAAAACACCAATAAAACCCAAGAGAAAATCTACGAACGAGAAGTCAAAGAACTATCTGGTCTTTGGGATAGTGAAAAAAGTAATCAAGCATCAGAAATCTTGCAACACATCCAAAGAGGATTGAAATCCTTTTCTATTTACAATCCCATCATAGAACAAGTAAACATTACAACTTTTTTTGGAAATGACATCAAAGCGATGAGTCAGTATTTACAAGTAGTAAATTGTATTACCCTACTACATCAGTATCAAGTAGATATTAAACTGACAAAAACCAAACAATATATTGATGTTAAAGCTGAATATATGATTGTAGCATTGGAAACCTTTCGAGAAGTCTGGTTGAAGAAAGACGATGAATTGTATTTCAATGTACGAAGTACTTTTAATACCATTAAGAAAAATATAAAAAAGCAACATCCAAGTGATTACTTAAGCCAAACCTTTCTGTTAAAAGAAATCAGAAAAGCAGTTGGTAAATCACCCGTAACGATGCAACGACACCTAAAAACTTTAGAGCTTTATGGAAAGATAGAACGCTCTGGTGGAAATAATAGAATTGGTTACCAGTACAAAATATTAGAATGGCAAGATGCGAATAGCAAAGTAGCCGCCTATGAAAAGTTAATAGATGAACTAAAAACAGGAACTATTTGAGTTTGTTTCTCATTGGCAAATCATTTGTTTTTCATAACGGAAACATTTATAGAATAAGGGCAAAAGAGAAGATTTGAAAAACAAAAAATTATGGATATAAGAAGGTGTTAATTTTTGGGATGCCAATGCCTTGAGATATTAGCAGTAAGTAGTAGACAGTAAGCAAAAAAGGAATTACCACAAAAAAATAGATGAAAAAATTACAATTAGACAATACAAACTTTCAAGACTTACTCAAAGTTTTTGAAAAAAGAAAAATGGATGAAGGGAAGTCTACATCTCATATTACAAGCGTTGTAAATCTTTCCAAAGAATTTTTACATTTTTTAGAATCTAAAAGCATCATTGAAATTAAAAATGTTACCCAAGGGATTATTGATGATTACTTTAGCTATTTAAAACATCGAAAAAATAACAGACGATTAGGTGGTTTGTCTGATGCTTATATAGAAAAGCATAGAGAAGCTGTACTTCGGTTGATGGAATTTGTACAAGGCGTTGCTGTAGGGCAAACCTCTTTTTTTATTCTCAAACATCACAAACAAGATATTCCCAAAGACATTTTAACCGTAGACGAAATAGCATCACTTTTTAAACAAACAGACAATTCTATTAATGGCATCAGAAACAAAGCCATATTGAGCATTTTATATGGCTGTGGACTTCGTAAAGGCGAATTACACAATTTAGATATGCAAGATATTGATATGTCAAAAGATGTAATACGTGTTCAAAAATCAAAAACAGCCACACAACGAGACGTACCGATGTCTCCACAAGTAAAAACAAATATTGAAATGTATTTGTATACAGTTAGAGAATTGTTACTTGCGGAATACCATCATGAAGTTGCTTTTTTACTGAACAATAGTGGTAAACGTTTATCTCTTAACGGCATTCAAAAGAAAATTGAAGGGATTGCAAAATATTCAACTATCAACAAACCCATTACAGCCCACAGATTACGTCATGCGATTGCTACCCATTTACTAGGTGATTTCTCCATTGAAGAAATAGCTACTTTTTTAGGACATCGTAGTATTGATAGCAGTCAGATGTATACGCATATCAAATACACTAAAGCACCAAAATACTTATGAAAACAGCTTTTGAAACCTTTTTAATTCAACGTGGAATTTTAGAAAAAACCGCATATAAATACAACAACTATCTCAACGTTTTTTTTAAATGGTGTGATAATTTTAGTATAGATAATGCATCGGCAACCCTAGATGATTTATATACTTATAAAAGATATTGTGTAGAAAAAGGATTGTCTGTGAATCGAACCCGACAGCTATTAGGGGTTATCAAACATTATTACCAAAGTATTGAACGTCAAGAAAATCCTGCACTCCTAATTCAACATAAAAAACGAGAAAATACATTGCCTAGTCGTTTATTATCAGAGGTACAATTAAAAGAGTTGTATCATTCTATTGAAGCTAAAACTTATATTCAAAGGAGAGATAAGGTAATGTTGGGCTTGGTTATTTTTCAAGGATTAAAACGAGAAGAGTTGAATGCTTTAGAATTAAACCATCTGAATTTAGAAGAAGTAACTGTTTATGTTCCATCTTCAAGAAGAACCAATGCGAGAACGATAGAATTACATCCCTTACAAATGGCACACTTAATGGCATATATGTATGAATACAGACCACGTTTACTTATTGAAACAAAAAAAGAAACCAATCATTTGTTTTTTTCTATGGGCAATGGTTTTCAAGTAAACAATGCTTTGCAAAGAAAAATTAAGGAGCTAAAAATACTATTTCCAAGTTTTGAATCTTTGACACAGCTAAAGGAGTCAAGGATGAGTATCTGGGTACAAGAACATGGTATCAGAAAAGCACAATATTTATCAGGTATTAAATATGCTTCTTCAATGCTTCGTTATAAAACGTCAGATATTGAAAAACTAAAAACAAAACTAGCAATTGTGCATCCTATGGAACGATTGAAATTGTAGTTTTGGAATAGTTTTTGTTGTTTTAACACATAGGAAATTATGGTATAATTATGTATATTTGTAATATGAGTACAGCAGAATTAAGAAATAAATGGCAAAAATCTATTCATCTTGTAGATGATAAATTTATACGTATGATTGATACGCTTTATGAAACTTACACCAAAGAAGATGAAGTTGATTTTTTTGATGAATTACCTAAACAAGTTCAAGAGTTACTTATGATAAGTCGAGAGCAAGTTAAGCAAGGAAAGGTAACTCCTCACAAAGATGTAATGGCTAAGTATAGAGAAAAATATAATGTCGCAGGATAAATTGTATCAAGTTGTTTGGTCAGATTTAGCAGATGAAACATACGGAAGAGAGCTTAATTTTATTGATTTAAAATGGAACATCAACGAGGTAGTCAAATTTATGACATTAGTTGATGAGTTTATAGAAAAGCTAGAGTCTGGTGTTATAGCAGGAAAGTTTTTCAAGCATGTAAAAATAAATTCTTTTGTGCTTTCAAAACAAACAACACTTTTTTTCGATATTGACGAAGCAAAAAAGGAGATTGAATTATTGTTGTTTTGGAACAATAAAGAAAACCCCGAAGATTTAGAAACTATTATTAAAAGATTGAAAAAATAAAAAGCAATGATTGTAAAATCGTTGCTTTTTTCGTTTCTTTGATATTAGGAAGTTCTTTGAAAAAAATAATGAAAACTGTATAGGGTGATAACTCGGCGGTATGGTGATGCCTAATCGACAAATTATTAACGGAGAACCGTATAGATACAATTATCAAGGACAAGAATTAGACCCAGAAATTGGGAAAGTGGCTTTTGAAGCTCGTTTATATGATCCGAGAATTAATCGTTGGTTGACTATTGACCCTGCGCGTGAGTTTCACTCACCTTATTTAGCTATGGGTAATAATTGGGCTAGAGTAATAGACCCTGATGGAAGATGTACAACTTGTCCAGATAATGCAAAAGTTGGAGATACTTTTGAGCATACAGATTATGGAACTTTAACTTTTACAGAATCTGGTGGTTGGAGTAATGATACTTATGGTTCAATTTTAGATGATATTGTTATTAACACGGGACAACTACAAGGAATAGATTTAGTATATACACCAATAAAATCACTTGAAAGAAATTTTTTTAAAGAAGATATTAAAACAGTAGTGTTGCATAGAACAGTTTCAAATACAGCGGAATCAACTATGAGGTATTGGAGAAGTAAAAAAAGAGCGGCAGGAACAAATTTTTTAATTGGTAAGGATGGAACTATTTATCAAACAGCCAGTATTAATAGAAGAACCTCTCATTTGTATCCTACAAAAAAACAGATGTACCCTGAATGGTATGGTGTTTATGATAATCAAAATACTATTGGTATAGAAGTTGTTGGAAATTATAAAGATGGTAAATGGGATGAATTGCCATATAAACAAGTTGTAGCTGTTCATAATCTTTTAAACAGATTACACAATAAATATAATATGCATAATGAACAATTTTTTGCACATGAAACATTACAAAGAAAAACTGCTGGTGAAGGTGGTACTGTTATTTTTGCTCTTCGGGTTTATAGGTCTATGTTGGAGCCAAACCCTTAATTTTCAAAAGAATAATATAGAAATACAATCATCTATTTATTTTAATAATACGAAGAAAAAAGATAAGGTTTTTGATAATTGGGAACCGCCAAATGAGGAAGAGTTAATCTTTCTAATAAAAAAGATGGATACTATAGTTTCACAAGATTGGAATTATTGTTTTGGTACAATAGATATTGGTATTAAAGGAATACTTTGTATAGATAATACTAAATATAAATATATTTTAGATGGAGGTGGATGGATATCAATTAACCCTTATGAATCTAAAAGAGAAACTATTTATCTAGCGAATAAGGGAGACAAATATTTAAAATATTTTGCAATTGAAAGTCATTGTGATGAAAATCTAGAATCTAAATTTTAGTAAACAATTAAGCTAATTTATCTTGTAGTGTATTGTTTTGAGCATCTTTAAGCATTACATCAAGCATATATAAAATCCTGTCTTTGTAGGCAGGATTTATTTTTTGTAGTAACTCAATACGATACAACATTTTTTTATCTTTTAATAAAACAGTAGTATCGCCCACCAAATAATCTAAACTTACTTCAAGAGCTTCCGCAATATTTTTAGCAATCTCAATAGAAGGAGTTCTTTCATTTCGTTCATAACGTCCTATAATAGCAGCAGAAGTGCCTATTTTTTTTGCAATATCCTCACGTTTCAACTCTTTTTCTTCTCTTACTACTTTAAGTCTATATCCAAAATCTGTATTCATAATATGCTATTAATTACCGTTATGTAAAGGTTCTTGCAAAATTACAGCATAGTTTGGATAAAAACAAATCCAAAAGTTTTGTATATGTCTTACATATTGTTTAGTTTTGTAGCCAAAGTGTAACAATAAAATATTTTTATGAAACTAAATTCTAATAACCCAGACCAATTAATTTACGAAAACGAAATTTTACAACTCACAGTTTTAGGTGGCATAAAGTTAGAAGGATTAGACAGAATGCGTGTTACTCTAAAAATACAATTACAACAAAGTAGCAGACCACCAGTACGACATAATTTAGATTTATACAACGATACACAATTAGAAAAGTTTATCAGAAAATGTGCAGAAAAGTTAGAAATAGGCACAAGTATTATAGCAGCTAGTTTAAGTGAACTTACAGAAGAATTAGAGAAATATCGTTTACAAGAAATTAAAAAAAGAACAGAAGATTTAAAAGTTAAAGTAAAACAACTCACGAAAAAAGAGTTGGAAGAAGCAGAAACCTTTTTAAAGCAAAAAGATTTATTAACCAAGACAAACGAACTCATTGGAAAATCTGGAGTTATTGGAGAAGAAGTCAACCGCTTATTAATGTACATCATCTTTACAAGTAGAAAAAGAGAACAACCTTTACACGTTATTGGTTTAGGAAGTAGCGGAACAGGAAAGACACATTTACAAGAAAAAGTAGGCGAACTTATTCCAGAAGAAGAACGTGTAAGCATTACTACATTAAGCGAAAATGCATTCTACTATTTTGGAAAACAAGAACTAAAAAACAAAGTCATATTAATAGAAGATTTAGACGGAGCAGAAAATGCATTGTATCCGTTACGAGAATTACAAACTAAAAAAAGAATAGTAAAAACTATAGCAAGTAAAAATAATAAAGGAGAAACTCAAACAAAATATTTAATTGTTGAAGGTCCTGTTTGTGTTGCAGGTTGTACTACTAAAGAACATATTTACGAGGATAATGCGAATCGTAGTTTTTTAATTTATCTTGATGAAAGTACAACGCAAGATGAAAAAATAATGCAATATCAAAGACAATTATCTGCTGGTGAAATCAATACTTACGAACAAAAAGAGATACAAGAATTTTTACAGAATACACAAAGATGCCTAAAGACGGTTACCGTCAGAAATCCTTTTGCTAATAAACTCAATCTTCCACAATCCGTATTTAAACCAAGAAGAACCAATAACCATTATTTACAATTTATAGAAGCGATTACTTTTTACTATCAATATCAGCGAGAGCAACAAACAGACAAAGAAACAGGAGAAATATATATCGAAACCACATTGGAAGATATTGAAAATGCAAATATGCTTTTAAAAGAAGTGTTATTACGTAAAAGTGATGAACTCACAGGAAGTTGCAGAAACTATTTAGAAACCCTTAAAACGTATTTAAAATCTAAAAAGAAGAAAGAGTTTACAGGATTAGAAATTAGAACACAATTACGCATCAAAGAAAGTACGTTACGTAACTATCATAAGCAATTACAATTATTAGGTTACATCAAACGCAACACCAATAAAAAGACAAGAAGTTATACGTTTGAACTGGTTATATCTAAAGATTATGATAAACTGCAAAAGGATATACAAACCGCATTAGATAAGGCTTTACAGAATATTAAGAAGAAATAAAACGCAAGTCGCAATTAACTCGCAAGTACTCTTTTTGCGAAATACTACACAGTAAATCAATTACTTAAACTTAAATCGCAACAAATCTAAAAAATGGATAAGTGCGATGAAAAAAGTCGAGAGCCTCGACACGCAAATTATGAGAAAACTGCCACTAAAAAACAAGAGCTTCCAATATATCGAGAAATCATTTAGAGAATGGTTAGATATTTTAGGCTATGCAGAAAGTACGGTTTACAACTTACCAAATCACATACGAGAACTCTTTTACTTTTTAGAACAGAACAATATCAATAACATCAATCAATTAGATAACGGGATTATAAAAGAACATTACAACAATCTAAAATTACGAAGTAACGACAGAAAAGGTGGAGCATTAAGCAACGGTAGTTTAAATAAACATTTACAGGCATTGTATAAGTTTACAGAGTATTTACGCCAAAGCGGTAGAATGATTTTACCAACCTTAAACATAGATTGGGAGAATGACGATACCAAACATATAGAGACTTTAACCACAGAGGAAATACAACAACTTTACAAAGCAACACAACTCTATCCCAAGAATATAAAATACACAAAACCACATTATTTTTTTGAAGCGATTGCATTACGAGATTGTGCAATGTTAACGGTCTTTTATGGTTGTGGATTGCGGAGAAATGAAGGTTATCATTTAAGAGTTGACGATATTAATTTTGATAAACAGATACTACACGTTAGAAAAGGAAAAGCCAATAAAGAACGGTTAGTGCCATTTAATAAAACTAACTCAAAATATTTACAAGATTACGTGTATGATGGTAGAATTAATTTAATCAAAGATAAACGAGAAAGTGCTTTTTTTATCAACGAAAGAGGAAACAGATTAACAGCACAATCAATGTCAATACGTTTAAAATTACTGCAACAAAGAACGCACGATTTACAACTACAAGAAAAGAATGTACGATTACACGTTTTACGTCATAGTATTGCTACACATTTACTCTCCAATGGAATGCCATTAGAAAATATCAGTAGGTTTTTAGGACATAATAGTTTAGAATCAACACAAGTTTATACTCATTTAATAAATCAAGAAGATGGCAATTAAATTAGGTAAAACTAAAGATAGCAGAACACGTAAAAAGAAAGTTACAGAAGATGCAGAACTGGAATTATTGCAACGTTTACAAAATGAAAAAGACCAACCAGAGTTTATAAAATATCTACTTCAAAAAGGTTATAGTATAAAAAGTAGTGAACGTTATTTAAAAGATATTGAACTTTATAAAAAGTGGTTGAATAAAGAGAATATTATAGAAGAAGCAGTAAGTTATAACGATATTACGCACTACATACAAAGCAAAAAAGGAAAGGTAAAACAAATCACGATACAAACTGTTTTAGCGAGTTTAAAGCAATATTATAACTACTTGCAAGAATTAGGTTTTGTAGCAGAAAATCCAACCGTAAACATTCAAATAAAAGGAATAAAGCGTAAAGTACTGCACAACATTTTAAGCAAACAAGAACTTGAAAAAATCTACTTTGATTATAAGAATTTAAAAAGTGAAAGTTTATCCAAAAATCGAAATGAAATTATAGTAAGTCTATTGGTTTATCAAGGTTTAAATACTAACGATTTACAAAGTTTAACTATCAAAGATGTAAAATTAAGAGAAGGTAAAATGTTTATAAAAGGCAGTCGTAGAAGCAACGAAAGAACCTTAAAACTGGAAGCACACCAAATCCTTGATTTTATGGAGTACCAACTCAAAACAAGAGAAACCATTTTACAGGAAACCAATAAGCAAACCGATTTATTTTTTGTTACTCAAGGAAGCAGTTTAAAATTACAGAACGTAATGCAAAAACTGATGCAAGAATTACACAAACAAAATAGCCAAGTTGAAAGCGTAAAACAAATACGAGCTTCTGTAATTACTGGTTGGTTAAAGGTTTATAATCTTCGAGAAGTACAATATTTTGCAGGACATCGTTACGTGAGTTCTACTGAAAATTATCTAATAAACGACTTGGAAGATTTAAAAGAAGATATCAATAAATATCATCCAATCAATTAAAAGTACTTAATTAAGTACTTTTTTATATATTTGCATTATGGAAACAGTAAACTATACAGACTTTCGTTCAAATCTAAAGCATTGGTTCGACAAAGTAGTCAATGATGTAAGCGATATCATTATCAAGCGTAAAAGTGGTAAAGACCTCGTTTTAATATCATTGGATGAATACAACTCATTAAAAGAAACTACTTATCTGTTAACAGGGAAAAACAGAGATATTTTATTAAACTCTATCAAAGAACTGGAAGCAGGAAAAGGAATAGAAAACGACTTAATCGAATAGATGAAATTAACGTGGTCTACATCTTCTTGGGAAGATTATTTGTATTGGCAGAAAGTCGATAAGAAAATAGTAAAACGAATTAACGAACTGATTAAAAGTTGTATGCGAACACCTTTTGAAGGTATAGGAAAACCCGAAGCTTTAAAAGGCGATTTACAAGGTTATTGGTCAAGGCGAATAACATCAGAACATCGATTGGTTTATAAATACGAAAAAGAACAAATCTTGATTGCAGCTTGTCGTTATCATTACGGAAAGTAAAACCCCCACAAAACAAAACCCAGTTTTTTCGTTCCTCAAAATCCTCTGTTTTTTGTTTTGTTCCGCTCGCCACACTTCTGCATTTTATTGGCTTGCCAAATCACTCACACAGCACATTACTTTTTTGCAATAGAATTTAATATTTAAAAGTCGATTATCGACAAAAAAGTAAAGAGCTGTTCCCACCGCTGAAAGCCAAAAAATGCCCCAAGCTATGTTTACATAATAGAAGTTATAGTAGCAAAAATCCTTTCAATGGTACGCTATCGCTAAACTCTTATATTTTCGTAGCTATAACTGCTATTATGTAAAATATCCGCACTTCCAACGCTTTTTGCAGCGACTTCTTCCATCGCACTAGGAAAACTGAACTATTTACTTCGTAAGCCAACGCACCGAATTTGCATAAAAAAATCTTCACAAAAAGACATCAAGCGAAAAAGCTTGCTTTACTTCTTTGCTTGTTTTTTTACACAACTCGTTCAATCATTGGAATGCGACATTCAATCGCCATTTAAGCTAGCATTTTAAAAAGCTGAAGATTGCCTTTGCGCTCGAAATCCAGCCTCGCCAAAATCTTCATCTTTTTAAAACGTTTGCTTCCTCTGAAAACGTTCCGATAATAGTTGAAAAAGAGGTTGGCAAAGCGTAGGATTTTCAACTATTATCGGAATGAAACAACTGAAAGGCGTTAGTCTTCACAATCTTTTACAATCAAATCTAAAAATATCAATTGAAGTTCAGAAGTGAGCGTTGGAAGTCAGGCGAATGGGAGTATTTTACATAATTTACATTATAATGACAGTTTTTAAACAACAAAAAATAACACCTTAAAAACTGTGCGAAGCGAACTTATAATGCCAATTATGTAACATACCGAGGGAAAGGAAGCGGAAAAAATACAGAGGATTTTGAGGCACGAAAATACTGGATTTTTGAAGCGTGGAATTAATCAGAAGTTTATATATTGTAGGTTCAAATGGGATGCCGACAGCTTACATATGAAAAAAATAATTTTCTAAAGGTAGTACATAGGAAAAACGGTCAGGTGCAGAAAAAAAATGTATTAGATTACTTTTCAGGTGGGATGGCGATGCCAAATAGAGATATTGTAGGAGATTATAGGTATGGCTATCAGGGAAATTTTTCTGAAAAGGATAAAGAAACTGGTTTAAACTCTTTTGAAAGAAGGCTTTATGATGCAAGATTAATGCGCTGGTTAACACCTGATGATATTAAAAAGTTAGATCAATCTCCTTATATGGGAATGGGCAATAATCCAATACTATATGGAGACCCAGATGGTAGAGATATTATTATACTTAATTCCAGTATGGCAGTTGGAGGATTAGGACACACAGCTACACTAATAGGAAATGATAAAGATGGTTGGAGATATGTTTCTAAAAATGGAACTGAAAACCATGGTTTATTTGGAAGTTCATATGCTCCTGATTTAGGAGATATAGCATATGATCTTAATACAGGTGAAGGAACTGATTTTAGAGGTACAGGATTTACGGCTACTCAAGTAATGCGTATTGTAAATAAACAATATATGGATGCTCACTCCGATGGAGAGAGTTATAACAATTACATAAGAGTTCAAACAACTAAGGAGCAAGACGAGTTAGCATATCAGGCTGCTTATAAAGAAGCTACAGAATATTATGGTGTATGTGGGGCTTCTTGTGTAGATGTACCTCAAAATGCTTTAATGGCTACTGGGAAAGAGTTTACAAAACCTAATTTTAATAACATTTTCCCCAACGAATGGTTTATCAATTTTGGATGGCATAATAACTTTAGGAGTTACAATAAAGTCCCCAAACCATTAAGAGTGGTAAATATTGAATTTGGAGAAGGAACATTTAGCTACCCAGAAGATTAATTTGTATGGTTATGATAAAAAAAATCTTTTTACTTATAATTGGCGTTTGTGTACTATTAATCGTTGGTTTTTATATAATTACTGGCGGTAAAGGAACCTATAAACTGAGTGAAGGTATAGGATATTCAAGAACCATAGAGGCTTCTAAAAAAAGAGGTGTTTTTGTAAAAGAACTGGATTACAAAATTATACCAGATAGTATTCAGCTAGCAAAGGATAAAGTTTTTTTTGTTGAAAAAGGTTTTAGATATGGAAAATATAGTGCAAAAAAGACACTTCCTTTAAGGGAAACAGACGATTATACCTATCGTATTGGCATGAGCCCTGCTTCAGGAGAGATATTTTCAGGAAGTTTCTTACTGGGTTATGGAGATAGTTTTCACTTTCATAAAATAAAAGATACTATCAGGAGAGAAATAGTAACAAAAAAACCACCTTACGATAGTATTTATAAGGTAGGCGAGTTATTTTTGTTTGAAAAGAAACCCTCAAAGGGAAATTGAGGGTTTCACAAAGAAAAATTCCTAACGATTTTTAGATCGTTAGGAATTACGTTTCATAATCTCTTTAAGGGTTGATCATTTTTTCACTTTTTCTAGCAATTATCCCCTGATTCAATAACAATCTGATCTTTTGGTTTTTGATATAACAAAGGTCAGATTTTTATATTATAAATTTTACGATAATTCTTCATTAGCAATATTACGACTTGTTAGCAGACTAGAGGTTCGGTATTATGAAGTAGTTAGAAATCCCGAACTAATTTTTTAAAATTATTAGGGGTAGTGTCGGTGTACTTTTTAAATGTGGTATAAAAACTTGTCTTAGAATTAAATCCTGATTCTAATCCAATGGCCAGTATTGTATAATTGTCAAAATCTTCGTTTTTTAAAATATCTTTAGCTTCATCGACTCTTAGTCCATTTATAAAATCATTAAAATTTAATTGAGTATTTTCATTTATTAGTTTGGAGATATAGCCTTCACTAAGGTTTAACTTTTTCGAGAGACTTGTCAAGTTTAAATTAGGGTCTAAAAATAATTTATTTTCAACAATTAGTTTTTTTATTCTAGTAAATGATTTAGGCTCTGATTTGTCCTTACTAAGTCTCGATTTAAAGTTTCTAATTCGCTTTTTTCTTAGCTCAATTCTTTCTTTTAGTTGTTTGGATTTAATCAATCCTACATAACCTATCCAATACACTAAAATCGAAATTCCAATCCACATTGGATAAAAAAAGTAGGATTTATTTAGATTAAAAACAACTACGATTACAATAGCAAATAGCCAAAAGACACATATTGTCAACCCAATGTATATAAGTTTTTTTAACCAGTTAGTTTCAGATTTGACCCAGTGAATATTATAGCTTTTATCATTCTCGTGTTTTACAATAAGTTGATATGTAAAGTACATAATCAGTACATTGAAAATAATTGAAAAAAATTCTAGATAAACAAATACACCTCTTTTAAAATGAGAAGGAATTTGATAGCCTGTATTTATTGCAAATTTATAGAGCAATTGTAAAATGTGGATAAAAACAATAATAACGAAAGGTCCTATCAATAGACTTATTTTTTTAAAGCCTATTGAACGAGTTCCAATAAATTTATATACATATAGGTAGAACATAGGTAATACTAACCACTGCCATGGAATGTAGATGTATTTTAAAAATTCGTACCTATCAATAATAAGAGTATCAAAAACCCAATACTGTAAATTGCTCAAAGACAAGAACAAAACAGTTAAAGACAAGTAAGTTATGTTGTCAGGCTTATCTTTTTTTTGGATCAGAGTAATTAAGCTAAAGAAAACCCCATGTAAAACACCAGAGATAATAATGATATTGAAAATATTGAAGTTTAAATTATTTACCATTAAATCAAAAGAAAATTTATAAAGGGTGAGTTTGTTGTCATTAATAAAATGACCACTAGGCCAACTTATCCTGCAGTGTGTTGTTTTGAGCATCTTTAAGCATTACATCCAGCATATATAAAATCCTGTCTTTGTAGGCAGGATTTATTTTGTGTAGCAACTCAATACGGTAGAGCATTTTTTTGTCCTTTAATAAAACGGAAGTATCACCAACCAAATAATCCAAAGATACTTCTAAAGCTTGTGCAATATTTTTGGCAATATCAATAGATGGAGTTCTTTCGTTACGCTCATAACGTCCAATAATAGCAGCAGAAGTACCAATTTTTTTTGCTACATCTTCACGTTTTAAGTTTTTTTCTTCTCTTACTACTTTAAGTCTATACCCAAAATCTGTATTCATAATATGCTATTAATTGCCGATATGTAAAGGTTTTGGTAAAAATACAGTATCGTTTGGATAAAAACAAATCCAAAAGTTTTGTTTAAAAAGAACATATTGTTTAGTTTTGTATCCAAAGTGTAACAATAAAATTTTTTTCATGAAACTCGAAACTTCCAATACAGACCAATTAATCTACGAGAACGAGATATTACAATTAACAGTATTAGGCGGAATAAAATTAGAAGGACTGGACAGAATGCGGGTAACTCTAAAAGTACAGTTGCAAGAGAGCAGCCGACCACCGGTACGCCATAACCTGGATTTGTATAACGATACACAGTTAGAGAAATTTATCAGAAAATGTGCGGAGCGATTGGAAATAGGAACATCAATAATAGCAGCTTCTTTATCAAAACTCACAGAAGAATTAGAAAAATACAGACTTCAAGAAATCAAGAAAAGAACAGAAGATTTAAAAGTCAAAGTAAAACAGCTTACCAAATCGGAAATAGACAAAGCAGTCGAATTTTTATCTAACCCAAAGCTTTTAGAAAGCACCAATAAATTAATTGGACAATCTGGAGTAGTTGGCGAAGAAATAAATCGACAAGTAATGTATCTCATTTTCACACAACGTAAACAAGAACAACCATTACACGTAATAAGTTTAGGAAGTAGCGGAACAGGAAAAACACACTTGCAAGAAAAGGTTGGCGAACTCATACCAGAAGAAGACAGGCTCAGCCTGACCAGTTTATCAGAAAACTCGTTCTATTATTTTGGTAAACAAGAACTAAAACACAAGGTCATTTTAATCGAAGATTTAGATGGCGTAGAAAATGCCCTCTATCCCTTACGAGAATTACAAACCAAAAAGCGCATCGTAAAACTTGTTCCACTTAAAAGAGCAAACTCGCAAGAACCCAAAACAAAGTGTATGGTAGTGGAGGGTCCGGTATGTGTAGCAGGATGTACTACCAAAGAACATATTTACGAAGACAACGCAAACAGGAGCTTCCTGCTCTACTTGGATGAAAGCGAACAGCAAGACCAAAAAATAATGGATTACCAACGTCAACTATCTGCTGGAAAAATAGATATGTATAAACAAAAAGAAGTACAGGAGTTTTTACAGAACGTGCAACGAGTTTTAAAGCCAATTAGGGTAATCAATCCTTATGCAGAACAATTAGTATTACCAAAGACAGTATTTAAGCCAAGACGAACAAACAACCATTATTTACAGTTTATAGAAGCTATTACATTTTATTATCAATACCAAAGAGAGAAGCACTACAACAAAGAAACAGGCGAAGAATATATCGAAGTAAGTATTGAAGATATAGAAAATGCAAACACTTTATTGAAAGGTATTTTACTTCGTAAAAGTGATGAACTCACAGGAAATTGCAGAAACTATTTAGAGTTGTTAAAAGCGTATTTAAAAAGCAAAAAGAAGCAGCAGTTTACAGCATTGGAAATACGCAAACAATTACGTTTACCAAAAACAACACAATGGCGTTACCACAAACAATTGATGGATAGTTATTTGATTAAAAAAATAGCTGATAAAAAGACAAAAATCAATCATTTAGAAATAACCAACGAAAAGGAATACAAAGAGTTGGAAGCACAAATACAAACCGTTTTAGATGATTGCTTAAACAATATCAAACGTTCCATTGTTCCAAAGCGTTCCAAAACCAAAATGGAACAGTCAACCACAACAAAAAGAGCGAGTTAGGTCAATCGTTCCTATGTTCCTCGAAAAGGTATAAGTGCAATGAAAAAATTACTGTTAAAAAACGAAAGCTTCCAGTATATCGAGAAATCATTTAGGGAATGGTTGGATATTTTAGGTTATGCAGAAAGTACCGTTTATAACTTGCCAAATCATATACGAGAATTATTTTACTACCTCGAACAGAACAAGATTAATAGTATTAACAAATTAGATAATAAATTAATCAAAGAACATTACAACAATCTAAAATTACGAAGTAATGACAGAAAAGGTGGAGCATTAAGTAATGGCAGTTTAAACAAACATTTACAAGCATTGTATAAATTTACAGAGTATTTACGCCAAACAGGAAGAATACTATTACCAACTCTAAATATTGATTGGGAAAATGATGATACCAAACAGATTGAAACTTTAACGACAGAAGAAATACAACAACTCTATAAAGCTACACAGTTTTATCCTAAAAATATAAAACACACAAGACCAGAATGGTATTTTGAAGCAATAGCCTTACGAGATTGCGCAATGTTAACTATTTTTTATGGTTGTGGATTACGCAGAAATGAAGGCTATCATTTAACAGTAGATGATATTAATTTTGATAAACAAATCTTGCACGTTAGAAAAGGAAAAGCCAATAAAGAACGATTAGTACCATTTAATAAAACGAATTTAAAATACTTAGAAGACTATGTCTTTGATGGCAGAATTAATTTAATAAAAGACAAACGAGAACCTGCTTTTTTTATTAATGAAAGAGGAAGTAGATTAACAGCACAAAGTATGTCTATACGGTTAAAATTATTGCAACAAAGAACAGACGATTTACAATTACAACAAAAGAATGTACGCTTGCACGTTTTACGTCATAGTATTGCTACACATTTACTCTCCAATGGAATGCCATTAGAAAATATCAGTAGGTTTTTAGGACATAATTCTTTAGAATCTACACAAGTGTATACACATTTAGTCGAGAGCCTCGACACGCAATAAATCAAATCATTACGAAAAAATGGTAATTAAACTCGGAAAAACCAAAGATAGCAGAACACGTAAAAAGAAAGTTACAGAAGATGCAGAACTGGAATTATTACAACGATTACAAAACGAAAAAGACCAACCCAAATTTATAAAATATTTACTTCAAAAAGGGTATAGTATTAAAAGTAGCGAACGTTATTTAAAAGATATTGAACGTTATAAAAAATGGTTAGAAAAAGAGAACATTACAGAACAAGCAGTAAGTTATAACGACATTACACATTATATACAAAGCAAAAAAACAAAGGCCTGTGGTGAGCAAGGTCGAACCATAAAACAAATTACAATACAAACTATTTTAGCAAGTTTAAAGCAATATTACAACTACTTGGTTGAATTAGGTTTTGTAAAAGAAAATCCAACATTAAACGTTCAAATAAAAGGAATAAAAAGAAAAATACTTCACAACATTTTAAGCAAACCAGCACTTGAAAAAATCTACTTTGATTATAAGAATTTAGAAACCTGTACTGAGCGTAGCCGAAGTAGTGAAAGTCTATCAAAAAAGCGAAATGAAATTATAGTAAGCTTACTTATTTATCAAGGATTAAATACAAACGATTTACAAAATTTAATTGTTAAAGATGTAAACTTACGAGAAGGCAACATCTTTGTAAAAGGCAGTCGCAGAAGTAACGAAAGAACCTTAAAACTGGAAGCGCATCAAATCTTGGATTTTATGGAATACACCTTGCAGGTGAGGCAAGCAATACTATCGGAAACCAAAAAGCAAACTGATTTATTTTTTGTTACCAGGGGAAGTAGTTTAAAGTTACAGAATGTAATGCAAAAACTAATGCAAGAATTACGCCTTCAAAACAAGCAAGTTGAAAGTGTAAAACAAATACGAGCTTCAGTAATTACTGGTTGGTTAAAAGTTTACAATTTACGAGAAGTACAATATTTTGCAGGACATCGTTACGTTAGTTCAACTGAAGGTTATTTAATAAATGATTTAGAAGATTTACAGGAAGATATTAATAAGTATCATCCAATCGAATAAATATTTAAGATTTCAATTTGTGACCTTAAAGATTAAACGGTAGATTTACAAACCAAATTAATTAAAAAAATG
Source organism: Flavobacteriaceae bacterium (assembly GCA_014075215.1). Classification (NCBI taxonomy): domain Bacteria; kingdom Pseudomonadati; phylum Bacteroidota; class Flavobacteriia; order Flavobacteriales; family Flavobacteriaceae; species Flavobacteriaceae bacterium. The sequence continues at coordinate 3,036,929 of CP046177.1, forward strand.
AGGGATAAAATTACTATTCCAGACGAAGTAATCATCAATAAAATATATGTCATCAGAGGTCAAAAAGTAATGTTAGATAGAGATTTAGCAGAGCTTTACGGAGTAGAAACAAAGCAGTTAAAAAGACAAGTAAGGAGAAATATAGAGCGTTTTCCTTTAAGTTTTATGTTTGAATTAACTAAAGAAGAAAACCAAGAGTTAAGGAGCCAAATAGGCACCTTAAAACAAGGAGCTCATTTTAAATACCCACCTTTTGTATTTACAGAACACGGAATTTTAATGTTATCAAGCGTTTTAAATAGTGAATTAGCTGTAAAAATGAGTGTGCAAATTATAGAAACCTTTGTTGAACTGCGAAAACTGGCTAACAATTATGAAGAAATAATGAGCAAAATACAACAAATGGAATCTTCATATAACGAACAGTTTAGTGAGATTTATCAAGTATTGCAACGTTTATTATCCAAGCCAGAAGAAAAACCACGAACTAAAATTGGTTATAAAAAATAAAAAGGAAAATATCTGCGCAAACAAAATCTAGTTGCTTCATTCTTCAGCACCCTCTATCTTTTGTTTGCTTCCTTGCAGCCGCCAAAGTAATTTTTAGGTCATATTTTTTGAGCCACCGCCAAAACCAGCACATTGTTTTTTTATATTTTAAAGAGGAACATTTTTATAAATAAATTTCCAATAAAATTGATAAATGTATTTACAAAAACGGCGTTTACGTTTTAAAATATAAAAAACCAAAAAGCTGTGCCATCGGCTAAAAGTCAAAAAATCCGCCATAAAAATTACCCCAAGCTAAGTTACATAATTGGCATTATAATACAAAAAACTTCTTCAAAGGTACGCTAACGCTGCTTTTTTATTTTTTCGTAGTTATAATGTAAATTATGTAAAATAGCCAACATCGCCCACGCTTTTTGCAGCCACTTCTGCCAATGCCTACGCTACTTCCAACGCTCACGCACTACGAATGCTATTTAATTTTTTGCTATCGCAAACTGTGTGAAAAACAAGTCATTTTATTTTTGGTGGGAAATCCACGCATCAGCCACCTCTTTTTCCACCAAAAATAAAACGTTTTAAAACTTGCCGATTTAGAGGATGTTGGAGCGAGGAAAATCGACAAGTTTTAAAATGAAACAACTGAAAGGCGTTAGTCTTCGTCCGAGTAAGCAAAAGCGATGGAAGAAATGAGAAAGGGAGTATTTAACATAAAACTGGTTATAACTTACAGTTTGGGCGAAGTAAGGATTTAAGCGACTGTATTATAACCCGTTTTATGTTACAATATCGAGGGAAAGGAAGCGGAGAAAATACAGAGATTTTTGAGGAACGATAAAACTGGATTTTTGGAGCGTGGAATCAATCAAAAGTTTATATATTGTGTGTTCAAATGGGATGCCAACAACTAACATATAAAAAATCAAATTTTTTAAAAGTAGTTCATAGTAAAAATGACAAAACTGCTTCTAAAAATGTGTTAAGTTCGTATAGATATAACTATCAAGGTCAGGAGCTTGACCAAGAGACTGGAAAAGTTGCATTCCAGTTGAGATTATACGACCCAAGAATAAATAGATGGATGGCGCCAGACCCAGCACAACAATATCCATCGCCATATATGAGTATGGGAAATAATTGGGTAAATCAAATTGACCCTGATGGAGCGAAAGCAGATGATTGGTATGTAAATAAAGAAACAGGAGAATTGGAGTGGCACGCAGGCAGTGCAAATATTGAAGGGCTTACTTGGGTAGGTACAGACACAGCTTCTAGTGAGTATTTGAGTAGTATGTCTACTCTTTTTGGTGGTTCTGGTGAAGTTCCTTTTAGTGGTGGTTTATATTGGCAAGGAGTGAAAGATTATGGTTCTGCTCGTTGGGAACAAATAAAGAAAGGACAGTTATTTGGACAGGCTATGATATCTGCTGTTCCAGGAAAAGGGCTTTTAGTTAATAGCGAACAAGTAGCAAGTAATGTACAAACAGCAGCTTGGTTGTATGAGACGGACTTTGGTAATGCGGAATATGCATACTATGGAGGACGGTTTACAGGAGGTTTAGCAGAAACAGCTACACTAGCTTTAGTAACAAAGAAAGCAGGGAATCTTTTTGGAAGTTCTAGGTTTTTAAGAGATGTAGGACATAAATCATTATTTACATTTGGAGGAAGCCCAACAAAAAGATATTTATCTGGTTTTCAAATAGGTGGATTTAGATTCCAAGCACATAAACATTGGCTACCTTTAAAGGGAGTATCACCAGGAACAAAAGTTCCTCACATAAACTTCAGTTTTGGTAGCGGAAGTAATTATCACATTTTATTAGGAGGTTTTAGAAATAATGGTTCAAGATTTTTCAAAGGAGGTTTTTAATAGTAAAGAAAAAATTGATGTTTTTTTAGATGGATTAGCGACATACAACTTAAATGAAGATGTCGCAAATGCTCTACGTCTTTTAAAGAAAATCGATTTTAAAAATCATTCTGTTTTATTAGAAAATTTAATAGAAGAATTTCAAGTGATTGTTGTATCTAAATCTAATCCTGATGAAACTATCACAGCGGTTTTTAGAAGAGAAGGACATCATAAATTTTATATAAGCGGCTGTAAGTTTTGTTCCAATGATTTTAGAGAAAGTAATCTTTTAGAATTATTTGAAGTAATTTTAAAAGGTAATTATAGAGATAAAATATTATTAAAGTCAGGAGAAATACTTGAAAAAGAAGTTTCGTTATTAAATATTACAAGAAGAATTAAAACAGGATGGTTTAATTTTTTTAGAAATCCTGATAAAACAATTAATAAAACAGGTATGGATGTATTAACGGAAGAAGAGCTTTAGGCTCTTCTTTCCTTTTAAATACTTCCCAATTTAATTTTAGTAATCATAGCATCAAGCGCAAATAAAATATGTTCTTGTTCTTGTTTAGAGAAACTTGCAATATCATTAAGACGTTTAAGCATAGAAGAATCTTTAAGCACGTTTAAATTATCCGTTTCCCCAAGTAAATACCCAACATTAGTATCAAGAGCTTCTGCTAATTTTTTGACTACATCAATAGTTGGCTTCACTTCGTTACGCTCATATTTACCAATAATAGAATGATTGGTATTTAGCAATTTAGCTAAAGCCGATTGCGAAAGGTTTTTAGCTTCTCTACATTCTCGTAATTTTTTTCCAAAACTCTGCATATATAAAGTCAAATATGGTATTAAAAAGTAGTTAAATAACTGTATTTACAAATATACCGTTCATAATTGATATAAAAAAGCAATAAATATTTTGTTTAATTAGTCATAAGTTGTAATTTTGGGTAATAAATGAACAGTAAAATATTTTTATGAAACTAAATTCTAATAATCCAGACCAATTAATTTATGAGAATGAAATACTACAACTTACAGTTTTAGGAGGAATAAAATTAGAAGGATTAGACAGAATGAGAAGTACTTTAAAAGTACAGTTACAAGAAAGTAGTAGACCACCAGTAAGGCATAATCTTGATTTATACAACGATACACAATTAGAGAAATTTATAAGAAAAGTTGCAGAAAAGTTAGAAATAGGAACTTCAATAATATCAGCAAGTTTAAGCGAACTCACAGAAGAATTAGAAAAATACCGATTGCAAGAAATTAAGAATAGAACAGAAAATTTAAAACCTAAAGTAAAACAACTTACTAAAAAAGAATTAGAAGAATCTCAAACGTTTTTATCGAATCCAAATCTCTTAGAAAGCACTAATAAATTAATAGAACAATCTGGCGTAGTTGGCGAAGAAATAAACCGACAAGTAATGTATCTTATTTTTACACAACGCAAACAAGCACAACCTTTACACGTTATTAGTTTAGGAAGTAGCGGAACAGGAAAAACACATTTACAAGAAAAAGTAGGCGAACTCATTCCAGAGGAAGAACGAGTAAGCATTACTACATTATCAGAAAACGCTTTTTATTATTTTGGAAAACAAGAACTTAAAAACAAAGTAATATTAATAGAAGATTTAGACGGAGCAGAAAATGCGTTGTATCCATTACGAGAATTACAAACTAAAAAACGGATTGTAAAAACCATTGCCAGTAAAAACAGCAAAGGCGAAACCCAAACTAAATATTTAATTGTTGAAGGGCGGAGCGTTAAGAAAAGGTACAGTGTACCTTTTTAGCGAACGAGCCAGCCGGCGAAAGGTGGCGGTAGTCTTCATCCTGTTTTAAATCATAGCTACTATCATCAATCTTAGTTCCACCGTGCGCTCAGGCAGCAAGGAGCTTGGGACTATTTTACATAATTTACATTCTAACTACAGAGCGAATACCATTAAATCATAACTAATGATGAGCCTGTATTAGAATGTAAATTATGTATAAATAGGAGGATAAGGGAGTCCCCGAAGAACAGAGGCAGTTTGGTAAAACGGCTGGGCTTCGGGGGCCAGGAATTACTAACCAATAACTAATTAACCAATCATCAATCAAAAAAAATTTATATCTTAGCATCGGCTATGACAGCAAGCACCGGTACATATCAATATTTTTATCTCAGTAAGGGGATACCGGTTCAAAAAGAGCAAACTACCAAAAAAAATGTATCAGATTACTTTTCCTTTGGGATGCCAATGCCGAATAGACAAATTGTAAATGGAGAACCGTATAGATATGCGTATCAAGGACAAGAAAAAGACCCTGAAACTGGGAAGGAAGCGTTTCAATTAAGACTTTGGGATAGCAGAATTGGGCGGTGGTTGAATACTGATCCTGCTGGGCAACATGCATCTCCTTATTTAGGGATGAGTAATAACTCTATTGTTAGAGTTGATCCTGATGGAGGTTGGGATTGGGTTAAAGGTGAAGATGGTATTTATTGGGATCCAAATGCAACAAATCAGCAAACAACAAAAGCTGGAGAAACATATATAGGTGCATCACTAAGTGATGTAAAAAGTTATTTAAATGACAATTTAAAAGGTTTAGATTGGTTTAAGTTTAAAATAGGTATTACAAATGTTCTTTCTTATATAGATGCCAATTCTTATTATCAAGCAAAAGGACCCGGATTAGTTGATAATATATTTAAAGCAAAAAGAGATTTGAGCTTATCGCCTACAAAAAAGATAGAGAGAAAAACTGATATGTATACTTCTCAAGATTTGGATGATTACGAACCCAAATCCTTTGAAGTAATAGGAGGTTTTAATATGATAAATTCTGGAGGTAGTTTTAATTATACTATACAAATTGGAGGAGAAGTAATTTTCGCTGAAGCAGCTATATTTGGAGCTCAATATAATGCTGCAAATAAAACCTTTAATAAAATCTCTTATGGTCTTTCTGAACACAGAAGTGTACTTAACGGTGTAGATAAGGGAACTTTAATGCTTGGACACAGTAATTATAGTTCCAACATAATTAGAATACAATTTAAAACTTTAGAAGACATTCATTTAGTTAGAGATTTTTTAAATGGACGTAGTCTAATTAATATTTCACCTTCTTTAAAAAATTAGTAATGAAAAATAAATTTAAAATATTAATAGCATTTTTTTCATTATTAATTTTAATGATTTTATATAATTTACTTAATTATAAAGTGTTTATTGATGACTTACTTTTTGATAAAAATTTATTAGACGAGCAATATTCAAATTATTCATTAGATTATTTTGATTCTCAACCAAAAGAGAATAATGATATTAAGAATCTGATAAAATGGTCTAAGCGAACTTCAAATTTTAAAAGCTTTAAAATATTAAATTTAAACAATGTTTTAGTTAACTATGATTCAACCATTAAAAAATCAAAAGTTTTTTATTCAAATGGAGGCAAAAAAAATATCCTACTTTCTGAATTTACTTTTTTTGAATATCTTTTTAATAAAAAAAACAGTAATATTTTATTAAGTAATTTTGCTAAACCTATTTTTAATTGTGCTAAATTATCAAGTAAAGAAAAAATTTCTAATGAAGTAATATTATCTCAATTTGAATTATTTAAAGAAGAAATATCACTTCTTGGAAATAAAAATAGCGCTAGCATTTTTTACAAGCAATTAAATGAATTTGAAAAGATATTTAATGATGAAATACCTAAACCTAGAAAGCTAAGTGTTTTATGGTTTATTTATAAAGAAGGTAAAGTCAAAATAGTTTGTGCTGATAACTTTTCGATTAAAAAGACAAAGTTATTATTAATAAATCTAGAGAAATATTTTGACAAAATAGATACTGAGTATTTTGATTACTCTTTATTTGCGCTAAGATTATTTTCACACCAAGCGCGCTAGCTTAGTTTGTAATAGTGATGCTATCAAGTAGTAAAAAAGAAATTACAACCATAAAAAAAATTATGAAAAAACTCATCATTTTAGCAATAGCTATTTTAACATTGAGCAGTTACACGGAAGAAAACTGTACCAAAACCATAGATACCTTTAACGGTACACAAGAGATAGAAGTTCCTTGTGAGTTTGCAGATTAAGCGTAAAAAAACTATTGGGGTTATTTAGAAGAAAACCATCGTCTGTTGTTTTAGGGCGGTGGTTTTTGAAATTCCGTGTTTAAAGTTCCAAGTTCCGGTTACTTTAGCAACGCCTTTATAAGTACCAGGGCAGCTTTTTGTTTGTCCGTATTGAGTGTTTTTACCTTTTTAGCCAGTAGTTCAAACTCACTCACTCCTTGGGGGTCATTTCCTTTAAACACATCCAGAGAACACGTCAGAGCATTGGAGAGCTTAATGGCCATCTCCAGATTGGGCGTTACCTTTCCTATCTCATATCGTGAAATTTGCGTTACTTTTACCCCTGTCATATCCGCTAATTGCTGTTGAGATAAACCTCTTTGCTTACGAATCCGCTTTAAAATAGTGGCAAAATGCGTGTCTTTTGCTGTCATAAACCCAAGAATATATCAGCAAAGATACAGGTTTTCACTATATAAACAAAAATGTATAATTTGTTTTGTAATCATTTTCATGATAAATAACAAAAATGTATTCTTATGAAACTTCAAACCGATAGCACAGACCAGCTAATTTACGAGAATGATATCATACAATTAACGGTTTTAGGGGGTATAAAGTTAGAAGGTCTGGACAGAATGCGCTGTACGCTCAAAGTAGCTTTGAGAGAGAGTAGTCGTCCTGGGGTACGCCACAATCTGGATTTATACAACGATACCCAGTTGGAAAAGTTTATCAGAAAATGTGCCCAAAAACTGGAAACCGGTACAAGTCTACTGGCAGCTTCATTTGCAACCCTTACAGAGGAGCTGGAAAAGTACCGTTTACAAGAGATCAAAAGCAAAGAAGAACATCTAAAGCCAAAATTTAAGAAACTCACTGAAAAAGAAATCGAACAAGCGGAAACCTTTTTAAGGTCTAAAGACCTATTAACCAAAACAAACGAACTCATTGGAAAAAGTGGAGTAATTGGCGAAGAAAAGGGCCGATTGTTAATGTACATCATCTTTACCAGTAGGAAACGAGAACAACCGTTACACGTTGTAAGTCTTGGAAGCTCTGGTACAGGAAAGACACATTTACAAGAAAAAGTAGGGGAACTGATTCCCGAAGAAGAACGAGTGAGTATAACGACATTATCGGAAAATGCTTTATATCCATTACGAGAATTACAGACCAAAAAGCGTATTGTAAAGACCATAGCGGGTAAAAACAGCAAAGGCGAAACGCAAACCAAATATTTAGTGGTAGAAGGTCCTGTTTGTGTGGCAGGATGTACTACCAAAGAGCAGATTTATGAAGACAATGCTAACCGTAGCTTTTTGCTCTACCTGGATGAAAGCCTGGAACAAGACGAGAAAATCATGCAGTATCAACGCCAATTATCAGCAGGCGAAATCAACACTTACGAGCAAAAAGAGATACAGGAATTTTTACAGAACACCCAGAGAGTACTAAAACCTGTAACCATTAGAAATCCATACGCCAACAAACTGAATTTACCACAATCCGTATTTAAACCCAGAAGAACCAACAATCACTATTTACAATTTATTGAAGCGATTACCTTTTATTATCAGTATCAAAGAAAACAGCAGGTGGACAAAGACACAGGGGAAATCTATATCGAAACTACATTAGAAGATATAGCCAATGCCAATGAACTCTTAAAAGAAGTGTTACTTAGAAAAAGCGATGAACTGACCGGAAGTTGTAGAAATTATCTTGAAAATCTTAAAAGTTATCTCAAAAGCAAAAAGAAAAAACAATTTACCAATCGGGAAATACGACAAGCATTACGTATCAACCCAAGCAACCAAAAACGCTATAATCTACAATTACAAATCGGTTATTACATCAAGAAAGTACAAGGTAAAAAAGCCACAGGTTATCATTACGAAATCGTCAGTACAACCGAATACAATCAACTACAAAAGCAGATAAACAGTGTATTGGATAAAACTTTAGAAGAATTAAAGAGGTTCAGTAGTTCAAAAGCGGTTCAAACCAAAAATGAACCACGTAAATCAAAGAAAGTCAGTTAATTAAACAAGTGGTTCGCAAAGTTCACGAAAATGGATAAGTGGACGTAAAAAAATCTCACTACTCCAACACCTAATACCCAATACCTAATACTTAATACCACTTATGAAAAAATTACCATTAAAAAACGAAAGCTTCCGGTACATCGAAAAGAGTTTTAGGGAATGGCTCGACATGCTCGGCTATGCAGAAAGTACGGTTTATAACTTGCCAAATCACATACGAGAACTGTTTTACTACTTGGAGCAGAATGGTATCAACAACATCAATCAACTCGATAACCAATTAATCAAAGACCATTACAGTAACTTAAAACAACGCAGTAACGAAAGAAAAGGTGGTGCATTAAGCAATGGCAGTCTAAACAAGCATTTACAAGCACTTTACAAGTTTACAGACTACTTACGCCAAAGCGGTAGAATGCTATTACCAGTTTTAAATATTGATTGGGAAAATGACGATACCAAATATATAGAAACCCTAACCACAGAGGAAATACAGCAACTTTACAAAGCCACACAACTTTATCCCAAGAACATCAAGCATACAAGACCCGAATGGCATTTTGAATCTATTGCATTACGAGATTGTGCAATGTTAACGGTGTTTTATGGTTGTGGACTACGAAGAAACGAAGGCTATCATTTACAAGTGGACGACATAAATTTTGATAAACAAATATTACACGTTAGAAAAGGAAAAGCCAATAAGGAACGGTTAGTGCCATTTAATAAAACCAACTCAAAATATCTGCAGGATTACGTGTATGATGGCAGAATAAATCTACTCAAAGACAAACGGGAAAGTGCTTTTTTTATTAATGAAAGAGGTAAACAACTATCCTCACAAAGTATGTCGTTACGTTTAAAATTGTTACAACAAAGAACAGACGATTTACAGCTACAGGAAAAGAATGTTAGATTACACGTTTTACGCCATAGCATCGCTACACATCTACTCTCAAACGGAATGCCATTGGAAAATATCAGCAGATTTTTAGGGCACAACTCTTTAGAATCAACCCAAGTATATACTCATTTAATCAATCAAGATAATGGCCATTAAATTAGGAAAAACCAAAGACAGCAGAACACGTAAAAAGAAGATTACAGAAGATGCAGAACTGGAATTATTACGACGATTACAAAACGAAAAAGACCAACCAGAATTTATAAAATACCTACTTCAAAAAGGTTACAGTATTAAAAGTGGCGAACGTTATCTAAAAGATATCGGACTGTTTAAAAAATGGTTGGATAAAGAAAACATCACAGAAGAAGCAGTAAGTTATAACGACATTACACATTACATACAAAGCAAAAAAGGAAAGGTCAAGCAAATCACGATACAGACGATTTTAGCCAGTTTAAAGCAATATTACAACTACTTACAGGAATTAGGTTTTGTTGCAGAAAATCCAACGTTGAACGTCCAAATCAAAGGTATAAAGCGGAAAGTACTACACAACATTTTAAGCAAACAGGAACTTGAAAAACTCTACTTCGATTATAAGAATTTACAGAGTGAAAGCCTATCAAAAAAGCGAAATGAAATTATAGTAAGTCTATTGGTTTATCAAGGCTTAAACACCAACGATTTACAAAACTTAACAATCAAAGATGTAAAGCTACGAGAAGGTAAAATCTTTGCAAAAGGCAATCGCAGAAGCAACGAAAGAACCCTAAAACTGGAAGCGCACCAAATCCTTGATTTAATGGAGTACCAACTCAAAACAAGAGCAACCATTTTACAACAAACCAAGAAGCAAACCGACTTATTTTTTGTAACCCAAGGAAGCAGTTTAAAATTACAGAATGTAATGCAAAAGCTGATGCAAGAATTACACAAACAAAACAAGCAAGTTGAAAGTGTAAAACAAATACGAGCTTCGGTAATTACTGGTTGGCTGAAAGTTTACAATCTTCGAGAAGTACAATACTTTGCAGGACATCGTTACGTTAGTTCAACTGAAAGTTATTTAATCAACGACTTGGAAGATTTAAAAGAAGATATTAATAAGTATCATCCAATCAATTAAAAATACTTAATTAAGTACTTTTTGTATATTTGTATTATGGAAACAGTAAATTATACAGACTTTCGTTCAAATCTAAAGCATTGGTTCGACAAAGTAATCAATGATGTAAGCGACATTATTATTAAGCGTAAAAGCGGTAAAGACCTCGTTTTAATATCATTGGATGAATACAACTCATTAAAGGAAACTACATACTTGTTAACAGGAAAGAATAGAGATATTTTATTAAACTCTATCAAAGAACTGGAGGCAGGAAATGGTATAGAAAAAGACTTAATCGAATAGATGAAATTAACTTGGTCTACATCTTCTTGGGAAGATTATTTGTATTGGCAAAAAGTCGATAAGAAAATAGTAAAACGAATTAACGAACTCATTAAAAGTTGTATGCGAACACCTTTTGAAGGCATCGGAAAACCCGAAGCTTTAAAAGGCGATTTACAAGGTTATTGGTCAAGGCGAATAACATCAGAACATCGATTGGTTTATAAATACGAAAAAGAACAAATCTTGATTGCAGCTTGTCGTTATCATTACGGAAAGTAAAATCCCCACAAAACAAAACCCAGTTTTTTCGTTCCTCAAAATCCTCTGTTTTTTGTTTTGTTCCGCTCTCCACCACAATGTAAGTTTTTATGCGCCAACGCTCATAACAGCACATTGCAAGAAAAATGCAAAGAGCTGTTGCCTAAAAAAATCTAATGGATAAAAACTTACCCAAAGCTATGTTACATAATAGTAGTTATGCCGCCTTAAGGTCGCCATAAAGCCATTATGTAAAATAGCCAGCTAGTTCAACGCTCACAGTGGAACTAAACCATAAACTAAAGGATTTATAATGGGTCAACGACAATTTATGGGGATTGATTATTTTAGATGCATAAAAAAAGACGATGCATTTAGAATTATTAGCATCTATCCTCCCTCAAGATTTATTACTTCATTTTGATATTGTATTTTTTGAAGAATTAGGAGATATTTCAGTTAAAAAGGATGCTTTTCACATTTATTTAGAAGAGAAGAATATTCTACCAGAGGGTTACTCAAAGGGTAATTATGAGTCCAAAGGTTTTATTAGCAGTAAACAGATTCAAGATTTTCCCATACGCGGTAAAGCAGTTTATCTACATATAAAAACAAGACGATGGCGAGATAAGAAGACTAAAAAGGGAGCGATTAAAAATGATTATTCATTCATTGCAGAAGGTTCTGGACTTGCTACATTTAGAGTGACAAAGAGTTAAGCTAATTTTATCTAAAATAACTTAACCATATGAAACGAAGAAAATACAGTAAAGAGTTTAAAATTAAAGCAGTAGAATTAAGCAATGTACGAGGTAACACAAAGCAGATTGCCATGGAATTGGGAATCAGTGCAGATCTTATTTACAGATGGCGTAGAGAATTAGAACAGCGTCCTGATTTAGCTTTTAGCGGTAATGGCGTCAAACAACTCACAGAAGATCAGAAAGAGTTAGAGCGATTACGTAAACAGCTCAAGGATGTTACCATGGAGCGGGATATCTTAAAAAATGCCGTGAGCATCTTCTCCAAGAGCGATCGGAAGTATTGAAATTTATCAAAGATTACAGTAGAGAATATCCGGTTGGGAAGATGTGTAAAATTTTTAAAATTAGTAGAAACAGTTATTACAGGAGTAAGAATTATGTTCCATCAGATAGAGATGGAAAAAATCGTATGCTACTCTCTGAGATTCACCGTATCTGTGAGCGAAGTAAATCTACTTATGGAAGTCCTAGAATTACAGAGGAACTCAAAGCTAAAGGGTTTAAAGTATCTAGGTCTAGGGTAGCACGATTGATGAAAAAACACGGGATTAAAGCAGTTCGTAAAAAGAAATTTGTTGTCACGACAGATTCTAAGCATCAATATCCAGTAGCTGATAATGTATTGGATAGAGATTTTAAAGCTACCGCTGCTGCACAGAAATGGGTTTCTGATATTACCTATTTAAAGACTGCACAAGGATGGCTGTACTTAACGGTAATTATTGACCTGTTTGATCGTAAAGTCATTGGTTGGTCTTTGAGCAATGGACTCAAAGCAAGACAAACTATCATTGCTGCATGGAGAATGGCTGTAAACAACAGAATGCCTTGTGAAGGTATGATTTTTCATTCTGATCGAGGTGTACAATACGCATCTCATGCGTTTGTTAATATCCTTAAAAGTTATCATGTAACACCCAGTATGAGTAGAAAAGGAAACTGTTGGGATAATGCAGTAGCTGAATCTTTTTTTAAAACAATCAAAACAGAACTAATGATAGACAATAAGTTTATATCCAACAAAAGTCTTCAAATTAAAGTCTTTGAATACATAGAAACTTGGTACAACAGATACAGAAGACATTCTGCTCTTGGTTACAAAAATATCATCGAATTTGAAAAATTATATCAAATCAAAAATGTAGCTTAACTTTTTGTACCATTTTTTGTTGCATATCCAGTTGCATTCGAAGAAGATGCTTCTAGAAAAAGAAAAGATAATGCTGCGCAAAACTTTTCTATTCTAAACAAAATTGCGCTTAATCTTCTTAAAAATGAAAAAGCATCTAAGGTTGGTGTCAAAAGCAGGAGATTAAAGGCTGGATGGGATAATCATTACCTCATTAAAGTGCTAAATCTTATGAAAGTTTAATGCGTTTGCCCTGGCAAAATAGTAAAAACATTTGCAAGATTGTTTTTCTAACCTTACATTTGCATTCGCAATTTTTATCGATACTTCGATATTAAATTCAGGAGAGGTGGCAGAGTGGTAATGCAGCAGATTGCTAATCTGTCGACGTTTTTCGTCGCCAGGGTTCGAGTCCCTGTCTCTCCGCCAGGAAATTGCATTCGGGGTGTAGCGTAGCCCGGTCATCGCGCCTGCTTTGGGAGCAGGAGGTCGCAGGTTCGAATCCTGCCACCCCGACATAAGGGTCGCGTAGCTCAGCTGGATAGAGCATCTGCCTTCTAAGCAGACGGTCATAGGTTCGAATCCTATCGCGATCACAAGCCCATAAAGCCTCAAAAGCCCTTAATTACTGAGGGTTTTATTTTTCTTTTTTTATTATCTTCGTATGCTAAAGTAAGTCAAAATAGGCGTTATTTTGGTGTCAAAAACGCGGCAAAAATGACAGGAGGAATAAGAGTTCATAATTATAACCCATAACTTTTTCATAGCAAATTTCCCGCTCTTTTCAGGTGAGAGTGGGTTTTCTTTTCTATATTGCTTCTAAAACATATCTTCTTGAAAAGAGTTATTGTCTCCGTAACAAATGATTTAATTACCGACCAACGAGTTGCTAAAACTTGCGATGTATTATTGTCCCTTAAATATGAAGTACTCTTGGTGGGGAGAAAGCTAAAAAATAGCCATCCGGTTTCCAGAGCTTATCAAACCAAGCGATTTTCATTGGTTTTTAACAGCTCGTTTTTATTTTATGCAGAGTACAATATCCGATTATTTTTCTTTTTACTAGGTAAGAAAAAACACCTCCTGTTTTCAAATGATCTTGACACGCTCCCTGCAAACTACCTCGTCAGTATTTTGCAAAAAAAGAAACTTGTTTATGATAGCCATGAATTATTTACCGAGATTCCGGAGCTGGTTAAAAAACCATTGATTAAAAAATGCTGGTTGGGAATTGAAAAGATATTATTTCCAAATCTGAAAAATGTAATGGTAGTAAGTGATGCCATTGCTGATTTTTACACTAAAAAATACGGTGTGTTGTGTAATGTTATTAGAAACCTTCCACAAGTTTTTACTATTGAACCCGGAGTTTTTCCTTTTGAAAAAAATGCAAAAAAAGTGATTCTATACCAAGGTGCGGTTAACATAGGTCGCGGACTAGAATTAATAATAGATACAATGCCATTACTGGAAAATTATTTATTGGTGATTATTGGTGATGGTGATATTTTCACTACTTTAAAAGAAGATACTGCCCACAGAGGTTTGGAAAATAAAATTTTCTTTTTAGGAAAGAAATCTCCTGAGGAGCTAAAAAAATTAACTCCCCTTGCCGACATTGGTATCAGCCTGGAAGAAGATATGGGCTTGAATTACAGGTATGCGCTACCAAATAAATTGTTTGATTATATACATGCTGAAATTCCTGTAGTTGTATCAAATTTACCGGAAATGAAAAAAATAGTAGCTCAATATAGTGTAGGTAAAATTTTAGAAGAAAGAAGCTCTGAAAAACTAGCAAGCCTACTTCTTTCCATAGATAAACCGAAATATACCAATGTTCTGAAAAAAGCAAAAGAGGAATTAAACTGGAATATGGAAAAGGAGAAATTAATTCTTATTTTTGAACATCTCTCATAAGAAATTACATATCGTCTCTTTTGATGTTCCATATCCTCCTGATTATGGAGGGGTAGTGGATGTTTTCTATAAAATAAAAACACTGGCTGAATTGGGTATAGATATCTATCTACATACTTTTGAATATGGAAGAAAACAACAAAAAATACTGAAGAAATATTGCAAAAAAGTGTTTTATTACAAACGGAATTCTTTTACAAGAAGCTTCTTATCTGCTGCTCCTTTCATTGTAAAAAGCAGAGCTAATGCCGAACTGGTTGCCAACCTCAATACGCATCATTTTCCAATTCTTTTTGAGGGCCTGCATACCACCTGTCCCGTATATGAAAACAAATTGACAACCCAACAAATCTTTGTAAGAGCACACAATATAGAACACCGATTTTACAGAGGATTGTCTGAGAGCGAATCCAATATTTTTAAAAAAAAATTCTTTAGGCGAGAATCAAAAAAATTAAAAAAATATCAAAACATTTTAAAAAATGTAAAAGGAGTATTTACCATCTCACCTTTTGAACAAGAATACTTTCATAAAAAAATAGGGAATCACTCTACGTATATTCCTGCGTTTCACGATGTCCAAAGAAAAAAGTACACCACAGAAAAAGGAGTACATATTTTATATCATGGGAATGTACTCGTTTCTGAAAATGTAAAAGCTGCTTTATTTTTAATCGATACTTATAAGAACTCCAAATTTAAATTGGTAATTGCGAGCAGTTATACAAATGAAAAACTGCTGCATGAAATCCGTAAGTTTCCAAATATTTCTTTTTCAAAAATTAATACGGAGAAAGATCTTTCCATATTGCTAGATAATGCACATGTCAATGCATTGCCTACATTCCAAAAAACAGGAATTAAGCTTAAATTACTAAACACATTGTACAGAGGTAAGTTTATAATTGCCAATACGTTTATGGTGGAAGATACCGGCTTGGAAGGTCTTTGTGAACTGGCGAATACCAAAGAAGAATTTCTGGCGAAAACCAAAAAATTATTTACTCTGAATTTTACGAGTGCTGTTATAGGCGAGCGAATGCAATTATTGGAAAAATGGAACCCCATAAATGGAGCTCGGAAAATAATTGATATTATTTTTGAACAGCCCTAAGAGACTTCAAAAAGTTTTCCTCCTTCACATTTAATTGTACGTTGCTTGAACTTAACAATTAATTGGTAATCGTGCGTTGCCATTAAAATACTTTTTCCGCTTTGATGAATACCATTTAGTAATTCCATTACTTCCAAAGAGGTTTTAGGGTCCAGGTTTCCGGTAGGCTCGTCTGCTAAAATTAGCTCAGGATCATTTAATAATGCTCTGGCAATAGCCACCCTCTGTTGTTCTCCTCCCGAGAGCTCAAAAGGTTTTTTAAAGTATTTGGTTTTCATACCTACATGGTCTAAAACCTCTTCAATCTTAAACTTTATATCCTCTTTATTTTTCCAGCCGGTGGCTTTTAAAACAAATGAAAGGTTGTCAAAAACAGTTCTGTCATTCAGCAATTTAAAATCCTGAAAAACAATTCCAATCTTTCTTCGCAAAAAAGGAATCTCTTTTTCCTTCAGTTTCTTTAAATCAAATCCAACGATTGAACCTATACCTCTTTGTAATGCCAAATCTCCATAAAGGGTTTTCATTAAGCTGCTTTTGCCGCTTCCTGTTTTTCCTATTAAATAAAAAAAATCCCCTTTTTTTATCGTTAAATTCACCTTGGACAAGACCAAACTATCTCTTTGATAAATATCTGCATTTTCTAAGTGTAAGATTGAATTCTCCATAAGATTATTTTACAAACCTACATAAATTTTGATCAAAAAAATAACCTAAATCTTCTTACCTTCCTCTATATTTGAATTATAAGGTATATTTTATCACTCATTTTTTTGAAGCCTTACTCAACAAAAATAAAAATTAGACGTTATAATCAATAATCAAAAAATGATATCAATGCAACGTTTTTTTTTAAACTCTTCGACATTTGTATTAATTACGATGCTGTTTCCCAACCTCTTTTTTAGTCAGCAATCAGATATTGATGTAAATGTATTTAATGACTATAATCATGCGGTAAAGCTATTTAATAATAAAGCATATGCTGCAGCTCAAAAGAATTTTATAAAGGTTTCCAAACAGCTAAAAGACAAAACCAATTTAAAAGCCGAAGCCGATTATTACGATGCTATTTGTGCAATTCGGTTGCAACAGACAGGGGCAGATAAAAAAGTGTTGAATTTTGTTGAAAAACACCCTAACAGCACAAAAAAAGACAAGGCATATTTTTTGGTTGGAAACTATTATTTTGCTAACAGAGAAGCTGCTCATGCCCTTAAATGGTATTCCAAAACGAATCGCGACGGATTATCTGAAGACAACAAAAAGGAATTGGATTTTAAAATGGGATATGCGCTTTTAACCACCCAGCGTTTGACCTCTGCCAAGAGCAGATTTTTAAAATTAATTAACGATGCTAAATATGGAAACGATTCGAGGTATTATTACGGATATATAGCCTATAAACAAGAAGATTATGAAGAAGCGAAAACAACCTTAAATATGCTTGCAGATGAGGAAGCGTATAAAAACGAAGTAACGTATTTCTTATTAGATATCAGCTTTAAGTCCGGCAAATTTGAAAAATGTATTGAAGTCGGGTTAAAACTCTTAGAAAAAGCAAAACCAAAAGAGCGGTCGGAAATTGCAAAAATTGTCGGAGAGAGTTATTTTAATTTAAAAGAATATAAAAAAGCAATTCCCTACTTAGAAGAATACAGAGGTAAAAAAGGAAAATGGAGCAATACCGATTACTACCAATTGGGTTTTGTATATTACAAGCAAAATGATTTTAAAAAAGCAGTAAGCTACTTCAACAAAATTATTGATACAAAAAACAATGTTTCGCAAAATGCATACTATAATCTCGGAGAATGCTACATGCATTTAGATAAAAAAACAGAAGCATTAAACGCATTTAAGAACGCGAGCGAAATGGATTTCAATGCAACCGTTAAAGAAGATGCAGCACTAAACTATGCCAAACTCAGCTATGAAGAAGGAAACCCCTATAAAAGTGTAGCCGAAGTGTTGCAGGATTTTTTAAAAGCATACCCCGAATCTCCCAGTTATCAAGAAATAAATGAGTTAGTAGTTTCTTCCTATTTATACCAACAAGATTACATAGGTGCTTTAGCCTATCTGGCTAAAAACAAAAGTGCGCAAAATAAAGAATTGACTTACGAAGTATCTTATTACAGAGGTGTACAACTATTTACGGAAAAAAAACTACCCGAATCAGTTCCCTTTTTTATAGCAGGTATGAAATCTTCAGATAAGATCATTACAGTAAAATCTCAATACTGGAAAGCGGAAGCCAATTATCAATTAGGAAATTTCCAAAACGCACTGGATGATTTCATCGCCTTTAAAAAGAATGTTTATTCTAAAAAAGTTGAAGAATTTAAAGAAGTAGACTATCATTTAGGATACAGTTATTTTAAATTAAAAAAATACCGTGAAGCCGCAAAGGCTTTTCAAGCTTTTATTGCTACAAATAATGAAGATATAGTCATAACTGATGATGCCATTGTTAGAAAAGGAGATAGTGAGTTTGCAACAAAAGATTACCGTAAGGCAATAAAAACTTATAAAAAAGTAATTGATTCCTATGACACCGGAGCAGATTATGCACAGTACCAATCTGCTATGAGCTATGGTTTTCTAAAAAATAATAACGAAAAAATCAATCAGCTACTGTCATTCAATAAAAATTTTCAAACATCTAATTTAAAAGACGACGCTTATTTCCAGTTAGGAAATACATACGCTATTGAAAAAGATGTTGACAATGCCCATATATTTTACCAAAAATTAATTACGGAATTTCCTAAAAGCTCATACAATCCAAACTCGCTATTAAGAAAAGGGCTTTTATATTTTAATGAGAATGAAAATGATAAAGCACTTAACCTCTTTAAGCAAATTGTAGCTAAATATCCTAACTCCAATGAAGCAAAACAAGCTGTGAGTAGTGCCAGAAATGTATATATTGAACTGGGAACCGTAGATGAATATGCTATTTGGGTAAAAACGATAAAATTTGTGAATGTATCAGATGCAGAATTAGATAACACTATGTATGAATCCGCAGAAAACAAATTTCTGGAAAATAAAACAAATGCGGCAATTTCCGGATTTCAGAAATACCTGAAAACGTTTCCTGACGGTTTACATGCTTTGAAATCTAATTTTCAACTAGCGCAACTTTTAGTAAAAACCGATAAAAAAGAACAAGCAATTCCAAATTATCAATATGTAATTGATCAGGGGCAAAGCGAATTTAGTGAAGAAACGTTAAACAAATTATCACAAATTTTATTAGAAAAAGAAGATTGGGTACATGCAACTCCCTTATTAGTACGATTAGAAGCGGAAGCAAACCTGCCTCAAAACATCATCTACGCACAGAGTAATTTAATGAAGGGATATTACTGGGCCGATGATTATAAAAATGCCGTAGCCTATGCTGAAAAGGTATTGCAAAATACCAAAATAGATACCTCTTTAGAGTATGATGCTAAAATCATTATTGCCCGTGCTGCCTATAAAACAGACGATTATACAAAAGCAGAAGAATTTTATAAAGAAGTAGAACGAAATGCAAGAGGCGAATTAAAAGCAGAAGCATTATACTACAGTGCATTCTTTAAAAATTATCATAAAGAATACGCCGAATCCAACAAGGTCATTCAGGAAGTCATTTCAGACTATTCTGCCTATAAATACTGGGGATCAAAAAGCTTTATTATCATGGCTAAAAATTATTACGCTCTTGAAAATGCAGACCCATATCAGGCCACTTTTATTTTGGAAAATATTATCAAAAACTTTAGCCAATTTGAAGACGTTATTGAAGAAGCGCAAAAAGAACTTAAAAAAATCAAAGCTAACGAAGCGAAAACAAACATTTCAGTAACTCCAAAAAATAAAAAATAATGAAAAAATTTGCATTCATCTTAGGGGTTATATTTACTACATTTCATATAAATGCCCAGAAAAACGAAAAAAAAGAAGTCGCCAAAGATACTGTAAAAACAGAAGTAATTAACGTTACTACCTCTTATACTCCCACCGTAGCAGATGCTTTTAAAATTAAAAAAAGCCCTATCATCAGGTTGAGTGAAAAATCGCAAAAGAAAAAATTAAAGTATACCATTTCTTTTGCACCTGTAGCGTCCACGTTTGTTCCCAAAAGTGGTGTTGTAAAAGGTATTGATCTGGGAGTAAAAGAACGCCTTTTCAACAATTATATAGCCGCCGGTTATGGAAATTACTCAACGCCTTTTGCTGAAATATTCTTACACCGCAATACAAGATTTGATACGGAGTATGGCCTGTATGCCAAATATATCTCTTCTGAAAACGGTGTTAGAGATGCCTTGTTAAGCAGTAGTTACAGAAACTTAAATCTGGGTGCGTATTATATGAAAGAAGAGCGTTATTTTGATTGGAAAATAGGGTTTGATGTAGAATGTAATGCCTATAACTGGTATGGATTACCTGCTAGGCCGTTTAATCAGGCAATCATTAATGCAATAGATCCGGCACAAAAGTTTAATTATTTTGAACTAAACGGGCAGTTAGCTTTTAAAGATGCTTATATAGAAAATGCCAATACTACACTCTATTTATTTACAGATCATTTAAAAAGCAGAGAAATCTATTTTTCTTTAGCATCTGCACTAGAACTCCCGCTTACCGGTATCGGCCGAAATTTTAATCCTTTAAATATCAATACTTCCTTACAATATTTAGATGGAGAATTTGCAAGAAATTATAACGGATCTGCCAAAGAGACCTATCGTTTTTTCAATTTTAAAATAAATCCGGTATATCGGTTTGAAGTTGAAAAATTAAATATCAAACTAGGTACAAAATTATATGCTGCTTTTGATCTGGAAAATAGCCTTACTGATTTTTTTGCATATCCAGATGTAGAGATCTCATACCCTGTAGTTTCCGGGTTGGTTCATTTATACCTGGGCGCCGGAGGTGATTTGGAAATGAATAATTACAAAAATTTTACGGATACAAATCCCTTCGTATCCCCTACCTTATTTATAACGCAAACAAATCAACAGTACAATATCTTCGGAGGTATTAACGGAAAGTTTTCTTCTAACGTAACCTACGGAATAAGAGGAAGTTATACAAGCGAGGAAGATAAAGCTTTATTTGTCAGAAATAACTCAAAAACCGATGGAACAACTATTGTGAGTAATGTTACGCTTTTAGGGTATGAATATGGTAATTCTTTTAATGTATTTTATGACGATATAAAAACTCTTAGCATTTACGCCGAACTGGAAGTCCCCGTTTCCAGTAAGCTAACTATAGGTATGAATGGACAAGTAAATTCTTACAGCCTGACGAACCAGCAACAGGCTTGGAATTTACCTGATATAGAAACTGCTCTTTACGGAAAATATAAAAAAGATAAATGGTATGCCGGAGCCGATTTATTCTTTGTAGGAACCCGAAAAGATGTGGTTTACAGTAGTATATTTCCATCAACAATTACCGGAATTCAAAATCTTGATTCCTATCTGGACTTAAATTTAAATGGAGGGTATCACTTTAATGATATGTTATCAGCTTATATAAAATTCAACAACGTCCTAAATACAAATTACCAACGCTATGCAAACTTTAATGTGCAAGGCTTTCAGGTACTGGCAGGAATTGCTTATAAATTCGGGTTTTAATATATAGAGACCTTTGCAAAATAGTGATATATTCCGTATTGAAATTGATTTGGCTTCAAATTTCTTCCTTCTCGAAAATTTTAAATCCTCAAAACCAACAGGTTATTCCGGTTTAAAATTTTCTTCGGGCGTCGAACTTTTTTGCCAAATCAATTCTGCAAAGGTCTTATATATTTAGTTTAAAAAAGTTTAAAAGTTAGAAAGTTTAAAAGAGAACTCATTACCACACCTTGGAAATCTTTTAATCTTTATAATTCATTAAACACCTATAGGGATAAAAATTTGTAATCTACATAATTAAAAGACCTAGCAGCATTGATTTTGATAACTTTCCGTAAATTTAGCTGTTTAAAAACCAGAAACCAGATGAAAAAACTAATGTTATGCCCTCTCATTCCTCTTTTATTTTTAGCTTGCCAACCCAAAAAACAGGTGAACATAACCTCTTTAGAACTATCTAAAGAAGAAAAAACAGATTCTACAACCATTAAACACCTATTTAATACCGTACTGACTCAAGGTCAATCCTACGAGTGGTTACGAGATCTGACTTCCAATATAGGAGGACGTTTGTCAGGATCTCCGGAAGCACAAAAAGCGGTGGTATGGGGAGAAGCTTTGATGAAAAAAGTAGGTTTGGACTCTGTTTGGTTACAACCTGTAATGGTACCTCATTGGGTTCGTGGCGAAAAAGAAGTGGCAAATTATACTGTAAACGGACAAAAGAAAAATGTTCCTATCTGTGCTCTGGGGTTTTCAGTAGCAACTCCGGAAAACGGAATCACTGCAAAAGTAATAGAAGTACAAGGTTTAAAAGAAGCAGAAGAACTGGGAGAGAAACTAAAAGGAAAAATTGTATTTTTTAACCGTCCTTTTGACAACACGTTGATTAATACCTTCAAAGCATATGGAGGATGTGTAGGCCAACGTGTTCGAGGTGCTTCCGTTTGTGGAAAGTTTGGAGCCAAAGGAGTAATTGTCCGCTCAATGACGGATGGTATTGATGATTATCCGCACACAGGAACCATGACCTATGGAGACATTCCAAAAGAGCAATATATTCCGGCAGCTGCAATCAGTTCCAGAGCTGCGAACATATTAAGCAAAGATTTAAAAGCCAATCCAAATTTAAAATTCTATTTTAAGCAAAATTGTAAAACTTTACCCGATGCTCCTTCTTTTAATGTGGTTGGAGAAATTAAAGGTACTGAGACTCCGGAAAATATTATGGTGGTTGGCGGGCATTTGGATTCCTGGGATTTGGGTGACGGTGCGCATGACGACGGAACCGGAATTGTTCAATCTTTAGAAGTAGCCTATTTATTCAAAAAAAACAATATCAAGCCAAAAAACACATTACGGGTTGTCTTTTTTATGAATGAAGAAAATGGAATGCGGGGTGCAAAAAAATATGCCGAACTGGCAAAAATAAACAGAGAAAATCATATTGGCGGTTTGGAATCCGATGCCGGAGGGCATACACCCAGGGGATTTACTATTGATGCCAATGCCGCAAATACGGCATTGCTAAAAAGCTGGAAAAAACTACTGGCTCCCTATGGCTTACACGATATTGACAAAGGAGGAAGCGGTGCGGACATTGATCCCTTAAAAGGTGAAACCGTAACCTTAGTGGGGTACAGACCCGATAGCCAACGCTATTTTGATTACCACCACACTTCTACAGATACCTTTGACAAAGTAAATAAAAGAGAACTGGAATTAGGAAGTGCCTCTATGGCAAGCATTATTTATTTGATGGATAAATATCTATATCACCATACACCTGTCAAACCGTAAGCAGTTTTATACTGATATTAAAATGATAACACCACCGCAATGAAAAAATACAGCTACTTTATAATAATTATCTTTGCATTCATTTCCTGCAAACAAAAACAAGTCGACATAATTATTACTAATGCTCATGTATATACTGTAGATGCTGATTTTAGTAATGCTGAAGCTTTTGCTGTAAAAAATGGCAGATTTATTGCCGTAGGGGCTTCCAAAGAAATAACATCAAAATACAAAGCTTCAAAAACCGTAGATGCAAATGGCCAAACCATTGTTCCGGGATTGATCGATGCACATTGTCATTTCTATGGTTTGGGTCTGCAACAACAAAAAGTAGATCTGACAGGAACAACCAGTTATCAGGATGTTTTACAAAAACTCGTTGATTTTCAGGAAAAAAAGAAAGTCTCTTATATTACAGGCCGAGGATGGGACCAAAATGACTGGCAGGTAAAAGAGTTCCCGACAAAAGAAAAATTAGATCAATTATTTCCCAATACACCCGTTGCTATTCGCAGAGTAGACGGTCATGCATTACTGGTAAATCAGGCGGCAATTGATGCCTCGAAACTGACAAAAGATACTGAGGTGAGCGGTGGTGAAATTATCATGAAAGATGGTAAAATGACCGGAGTACTTATTGATGCTGCCATGCGGTTTATTGAGACACCCAATACTACAAAAAAAGAAGCTATTGCAGGCTTATTAGATGCTCAAAAAATAAATTTCAGTTATGGTTTAACGACGGTAGACGATGCCGGTCTTGATAAGAGTACCATCGAGCTTATAGATAGTTTACAACAAGCAGGAGATTTGAAAATAAGAATATATGCTATGGTTTCCGCAACACAGCGACACCTAGATTACTACATCAAACGAGGAATCATCAAAACAGACCGGTTACATGTTCGTTCGTTCAAGGTGTATGGTGACGGGGCCCTGGGCTCCCGCGGAGCTGCTATGAAAAAACCGTATAGCGACAGAGTGAATCACTATGGTGCTCTGATTTTTTCCCCGGAACGTTACCAGGAAATGGCAAAGCAAATTGCTGCTTCCGGTTACCAAATGAACACTCACGCTATCGGGGATTCCGCAAACTATTGGTTATTAAAAACATATCGAGAAGTATTGAAGGGCAAAAAAGATCGACGTTGGAGAATTGAGCACGCTCAAATTGTAGATGAGCAGGATTTTAAATTCTTTGAGAATATAATTCCATCTGTTCAACCCACACATGCCACTTCAGATATGTACTGGGCAAAAGATAGAGTGGGTGCTGAAAGAATTAAGGGCGGATATGCATATAAAAAATTATTGAAAGTCTACGGAAAAGTGGCTTTGGGAACAGATTATCCTGTAGAAAAGGTAAATCCGTTTTTAACCTTTTATGCGGCAACCGTGAGAAAAGATATACACGGGTATCCGGAAAACGGATATCAGGCAGAGAATGCTTTGTCCAGAGAAGAAACACTAAAAGGGATGACTATCTGGGCAGCATATTCAAATTTTGAAGAAAACGAAAAAGGAAGTATTGAAACAGGCAAATTTGCTGATTTTGTGATTTTAAATCAGAATATCATGGAAATCGAAGAAAATAAAATTCCGGATACTAAGATCGTTGCTACCTATCTTAATGGTGAAAAGGTATATTATATAAATGATGAATTATGAAGTACGAATTCTAACCTAATCAATATCAATTGATTAAATTTAACTTTAGATTCCATATAACATAAATCCTCTGATAGGAGTTTTAAGTTAAAAATGCTCTTTTTCCTTTCCATCTCTACAACTTTGAAGCTCTCAAAGTTATAACCTTTATATGAACGTTCATTTTGTAAAGGAATGTTACAGATGCATTCTCCCGTGATGTTTCTTTTTAGCGGTAACTCTCTTGTTTACTTACTTTATGTTTCATTTGAGAGAATGCTCTATAAAAAATAGTTTTTTAAACATATTTATTGTAAAAGTATGACCTCTAAGCGAAAAGAGTGTAAAAACTAGATAAAGCTGTAAAAATTATCAGACGAGTTTACCTTTTCTATCGATAGGCAGTTATTATTATAACCCGTTGTGCATTTTGATAAAATTCGTCAATTCGAGTAAATTTTTCGATTGAAAATGAGAAAAATTTGTATCGAGAATAGAATTTTTGCTCTAAATATGTTCTCGATACGATTTTTCGTAGCTCAAAATCAGGCTCAAGTAAATTTTATGGGTATTAAGCGAATAATTTTTCAAGTCTAAAGAGGAAAAATTGTGTATCTCTTACGCCTCTTTGATTGGCTCTAAAGAGTTTTATTTTTGAATTAAAAGACTCTGCATTTGCATTTGTATTCCTATTGTCAAAAAAGTTTAAGATGGTATTAAAATGATGTTTAATACTGTTCATTGCTGTATTGAAATTTTTAAATTCCAATTTTTCTGTATCCTCAAACCAATGTTCAAATCGTTGTTTGGCTTTTACTTTACATTTTTCTTGATAAATGCTTCTAAATTCTAAAGTGTGTTTATAGGCTTGTTGGATGTTTGGATAAAGATTACATAATAATTCTGCTCTTTGTTTTCATCTTCTATTGCTTTCCACCGATGCTGTACTCTAACATGCTGTAAAGCTTCTGTTACCAGTTTTACCACATGAAATCTATCGGTAACAATTTTAGCATTTGGAAAACAAATCTTAGCTGTTAAATTCATATTATTTGCCATATCTAAAGTTACTTCTTTGACTTGTTTGCGTTGTTCTAAGGGTATTCTTTCAATAGCAGTAATAATATCATCACTTTTAATTCCTTTTACACAAGCCACTAAAGTTCCTTGTTTACTTCGTCCGTTCTTGTTGGTCAAATAGGTATAAAGTTCACCTTTAGATAGACTTACTTCATCAAGACTTAAATACTCTCCTATATTCTTCGGATAAATAAGATAATCTTCACAATGGGGCTTTTGATTCCAACTATCAAACCCACTTATCTGTTTCTTATAATGGCGTTGTAAAGTTCGTGGGTAAATACCGTAATAACTCGCTATATTACTGATCGTATCTTCTCGGGCCTCTACCTGTAGCTTTTAAAAAATCAGAAAGTTCTGACGTTAATTTAGAACCTTCTGCAATGAATGAATAATCATTTTTAATCGCTCCCTTTTTAGTCTTCTTATCTCGCCATCGTCTTGTTTTTATATGTAGATAAACTGCTTTACCGCGTATGGGAAAATCTTGAATCTGTTTACTGCTAATAAAACCTTTGGACTCATAATTACCCTTTGAGTAACCCTCTGGTAGAATATTCTTCTCTTCTAAATAAATGTGAAAAGCATCCTTTTTAACTGAAATATCTCCTAATTCTTCAAAAAATACAATATCAAAATGAAGTAATAAATCTTGAGGGAGGATAGATGCTAATAATTCTAAATGCATCGTCTTTTTTTATGCATCTAAAATAATCAATCCCCATAAATTGTCGTTGACCCAAAAATCACTCGAACTGACGTTTAAATTTACTTTTTAGTTCAAAATGCACAACGGGTTAACTTATGACTATGTGGCCTTTATTTTTAGTTCACTTTATCTTTATCGGAGGAAGCCCATGAACTGTAGTAATGGCTCTTCCGGATGGTTCATTCTTGTTTTTAAAACTTTCATCCCATTCCAAAGCGATTTTAGTGCTACAGGCAACAGATGGTTCCTGAGGTACGGATAGCGCTGCAGTATCACTCGGAAAATGTTCTGCAAAAACAGAACGATAAAAAAACTCTTCTTTACTTGTTGGTGTTTGAACTGGAAATTTATAAGTCGCATTTGCCAATTGCTCGTCGGTTACTGCGGTAGCTGCAACTTCTTTTGTGTCAATCCAGCTGCCCACCCCGTCAGAGAATTGCTCTTTTTGCCTCCAGGCTACACTTTCCGGCAGATAACTTTCAAATGCTTTTCTTATTACCCATTTTTCCATTCGCTCTCCACGAATCATTTTATCTTTCGGGTTGATACGCATTGCCACATCTATAAATTCTTTGTCTAAAAAAGGAACACGCCCTTCTATACCCCAGGCAGCCAGAGATTTGTTAGCTCTTAAACAATCATACATGTGTAATTTGTTCAGTTTTCTGACCGTTTCTTTATGAAATTCCTCAGCATTTGGCGCTTTGTGAAAGTACAAATACCCTCCAAAAAGCTCATCTGCTCCTTCACCGGACAATACCATTTTTACACCCATAGATTTTATAACTCTGGCCATCAAATACATAGGAGTAGAAGCTCTGACGGTTGTAATATCATAGGTTTCCAATTTATAAATTACATCTCTGATAGCATCTAAACCTTCTTGAATAGTAAATTTGATTTCATGGTGTACCGTACCAATATGACCTGCTACTTTTTGTGCGGCAGCCAAATCGGGAGAGCCTTCCAGGCCTACTGAAAACGAATGCAATTGAGGCCACCAGGCATCTTTGGTATCTCCGGATTCAATTCTTTTTTCCGCATATTTTTTTGCAATGGCGGAAGTAATTGACGAATCCAACCCGCCGGAAAGTAATACACCATATGGGACATCACTCATCAATTGCCTGTGTACAGCAGCTTCTAAGGCTTCTCTAATTTCATCAATATTCGTTTGATTTTCTTTTACGGCTTTATATTCCATCCAATCTCTTTTGTACCATTGTTTTACTACCCCATCTTTTCCGGATAGATAATGCCCGGGTGGGAATAGTTCAATTTTTGTACATACTCCCTCCAGTGCTTTTAGCTCTGAGGCTACATAAAAAGTTCCATGCTGATCCCAACCTATATACAGAGGGATGATTCCCATATGATCTCTCGCTACAAAATATTCGTCTTTCTCAACATCGTAAATGGCAAAACCGAAGATACCATTCAGTTCATCTAAAAAATGCATTCCTTTTTCTTTATATAGCGCAAGAAGTATTTCACAGTCAGATTCTGTCTGAAACTCATAAGTTGGCTTCGAATGATCTGATCTGTAATTTTCAAATTGTTTTCTTAATACTCTGTGATTATAAATCTCTCCGTTTGCAGCCAACACAAGCTTTTTATCTTCACTAAACAAGGGTTGTTTTCCTGATGCCGGATCTACAATCGCCAGGCGTTCATGCGCTAAAATTGCTTTATCATTACTATAGATTCCACTCCAATCCGGGCCTCTATGCCTGATCTTTGAAGACATCTCTAATAATTGAGGCCTTAATACATCTGATTTCTCTTTTAGGTCAAAAGCACATACAATACCACACATAATTTTTATTGAATATTAATAATAATGCAAATAAACTGAAATAAGTATCTAAATATTACTTTTTTATTTAAAATAATTACAATATGATACATTTTGTATCTTTTTTAATTTATAATGTAATTATTTAAAGCTAAATGTTGTTTTAAAACTTATACTTTAAAAAAAGTATAGGAAAACTTGTCGTATTGGAAATCAGTATTTATTTTTGCCTGACAATGTTACGGAATAAAAATATATGGTGGTGGATATCTTTGCACTCATAAGTGAGAAGGAAACCTGTATGTTAAAAATATAAAAGGCTTATCTCACGATAAGTCTTTTCTGATTCTAATAATTACTGAAATATAGTATGGAAATAAAAAAAACAACGATAAAAACCAGTAGTAGACGACGAATTTCCGATACAGTTACTCCGGTAGGTTTGTACTTTCGTTTACGAGACAGATACGCAAATACGTTGCTTTTGGAAAGCTCTGACTATCACAGTAAAGAAGAAAGTTTTTCTTTTATTTGTATCGAACCCATACTCACCATGAAGGTTGAAGATGGTCAATTTTCTGTGTTTAAAAACGGTTCTCTCATCTCGTCCGAAGGCATCAATCGGAATTTTTATCAGCTTTTTAATCAGTTTAGCGATGCGATTATTTTAGAATGCGAAGCGTCATTAAAATCATTTAATGGCTTGTACGGATATACTACTTATGACAGTGTCCGGTATTTTGAAAATATTCAACTAAACACTTCAAAAGCACCTTCGGCAATTCCGTCAATGCAGTACAGTTTTTATCGATTTATTATTGCGATCAATCATTTTAATGATGAAATGATATTGATTGAAAATATAATGGAAGGTACTGATTCGAGGATAGCAGAGATAGAAACCATTATTGAAGCGCGGGCATTTACTACTCAAAGATTTAAAATCTCAGGAGGTGAAGCTTCTAATTGTACCGATGAAGATTTTAAAAAATATGTAACAATAGCAAAAGCACATTGTAAAAGAGGGGATGTATTTCAACTGGTATTGTCGCGTCAGTTTCAACAAGCTTTTACAGGTGATGAGTTTAATGTATACAGAGCACTACGGTCGATAAATCCGTCACCGTATTTATTTTATTTTGATTACGGAAGTTTTAAACTGATGGGCTCATCGCCGGAAGCACAGATAAAGGTAGTAGCAGGAAAAGCCCTCATCAACCCTATTGCAGGAACGTTCAAAAGGACAGGTGATATGGCAGAAGACATAAAACTTGGTAAACTGTTATGCGAAGACACTAAAGAAACCGCTGAGCATGTCATGCTGGTTGATTTGGCCAGAAATGATTTAAGCAAACACGCTGATAATGTAACTGTAGAAGTGTTTAAAGAAGTTCAGTTTTTTAGTCATGTTATTCATTTGGTGTCTACGGTAAAAGGGGAAATCAAAGGCGATCCGATCAAGATTGTCGGAGATACATTCCCGGCAGGAACCTTAAGTGGAGCACCAAAATACAAAGCAATGCAACTGATTGACAAATATGAAAATCAATCACGCGGATTTTATGGGGGTGCTGTCGGTATAATAGGATTAAACGGTTCTGTGAATTTGGCTATTGCGATTCGCTCTTTCGTGAGTAAACAAAACAAATTATACTATCAGGCAGGAGCAGGAATTGTTATCCATTCTGACGAGGAAAAAGAATTACAAGAAGTCAATAATAAATTAGCTGCATTAAAAAAAGCACTGGTTTTGGCTGAAAAAATATAAGTAGTAAATGATTCAAAAATTGAAACTTTAAATTTTTGAATCATTCAATTTTTCAATAAATTATGAACATACTAATAATAGATAATTACGATTCGTTTACATACAATCTTGTGCACATGGTTGAAAAAATTACGGGAACTTTTCCTGCGGTTTTTAGAAACGATGAAATTGGACTGGAGGAAATACATCCATACGACTTAATTATGTTATCTCCAGGGCCTGGAATCCCGGATGAGGCAGGAATTTTAAAGCAGATTATTAAAAGATACGCCGGTGAAAAACCCTTTTTTGGAGTATGCTTAGGCCTTCAGGCAATTACAGAGGTGTTTGGTGGAACCATTGTAAATATGGACATGGTTTTTCACGGAGTGGCTACGACAATGAGAGTGGTTCAACCTTCAGCCATTATTTTTAAGGGTATTCCTTCCGAATTTTCAGCAGCAAGATATCATTCGTGGATCGCTTCCAAAGAAAACATCCCGGAGTGCCTGGAAATTACAGCAACCGATGGAGATGGAGAAATTATGGCCACTCGTCATAAAGAATTTTCAATAAGTGCAGTGCAGTTTCATCCCGAATCTATCTTAACAGAAGTAGGAGAACAAATCGTTAGGAATTTTATAGAAGCTTATGTGTAATATGATCATTCCCGTAAAAATGAGGATTAAATAAAATGAAAGAAATATTAAACGATTTATACCAACACAAACGCCTGTTAAAATCCGAAGCAAAACAGATTTTGATTGATATTACTGCATCAACTTATAATGATGCACATTTAGTTTCTTTTATGACTGTTTTTATGATGCGCCCTATTACAGCAGACGAATTATCAGGGTTTCGGGAAGCACTAAAAGAACTGGCAATTACGGTCGATTTATCAGCATATAATACCATTGATATTGTAGGTACCGGAGGCGATGGAAAAGACACGTTTAATATCTCTACATTAGCATCTTTTATTGTGGCGGGAACTGGGCAAAAAGTTGCCAAACATGGCAACTATAGTGTGTCGTCAAAATCCGGATCTTCAGATATGTTAGAGAATTTCGGCTATCATTTTACCAATGATGAAAACACTTTAAAGAGGCATTTGGAGAAAGCAAATATTTGTTTTTTACATGCCCCGAAATTTCACCCGGCTATGAAAGTTGTTGGGCCCACAAGAAAGGCACTGGCATTAAAAACTTTTTTTAACATGTTAGGGCCGCTGGTAAATCCGAGTTCTCCACAGAATTTGATGTTGGGAACATTTAATCTGGAAATTGCACGATTGTATCATTATATATTACAGGGGGAAGATTCAAATTACGGGATTATTCATACGTTAGACGGATATGATGAAATCTCTTTGACGAGTGGATTTAAATTATTTACCAAATCGGGGGAAGAAATCATCAATCCGGAAGATATTGGCCGGAGAAGAATTTTACAATCCGATATTTACGGAGGTAATTCCGTAAAAGACGCAGCAAAGATTTTTAATACGATTTTGGACGGAAAGGGTACGGAAGTTCAGAACGATGTGGTATTAACCAATGCTGCTTTTGCTCTGAAAATTGTAGATAAAAGCAAATCATTCGAAACTGCTTTTGAAGAAGCAAAAGATGCCTTGTTTGGAGGGAGAGCAAAAGAATGTCTTCATAAATTAATTCGTAATTCATAATTATTGTATGACCATATTAGATAAAATAATAGCATTTAAAAAGAAAGAAGTAGCTAAAATAAAGGCAGACGTTCCGGTTAAGAAATTAGTGGAAAGTCCGTTGTTTCAGAGAGAGCCGTTATCGCTTAGAAAATCACTGTTAGAAACAGATTCAACTGGAATTATTGCAGAATTTAAAAGGCAATCTCCCTCAAAAGGAATTATCAATGATAAAGTAACTATTGAAGAGGTAACAACAGGTTATTTAGATGCCAATGTAGCTGCACAATCCATTTTAACAGATACTTCATTTTTTGGCGGAACAATGGTCGATCTGATGCAGGCCAGAACTATAAATACCACCATCCCTATTTTACGAAAAGACTTTATTGTAGACGGCTTTCAGGTTGTGGAAGCCAAAGCTATCGGAGCGGATGTGATTTTGCTGATTGCTGCCTGTTTAACCAAAAAAGAGTTAAAGAACTACGGACAGTTGACAGAGGATTTGGGAATGGAAGTTTTGTATGAAGCACATACAATAGAAGATTTGGATAAGATAGCACTTACTCATAAGATTGTAGGAATTAATAATAGAAATCTCAAAACCTTTGAAGTTGATTTGGAGCACTCCATTACACTGGCAAGTCAGATTCCTTCCGACTGCGTAAAAGTTTCCGAGAGCGGAATCAACGATCCGAAAATTATCACCGGTTTAAAAGAATATGGTTTTAAAGGATTTTTAATTGGAGAAAATTTTATGAAGGAAGAAAATCCGGGATTGGCTTGTGAAACATTTATCAGTCAAATACGATAGCGATGAAACTAAAAATTTGCGGTATGAAATATGTAGATAATATTCGGTTAATTGCCGATATGAAACCTGATTATATGGGGTTTATTTTTTATAAAAAATCCATGAGAAATTTTGAAGGAATTATGCCTGAACTTCCAAAACCGGTTAAAAAAACAGGTGTTTTTGTAAATGAAGGGTATACAATGGTAGTTTCGACAGTCAAAAAACACTTATTAGAAGTCATTCAGTTGCACGGAGATGAACCTGTGAAATACATTCAAGAATTAAAAAATCATTTGTCATCAAAGGTTGAAATTATCAAAGTATTTGGTATTAAAGACGATTTTGATTTTGAAGTGTTGAAGCCCTATGAAAATGAAGTTGATTATTTTTTGTTTGACACAAAAGGAAAAGAAAGAGGAGGGAATGGAGTAAAATTTGACTGGAATGTATTAAAAAATTACCCTTTTTCAACACCTTTCTTTTTAAGCGGTGGCATTGAACCTGGGGATGTGGAGGAAATTATAAAAATAAAAGCGTCCGGATTACCTGTTTATGCTGTTGATATCAACAGTAGATTTGAAACCAAACCGGGATTAAAAAATATAAAGGAAGTTCGAAAATTTAAGAATAAACTAATAGCATCCGGAGTTTGTTGAGATAACGTAAAGAACTTATTTTGAAAAGACGGTAAAAGTAATAACTAACTATTTATGAAATCAAAACTTCATCCGGATAAAAACGGATATTACGGGCAATTCGGAGGAGCATTCGTTCCGGAATTACTATATCCCAATGTGAAGAAAATTCACGATACATATATTCAAATTATTGAATCTTCGGAGTTTCAAAAAGAATACAAGAACCTCTTAAAAGATTATGTAGGAAGGCCGAGCCCGTTGTATTTTGCGAAACGATTATCATCATTATACGGAGCACATATTTATTTAAAACGGGAGGATTTAAATCATACGGGAGCACATAAAGTAAATAATACGATCGGTCAGATTTTGATTGCTAAAAAACTGGGAAAAACCAGCATTATTGCAGAAACAGGTGCCGGACAGCACGGAGTGGCTACTGCCACGGTTTGTGCCCTAATGGGTTTGGAGTGTACGGTCTTTATGGGCGAAAAGGATATCATGCGCCAGGCACCGAATGTAGCCAGAATGAAAATGTTAGACGCAAAAGTAGTTCCGGCAACCAGCGGAAGTAAAACACTGAAAGATGCAACCAATGAAGCCATTCGATATTGGATTCAGCATCCGGAGATGTATTATTTAATAGGCTCCGTAGTTGGCCCTGCTCCATATCCGGATATGGTAGCGCGCTTACAGGCAATCATTTCAGAGGAGATAAAATGGCAGTTGAAAGAACATGTCGGTAGAGAAAATCCGGATATGGTTATTGCCTGTGTAGGAGGCGGAAGTAATGCGGCAGGGGCTTTTTATCATTATTTGGATACCCCGGAAGTAGCACTCATAGCAGTGGAAGCTGCCGGTTTAGGAGTCAACTCCGGTAAAAGTGCTGCGACTTCTCAACTGGGAGATATAGGAGTCATACATGGAAGCAAGACCATGCTGATGCAAGATGGTTACGGACAAATCGTTGAACCGTATTCTATTTCCGCAGGATTGGATTATCCGGGGGTTGGACCGTTACATGCATTTTTATTTGAAACCAAACGGGTAAAATTTATGAACGCTACCGATAAAGAGGCACTGGCAGCAGCATATGAATTAGCAAAGACAGAAGGAATTATTCCGGCTTTGGAATCTGCGCATGCACTGGCCGTATTACCAAAGTTGAACCTGGGAAAAGAACAAGTGGTTGTAATGAATTTATCGGGTAGGGGGGATAAAGATTTAGAGATGCTTATCAAACATTTAGAAGAGTAACCTATGAGTTCAGTTGCAAAATTATTAGAAGAAAAATCGTCAAATATTTTATCGGTTTATTTTACTTCCGGTTTTCCAAAGTTAAACGACACTGCTAAAACAATTCGGGAGTTAAGCGATGCCGGTGTGGATTTTATAGAGGTTGGTTTACCCTATTCCGATCCGTTAGCTGATGGATCTACAATTCAAAACAGTAGCCAAAAAGCACTAAAAAACGGGATGAATTTAGACATTGTTTTTGATCAATTGTCAAAAATCAAACAAACAAACGAAACACCTTTGGTGTTGATGGGGTATTTGAATCAACTTTTGGCATACGGAGAAGATATATTTTGCCAAAGAGTAGTGGAAAGCGGAATAGATACCATTATTTTACCTGACCTGCCGATGATAGCATACGAAAACCATTATGAAAAATTGTTTTCCACATACGGAATTCATAATGTGTTTTTAATTACACCGCAAACTTCGGAAGAACGTATCCGAAAGATAGATTCCTATACACGAAGCTTTATATATATGGTGGCTGCTACTTCTATTACGGGAGCAAAAGGGGAAATTTCCCAAGAACAAATAGCTTATTTTAAAAAAATAAAAGCAATGAACTTAAAAAGTAAGCTTATTATTGGTTTTGGAATTTCTGACCACAATACATTTTCAGAAGTCTGTAAATATGGAAACGGAGCTATTATTGGCTCGGCTTTTATTAATCACATAGCACAACATGGAATAGAAGCTATTTCTGCATTTGTAAAAAGTGTCAGAGGTTGATATTTTTTGAATGAAAATTCAAAGATTCAAAATATTTAAAGATTGAACTCATTTAAAAGTTTCAAGTTTCAAGATTCGGTTTTCTTCAATTTTTCAACTTTTAACTGAATAAAGTAGCCATATTGTACGTTATAATAACACCTGTTGTGCATTTTAAATAATGCTGATTTTAATATTGTTGATATTTCTATCAAAGAAAAATTTGTTGATGTATTGAATTACAGTTAAAGCAGATATCTTAGATATTATTCTTGTTTTAAATCCTTCAAAAGTTTTAGCATAGTTTCTTCGAATCATAAACTGGTCATATAATTGTGAGAACAAAGTTTCTATACGTTTTCTAGATTTTCTAAAAATATAAGCTTGTTTCTTATACTGATTTTGATTATTTCTCATTGGTGTATTTAATTTAATATCATAGGTTTCAAATAAATTAAGTTGAACTTCTGCGGATAAATATCCTCTATCACCAATTAAAGTAGCGCTTTTAATCTGCATTTTAACCGCTTTAAGATAATTGATATCATGTACAGATGCTGGACTAAAATCGATACTCTGAAAAACACCGCTCACAGAACAAATTGCGTGCAACTTATACCCGTAATAATTAGTACCTTGAGATGCACAATAACCTTTGTCTGGAAAGGTATGCATTGTTTCTTTGCAGATTTTAGAACGATAACTTCTTGATAATTTGCAAACTTCCAAAGGCATACTGTCAACGATAAAATAATTCTCAAATTCATTAAAGTAGGAAGCTAATTTTAATCGAATACTGTCCAAATGATCTAATAATCTACGCCTTCTTTTGTTATAAACATTTCGTTCTATTTTCTGGTAAATTGCAATTGGGAGTTTCCTAAACAAATCATTCTCGCTATCAATTCCCATAAATTCTACCGTTAAACTTAAACTGATGAGTTCTAAATCACTAAGTTTAGGTTCACGCCTTTGATAAATTAAAAGTTGTTCTTTTGATATTTTTCTTAATACTTCCAATATTCTTTCGTAATTTGCATTTAAGTTGTTCATTATAAATGATTTGTGATTAAATCAATTTACTGATTTTCAGTAAGATGAACAACCTTTTTTGTCCTAAATCATAATGCACAACGGGTTATATTTGAAAAATCTTGTCAAGAAACACAAGTTCTATTACTATGGAGTTAAGTCACATTATAAAAGAAGCTAGGGAAAGCAAAAATCTGTTAATGCGAGAATTAGCCGCAAAGATTGAAATTGACATTGCTAAGGGTGTGTTGCCCATTTGTTCCAGTTTCTAAAGAAGGTGGCATATAGCCATCAGGCAAGATTTTATACAGATTTATTTCAATATCATCCTTGCCAACAATAATCTTATCCACTATCGTTTCAATAATATTTCGCTTTTGATCTCTCTCTAAAGTATCCCATCGTTCATATAAATTACGTGCTTCTTCTATGATAATATCTGTTGACTTTTCTTGTTGCGTGAAACAAAGAAACTCTGTTTCTAGTTCTGCCATTGATTGTTCTACCTGCATCAACTGCTCGTAAGGTTTTGCATGATAGGAATGAAAAGCTTCTGTTTTAATTTGTCCTTGAACATGAAGTTCCATAAGCTTTTCAATCTTTTCATTAAGTTTCTCTTGCTTTCTTTTGAGTTGTTGCAATTCTTGTTTCTTATTCCCAATCACTCCTTGCAATGTACTAAAATATTCATCAACATGATTTTGCGAAACGGTGTAAGTATGCAGTTCACTTTTAAAAACTTCTTCTAAATCTTCTTTGTGTATTTTATTCCCACATGAATGTTGACACACGTAATTTTCGCTACTCTCTCGTGTGTACATTCTACCGCCGCACACACAAAACACATAGCCAGTGAATAAATGAACTTTGAGATTGAGGGGACGAGCATTGTTACGTGCTTGTTTTTTAATGATTTGATTGACTTGCTCCCATACTGCTTCATCAACAACTGCCTCCACTTTGTGAAATACCCACGCTTCTTTTGGTTTAAATCCTGTTTTTTTACTCTGTCTTCTATTCATTATCTGTAACCCCTTAGCAACGGGTTCTTGCAGTAATCTCCGCACCGTTGAATCAGTAAACATATTGCCACGTTTAGTTCGATATCCTCGTTCATTCAATATTCGTGCAACAGTCTTTTTTCTTTTGTGTTCCAAAAATAATTCAAACATAAGTTTGAGTATTGGTGCTTCTTCTGTGTGAGGAACAAGGCGTTTTTCTTCATATTTAAAACCATAAGGAGGTTGACCTCCAATATGTAATCCTCTCTAGGCACGGCTTTGAACCGAACCTTGAATTCTATCCCTAATAGTATCTAACTCCCATTCAGCTATTGAACTCATAGAGCGAAAAAAATGGCGACCAATAGGTGTTGAGGTATCAATTGACATATCCATTGATATTAAGTCAGCATCATGTTCTCTAAAAAACTTTGCAATACTAATCAGTTCTTGGGTATTACGAGCCAATCGTGCAATTTTGGTAAAGACAATACCACTAATTCGTTTGTGCTTAATATCATCTAGCATCTGTGTGGTTTCAGAGTAAGCCATAATTGATTCACCAGTCATAGCTTTGAGGCGATATACTTTCGCTACTTTCCAATTACGAGCTTTAATAAAGTTTTTTGCTCTCATTTCATGGTGGATGTGATTTTCTTTATCAACTGATGCTTGACCAGAAACTCGTACCCAAATACCTACTTCTTTTTGTGCCATAATGTATGTGTTTATATACAGCTAACCTACGTTTCATGTGCCTGAAAAGCAAGGAAATATCGCTTTGCTTTATTTCTTCTTTTTTGAACCTTTTTTAAGTGATTTCAGTAAAATATTTTTGAGTGTTGAACCTTTATCTTTCGCATCATTTCCTTGAACATCGGTATAATTAGATTTCACACGATATCCTCGAACTCGTTTTTTTTGCTTCTTTTTTTCAAATGAATCTAAAAACTTTGCAATCTCTTGGGGTGGCATAAAACGAACCTTTTTAAATGCCTCTTTTGAGATATGTTCTTTTGTTCGTTTTTTAATATTCTTTAGATGTATGTTGCTTTCAGATACCATACAGATATGACTATATCCAGCTAGAATACATTTCTGTATATTCTGTACTTCATAATCAATGCTGTTGGTAACTGAAACTTCACAAGCAATTGAAAGAGTATCTTTAATTAATAATGCATCAACACGCCCTCCATCATCAGTTTCGTGTTCAATACTCGTAAGAAAACCTCTTGGCGAGGCTAAGGTTTTAATATAGTCTTGAATTGAACGGTGTCTCCGTATAGTTTCTTTTTCTTCTTCTTGCTTGAGGTAGGTATTTTTTTGAGTTTCTATTTCCGATGTATCTTCATGAATATGTGTTTGCGGAATTTCTATTGATTTAATAATAGTAGGTGTACTAGGTATTTCTTTTTCTTCTTGTTTAATTTCAGATACTATATTTTCTTGAGCACTGTCTTTTTTCCTTTTTACATTGCCAACTTTTGGTAATAACTCTTTGAGTAATTCGTCAATTTCAACTTTGGGTTTTGCGTAATTACTTCTTGTATTTTGCACAATAGTACTTTTAATACTCTGTGCTGTTTCAGTATCAAAGTTTGGCAATGGAAATGTTGAAATATTACAATCATTATTTGCACTTCCAATACGCATAATAGCTTGTCCAATCCTTAAACTTTGTAAATCGTCTTGCTGGAAATATGAGAACCCTTGCTCTAATCGTTTTGCATCATTATCACCAAGTCTAAAACAAATCCGTGTATGTGGATTAGAAATAATTGAGTTTAAAATTTTTGATTCTTCAATTTGTCCTAATTCTTGATGTGCCAAGAGTAGTCCTAATCCATATTTCCTCGCACCTGATAGTATTCTTGTGATACTTGGTGTTATGAAATTCTGAAATTCATCTAAATATATGTAGTAGGGATGACGTTCTGATTTTGAAAGTGATTGTCTTCCTTGTGCTACTTGGTTAAATTTTGAAAGAAAAATTGAGCCAAGTAAAAAACTATTTTCTTCGCCTATAAGTCCTTGTGATAATTTAATGAGGACTATTTTCTTTTCTTCAATACATTCTTTAAAATCAATACCGCTTTTTTGAGCTAACATAGAGCGGATAATTTTTGGACGTAAAAAAGTATCTATTCTGGTCAACAGGGGAGCAATCCCTTTTTTAACCATGTAATATTCATGCTCCCAATAGTAATGAATAGATGGGTCTTCTACAGATTGCAAAAACTCTTTTCTAAAGGTATCTTCAAGTAAAAATCGTTTGAGTTCAATGAGTGTTCCACTTTTACTACTTTCTAAAAAGGCATTAATAGCATTTGATAGTACTGCTGTCATGTTATCCCCCCAAGCCGTAGCGTGTCTTTTAAAGGAAGAAACTAAATCAGAAGACAATACTATTTTCTCAGGTTCGGTACTTGCTCCTAATAAATTAAAGCCAATTGGATATTCTGTATCTGATGGGTCAATAACAATGACGTCATTTTTTCGATGTTCTGGAATACGCAATAAAATGTCTTCTACTATATCTCCGTGCGGGTCGAATAAAGCACAGTCATTGCCTAATTTCATGTCCTCAATCATCATATTGGCAATGAGCGTTGATTTACCGATCCCAGTAGCACCGATAATATGCGTGTGGCGGAGTCGCATTTCGTCATTAAGCATAACTTTGGTTTCAATTCCGTTATGCTCATTTATACCAAGCGTATATTTTTGATTAATGACTTCTTGTGCTAATAGTTTTGTTTTTCTGCCTTGTATTCCAAGTTTAGAAGAAACAACTGAACTATTCGGATAATGAATAAAGGTATTGAGGGATCAAGCAAAAAGTTTGTGGAGTAGGTTAATTTTTTAGAGTTTTGGTTTAAAAACTCAAATGCATACACAAGAGCTCCTGAAGCATTTTTTACCCGAAGGTATTTTAGATTACTTTGAACTTAAAGAGGTAAAAGATTCAACGAACAAACTTACTTTGGTTTTAGAAGAAAAACCTATACAACCAGATGAGTTATCTCATCGTAAATTACATTCCAAAGGATTTTACCCAGTAGTAGATATTCAAGATTTTCCAGTACGTAACAAGGCTTGTTTTTTACAAGTAAAACGTAGACGATGGTTAGATGTTGATACCTCAGAAGTATTCTCAAGAGATTGGAATTTGGTAGCAAAGGGAACTCGAATGACAGAAGAGTTCTCTCTTTTTTTAAAGAGGCTTGTTAGATAGTATTCCAGTAAGTTGTAAAAGTTTATCTACCTACTATCACCTTAACGGCAAGCGATTAGAAGAACAATATCGCAATCATTTAAGTAACTTTTTGACTTGGGATCAATTAGCTCATGCCGACCAATGGCTGCTTTTTAAGAAGAATATAGGAACTCATTTAAGTATTGATGAAGTAGCACTTACTCAAGGCGAGCTCTATACAGTGATTACCAACAAAGCAGGTAAAGGAAAACGAGGCAGTTTAGTAGCCATAGTAGCTACCACACAAAGTGAACGAGTCATAGAAGTGTTAAGGAAAATTCCAAGTAAAGACCGATATTTAGTAGAAGAAATCACTTTGGATATGGCACCTACTATGGAAAAGATTGCTAAAAAAGCCTTTCCTAAAGCTACTCAGGTCACAGACCGATTTCATGTACAAAAACGAGCTTATGATGCCTTGCAAGAAATTCGAATACAGTATAGATGGAAAACCATAGAACAAGAAAATAATGAAATAGCATTGGCTAAAGAAACAGGAAAAAACTTTAAACCGAATATCCTTGACAATGGAGATACTCCCAAACAACTACTAGCTAGAAGTAGGTATTTACTCTTTAAAGCCCCTAACAAATGGACAGCCAAACAAAAATTTAGAGCAGAATTACTCTTTGAAAGATACCCCAACTTGGAACGAGCTTATGAGCTTACTAGAGAACTGGCAACGATTTATCAAAAGACAAAAGACAAGGCGGTAGCATATACAAAACTAGCTAGATGGTATGATAAGGTAGAAAAATCAGAGTTCAGTAAAAGTTTTGGAACAGTAGCTAGATCAATACAAAGTCATTATCGAAGCATCTTAAATTTCTTTGATAATAGAAGTACCAATGCTTCTGCTGAATCTTTTAATGCTAAAATAAAAACTTTTAGACTACAATTTAGAGGCGTAAGATCTGTTCCTTTCTTCCTATTCAGACTATCTAAAATTTATGCGTAAAAATCTAAATCCCACAACTTTTTTGCTTGACCCAAAGAAGTCTTTAAATTCAATTTCGTGGCTATCATTCTCATACTTACCGTAATCGCCATCCCATTCTAACTCAACCCCAATATTTGGTATGCTTTTAACTAAAAAATCAAACTTGCTTTGAGTTAATTGTTGTAATTTGTTTACAATGTTGAGAGTTTTGACTATATTTGCTTCCATTTCCTTGTAATTGTTTTACAAATATATACCAAATATTTGGTATTCAAATAAAATAATACTGAATATTTTGTTAATAAAATGTTAAATATTTGGTATTTGTAATGAAACAAGCTGATTATGAATGATTTAAGATTAAAAGAAAAACGTGAAAAACTGGGTCTAACTCAAGTTGAATTAGCCCAAATATTTGGTGTGAGCTCTAATACTATTCAAAACTGGGAGGGAGGAGCTAAAATTCCTAAAACAAAAATTGACTTTGTAAAAGAGAAAATAGATGAGGTTTTTAATAGGTACAGGTATGACGAAAACTCATTAAGCTATAAAAGAGTTGTAAAAGAGGAAAGCGTTAGTTTGCAAAGCGGAGTACCTTATTATGATGTTGATTTTACTGCAAGTTTTTTAGAAGTTCAGAATAACCAGTCAATAAAGCCAAATTCATACATAGACCACCCATTTTTTAAAGGTTGTGATTATGTAGTAAGAGCATCAGGGCAAAGTATGGCAAAAGTAATTTCTCACGGAGACGCTATTGGTTTAATTAAACTGAATAACTGGATAGAGTTTTTCCCTTTTGGAGAAA
This sequence comes from Flavobacteriaceae bacterium, assembly GCA_014075215.1. Lineage (NCBI taxonomy): Bacteria > Pseudomonadati > Bacteroidota > Flavobacteriia > Flavobacteriales > Flavobacteriaceae > Flavobacteriaceae bacterium. The sequence continues at coordinate 3,079,501 of CP046177.1, forward strand.
TATATGCTATTGTAACAAATGACGGTTTCAGAATGATTAAAGTAATAACTAAAGGCGAAACTGATAATACTTATACTTTAATTAGTAAGCCAACTGATAACAAAAAAGACGAATTCCCGCCCCAGCAAATTAACAAAGAAAGTATAATGCAAATATTCAAAGTTCAAGCATCAAGTCATTTATTTTAAATCAAAACCTAACAGTATGAAAAGAGTATTAGTAATATTATTAATTTGTGTTTTTATTAGTTGTTCTAATAATGATACAAATATAGATGCAGCAACTCCTAATTTGTCTAAGAAACTTATGGAGGAGAAACAAATAGTAAGCCTAAGTAATGGAGGGGCTGGGGAAACTGTAAGAAAGTTTCATTATTCAAGTAACACCTTAATTATGATTACGGCTACTCATAATAACTTAAATAGCAATTCAATTGATACTACAAGGTTTGAGTACCTTAATGATAAAATAAGTAAAATAAAAACTGTAAGCTGGCAGCAAGGAATACCTATACCATCGGAATCTATTCTTACTTATCAAAATGATTTAATAAAATCCATTTCAATCCCCTCTTTATTAAATACTATAAACTACGAGTACAATACTGACAACCTTATTTCAGGGGAAACAGACAGTTTTGGAAACACCAGCACTTATACATATGATTCAAACAGTAACAGAATTTCTGTAACAAACAACAATAATACAACTACAATTAATTTTGATTCAAAAAATAATCCTTACAAAAATGTTTATCAAGACTACTTTAAAAAAGTGCTTTACATAGGTAGTAATAATTCAATTAGCAATTCGGATGGAACAGTGTGGACTTATGAATATGATACTGATGATTTTCCAAGTAAAGTTACATTTAACACAAATGGAAATGATTGGGAAATAGAATATAGATATGAATAACCGCATACAAAAGTTGGTTTTTAGAATAAAATAGAAGTATAACAAACTGATAATCAGTTGTAAATTTTAATAGCGGGCTTGATATTTGCCTCATAACCCGAAGGTCGCAGGTTCGAATCCTGCCGCCGCAACCAGAATGAGACTATAACGGCCATAAAGTGGCGTTTGCATAAAAAAAGTATTCGTCTAACGACTGTCAGGTTTTACCCGATAGTCACAATGAATACTATTCTCCAACGGCATCAAGAGTTCTGTCAGTATCAAATTGTTTTTAAAAACAACACCCCAAGAACGATTAAATGGTTTAAAGAAGTCATTAATTATTTTGTAAAACATACCGAAGTATATCATATCGAAGATGTTACCCAAAATGTGATTAAACAATGGCTTATTCACGGAAAGTGTGAAAAGAATTGGTCAGCTAAAACCATCCGCACTCGATTAGGTAATGTACGCTTGTTTTTTAAATGGTGTGTAGCACGAGGATATTTAGAAAAAAATCCTGCCGATGATATTCCTGCACCAAAACTAGAATCCAAAATCCCTAAACATCTTACCAAAGAACAATCCACGCTTATTTTAGATTGGGCAAAATGTTACCCTTATCATCACTACTATGAAAAGCCACGAGCGGTAGCCATTCTTGCCGTTTTTCTCTTTACAGGGATTAGATTGCAAGAATTACTCAATCTAAAAATCAATGATGTAAATATTAAAGAGAACGTTTTATTTGTTCAAGCAGGAAAAGGCAAAAAAGACCGAATGATTCCTATAAATGCTCAATTAAAAAGATATTTAGAAAAATACCTTGCTATACGCTCCAAAATTAATAATAAAAGTGTGTATTTTTTTGTTTCTCTTATTTGTACAGCACAAATGAGCGCAGAAGTTATCCCTCGTTTGCTTAGGAAAATCGGCAAAAAATCTGGTGTACATATTCACGCTCATTTGCTCCGTCACACCTTTGCCGTCCTAATGCTAGAGGCAGGCTGTAACCTCTTTAGTGTTTCTCGATTATTGGGTCATAGTGATATTAAAACCACTACCATTTACTTGTCTGCAACGGTGCATCATTTGCAAGACCAAGTGAGTAAGCATCCATTACAATAAAACGGTTTTCTGAAAACTCTCTTTGAGGTTGTTATCGCTCACGTACACATAAATTTGCGTAGTTTCTATACTGGAATGACCCATAATCTTTTGCAATTTGAAAGGATTGAGGTTGCCCTCAATAGAAAATTTACCAAAGGTATGGCGTAACTGATGCGGAGTAAAGTGGAACTTTGTTTTACATCGTATCTTTTTAATGATGCTGTATAAATTGTTTTCTGTGAGTGGTTTATCGGAACGAATGCTGGAAAAGAAATATAAAGTCGGTTTCTTTTTTGATTGATGGTAGGTTTTGAGATAAGGCATCAAATCTGGATGAATTGGGATTACCCTGTCCTTATTCCCCTTTCCTTGATAGATGATGATTTCTGATTCTTCAAAATTCACTGATGTTGTCTGTAATTTAAGAAGTTCATTTAACCGAACCCCTGTAAATAAGAATGTACGAATGATTGCCTTGTTCCTCTTAGCTTCTAAATCATTGAACCACGAATAACAATCTAAGTGCAATAATAAATTTTCAACTTGATTTTTGTCCAAACATCGAGGAATGCGTTTCGGGAGTTTAGGTTTTTCTATTTTTTCAACGGGATTCATATCAATGTAATTTTCTCGTAAACAATAATCAAAGAATGTTTTGAGGTACTGCCGATAGTTTCTAAAAGTCTTGTTCGTCCACATCCGTTCTAATTTTCTTTGATAGAGAAATTCACGAATTTTTGAAGTTGTTAGGGTGGTAACTGATGGATTTGAAAGTTCTTTTGATAGTGCAGAAACTATGGCTATAATTTCTTTAATAGTTTTTTGTTTCATTCCTTTTTCGTGTAATGCGAAACGTTTAAAAAGAGGAAGAATAAGGGGTATTTTCATTGGAGTGGGATTAAAATGTGTTTATTAGGCAGATGAAACTGTGAACCTCGTTTTATTCTTTTTTGATAAGACCTTGATTGGCTTTTCTTTGATTGATTTTTACTCCGTAGTGCTTCAAGTGCAATTTTTGAAAGTCGGTAATGTCTTTTGTATTCCATTTTTTCATTAAGAGGGGTTAAGAAGTAGAAAAAAAGTTGACCGCCGTTTTACCACAAAAATTCATATTCCCCAAAACGGCTAATTGTGGAAAACTTTTTTAAAAGTCTGCCATTACGTCCTAAAGTTTTTTGCTCAACCCAAAAGCTCAGGGATTTTTTAAAGTGTGTGTTAGAAATCTTCGCAGCAAAAAAATCTTTTCAATTATGAAAAGTCCTTTTTTCTATTTTCTAACCCCTTTTTCTTATGAAAAACTTTGACTTCATTCAGGTCAAGCGTCGGCTGGTGAGTTATCTCCACGAGTTCGACATCCACAAAGGAGCTATCTTTAATCTAGAAGAACTCCGTCACAATACCATTATGGTTAAGTACTTGTGCAAAATGCACACTATCGACCCGTATTGCCTTGTCGGATATATCGGCAAACTCTATCGCATTCGTGAGGAAATTTTGTTCCTCGAAAAATATGGCGATATGAAATATGTTGAATATTTACAGGAAATGGTGCGAAAAGGTGTGTACTCATTACCGAAAAAGAGTAAGCCTCAATAAGAATATCAAACAAAACCTCGAAATCTCCAAACGGAATAAACACTATTTGTTTGCGTTTCTGGGATTTAATAAGTGTGATAAACCCTAATATTAATTCCCCTTTTTACTTTCTATCTCTTTTATAATGAATACTCCCAAAAAATTATCATCAGATTATCTGCACAAACCCTTTGCACCAACAAAAGAAGAACTCAAAGCCGAGTTCAGAGCCAGAGTTCTAGAACAGATTCCCGTTGCCGAAATTAAACTCCAATACAATAAAGAGGTTGCACCGAAAAATCGCCTCAAAATACTGGACAGCCGACAAGCGGCTGAAATCCTAAGAGCACTATGGAAACACGATACTCTGGAATTACAGGAACAGTTTAAAATACTATACCTTAACAATTACAATCAGGTAATTGGGTTATATCCACATAGCCAAGGTGGTATCACCAGCACATTCGCCGATATTCGCCTCATTCTAGTTGGAGCGTTTCAGTGCGGAGCAGTGGCGATGATTATTTCTCACAATCATCCGAGTTCCAATCCCAATCCTTCACAGGCTGATAAAATACTCACCAAAAAAATTCAGGAGGCTTCCAATTTAATAGACATCAAACTTCTCGACCATATTATTTTAACCAAAAATGATTATTACTCCTTTGCTGATGAGGGAGATTTTAATAAATAAAATCGTTTAACTATCTCATTGTAAATATGTGTCAATTACTCAAAAGAGATTAAATAAAATCTGCAATAATATAAAGCCACACACAAACAGGACAAGGAATCATTCTATTTCCACGCATTGCGTGTCTCCTTGCCTGTTTGGTTTAGGCTTCATTGTGAAAGAGCATATTTAATTAATCTCTCTCACAATGAGTAAATCGACGAAATATCTACCTAATGAGTTTAAAACGTTTAACAATGCTTTTGAATCCTTATCACGACGACACGGCTACTACTACGTCTTTGAGGACTTTCTCGACCTCTATATCAATGCGTGGTGTTTTGATTATCAGTTTAACCGAGAATTGATACAAAACCGCTATACCCTAGAGGAACGCCAACAGTTTACCCTAATGATGTATGAAGTTATTAAAATACTAGATAAGGAAATACAGAGCGATTCCGATTGCTACGATTTCTTTGGAACGTTTTATGAAAGTGCAGCTTTATCAAAACAAAAAGGATTTGCGCAATTTTTCACACCAATGCCGATTTGTAATTTTATGGCACAGATTGTCGCACCAAACAATAACGAAACCTTTAGTGACCCTTGTTGTGGCAGTGGTCGATTTTCGTTAGCATCAAATTCGGTTTCGTTAGGTAGTTTTCATTTTTTGGTAGACCTTGATTTTACGTGCGCTAAGATGGCAACCCTTAATCTGATGCATCACGGCATTCACGGGATTGTCATTGCTGATAATGGTTTGTTTCCTGGCAATGATTTCAAAGGGGCGTTTGTGGTTAACAGGAAACTACCCAAAACAGGTATCCCACAAATTGAATACATAGACAATGCCCAGCAAGCCTACAATTACGTACGCTATACCATTAATCCGTTTGATATGGTGAGAGATTTGTTTCCAAGAACAAACAAAACTCATACATCATCACCAAAAACAACCGATGATTATGAGGATATAAAAACAATGTTAAACGAAAAAACAGGGCAATTTTCTATGTTTTAAAATATCAAAGGTTTTCATAAGAAAAGATATTCAAAACGAGTAGGCTATGCTACACTTAAAACTGAATATCTGCAATCCTCTACGTATGAAGAAAAATATAGAAAAGACCATTAACCTTGACCTTGTTAGGGTAGATGGAAATGCCTTTGCAATAATGGGGGCTTTTTCCAAACAAGCTAAACGAGAGGGCTGGACAAAAGAAGAAATAGAATGTATTTTAGATGAAGCCAGATCTTCGAACTATGAACATCTAATTGCTACCATAGCTAATCATTGTGAGGTCAATGAGGGAGAAGACTTAATAATTGATTTTGATTAATAAACTATTGGGCAAAACCCTTTCCAGAAATTTTTGTGATGAATTTGCAAAAATCTCCGGAAAGCGTTTAGCAGTAGTTTTCATTTTGAGTGAATGCACCTTTTTTTAGGAAAAAGAAGCATCCCACTCAAAAAAGTTTGCTCCTGCGGGAGCAAAAGCAAGTGGGTGAAATCTCTGTATAATCTCATGAGATTATACAGAGATTTCACCCACTTGCCAAAAGGAAATGGCGTTTCCCTTTGGAATCCCTTTGCAAAAAAAAATGAACACAAAAAAGGATTTTCTCGCGAGGATCCTTTTTTATGCTTTCAGAATAGTAAAGAGGGGTTTAATGGCATTGAAGATGAATTTGAAAAATTCCAAAATAAGCCAGCCCAGCCAATAGCAAAAGCGTGGTAAGAACCACAGCAGTTTTTTGAATACATATCCGAGTAAAGCAATTGCTCTTTTAAGAAAAAAATTCGCCAACTTTACCAACTGCCTTGATATCCATTTCCAAAACACAAAAAATTTTTTCCTGTTAAAAAGAAGCAGGATAATATTAATTAGAATAAACCAAAATATTAGTGTGTGACCCATAACCTAATTATTTTTTGAGTTTGAGTTTAAGCCAAAAATTCTTATACCATGGACGAAGTTTGAGCAACACGGCTGGCATGTTTCCACTTAAGAAAATCGCACGTCCATTCTTCAGTGTTCGGATAGCTTCAGGGGAAATAAGGGCAGACCTACCTTCTTTCTTTTTGTTGGTTGGGAAATAGGTACTATTTCCGTCCGATTTATAGCCTATTTTCTGGCTTATCTCTCTCGTTGTTGAATAGGATAATCCAGGTAAATAGATATGATGCTTAGTATTTTCGATAATAGTTTCCGCATCGTTACCATATAAGGCGCGTAGCTGGCGCATTGACTGTAGGATTAAACTTACGCTCACTTTTCGCTTGCGAGCAACCGTCAGGAAATTTGCTAGCTTTGGACAGTATATATTACCTGCCTCATCGTATAGGATGAATTGATTCAAATCATTTTTTTCAGGCATAATCATCAGCGTATCGGTTATCTCTTTTAGTAGTAAGGACAAATAGAGGCCATACTCTTTCACGCGATTTTCCGCTACACAGATAAAGCAAATTGACGGTTTTTTGCGATAGCCTTTGAAGTCTATATCGTTACTACTTGAGACCTTTTTGAGCGTTTCGGTAGCCATCGGAGCAAGAGCCGTGCGACACGTCGCTACGGTGCTACCAAAAAGCTTTTCAGGTTGGCTAATGATGGCTTTAACCTCTAACCATGTTTCATTGTCCAAATGTTCGGATAACTCTTTAATAAGTTCTTCTTTGTCGTGTTCGTTAAACCGATTGAGCATATTAAAAACGTATTGTAACGTTTTCTGCTCTGGTCGATTGAGAACAGACACTATCAGGCAATAAATCAATGATTTAGCAGATTCATTCCAAAAACGTGTCGAGCCAGTTTCTTGCGGGAACGCACTCGAAACAATAGCATCGGCAAGCATTTTAGCGTCCTCTCTTGTCTTGACACTATGAAGTGGACACCAATGGCTACTGTTATCGGGGTCAATCGTATTAATACAATCTACCTGAAAGAATTTTTTGAGATATTCCCCGCAGAGATTAAACAACTCTTGCGAAGGGTCTATGACGTACATGGAGGCATTGCGAATTTTCATCAAATTTGGTACAACAAAGGCGGTAGATTTTCCGTAGCCTACTGACCCTAAGCAAATTAATCCCTGCATAGAATCCTTGACCGATATTCTGGATACGCCATCTATAACAAGCCCTTTTCGATAACGATTGAGCAGAGAGAAGCGGTCAATCCCTTTCAGGAATTTGGCAGATGTCTGCGAGTGGGAATAGGAAAAAATACTCATAGGTGGCTATGTTTATAGAGTTAATGAAATGGTGGTTTTTATATTAGCGTTCCAACTCGTTGGACTGCTCACGTTCGGTAATTTTTTTGAGTTCTGCCATGCGTTTCAGCACGTGGAAGTTTTCCTTAAAAAGTGGAATCCCTAATGTTTTCCACCTAAACTTATTTTTACGTTTATAGATAATGCCCGTTAGCTTGCCATTGCCATCTCTCCTGTACGTTTGTATGTCTGGTGTGTTGTTTATTAATGTTTCAAATTCTTCAATGGTATTACTTTGGCGTACAAGGTCATGGACTATTTCGGCTACCTTGTCTTTTTGATGGTTGCGTTTTTTAGCGGGTTTCTGTAGTTGTAAAAGCCGTCTTTGACTACGGTATTTATGTGGTAAGCGTTCTTGGATTTCTTGCTCATTCAGGTACACGGTGCTTTGATGAAGTTCAGGCATGGTGCGTAAAACGTATCTTTCCATGCTTCTACGCAAATCGTAGTACTGCTCGTTAGTCATCATCATGTCGCTACTGCGCTCACTTTCAAGATGATTCGAAGTCAATAAGAGATGAACATGATAGTGTTTTCCTTGCTCAATATGTGGTACACAGACCGCTTTGGATAAACCTTTTGGGTCTCTCAAACGGAGATATTCATTGGTGATGGTTTGCAGTTTGGCTCTGGTTAAATCCTTTGAGTTTTCAGGGCTGAATGCCAATACCTCATGATAACGGTAGCACCGCTTGCGTTTCGGGTTTTTCGTCAGATACCTCGCATTATCATTGAATGAATCTATGATATCTTTTCTCGTAAAACCCCGCGAGATATTCTGAAAAATAAGCCACTGATGTTCTGGCTCATCAGAAATGCCGTCAAAGATGTAATTCACACCATAATTCGATAAAAGTTGGGTATGGCGGATGCTGGCAATTATCATGGTTGTAATTCGTTAAGCACTATTTGTATTTCTTCGGCATAGTCAGGTGTTCGTATTACGGTGTTTCTTACTAATATTTTCACTTCTATCGGGGCGTTGTATATCTTCATAATTCCTTGCTGCATTTCTGCGAAATTTGCGCTCACTTGCTCAATAATTTCTGGGCTGACCATTCGCGTGGAATTAACCATAAATGCGACCTGATTGAGCAAAGTTCCGTACTTAGCCAACTGAACAATGACGTCTTTGGTGAGCCTATCAAAAGGTAAAACGTATTCTTTTTTGGCATTTCCAATGGCTTGTTCACGTACATACGCACCAAATGATTTGCCGGCTTTTTTCGCTTTGGACGAAAGGAAATCGTGTTGTTCCAGTGTGAAAATTATCTGGCAATGTTTCTTTTCTTTCCGATACTGTTTTTGGTAGGTGTTTTTTCTGTCTTTTTCTGTCTTTTTCTGTCTTTTTCTGTCATGCGTTATTTTTTACATAGATGAAATAACCTGTGGTGAACAGGAGGGGGTTTTTTGGCGGTTTTTAGTTATAGCATACAATCTCGTCTGCGCCAAATCCCCCACTATCTACCTCGTTCCTGCTCTCTGTTTTGCACTTTCTCGTAATAGTTTGGATTTCTTTCAGGCGTTGAGCGTTTCGCTCCTTACTACGGACATTTTCTATTTCATAACAAAAGCCCGTCAACAGTGAGTGAAAGGTTACGTTTTTGGGTTGCTCCAATATCATAGCGTGAAGCACCTCTTTGGTCAGTTCCCAACGGTCAGGTGACATTTTTTCAACCAAAGATTTGCCAGCACCAAAACCAATACAATATTGCTTTTGAAAACGCTTATCTTCTTTATCTTTTGGGAACATAATCAGAACGTTTTACGGGTTCGTTTTGCCAGAAATTGTAGTACAGATTCCTTGACGAAAAGGATATGTTTGCGTGAAATCTGAACGTATGCTATTTCTCCGTTATCCTTGATTTTTTGGAGCGTCGTTTTGCTCTTGATATTAAGCATTTTCATTGTTTGTTCTGGTGAGATATGAGTGGTATCGTTCTTAAATTCCTCAATAGTGTCCAATACCGTCTGGCGGATTTCTGCTCGTAAATCTTCTTTGTTAAAAACCGTTAATTCTATTTTTTTTGTATTCTCCTGTATTCATAATGTGTAAATTTTAAAGACAGTTCCCCACGTCAGCAAAGAACTGCCTGATTAATGTTATAGATTCGCCACAACTTCTACTGACTGCATCCCTTTGCTTAAGAGATAATCCTTAAATCGCTGGCTGATTAAGCGGAAAGCGTAATCGGTCTGGGTGTCTGTCGGCTGAAACACTATTATCACTTTCATTTTTTGTAATGATAATGATGTGGCGGTAATAGGAGCGTATTGTTCCAAAAGTTCGGCTAAGTAGTTTGGTGATTGCACCAGCTTTTTCATATCCTGACGATTGTAGGCAGAAAATTCTCGGCTATTATTAAGCATATCGCTTTGAATTATCACGAGTTGTTGGTCAGCGTTATTATTGGCTACCTTAGTAATGGTATTGTTGACATTGAGAAAAATCGTTGACGATTCTCGGTCGTAATCAGCTTGCTGTACATCTTCAATCGCCTGCATTACCTGAGCCACGAATCTTTTTACTTTAGCACGTCGCTTGTACTTGTTGTACTTCGATGGACTGGCAGGGACTAATGCTATCGGCAATTCCTGATTAAGATGTACTTCGGTAATGAGGCTCTGGGTATAGGTTACACCAGACTTTGGCTCACTATCCAGCCCACTCAACCGCATCAATTTATCGGCAGTCAAATGCACAGGCTGACTTTGATGAGAGCCTGTTACATCCACAAGGTTATAGATTTCGCTGGTTGGGGGTGTTTCTGATGGTGTGCAAGCAACAAACAATATGGCTACACATACAACAAAGAGTATTCTGATAATTGTTTTCATATCTTATTATTTTTCTGGGTTATTTTTAATAAATGAATAATGTGGGTCTCCGTTTTGGCTTTCGCTCATTACTTGCCATGCGGTTGGTGCTGATGTTGGTGGTGATGCACTACTCGGTGTAGTAGTAGGGATTGGTGGGGTTACGGGCAACAACGCAATGTTCTCAAACGGGTTTTGTAAATCCTATAGGGTGTTCATATCTAACAGGATGGCTTTTCCGTCCGTGTATTGTGGTATAGTGTTAAATAACAACGCCACCGAAGATTTATAGTCAGCATTGATTTGTGCATAAAAATTGCGTGCCTGTGCCAGTTCGGTATTGAAGTTCAGAGCAGCCTTCCTAAACGTCTCGTTTTCACCTTTGATAGCAGCCTGAAAAGGTTTGATTTTGGCATCAAATTGCTTATTCACTTGCTCTCGTTTTTTATGTTCTACTTGGTAACCATTAAAAAATCGCTTTTTGTGATTGGCAAGGGCTTTTTCACTTTCTTTCAGATCTTTTTTTGCTCCGTCATAAGCCTCATTATCAGCTATTTTTTGAGGGCTAGGGTATAAGAGTAGCTTTGAGAGAAAAATTCCTACAAACAGCACAAGGTTCATCGTCATAAAATAAACAGGCGACAAAATGAACGTTCCTTCGGTTTCCTCCAGAGTCAGTTGAGAAACCCGAATCATTCCTAGCGCAAAATAGACCGTAGCTACCAAAAGGGTCAGCACAACACTGGAAGCTATTTTCGCCATTTTCTGATACTTTTGGCTTCTCCATATGGTTGCTAAACCCATTCCAACCGCATACGTACCAATGGCAATACCCAAGCCTATCAAAGTGGATGCAGGGTCATAGAAGCCTGCATACTCGTAAGCATCACGATTCATATAGATTTCTGCTAATACCAAAAATCCAATTACAATACCTGAACTGATTTTACGAGGACGCAGATTGTGTTTGGGAAGTGTCTTGAGTTTGTTCTTTTTGTCATTAACCTCTTGCTCTAATGTTCCAATGGTTTTTTCTGTGTCAGACATATCTTTGGTATGACCATCGGAAGCACCATCAAGAAATTTTGTTCGTTCTGACGACAAATCATCAATGCTTTTTTGTTTGTCGGCTTCGGCATTGGGAGCATTATTACCAAACGATTTTTCGTATTTGTTGTAAATTGTTCGATATTCTGAAAGATTTTTAGAAAAAATCACGCCGATTTCGTTCGTTTTACTCTGAAAAAATTGGCGAAGATGCACCACCGCAGGAATATGATTGATATTAAGAGCAACATCTATCATTGCCAACAAGTAACGGGCAATGTTCTGTACGTTGTCTTTGACCCATTTATAAGCCAATCTTTTGTGAGTAAGCAATTCTTTGGCAACATCAATAACGGTGACGTTGCTTTTGCTTTTGGATTTGTTTCGTTTAAATAGATTTATCATAATATGTAATTTTAAAATTTGTATTCATTTGTTTTTCGTTATCATTTTGGGTGAAATATGCAAGCCATTGGGCATTCCGCTCACTGATTTTGTCTGTCTCGTAATTGCGGGTTAAAACTTCATTAAGTTTTGCCAAATTTTCCGCAGATTTTGATTGCAAGCAATCATTGAGCAAGGCAAATTTTGAGGCCAAATCGAGCGTACTCCTAAAGAAGTTCCCAAACAGTTTTGGGTTCTTTTGATACAGTTGGTTAAAGAATGGAACTAACATTGTATTAGTTCCATTCTGGGGTTGTGAAAATTCCATAACTGCTATTTTATGGGGTTTCAAAATTGTTCATCATCTGCTCGAATTTTTCTTCGGGAGTTTTATCTTGACGCAACTTATTTTTAAAGTGGGTCTCGAAAATTTCCCTAGCTTTGAGCAATGCATAGGAATTTTGTTGTGTGAATGTTCCTGTTCGTTGTGGTGTAGGTAGTGCAATTCGATCTCCTATAACCTTATCGCCTCTTAAAATGGCTTGTTTGATATTTTCTACTATAATATTCATATCTTTAGATTTAATTTTTATCATAGATGAACTCACTTATGCTGATTTGGTATCATTGTTCACTTATTAGGAGTAAGAAATAGGTTTTTGGAAAAGTGAAAATCAACTTATTTTTCACCAACACCCTAACTATTTGACATAGTATATGTTATCCTGTATAATAATTTTGGTTTTTTACAGTATCTGAATGGAAAGAGACAAGAAATCGGATTTAGAAAGAAGTAATTTTCCAAATGTTAAAAAGGCTCACTTAGAAGAACATATTATCGAAGATTTGCTCAGTTTTACATATAATGATGAGGTTTTAACTAAAGAAGAAAAAGACTTAATAAAATATAAAATAGATTATAATTCTGAGGTTGAAGAAATATGGTTGGGGATGAATATGCAAAAAGAAGATTATGGGCTTAAAACTAAAGGTGAGCACTTAGAACTACTGAATAAATTTACTAAGGATGTAGCTAAAAAAATTCAAAAAAAGGGAAATATAAAGTTTCCAAAATCTGATTAGCCTGTAAAGCTTTACAACCTATTGTGAGTTAAAATGTAAAAAAGATAAATTTGTAACTTTATTGAATTTAATTTTTAGCATACAATATTGAATTTACAAAAAAATACCAACGAAGAATTAATAAAGAAATTTTATGGTTGTAGTATTGATGCTTTTGCTGAATTGTTTATACGACATTACGAGATGTTTAATCTGATATGTTATTATAAACAAGTACAACCAGCAGACATAAATCATATTATTTCTGACAGTTATTTTGTGCTACATAAGAAATTTAATCACTCTAAAGGTGAAAAGAAAAAAATAGAAGATATCATTGGATATACGAAAACAGTAGTTCGTAACCAAATGCGTCAGTTTTTTAAATCAAAAAAGAAAGAAAAAATTCAACTAACTGATTCCTTTGATTTATTTGAGATAATTGATAAAAAAAAAGATGAACTGACAAAAGCACAAAAAAATCTATTTCTTGAAAAACTTAAAAAAATACTAGGAGAATTGGAGTTCAAATATATTAATATGAGGTATTTTGATAAAATGTCAATTAGTGAAATAGCCGAAGAAACAGGAAATAAATATAAGAACATAACAACAAGTCTTTCTAATGCTAGAAGAAAAATAAAACCAATAGTTAATGAGTTTATTAAAATCAAATAAACATTATGAAGATTCATTGATTGTTTCATTACTTGATTTTCTATACAATGAAGAACAATTGAGTAAAGATGATATTAAGAAAATTGAAAATAAAATAGACAACAATATTGATGTTGAAGAAATATGGTTGGGGATGAATATGCAAAAAGAAGATTTTGGATTCCAATCAAAAAAAGAGCATTTAGGTTATTTAAAGAATTCCAAAGAAAAAGTTGTTAATTCGATTAATAAAGGAATACAAGAAAATAATATATATAATGATTTAAATGTTTTGATACTAGGGAATGATAAAGTTATTAAAGAGAGTATTGAATCACGTATTAAAAAAGTAAAGCCCAAGTCTCAATGCCATTTTGTAAGTAATGCTAAGTTAGCTATTTCCAAAATGCACGAAATTTCAATAGACCTTATTTTTTGCGATTTAGAGTTTTCTGGAGAAACCGATATTGATGGTTTTTATATTATCAAGAGTATTTTAAAATTTGAACCGAAAGTAAAAGTCATTGCTCTGACTCATTACAACTCGTATCGGATTATGAAAAAAGCAATGACAATTGGTTTTCATAGTTTTTTAGACAAAGGTTGTTCGTTTAACGAATTTTCAGAAACATTAATCAATGTAAGTGTTAATGGCATGTATGAATCCCCAACAATGAAACGTCTACTAAAAAAACGAAATCAATTTTTAAGCACAACTTTTTCCAAATCTCTCTATGGAATTTCTGATTTAAGCCCTCGTGAATTAGAGTTTATTTTATTATCTGCCGAAACAATCAACAAATTAAAATTAGCTGAAATAATGAATGTAACACCAAATATAATCGATACATATTTTGATACGGTTTTATCTAAACTTCAATTAAAGTATCGTGAGGAATTATCTTTATTTAGTTTAGAGTGTAAGGATGAATTATTAAAGTTACTCAATAAATAAAACCATATAAACTATAAGTTTTTATAACTAGCTGAATCATTGTTCTAAATTTTTTATTGCTAAAAATACAAACAAAAAAATGGTTGTAGTTTTTGATAATCCTACAAGACTAAAATAGTCAAATTTGTTTTAGGAGAAGAAAAAGTCGAAGAAAAAACTCCGACTTTTAAAAAATGTACCGAAGGTGGGACTCGAACCCACACGCTAGTAATAGCAAGGGATTTTGAATCCCGCGTGTCGTCTACCAATTCCACCACTTCGGCAATTCAATATGTCAATTTCTAGGACAGATTTTGAATCCATTGGATATATGCAACACTCACTTCAACTTTTAAAATGTTGTACATATGTTGTACATAGCGTAATAAAAAAGGGCTTCAATCTCTTGAAACCCTTGTCTTTACTAGTAGCGGGAACTGGACTCGAACCATCGACCTTCGGGTTATGAACCTAGGGTTGAATACAAGTATTTAACTGCAAATACCTGACATTAATACATTTAATTAGGCTTCAATTCCAAAAACAATCAAATTAAACCAATCTAAAACACATTATTCTGTACCTATTATGTACCCATTATTAAAAACTATTTTGTACCTTTAGAGCAATAAATAAAGGAAAAATGGCTGCAATAAAAATTGTTCGACGTAAAAATAAGCAAAGAAAAGATGGAACAGCTCCTTTAACTATACGAATTAGCAAAGATTATAAGACAAATTACAATTTTCTAGGACAATATGTTTTGGAAAAAGACTGGGATTCAGCAAGCGGACGTGTTAAAAAGTCACATCCCAATTCTAAGCGTTTAAATAATTTCTTGTTGAAAAAATTAACTGAAACAAACAATATCGTTTTTGATACAGATGATAAAATGACTACTGTTGAAGTTAAAAATAAAGTAAAAGGACAAACTCGTAAATCTTCTTTCTTTCAAGTAGCTGCTGCACGAATTAAAGATAAGCACGAAAGAGGCACATACTCGGTTGCAAAAGCGGAACTTTCTATACTATACAACCTTGAAGAGTTTTTAAACCTTAAAGCAACTAGAGACAAAGAAACTGTCATTTTAGAAATCTTAGATCGAAGAAAAGAGCGCATCAGTAAAGCCCGAAAATCGCAATACAATATGCTTGATGGCGTTAAAAAATTCAGCAAAAACAAAACACTCTTTTTTGAAGATATTAATTCTGCTTTTATCAAAAAGTATAAAACGTTCTGTATGTCATATTTAGGTCAAAAAACTAGAACTATTACCAACCAACTTATTTTTATTCGAACTCTTTTTAATGTCGCTATAAAAGAGGGGGTTGTAGATTCAAAATACTACCCTTTTGCTGGAGAAAAAGAGAAAATAAAAATTGGTTCTGGTTTAAAAATAGGTTTGACATCAGAAGAAATTGAAAAATTAGAAATCTTAGAGTTATCACCTAATACTTCTATTTGGCATACACATAATGTTTGGCTTATAGCATTCTATTTTGCAGGAATTAGAATTTCTGATGTAGTAAAACTTAAATGGTCAGATTTTAAAGATGGACGTTTAATGTATATTATGAATAAAAACGAGAAACCTTTGAGCCTCAAAATCCCTAAAAAAGCTTCTGTTATATTAGAAAAGTATAAAAAATCGAAAAAATTAAATAACGGTTATGTTTTTCCCTTTTTAGCTATAGCTGATCAAGATAATCCAGAAGATATTTTTAAGAAAACAAGAAATGCCTCCCGACTATTTAACAAATATTTGAAAAGAATCGCAATCATGTGTGATATAGACAAAAATATTTCCAATCACATTGCCCGTCATTCTTTTGGAAATATTGCAGGGGATAAAATCCATCCTTTAATGCTCCAAAAATTATACAGGCATAGTGATTTAAAAACTACTATCAATTATCAAGCAAACTTTATCCATAAGGAAGCAGATGATGCTTTGGATAGTGTCATTAATTTTTAATAGGTAAAAGGGAAGTGCCTTTTTGTTTTCTTTAATTTCGGATCTAGATTCGTCGCTTTAAAATAAGCCCTTTTAGATTCTATTTTCTTCCCTTCATACTCCAATAGCAACGATTTAGCAACCCAACTGTGTGCAGATTTTGGGTCTAATTCCAATGCTCTATCAATTGCCATTTTAGATTTTTCTAACGTAACAGCATCCATCTTTCCATTAGTTCTCAGGATCAAAATAGTTCCTTTAGCTGCCCAAAACCCTCCATTTAAAGAATCCAAAGCTATTGCTTTATTTATAGCTTTTTCTGCATGAGTATCATTTTTGGATTTAGAAAAACGGATAGCTTTTCTAAACCATGCTTTTGCATAATTTGGATTCACTTCCAATGCTTTATCTAGTGCTTGAGTTGCTTTTCTATCTTCCTTTCTCTTATCAAATACAATTGAAAGGTTTAACCATGATTTATAATGTAAAGAATCTATTCTAAGAGATTTTTTATAAGCTTCTTCTTCTTTACCAAACCAACCTAAGTCTCCATATAGAACGCCCAAACTAAACCAGTGCTCTTCAGGCCATGGGCTATCATATTTTATGGCGTTTAAATATGACTCTACAGCTTTTTTCTTTTCTCCAAGTTTTGAATACACTACACCTAGTTGCCTCCAAATTATATAATCTTCGGGAAAGGAGTCTAATATTTTGAGATAAATCTTGAGACATGTATCATAATCTTCTTGATTCCCGAAGTCTAGAGCAATAATATGCCAAGCAAATTTTTCAAAAAAAGTTGGCATACAAAGCTTAGGGTGCTCTAGTAACTCTAGAAATGTAATATCCTTTCTTTTATTTCCAAACAACCTTCCTTTAGCTATAATCTTAGCATATTTAAGTGAATTAACTGTATCTTTCAACTGAAACGTATTGATAAGAGCTACCGTATAATGGATTGGATGAATTCTTTCAGGGTTTAAAAGGTGCTTAATCGAATTTAAGGATTTTTGGTGATCTTCTTTTTTTGAGTAGTACTTAGAAAGGCTCCAAAACACTATATCATTAATTCCCCCTTGAAGGTATCCATTTTTAAGATCAGAAACCATTTCTAAAGAATGTATTCCAGAGTCTCCTTCTTTGTAGATCTCTTTCTCCTTTCCTTTTGATTTGTTATTAGGAACATCATTAATTCCATAAAAACGATCTGTATTATAGCTATGTTTGATATAAATGCTGGTAGCATCTCCGCACTTTTCTTCATATCCGCCCCATAAAACCAAGTCCAAATTATACTTTAAAAGAATTGAGGAGTAATCATAGATCTTGTTTTCATAGTAGGGAAGTTCTGAATAATAATGCACTTCCATCTTCAAACGATCTTTTTTTATAATACTATCAAACCTCTGTAAAATTTGACGTTCATATCCTGATTTCTCAATGGTACAGTTTTTTACTGGATCAAAGGGAAGAATAAGTAACCTAAATTTCGTGGAGTCTTTTGAAAATAATTGACCTATATTTCTTTGATGATGATCAGTTATAGAATCAAACTGAGTTGTTTGATCTCTCAAAAAACTCTGGTAATAGTCTATTGGTGTGTTCCTATTTTTAAAAATGAATACCGAAATAGTAATCAATGCTACAATTAAAAACAGGGCTGCAATTTTTCTAGAGTTTCTTTTAAGATTAACTATAAAATTACTTTTTGATTTCTCAATCTCTTTTGTATCAATATTTAATGGAACTAAATCGTATTGATCGACGAGTTTCTTACAAGTAGGGTCTTTACAATCTTCCAGAATTTGAAATAATTCTTTAACGCTAATTTTATGACTTTTCCTAAAAGAATTCATTCCAGCACAACCTACATACAAGCATAGAGAATCTAAAACTAGACCTGTCATACTTGTTCCTTGGGTTTTCCCTCTATAAAAGTTATATACAGCAAAGTAACTCAGGACTTTTTCTTTCCCTATATCACCATATTTCCCAGTATTGAAATATTCAAACAACGAATTATCAAGATTGTTGAATATTGATTTTTTAACAATCCTCTTCTGAAAATCATCTAGGTTAAAATAATACCTTTTTAAATCTTCGAGTAAACACCTAATATCTGCATGAAGTTGTTTGTAATTAAGATTTTCTCTCTTCCTCTTATATCTGATTTGTAATCTTAATTTTTCAATGTGAACATTGATAGGTTCTGCTTTTTCTTTACTTAATGAGGTTAGAGCCTTTCTTATTATTCTTCTACAATAAGCAATCATGGTACGCAGGGAGTATTTATTTGACAATTGGTTAAAACGTAATATAATACAAATTGATGAAAGAATCTTTTAACAGTAGCCAATTACACTATATTCCAGAAGAATATGGCGGAGATGAATTTTTTGAAGGAATTCCGATTCCAACAAAAGAAGCTTTTGACTATCTTGGAAAAGAGGGAGTACAATACATTCAAAATAGACTGGCAGAGATGTTAAGTTGGAGGAAAATTATGTTTGGTCAAAGACATAGAGAAATCTACGGACTTTTACATATCCAACGATTTGTAGATTTAAAAAATAAAATTTGTTATGAAGTAGGAAGAAGTATCATTGAAAAAGATGCAAGTATTATAAATGAACTCGTAATTCTCGACTCAGATGTATCTCAAAAACTTCACATATCAAACTCATTACTTGCTATCCAGCTTGATAAACATTTTGATGATATGGACAAATTAAAACTTACTCAGGATTACATCACCTTACAAAAGATTGACCATCACCTTATCGAAGTTGCTCCTTTAGATATCTATCCAAAAGACAGAGACATCCTTGAATATTTCAGATTTTACTATGATCCCTCTACAGCCATTCCAGAATATTAGAAAGGAATAAGGATAATTCTATCCTGAAAAAGTCAATAACTATGAAGTTTTTTTTCGGCAGGCTAACTTCTCATTCCTAGCGTTTTTAGTAAGCTAACATCAATTTGAAAACAACTTGCAAACCGTTGCAAAGCATCTGCAATTTCTTTGTTTGAATTTGGTTTGATTTGAATCCAAAACAATACAATTTTACCTCGTAAACGCAATAAAAACAGTATTTTATGAGTAAACTTTTTCAAAATATCAAAGAAGTGTTTTTACCCTTTATTAAGAATGAAGTGAGTAAATTCAAAAAACCGTTCTTTATTGAAATTGAGAATGCAGCCAAACAAGAGGGTGCATAACATTTTGTCGCGAAATAGTTATTTTTAAGGATTAACTTTTAAAAGCGACACCATTATGATTAGCGAAGAGGAATTTTTAGCCCAAGCCAAGAAGCGTTATCAAGCGATAGCAAAATTATCAAACATAAAGAGTTACTATGATTACGAAAAGACTTTTGATCAAATATGGACGGACTATGGTCGAGAGGTTTTAGAGAGAAGTATAAGCGAACCATCTAAAGACAGGCGTAAAAAAAAACTTATCACGTTACGGAAAGATAGAGATTAACAACACTCATCCCTTTAGTGAAAAAGTCAATGGATTTAAGATAAGTCCCTATATGCAAGACAAAATGATTTATATTGGTCAAAACGATTGTTATGGAGATGGTCATGAAGTTTTATCGAATCTTCTAGGTGTTTCAGTCAATGCGATGCAGCTTTACAGAGTCACAGACTTTTATGGTGGTTTATTAGAGCAAGAAAAAGTATTGGAGGTTGATGCCGTTGAACCTGATATTCTTAAGGTAGATAACCAAGAGTGCATATATGCTATGGTCGATGGGTCGATGCTTTTCACTCGGGAAGAGGCTTGGAAAGAAGTAAAATTAGGCAGAATTTTTAAACAGAGTAGCTGTATGGACATATCAAATAAACGTGGATGGATACGCCATTCGTTGTATGAAGCATATTTAGGCAAAGCTGATAAGTTTACAGATAGAATGGATAGATACTTAGGCTGTTACAGGAGTATTGATAAGCGACTGATTTTTGTTGGTGATGGTGCTAGATGGATATGGAAATGGGTAGATCAACATTACCCTTTTGCCACACAAATATTGGATTGGTATCATGCTTTAGAACATTTACACGATTTTGCTAAGGTTTGTCTCTCTAATCAAGAGTCATATAACAGTTGGGTTGGTCAACAGGAGCAACTACTAAAAAACAGTCAAGTAAATCAAGTCATTGAGAATATCAAAAACTTAGAATTGACAAAGCAAAATCAACGTAAACAACAAAGCCAACTTATCACATATTATACCGAAAATAGGTCGCGTATGGACTATCAGCAATATCAAAATACAGGAGCAGGTATTATAGGATCTGGAGCCATAGAAGCAGCTAACAGGGAGGTTGTTCAAAAAAGAATGAAACTCTCTGGACAACGTTGGTCTAAAATTGGAGCTCAAAATATGCTCACATTAAGAACAACTAAACTGAGTGATAAATGGAACAAAGTAGTTAACCTAATCTGTACTGAGAAAAATAAAGCTGCTTAAAACGACAAAATGTTATGCACCCAAACAAGAAGGCAAATCTCAATCTTCAATAAAAATTACTAAGAAACATCCTACTATTGTTTGGATTCTTAGTAAATGCCATGCTTTCTTTCAGAGTAAAGCAAATTCGATTCTAGATGAGCTAGAAGAAACACTCTCCAAGTACAAACAAATCTTAAATGACTTTTTTAAGAATAGCACATTGGAAGATTTGGTTCATGAGAAGGAGCAATTGTACGAAAAATTACAATTGAAGATTATTCAGATTAATTCTCACTTTGGTGTTCAAAAAGAAGCAATACAAAAACAAATAGATGAAGTAACGAAACTTCTCAATCATGATCGAATTGAAATCCAGAATTACGCTAAGATTAACATTCGTTGGAAAGTATTTATTGCCTCTGTTCTGATTACAGGAATTGTATTTGGCGAAACCTTTACCAATCAGCAGGCTTTTTTAGCTATTCCCAAACAATCTTTTATTACCACTCTTATTGCAGCCATAGCTATTTCTTTTGGAACATATGCTATGGGGGCTCTTTTTGTCAAAGTAGTTCGCAATACAGAATATTCAGAGCTTAAAAAAGGGGTGTCAGGAATTAGCATCATAGCTATTGTACTTTTTGCCTATTGGAGCATTGGAAATTTTAGACAAAGCGCAATGTCCGCTGTTCAAGCTTCTGCTGAAGGAAGAGAATCTCTGGAAATCGCTCCTTTTACATTTCTAACTATTAATTCGTTGCTCTTCTTTGGTCTTATCGGAGTCAAATTGGCTATTTATCCTTCTCGAAAAGTCATTGAAAACAACAAGAAATACAACGATCTTAAAAAGAAGATTAAGGAAAAAGAGGCGAAAATTAAACGTCTCAATAACGATCTAAACGAATTGGAGGAACGTAAAGAGAAAGAGAAGAAAAAAGCTTCCCAAGAATACGAAGAACTGATCGATAAAATTGATCAGATTGTATCTAAACATTACAACGCACTCAAGGAACAGCAGACGATCTACAACAAGAAACTTGCCTTTGGTAACTGTTTCTACCAGGAAATGTGCAGTATTAGTCAAGAAGCAATCGGATTGTTTGCCCAGCAAGTAGGGTTGTATCAGGGAAACTTAAACGAGTTAACAGTAGATATTGATACTACAGCGTTTAAAAACTCTTTTTCAAAATTCCAACCCATATACGATAACGAAATTAAATCAATGTTTAATCCTATTAAAACTAAAAATCATGAGAAATCTCATCCATTCACTTTTCACAAGAATTAGAAAATTAATTATCTGTTCAACTTTTTTAGTAGTAATCCTTTAGGTTGCTCTAATGAGCAGAGAGAAAAAGTTGATAATGTTGTTATTATCGATGTAACAGGCTCTAATGCTCACAATTTACAAGGTATTACACCAAGCCTTTAGATTAGCAAATAGAAATAATTACTTAAAATAAAAACATAATAGTTATGATGAAATTTCTTTTTTTGCTTCTTTTTTTCTTTGTTAATAACTCTTATTTTGTTGATAACCAAAAACACAAAAGAACGGAGTGAACTTTAGCGGCCAGCTAGCTTTTTAGAGCCATCCCCCGTATTAGTCTCCGTTCTTTTTAAAAGTTACTTAGAACCATATAGAATTTCAGTTTCTGCCCTTATTAAAGGTCTTAGTTTAAGTAACTATTATTAATATCTAATTACAAAATTATGAAAACAAATGAAATTATCGGAATCGATGTCAGTAAATTATTAATTGATGTTTGTATCTATTCTAAACAAATTGTTCAACAGTTTGAGAACAGTAAATCTGGATTTAAATTAATGCTAAAGTGGAGTTTTAAAAATTCGTCTTTCTCTAAAGAAGAAACCATGTTTGTATTTGAACATACAGGAATGTACTCTCATTTATTATCTGTGTCTTTAACTGAACAAAAATTATCTTTTTTCATAGCTTCTGGTTTAGAAATTAAAAGATCTATTGGTATTGCTCGTGGAAAGGATGACCAAATTGATGCCAAACGCATTGCTCTATATGGGTATCGATTAAAAGAAGAACTTAAACCCAGTAAGCTACCTAAAAGAAGTATATTACAACTAAAAAGTCTCTTATCTTTAAGGACAAAACTTAACAAACAAAGAGCTGGTTTTAAAGTTACTTTGAAAGAACAAAAAAGAATTTATAAAGCAAAAGAGTATAAAATAATCTTTGACGTTCAACAAAAAATGATTGCAGAACTAACCAAACAAATACACAAGATTAATACTCAAATGCAAGCTATTATTGACCAAAATATAATGTTAAAAGAAACCTATAAACTTGTTACTAGTGTTAAAGGTATAGGAATGCAAACTGCTATAATGATGATTGTGTTTACTGACAATTTTTCAAAATTTGAAAACTGGAGAAAGTTTGCCTCTTATTGTGGTGTTGCTCCTTTTCCTTACCAATCTGGAACTAGTATTAAAGGACGTACAAAAGTCTCTCATTTGGCTAATAAAAAATTGAAAGCAATTATTAATATGTGCGCTATTTCTGCTATACAACATAACCCAGAAATGAAATTATACTATCATAAAAGAATAAAACAAGGCAAAAGTAAAATGAGTACCGTTAACATTATTAGAAACAAATTAATAGCAAGAGTGTTTGCCGTTGTCAAACGACAAACACCCTATGTAGATACTTTTAAATTTGCTGCATAAATTAGTAAAAATAATATCTCAACTTTTACTTGTTTTTATCATAGAATACGAGGTGATTAAAACAATTGAAGTTGATAAATACAATGTGTTTGAAAACAATTACCGTCAAACTCTTATTACTGAAAGCTTTTTATCCAAAAAGCGAGAGTTTAATTTGAAAGCTCGCCCTTTGTGGTTGATTTCCAATGAATATGACAGGGAATCTCATGTAAATATTTTTCAAGCAACAAATTACTGAGAGTTTACTAGAAATTAAGAAAGATACATCGGGAAGGAAAGCCAGTAGCGTTTTTATTCCTATCGCAATGGAGTTGAATCGACTAGCTAGTTCAGATGCTTCCGTTAAAAAGCTCATAATCTACTCTGACCTCACTGAAAACTCTGACTGGTTCTCGTTTTTCAAGAAAACGAATCAAAATAAGCTTTTGAAAAGACCTCATATAATTGAAAAAGCTTTTCTCAAAGAATACAAACTGAATGATAATCTGTCGGGGATTCAGATTTATTTGGTGTATCAACCCACTTTGGAAACAGAAACGATATATCGAAAACTTTCCGCTCTGTACAAATCTATTTTAGAGAAAAGGGGAGCGATTGTACATATACAAGCAAATCTTTAAATCAGAACTCAATGACAAATAAAGATCAATTTGAAGTGTTGGTAAAACTGGATTTGAATCAGTTTGCCATAAAACTATTAGAAAAGATGGCAGAACAAATGCCTTCTACTACAAAACAAAAGGAATTTATCACCAAAAAGGAATGTATGGATATCCTTGGTATTAAATCCTCGACCACTTTGCAGAAGCTAAGAGACCTTGGAGCCTTTGAATACACAAAAGTTGGAGGAATCTATCTGTACAAGTACAGTAGTATTATGGAATATTTAGAAGAGAACAAACAAGCAAAATTTTAAATTATGATACAGAATTTTTTAAAAAATAATAGTGAACTATCTCCCAAAGAAATAGAAGATTTGACTGTTCAACTTCTCAATCAAGGGTACAATTTTGGAAAGAGTATTCCGATGGAACTTCAAGAAAAACTTGAGTTTAAAATCTACAAACTTTCAAAAGAATCACCTAATAAAGGAAGGTGGCAAGTTCTTAAAAAAGGCTTTGATTTAGCCATGTTTGAGCGATTAAGAAATCGTAAACAAGAGATTGAAAAAGTCAAAATCACCAGACGTTTACCTCCAAGTCTAGGAAGAAGTAAAAATTAAATTAGGTCAAATCTCTAAAACCTGTTATAAGATGACTACTGTAGATATTTTTATTCTATTTTTTATTTTTTGCATTATCTACCCAAAGTATTTCTTTAAATTCTTAAGGGTAGCAAATAGAGTCGCCACTCCATTATGGGTGTGGTTGGCTGCTTTGGGCGTTGCCCTTTTAAAACGTTTGTTAGCGTTTTTAAAACATCTTCTAAGATGGCTTGTTAAAACCTTGTTACATCTTCTAAAACTTTTAGGGCTAGCTCTTGAAAGAATTGCCGAAGCAGGGCTCTCTTTATTTCATTAATCTTTATCAAAACTCAATGCTAATTCAAATGTTTACAGAATTAATAATGACAATCGCAAAAGGAATCATAAACTTACTGGATGTCCTTATAAACGGTATATCTACCGAGAAGAATCAAAAATACAATGCAAAGTTCCTATCTAGTTCTAAAACCCATAAAATGCTCAACAGACGGCATAAAGGCATTCGGTTTGGAACAAAAAGAATTTCAGTTGAACAATCGCTAGAACACGTTTTGGTCTCAGGTGCTAGTGGTTCTTCCAAGACAACTTCTGTAGTAATTCCAACTGTACTTGATGGCAATCATAATATGGTGATTACCGATGTTGATGGAAAAATTTTTGAACTGACATCAGGGTTTTTAAAGGAGAAGAAAGATTATCAAATCATGGTTATCAATCTTCAGGACTTAACCAAGTCAGAATTTTTCAATTACTACGAACTCTGCTACAAGGATGATTCTAAGTTAAAAGGACTTGCCATGGTTATTGTTTCCTTTGCGTATCCAAATCCAAACTCAGATAACAAATATTGGTCTTATGGTGCTGTACTTGCCATATATATTGGACTTAGACTTTTGAAAAATCAATCTATAGAATATCGAAACTTTACGAATCTTCGCTATATACTCCAACAATTCCACAATATAGAGGATTGGATAAGAGCCAATTCAAGTGATGAGATTTGGAGTGATTATGTTGGTTTTTCATCAGGAGATGAAAAAACGATTGCAGGCCATCTCTCTACAGCTCTTTTAGCTCTTGATGCCCTTTCAGATGTTGGAATAAGTCATTTAATGTCAAAAAATACCATTGATTTTAATATGTTTTCTAAAGATTCAGATAAAAAGGTGGCACTATATCTGATTGTACCAGAAATAAAGTTGGAGTTTTACTCCTTTTTTCTCTCACTTTTTTATGATGCGCTGTTTAATCATGTGCAGTCTCATAAGCCAGCAAATCCACTTTTCGTGATCTTGGATGAGTTCAGTAATATGAATAAAATCAATTCCTTTCCTGTCTTATGTACGACGCTAAGACGATATAATACAAGTCTTACTCTTATCACTCAGACAACTGAGCAGATAATTTCTAAATATGGTGTACATCAGGCGGCTACCATCATTAATGGTTCATGTAGAACAAAATTATTTTTCCCTGGCATGTCTACCAGACAAGCCGAGGAATTAAGCAGAAGTTACGGCAGAACATCTATAAAAATAAAAGGAAATGATCAGCCTGTAGATAGAGAATTAATCACAGTTGATGAACTCATTCAATTGGAAGATTCAAAAGTATTGTTTCAATACAAGAACAAAGCTCCACTTATCCTAAAAGATGTACTAAAACCTTATTTTAAACAATATTCACTATTAAGAAAGACCAAGCTTCCTCCAGTGAAACTAAGAACAAACCCAATTAAAAAAGTTCCTCTCATTTCTTTTAAACCTAACTCCTATGAAGAAAGACAACCTACAGAATAAGTTATTTGAATCAGGGCTGATTGAAAAGGGAAATTTAGAAGATATTGAAGCTTTTAAAAGACAACACAAACTGGAATATGCTTTAGAACACCAAAAGGAATATTCAAAAAAAAGAGTACGAAAAACCTTGATTTTAACGCATAAAGAGTTTGCTTTTCTATCAGAAATGGCTTCAAAACACAAAATGAAGCTCCCTCCTTTTATGGTGTATTTGATGTTTAAAAGTCTTAGAGAGATTCAAATTGAACCTACAGATATTGTGCAGAAAGAAATCCTATCTCTTCTTAGAAGCATAGACAATTCTTTTACCGAGCAATGTTTGGTAACCAAATTCAACCCTCAAATTGATCAAAGTGTAATAGCCAGTAACAAAGAAGAAGTTTCAAAAAGGATTCAAGATATAGAAGATTTACTCTTATACCCGCCTAAACTTATCGATTGGTTGAGTTTTCAGGTTCAAAATGATGCTCAGTTTATTATCAAACTCCTTCAGGAAATCAGTCTTTATTTACAAAACTCCCATGATTATAAAATTCAAAACCAGAAAGAACATCTACAGTAGTAAGCAAATTGTACGATATGTTTTAGAGATTGATAAAAAAGGGATTGATAAAGCATTTGATGCTCCTGTTTTGATGAGAAATATAGATCATTTAGAAATAGAAAAGATTCATAAGAGCTTCTTGGCAAATCATAAATATGTCAAAAAAAGGAAGAATGGAGTAGCCATATTCCATGAGATCATTGCCGTTCACAAAAAAGATCGAACATTAACAGATGTCGAAATTCGAGATTTTATGGAAACCTACATCAGATTAAGAAAAGCACAAAATGCCCTTACATTAGCTAAATCACATGACAACGGACAGCATCTACATTTTGTTTTTAGTGCCTCAGAATATAAAAGTAGTAAAGCTCTGAGAATGTCGAAAAGTCAAATGGAAAATTTACTGGTCGATTTTGAGAGTTACCATAAGGAAAGACATCCCGATCTTACCTTCTCGATTATTCATACCAAATCTCCTAAAAGAGAAAGACGAGATATTGCTGAGGAGCAAAGAAATAGCAGAAAAGAAAAAGAATATCAATTGAAGCTACGATTAGGAGAAAGCAGAAAAACAAATAAAGAGCTTGTGTTTGAAAAAGTGAATGCACTTTTTGATAGGGTAACAAGTCATGACGAACTTATCGAAAAAATACAACAAGAAAAAGATCTTCAAATATATTCTTATAGGTCTAAACTAAAAGGAGTTATTTTAATTGGTAACAGTAAAACCAAATATCGCTTCTCTACATTAGGTATTGATACGAATAAAATTCTTCGTTTGGAAAAACTACAGTCCAGATTGGAAGAATTGAAACTTGTAAAAGAAGTTTACAAATCAAAAACAAAAATCCGCTCTAGGGGTAATTAGGGGTCTCCCCTAATCAAGTTGCGATTATGTCATCTTAAATGAACCTGAGTTTATTACGATGGTCATTTAAATGTTCATTAATCGCATACTTGCCGAAATGTTTATATTGAATAATAAACATCAAGTTAAATAGCCAAGCTTACTATATAAGAATTTATAAACTATCCTATAACTTTTCAACAATCCATTTTAATGTTTGTTAGTAGCATTAATTGTTATGTATTTATAATAGCTTATAAATGTTGTAAATAATAGTATTTAAATTTAAAATCAAAAAGAACCACTGTATTAAAAAACTTTAATACAGTGGCTCTTATATTTATAAAAATCACATTCTAATGAATAAAAAGTTTTTTATTGTAAGTTCCAGTATTTGTATAGACTCTACAATTATATAACCCTTTTTTTAAAGATAAATTTATAGTAATATATTCATCGTTATTTTTTTCACTAATAGAATTATTGCTTTTATCTAACCAACTATATACAGTTTTTGCTCCATCATATATTTCAATTTTATGGACTAATTCATTTTTATTTTTTTTAATATACAATAATCTTCCATCATTAGGATTAGGATAAAGCACAATTTCATCTTTCACCTTTTGTTTATTGGAAATCCTTAATTGAGAAATAGGGGATGAAGGACTATCAAAATAATCTTCATCTACAGCTTTTAAAACAGTACCTGGATATAATATTATTGGAGTCTCATCTCCTATAACAACATGCCAATCAGGATTGAAAGAAACTGAACCCCATGTGCCGTCTGGTCTAACTCCTAAAAAATTATATGTAGGGTCTATTATAATTTCTTGTGAAATAAATTTTGAATCCCTAAAAGTAGCAGTCTTTGAGGTATAATTTTTCTTTGCACCATAATAAGGGATACTAAAAACTGTGTTTTTAATTTTTACAAAATCTAAATATTTCCCTTGAACATTATTAAAATCACCCCATACGAAACTTCTTCGAGATGGTCCCCATTTTACTGTAACTTCTTTTAAAATAGAATTATTATCAGAATCAAGGAATTGTGCTACTACATGACCAATTGTACAAGGGTGTGTGAGAAGGTAAATTATTTAAATCATACCTATAAGTATCTATAACATTACCCGAATTAGCTGAGACATTAAAATAACCTATATTATCTGTTATTAAAGGCGAGTAATCTAAAACCCTTACAGCATAATTTCTATTTGTTCTATTCCATGCTGTCCAAGAAAAAACAGAATTATTACCATTAAACCTGTTTATTAAACCATAACTACTTTCAGAGTGTAGCTACAAAAAAATTAGTTACTTCGCCAAAATCTATATATTCACTACTGTAAGTCATACCATTACCACTACCGCCTACTCGCTGAACTAATTCAAGCTGTTGGCAATGTGAAGGTGAAATAGTTATTACAAGAAAAAAAACTAATAAATATGTATATTTTTTCACAATATTATTTTTTTTGATTTTTAACTTCCTTAAGCTCTTTTTTAAGACTATCTACTTTTTTCTCTAACTTAATAACATACAAAAACAATTCTTCTATTTTTTCCATTTGCTTTACTTGCATTTCTCCTAATTTAAGCCCTTCTTTAACCACTACTGATTCCTTAGGGATATTTGGTAGATGTTTATGTTTTTTGATGAACTTTTCTACCTTGTATAGAGGCATTAAATCATAGTCATCTTTAAAAACATAGTCTGGAAAAATATTTATTTTAACTCTAACCTCGGTCGCCCTTACATTTCCATTCCCCATTACTGCAAATTTATCAATATAATTTCCATTTTCCTTGAGAAGAACTGAAAGAGCTTTAGTATTCACTCTATCCACAGCACTAAGAATCCCATATTGATAATCTTGACTATGACTCACTTCAGAAACTATTCCGACTTTTAAATTATTAGACTTGACATATAACCTAGTATCTGAAGGAGGGTTTGTTAGCCCTATTCCTGTAATACCAGTTCTATAAATTTTTCCACTGGTGTTATTATCTCCAGCCCATCTAAAACTACTTGATATAAATCGAGGGTCTAGTGGTTCTAATATTAATTCGTTTCTTTCTGTTATAGTATTTTTCTTGGTTTCGCTAACACCTTTAAAATCAGACTTTGGAATGGTTTTGTTATCTGTATTATTTTCTTGTGATAATACGGTCAAGAATGACATACAAAATATTAATAGTAATGGTTTTAAATTTTTCATGATTTTTAAATTTATTTAGTTAATATATATGTTACTTGTTTAAAAAAAAGTAAGAAATTATAGTATTTTACTTTTTCAATTTTTAAATTATTTTTATTGAAAACTTGTTTCCAACCTAAATCTGTTTTGTTAGTATGAGGGTGTCCAATAAATTCCCAGTTATTAATACTATCAGCTATAAAAGTTATATATTTTTGAAATTTACTGGTATAGATATCTTCCATTATAATAATTTTTTTTCCCACTCTTACAGCTTCTTTTATTGTTTCTTCTGGATCTTTTATATGGTGCAATACAGTAATGAGTTGCACTATATCAAATTCATTATCCTTAAAAGGTAATTTGCCTCCTTTATATATAACGGGCTTTATTCATTAAAAGCAGATTTATTAACTATATCTAATCCCGTTATATTAAATCCAGCTTTTTTAGTTAATAAATTTAATGCACAATTACCAGAACCTATATCTAAAATAGAATCCTTAGGGTTATAGAATTTGAAAAGTCTTTCTTCTTTTATTATAGCTTTTTTTTATACACCATTTTTGGTAAAAATTCATTGTACTGATGTCTTTTTAGGATAAAATTGCTAAGGTAGTCGTTTTTTTTCTAAGTCATTACACTTCGTTTAATAAAAAAGCCTTTAGTACATGACAAAAAATATAATTAATTGATTATCAGTAAATTAAATGTTAAATAATTAAAATAAAGCATTGATTTTCAGTATATTAGAAGAATAACATCACTCATTTTTCTAATGAAAAAAACCAATGCTTCCACTAAAAGTAGTGAATTAAATTCAGTTTTAAGTTCTCATTTCCAAGGTAAGATCAATTTGGCAAGAATCAAACTCATATCACATTTCATTATCGCCCTCTGTAAGGTACAGACAGTTACCTTTGAAAAGGTAGCCAACGCTTTTGAGACCTCAGTAGATTCGAAGTCATCACTCAGACGTATTCAAAGATTTATTGCTGATTATTCGTTGGATGGAGATTTGATCGCTCGTCTTATATTTAGTCTCCTTCCTAAGCAAGAGGGATTGATCTTGAGTATTGATAGGACCAATTGGAAGTTTGGTCAGACCAACATCAACATTTTTAAGTTGGGAGTTGTCTATAAAGGTGTTGCCTTCCCATTGTTATTTACTATGTTAGATAAGCCAGGGAACTCTAACAGTCAGGAGCGTATTGATCTTGTGAATCGTTTCATAAGACTTTTTGGCAAAGATGTTATTAAATCCATTGTAGCCGATAGAGAGTTTGTAGGTAATCATTGGTTGGATTTCTTGAATACAAATGGAATCAAATATTATATCCGCATTCGAAACAACTTTAAGGTAGAGCTTCCTGATAAGAACAAAACCATCAAAGTATTTCACTTGTTTAATCCACATAAGATCAATGAGTTTGTGTATTATCCTAAAATTGTACGTGTTAATGGTCAGCTTTGTTTCCTTTCCGGATGCAAGTTGTACCCAAAAAATGGAAAGCCTGATTTCTTAATCATTGTATCGTTCAACGCTCCTGATAAGGCCTTTGAACAATACAAAGAACGATGGCAGATAGAGATGTGTTTTAAAGCAATGAAAGCCAGTGGCTTTGATATTGAAAACACACACCTGCAAGATATTAAGCGTATTGAAAAATTAGTACTGTTTGTAATGATGGCTTTCGTATGGTGTTACAAAGTTGGTATATATTTACATCAGATTAAGCCTATCAAAATAAAAAAGCATGGAAGAATGGCTAAAAGCATATTCAAATATGGATTAGATTATATCGCTTCTGTGCTATTAAACCCTGTAAATCAAAACAATATGAACTTGACTAAATTTTTGTCATGTACTTAGAAAAAAGCCTCAAAACTTAATTGTAAAAAAATCTTTTCTATTTTTGTTTTAGACAGTTTAAGTTCTGATTTAAAACATCAATAAAACGTTAGCTTTATATTTTGATGCCCGAAAACTATTGATTTTTATAAATAGACTTATTTCAATCTATTTCCTAAATTCAACCACAAAATTAAATATAGTTCTTTTTGGCTCACATTTTTCTTTTCTTGGAGTGATGGCTGTCTTTTTCATCATCTCTAAAATTCTATCAGTAATTTTAGACAATAATTTATCTAAAGGATAGTTAGGAACTTTTGATTCATAATGAATGGTATGGTCTCTTAATCCAGTATATGTAATCCCGTGTTCATATTGACTATTTGTAACTTCACCATTTTTATCTGTAATAATCTCAACTTCAGCTTTAAAATGTTTCATCAGGTTTTTAGTTAACGAGTTTTTATGGGTAAAAACGATTTGTTTTATTTTAGCATCGTTCTGTATTAGATTTTTTAATATTTCGTTTCCATTAGCTTTACCATTTACTAAAACAGGTTCGTTTTCGGTTTCACAAAGCAAATGTGTGTACCAAGGGAATTTACTTTCTGGCTTGTATATTTTGTTGTTTACAATCACAGCTCGTAAATCCTGTAACATAAAAGCATATTGATGCTGCTCTTTGTTATTTTTAAAATTAGCAGCTTCAGATTGCGATACTTGAAAGGTGTATTTTTTAGTAACACTTCTTTTTAATCTGTTTTTAGATGCTACTTTTATATAAAATACTTGCTTTTCTGCATCATATTTTATTTCTTTAATTTCACTTTCAATATAGCTTTTTACTATTGGCTTATATTTTCTAGTTAAAGCAGAAAGTTTTTGGTTTTTATCATTAACCGCATCTTTAGAGATATATTCTTTTGAGAATTTTTGTAATGAGCCATAGGGTTTAAATAAATTTTCTATTGCTTGGTCGCTTTGCTCAGTAACAGCGTCTCTTTTAGCTTTAAATTTTCTTGCTCGATCCTTAAATTGATCCATCGTTTCAAATTCACTTTTCTTTAGGTACTTTTGAAAAGCAATTTTATAATAATTTTCTCCTCTTAATCTTCTTCGTTGATTTTCTAAAAACTTTCTTTGAAAGCTTTTACTTTTGATACTTTTTGACAAACTTAGATCTTCATAAACAGTGGCGTTTTGAGAATCAAACATTTGTAACTTTATCCCTCTTTCATTTAATAATTTTTTATACTCTTTTTTTACTTCTCTTAATGGTATAATACCTTTAATTCCCTCCACACGCATTTTTATCACTTTGCTTAAAACAGATCGATAATACTTTTGCTCTGCTTTTTCGAATTCTTCAATTTGATTTTGTGCCTGTAGGTTACTTACTGCCATTAGAAAAATGACACTTACTGAAATGATTAATTTCTTCATAAAATTGTTTTTGTTGCTTTTTGAGGAACGCTAAAGCAGATTATTTAAAATGTAAATTGATTAAATAAAGAGTAATAAAAAAGGTGCGAACCTCACCAAATCAGCTAGTAAGGTATCGACAAACACCAAAAGGACTGAAATAGAATATTGGAACACACCAGTATTGGTGTATTACAACTATTTCTTCCTTTGTTTAAAATTTGTCGATTTTTACTAGAGAAACAGTACACGCTTTTTAAAACGCTTGTATGTTGAAATTATTTATATTCTTATAAAATGATTTTTTTATTTAAAAAAGTAAATATATAAAAATCTACCCTTTAAAAAAGAATATGATATAACAAAACCTCGTTTTCTCAAACGAGGTTCCTAAAATTGAGGTGTTTGTCAATTATAACTCGAAAGCTAGTAATTGTTTCTCAATTTCTGCCTTACGATGCTCTAATGTACCTTTTAGATGATTGGTAACTAAATGAATCAAATTGGTATTGGTCGTTTTAAATTCTAAACCACTAGAATCCTTGATACAGAAACTTGCAGAATCTGATTGATTGTACTTAAAACGATTTATATCCGTCAAAGTATCTGACAATCGAGTTCTTTGTTTTGCTAAACCTTGTAATTGCTCAAACTTTTGCATTCTGTCATCTAGATTGATTACAGGAACTTCTGGTTGAATTACTGGTTTAAGTTTAGGAGGAATAGGTGTTTCTTTTTTACCTACTGCTTCATTAGCTAATTTCTTTTGAACCTCTTTTTTTGGAGTTACCGATTTGATTTTTGCTACTCCATTTTTTACTACTGTTGCCATAATTTTAAATTTTTAAGATTAAACATTCTATTTTGTTGGATTGCTGGTGGCTACAGCAATTCCAAAACAAGGCATTTAAAGCCGAAGCGTTGGAAAAGGCAAGGCAGTAGCGGTTATTTTTTCTTTTTGGAGAAAAAATGTTCGGACTCCCGAAGGGTTTAGCCTTGATAAAGCGATGGATAGAGGCTAACTTTGCCCTTGTTTGGAATTTGTGGTCAATAGCCATCTTTATTAGAATGTTTTGTCTCTTTTTAAAATAATGGCGTTTATAAAATATATATTAAAAATTTGTACTACTCTTAAAAAAGGCAGCACAAATTAAATTTCTGTAAAGATGTATGAAAAAAGGGCTATATCTCAACCCCTAATTCATTGGTTAGATTGTAAGCTACAGTTTCGAATGCGAACCAACTCATAAAGTTTTTCAAATCACCATCGATTGTTAATGTTTGACCTGTTTGCGTTTCGTACGCTTCACGAAGCTCTTCTATTTCAGCATAATGTGTGTCATAAAATTTATGAGTATCTACATAATAGGTTAATTCTGAAACCATTCCAGAAATACATCCGTAACGGAACAAATCATCAAAAAAATCTGTGATATTTTCTGAACTGTAGGCGAGAGCTTCTTTTGCTACTAGATTTTTTATCGTTTGAGGTTCATTTTTAACAATAGCGATTACTCATCTAAATCAGTTTGTAAAGTCACGCACTTATTTAAAAGGTAAAAACGACCTTCAGAAAAGGCTTGTATATATAGAATATCCTTGATTTCTTTAATAGCTTCCTCATTTGTTAAAACTTTATCAAAGTGCTTCTTATATAACTCTTGAAACTCAGAAATAGCCTTCGCAGGAAATTCATACATACACGAAATGTTAAAGAGAATCATTTATATCAGTGAAGAGGGGTATTCACCAAAAGAAAATTGTACAATTTAAATTCTTTTAAAAGGTATATCGAGTGTTATAACTTATGTATTATTTTTTAATCGTTATTTAATATGATGGATTTTTGGGGTGCGCCAAGTTTTGATAGTTTATATCAAAAGTTTATTACAGGAAGTACTGGAGGAAAAATATTCATAATGAAAGAATTTAAAAGCGGAGATACTTCTTTAGGTAAAGGAGCAACAGTTCTTTTAGAAAAAGCAAATGGGTTTCTGTTGTCTGTATTGCAAGAACAATATTTAAAGGACAGTTCTTATATGATTGGTGATATTGAATTATTATTCAAATTAGCAGATGAAAACAGCCAAACTTTAATTGAATACTATAATCAAGAAAGAATTAAAAATGTGATTAAAGCTCCAAAAAGACAAAGTCAATTATATGCTATCTTAAGAAAGTATAAAACCTATTCGTTTTTCTTTAAAATTGAGAAAAAAGAAAGAAAAATAAACAACCACTTTAAAACAAACATATACACAAAAAGCGAGGGTGTTCTCGCTTTTCTATCCTTAAAAATATTTTGATAATAAAATCAATACTTTAGGTTTACAATTCTCCATTATCAGCGAAACTGTAATATCTGTCTTCAGTAATGATTAGGTGATCTAGTACTTTTAAATCCAATATTTCTGCTGAACGGATAATTTTATCAGTGATATTTTTATCTGCATTTGAAGGTTTTAATGTATTTGATGGATGATTATGGAATAATAAAAGTCCTACTGCATTTGTTAGTAACGCTCCTTGCATCAAAACTCTAACATCTACCAAAGTTCCAGTAATACCTCCAATACTTAATAATTGATAACCTAGAATATTATTTGAATTGTCTAAATATAATGTATACATACGTTCTCGGTAGCTGATTTGTTCGATTGGAAATATCTTACGGATACATTCATTAGCAGATTGCGAACTTGTAATTTTATAAATGGTAAATTGGTTCTTTCTTTTGTAAGAAAGTTGTACTTCTCCAATTGGAAATTGATCTGTAAACTGTGGATTTTTCATAATGCCAAATATTTTGTGAAATAATTCTTTGGCAATCGAGCAATCTTAAAAACGGAAATAAAACAAGGAGGAATTGCAGAGAAAATCCTTGTTGTTTTTCGTAAAGATTAGCTTTGACAGAGACTTAAAGAGCAAGTCGGCATTATGGAAATTAAAATACGGAAGCAGTTTTCTAATTTTGAAGAATTTATTTTTAGGTCAAAATCAATCAAAGCAAATCAAATTATTCTGTACCTATTCTGTACCCATTCAATAAAAAAAGCCTTTCAATTTCTTGAAAGGCTTATCGTTACTAGTAGCGGGAGTTGGACTCGAACCAACGACCTTCGGGTTATGAGCCCGACGAGCTACCTACTGCTCTATCCCGCGATTTGGACTGCGAATATACGTATTTTTAACATTTTAATACAAATAAATTACTAAATTTTAAATATTCTCTCTAAATATATCATAAGAAGAAAGTCTATTTTAGTCCTATAAGAAAAATCTATTATACAATACTCATTACCCGCGTTTTATATTGAATCTAAAAATTAATTTCACAAAAATTAAATTTAATCAGTTGATATTTAGGAGATAAAAACTCGTAATGATGAATTTAAAATTTGTAATTTATATATAAGCATTTCACCCGCTTCTTTCAAATAAGCAATTCACATTGAACTTGAATGGAACTTGAAACTTTCAACGCTATCACATATTTCTACGATATTGTCCTCCCACTTCAAATAAAGCTGAAGTAATCTGGCCTAAAGAACAAACTTTGGTTGCTTCCATTAATTGGTCAAAAATATTTTCGTTTTGAATGGCAGCTTTCTGGATAAGACTCAACTGCTCTTCAACTTTTTGTTTGTAAACCTTATTGAGGCGTTCTTTTGTTTGAATTTGAAACTGTTTTTCTTCTTCCGTAGCACGAATCACTTCGGCAGGCTGTATGGTAAGAGATCCTTTAGAGTTTAAAAATGTATTTACGCCAATGATTGGAAATTTTCCATTGTGTTTTAACGTTTCGTAATGCAAACTCTCTTCCTGTATTTTAGAACGTTGGTACATGGTTTCCATAGCTCCTAAAACCCCTCCGCGTTCTGTAATTCTGTCAAATTCTGCTAATACGGCTTCTTCAACCAAATCGGTTAATTCCTCAATAATAAACGAGCCTTGAATTGGATTTTCATTTTTTGTCAATCCTAACTCTTTATTGATAATCAACTGAATTGCCATAGCTCTTCTTACCGATTCTTCTGTTGGAGTCGTAATCGCCTCGTCATATGCATTCGTATGTAATGAATTACAATTGTCATAAATGGCATACAGAGCCTGTAAAGTTGTTCTAATATCATTAAAATCTATTTCCTGAGCATGTAGTGAGCGCCCGGAAGTCTGGATATGATACTTTAACATTTGCGCTCTCGGATTTCCATGGTACTTGTATTTCAATGCTTTTGCCCAGATCTTTCTGGCAACACGTCCGATAACAGCATATTCAGGATCAATTCCATTTGAAAAGAAAAACGATAAATTTGGACCGAACTTATTAATATCCATTTCTCTGGATAAGTAATATTCTACATAGGTAAACCCATTTGCCAAAGTAAATGCCAACTGTGTAATCGGGTTGGCTCCGGCTTCGGCGATATGATATCCGGAAATGGAAACCGAGTAAAAATTACGAACTTGTTTTTCAATAAAATACTCTTGAACATCACCCATTAAACGCAATGCAAACTCTGTTGAAAAGATACAGGTATTTTGAGCTTGGTCTTCTTTTAAAATATCTGCCTGGACAGTACCGCGAACCTGTGCTAATGTTGCTGCTTTGATTTTTGCATATACATCAGCAGGCAATACCTGATCACCGGTCAGACCCAGTAGTAGCAACCCCAAACCATTGTTTCCTTCTGGTAGTGCTCCTTGATAAGCCGGCCTTTTCATACCTCTATCATCATAGATTTCCCGGAATTTGGCCTCAACTGTTTTTTCTAATTTATGTTCTGCAATATATTTTTCACAATTTTGATCAATAGCAGC
Organism: Flavobacteriaceae bacterium; assembly: GCA_014075215.1. Lineage (NCBI taxonomy): Bacteria > Pseudomonadati > Bacteroidota > Flavobacteriia > Flavobacteriales > Flavobacteriaceae > Flavobacteriaceae bacterium. The sequence continues at coordinate 3,117,770 of CP046177.1, forward strand.
GTTCATAAAAAAACCCAATAGCATGGGTGCAGGGCCATTAATTGTCATAGAAACAGATGTCATCGGATGACTTAAATCAAACCCGGAATATAATTTTTTAGCATCGTCCAAACAACAAATAGAAACTCCGGCATTTCCAATTTTACCATAGATGTCGGGTCTGTGATCAGGATTATTTCCATACAGTGTTACGGAGTCAAAAGCGGTAGACAAACGCTTTGCATCCATCCCTAAACTTACATAATGAAAGCGCCTGTTCGTACGTTCCGGTCCACCTTCGCCTGCAAACATTCTCGTTGGATCTTCACCGGTTCTTTTAAACGGATATAAGCCGGAGGCAAAAGGAAATTCACCCGGAACATTCTCCTGCAAGTTCCACCTTAGCAAATCACCCCAGGCTTCATATTTAGGCAAAGCTACTTTCGGAACATTCGTATGTGATAACGATTCGGTATGCGTCTCTATCTTGATTTCTTTATCCCTGACTTTGAAAGAATAGACAGGGCTTTTGTATTTTTTTACTTTTTCCTGCCAATTTAAAACGATCTCCCAATTGAGAGGTTCAAGGTGTATTTTTATGTTATCAAACTGGGCAAACAATAGCTTGAGAAAAGGTAAATCGTCTTTCCGAACACGTTCCGATATCTTATCTTCTTCCAAACCATTTTTTGACAACTCGGGAGCACTGTCAATAAGTGATTCTATGGTTTTGTATACACCGTATAGTTTTTGAGCAATTATTACCTGCTCCTTTACTTTTTTATCATAAGCCCTGTTATTTTCAGCAATTTCCGACAGATAACGGGTTCTTGAAGGGGGGATTACAAAAATCTTTTCAGACATTTCCCGGGTGATCTCAAACGACGATTGCAAATCGGCACCTGTCTTTGTTGCCAGAGTATCCATAACTGCTTTGTACAGGCTATTCATTCCCGGGTCATTAAACTGAGAAGCAGTCGTTCCAAAAACAGGGATTTCTTCCATAGACGTATCCCACAAATTGTGATTACGGATATACTGTTTTTTTACATCCCGCAGCGCATCCAAAGCCCCGAGTTTGTCAAATTTATTAATGGCTACCAGATCCGCAAAATCGAGCATGTCGATTTTTTCCAATTGAGTAGCAGCTCCAAATTCAGGAGTCATCACATACAGAGCCATATCGGAATGTTCTATAATTTCAGTATCGGATTGGCCGATACCCGAAGTCTCTAAAATAATCAGATCAAATACCGCGGCTTTTAAAACCTGTACTGCCTCATTTACATATGCTGATAAAGCCAAATTTGATTGACGGGTAGCTAACGAACGCATGTACACACGCTCATTGTGAATAGCATTCATACGAATACGGTCGCCCAGCAACGCTCCGCCCGTTTTTCTTTTGGAAGGATCTACTGAAATCAGTCCAACTGTTTTTTTCGGAAAATCAATTAAAAATCGCCTCACCAGTTCGTCTGTTAAACTAGATTTTCCCGCTCCGCCGGTTCCGGTAATTCCCAATACCGGGGTAGTAACTTTCTTATTCTTTTCATGGATCATATCTATATGCTCTCTGGCAATTTCAGGAAAGTTTTCAGCAGCAGAAATTAACCTGGCAATGCTTCCGGCATCTTTTTTATCTAAATGATCTATTTCACCATTTAATACATTTTCAATAGCAAAATCGGATTTTTTAACCAGATCGTTAATCATACCTTGTAATCCCAATTCACGGCCATCATCAGGGGAATAAATACGGGCAATTCCATAATCCATCAACTCTTTGATCTCTTCCGGGAGAATGACACCGCCTCCGCCACCAAAAATTTTAATATGCCCGGCTCCTCTTTCTTGCAACAAATCATACATATATTTAAAATACTCATTGTGCCCGCCCTGATAAGAAGTCATTGCAATGGCATTTACATCCTCTTGAATGGCACAGTTTACCACTTCTTCAACGCTTCTGTCATGCCCCAAATGAATGACTTCCACGCCTGTAGACTGAATGATTCTACGCATGATATTGATAGCAGCATCATGACCGTCAAAAAGAGAAGCAGCAGTTATGATTCGTACTTTGTGTTTAGGTTTATAAGGAGTTATCTGTTCCATATGCTAAATACTATATGCATTAGTTATGTTTCGTTTATGGCAGTAAGATTTTAATATTTTTCATTTCATGCCTGTATGAGTACATTATTCATAAATAATACATGATTTTAGAAACGCAATTTACGGAATTTTCAAAAAATAGCAGCTTTTTTTAAATCAATAAAAATAGTGCGTTTTAAAAAACAATTATCTTTGTGATAATGATAATTTTATCCGATACATGACATTTAAAGAGCAAATACAGCAGGGGATTCCTGACATAATACCTCCTAAAAGGACATATGACCCAACTATAAATCACGCTCCAAAAAGAAAGGAAATTTTAACTGTTGATGAGAAAAAATTAGCACTCACAAATGCACTGCGTTATTTTGATGCAAAACATCACGAAGTTTTATTACTTGAGTTTGCGGAAGAACTGGAAAAATACGGACGTATTTACATGTATCGCTTCCGTCCGGAATATAAAATGTATGCAAGACCTATTTCCGAATATCCCGGAAAATGTGAGCAGGCAAAATCTATTATGCTGATGATTCAGAATAATCTGGATCATACTGTGGCTCAGCATCCGCACGAATTGATTACTTACGGAGGAAACGGCGCTGTATTTCAAAATTGGGCACAATATTTACTAACAATGAAATACCTGTCCGAAATGACAGAAAAACAAACACTGGTAATGTATTCCGGACATCCTTTGGGCTTGTTTCCGTCTAATAAAAATGCGCCAAGAGTTGTGGTAACTAATGGAATGATGATCCCCAATTATTCTCAACCGGACGACTGGGAAAGATTCAATGCGCTTGGTGTAACCCAATACGGACAAATGACAGCAGGAAGCTATATGTATATTGGTCCGCAAGGTATTGTTCACGGAACGACCATTACAGTTTTGAACGGGTTTAGAAAAATTGGAAAATCACCCAAAGGAAGTTTGTTCGTAACTGCCGGTTTGGGAGGTATGAGCGGAGCACAACCCAAAGCGGGTACTATAGCAGGATGTATTACGGTTTGTGCGGAGGTAAACCCTAAAATAACGCAGCTACGTTTGGATCAAGGCTGGATTGATGAAAAGATTACTGATATAGAGGAACTGGTAACGAGAGTTCAATTGGCTAAAGAACAACAAGAAACGGTTTCCATAGCGTATTTAGGGAATGTCGTAGACGTATGGGAAAAATTTGATTCGGCTGATATTTATATTGATTTGGGTTCTGATCAAACATCGTTACATAACCCCTGGGCCGGCGGATATTATCCTGTTGACATTTCTTTTGAAGAGGCTAATACAATGATGGCGGAACGTCCGGTATTGTTTAAGGAAAAAGTACGAGAAACGTTACGAAGGCATGCAAAAGCCATTAATAATCATACCTCAAAAGGAACCTATTTTTTTGATTATGGAAATGCATTTCTGCTAGAAGCAGGAAGAGCAGGTGCAGATGTGATGGCAGTAAATGGAGTTGATTTTAAATATCCCAGTTATGTACAAGACATTATGGGGCCCATGTGTTTTGATTACGGATTTGGCCCATTTCGTTGGGTATGTATGTCGGGTAAACCTGAGGATTTAGAGAAAACAGATGAAATTGCCTGTGAGGTTCTGGAAGAAATTAAGAGCCACTCGCCAAAAGAAATTCGGCAGCAAATGACCGATAATATTCAATGGATCAAAGGAGCCCGGGAAAACAAATTGGTGGTAGGCTCTCAGGCAAGAATCCTATATGCTGATGCTGAAGGAAGAATTAAAATTGCAAATGCTTTTAACAAGGAAATTAAAAAAGGAAAAATAGGGCCGGTTGTTTTAGGAAGAGATCACCATGATGTTTCCGGAACAGATTCCCCCTATAGAGAAACTTCTAACATCTATGACGGATCTCAATTTACGGCCGATATGGCAATTCAGAATGTTATTGGAGATAGTTTTCGCGGAGCTACCTGGGTCTCCATTCATAATGGCGGTGGAGTCGGTTGGGGAGAAGTCATAAATGGTGGGTTTGGCATGTTTCTTGATGGTAGTAAAGCAGCGTCAAAAAGATTAGAGTTGATGCTTTTTTGGGATGTGAATAACGGAATAGCCAGGAGAAGTTGGGCAAGAAATAAGGAAGCTGTTTATACAATAAAGCGGGCTATGCAATATGAAAAGGAATTAAAAGTCACACTTCCCAATAAAGTAGATGACACTTTATTTATAAATTTGTATTAAAAACTAATAAAATTATGAAAGCACTAAAATTCTCTGCCATTTTTTTAATTGCACTCCTTACTTCATGTAGTACTGTAAGAGTAGCTACTGATTATGATACAAAAGCAGATTTTGCTTCTTATAAAACATTTGCTTTTCACAAAAAAGGTATAGACAAAGCAGCACTTTCCGATTTAGATAAAAAAAGAATCATGAAAGCTATTGAAGCAGAGTTGGTGGCGAAAGGGTATACAAAATCTAAAAATCCGGATATTTTAATAAGCATTTTTACAAAATCCAGAGAGCGGATAAATATTAATAATAACAATTTCGGCTGGGGCTGGGGTTGGGGATACAATCCCTGGTGGTTCTATGGAGCCAACAATATAAATGTAAACCAGTATACGGAAGGAACCTTATTTATAGATTTTATAGATAAAGAAAAAAAAGAATTAGTCTGGCAAGGAATTGGTTCCGGAGCTATTAGAATGAGAAATGTAGAAAAGAAAGAACGACGAATCAAAGAGTTTGTCAGGGAAATTATGGCTCAATATCCGGCTGCAAAATAGCTAAGCAGATCATCGTATTAACAATATGTTTAAAAAATATACCCCGCTTACCGATGAAGATTATTATCTAAGTGAGCAGGGTTTCAGAATATTTACCGAAAAGTACCATTTAAAGAGAGGGTATTGTTGTAAAAGCGGTTGTAAACACTGTCCGTATGGATATAATCAAAAGACTGATAGTTTTAAATGAGTCTGTTTTATAAAATAATAGTTTGCACTTCAGAATAAAAAATAAACTAATAATCCTCATTATCGCTGTTCAGTTTTTTGGATGGGTAGAAATGCAAAAGCTTACAGGTCAAATTTCTATATCACAAGAACAAATTGGAAACGGTTTAAAACAAGCACTGCATAATGGTATAAAGAATCAAGTCTCTAAACTTGCTAAAAAAGATGGGTTCTTTAAAAATGAACTGGTCAAAATAACATTACCGCCGGAGTTAAAAAAAGTAGATAAAAAGTTACGAAAAATAGGTTTAGGTTCTTTAGCTGACCAAGGTATTCTTGTTCTTAATAGAGCGGCTGAAGATGCGATAAAAACAGCTATTCCGATATTTATAAATGCAGTAAAAACGATTTCATTTGATGATGCCAAAGATATTTTATTAGGCAGTCAAAATGCGGCGACTTTATATTTACAAAATAGAACGACAACTTCTTTGTACAAAAAATTTAACCCGATTATTAAAAATTCATTATCCAAAGCGGGAGCAGATAAAATATGGAACGAATTAACCAGTACATATAACCGGATTCCCTTTGTAAAGAAAGTAACCCCTGATTTAACCGACTACGTTACTACACAGACTTTAAAAGGTGTTTTTACCATGATAGAAATCGAGGAAAAAGGAATTCGGGAAAAAATCGGGTTGCGAAATACAGATGTATTACGGAGTATTTTTGCATTACAAGATAAATAGTAAAGGTAAAGTATTGAGGATTTTTAGTGTTTGGTTTTTATAATAGATACTTCGTCGATGTTTTCTTTTCTAAAATGACTATTTTTGAGTTGGTATAATTCAGTTAGAGGGTTTGAAAGTATAAAAGTTGAAAGTAGACTAATACACTAGAAAATAGTATTTTTTTGAGAGAACTAAAAAAGTTAAAATAAGAGACCTTTGCAGCATTGATTTGGCAAAAAAGTTCGACACGCGAAGAACAATTTTGAGCCGGAATAACCTGTTGGTTTTGAGGATTTAAAATTTTCGAGAAGGAAGAAATTTGAAGCCAAATCAATTTCAATACGGAATATATCACTATTTTGCAAAGATCTCAATAATATGGATACCTAAAAAGAATCGTTAGAACACTATGAAAATCTTTGAATTTTTTAATCTTTGTAATTCATTAAATACCAACCAAAAATGAGAATTGTTTCACTTATTCTGATAGCTGTAATTTATACAGTACCAGTATTTTCGCAACAAAATATTGAAGATGATTTTGAAGGAGTCGGAACTATAAATACCTGGTATGGAGATGATTGCGATTTGGATACCAGTTTTACAAATCCGTATCAATCAGGTATCAACACCTCTGCCAAGGTTTTAAGATATGGTGATATCGGCGAGCTCTATGCCAATGTACGATTCGACACAGGAGCTAATTTTGATCTATCTGTAAATAACATATTTACATTAAAAATATACGTATCTTCAACCGATATCACAGGAAGTCAAACCAACCAGATATCTTTGAAACTTCAGGATGGAGATTTGGCACAACCGTGGATTACGCAAAGCGAAATTATTAAACCCATTGTTTTGGACCAATGGCAAGAGGTTACTTTTGATTTTGCAAATGATGCATATATGAATCTGTATCCTGCTTCCGAAGCACCTGTTAACAGAACCGATTTTAACAGAGTACTCTTACAGGTTAATGGTGAGAACAATACTGATCGGGTAGTAGCATATATAGACGATTTTTCATACAACGGAACATTAAATATTATAACGGATCCGGTTTTTGATAATTTGGTTTGGTCTGATGAGTTTGACGGAAACGGATCCATTAATACTTCCAAATGGCATCATCAAACACAACTTCCCAACGGAACCAGTTGGTATAACGGAGAAAATACAGCATTATACAAATCGTGTAGATAATTCTTTCGTAAATAACGGGTTTTTAAAAATAACGGCAAAAAAAGAATCATTTACAGATCAGGGACAGACCAAGCAGTATACTTCTGCACGGCTAAATTCAAAATTTGCTTTTACCTACGGCAGAGTGAAAATAAGGGCAAAATTGCCGACAGGAGTGGGCACCTGGCCAGCTATTTGGATGCTGGGGAAAAATATTACAGAGTTGGGAGGCTATTGGGCCGGCACCCACGGAACAACCAGTTGGCCTGCTTGCGGAGAGATCGATATTATGGAACATTGGGGAACGAATCAGAATTATGTGCAAAGTGCCATACATACACCTTCAAGTTCCGGGAATACGGTGAATTTAGGAGGGCAGACAGTAGCAACAGTATCGAATCAATTCCATGTATATGAATTAATATGGACATCGGAAAGAATGGTATTTAGTGTAGACGGCACTGAACACTACACGTACAACCCGGCAGTTAAAAATGCGGATACCTGGCCTTTTGACACCGATCAATACATTTTATTAAATGTGGCAATATTACCAAGTATTATTCCTGCTTTTACGGAGAGCTCAATGGAAATAGATTATGTAAGAGTATATCAGGAAAGCTCTTTATCAACAGATACTAATGATTTTAACAGACAAGTGTTCTTATTTCCGAATCCTGTAACAGATACGTTAACAATTAAAATGTCTCAAAACTTCTTAAGGGAAGCCAAAGCAAAAATATATTCTGTCTTAGGCCGAGAGTTAGGTTCTTTTGTTTTAAATAAGAGTGAAACACTATATGATGTTTCCCATTATAAAAAAGGGATCTATCTTTTAAAAATAGAAACCGGAACAGGCTTTCAGACTTATAAAATTATTAAACGTTAGAAATGGTATAAAACTTCAGCCATTTGTTGCTGTAATGCAGATGCTTTTGCTGCTGCTGCTTCGGCAAAATCAGGTTCTTGAGAAGCATAAATAATTCCGCGAGAAGAATTAATTAATAACCCCACCTGATCATTCATCCCGTACCTGCAAACATCTTGCAAATTTCCACCTTGAGTTCCAACACCGGGAACTAATAAAAAACTATTTGGAATCATTTTTCTGATATCCGTTAAATGTTCGGCTTTTGTAGCTCCTACAACATACATCAGGTTGCGGGAATTTTTCCATTGCTGAGAAACTTCCAGTACTTTTTTATACAGTTCTTTTCCTTGTATATCCCGCATCTGAAAATCAAAAGCACCGGCATTAGAGGTTAAAGCAAGTAAAATAGTGTGTTTATTTTTAAAATTTAGAAAAGGTTCTACGGAATCTTTCCCCATATATGGATTTACAGTAACACTATCAAAGGCCAAATCTTCAAAAAAAGCTCTTGCATACATGGCAGAAGTATTTCCTATATCACTGCGTTTGGCATCGGCAATTGTAAAAATTTCAGGATGTTTTTTATTCAAATATTGAATTGTTTTTTCAAGTGCCCTCCAACCCTTTATACCATAAGCTTCATAAAACGCTATATTGGGTTTATAAGCAACACATAAATGACGGGTGGCATCTATAATGGCTTTGTTGAATTCAAAAATAGGATCAGCTTTTTTCAACAAAAAAGCAGGTATTTTAGTTACATTCACATCCAACCCAATACACAAGAAAGATTTTTTTACCCGTATTTGCGCTACTAATTGTTCTAAAGTCATCGCTACCTGTAAAAGACAAACAAAGGTACATATTTTTAAGACTTTCTGCTATCTTTGCTTTTAATGCTGCAATACATTTTAAACAAAATTTTCTACAGTTTTTTAACACTCTGTCTCGTCCTAAAAATAGGGCTACAGTTAATTATTAAAATTTATGCTACATTTTTGTGCACGTAATTAGGTGTTTTATAATCTAAAGATAAATGTAATCTTTTATTATTATATAATTTGATTGCATTTTTTGTTGCTTTTTTGGCGTGATTGATATTTGTAAATGTTTGGTCGAGGAAGAATTCATCTTTTAAAATTCCGTTAACTCTTTCGGCCATTGCGTTTTCGTAGCAATGATTTTCTTGGGTCATACTGATTTGTATCTTTTTTCTTTTCAAAATTTGAGTATAAACATTGCTACAATATTGTATTCCTCTATCAGAATGATGTATGATTTCTTCGGTATTTTTAGTTTGATAAATAGCTTTATTTAAAGCTCTAACACAGCCTTTAAGTTCTAAACTATCACTAATATCATAGCCTACTATTTTTCTTGAATACATATCAGTAATAAGTGCTAAATAACAAAATCCATTTATAGTTCTTATATAGGTAATATCCGAAGCCCAAACTTGGTTAGGTCTATTAATGATCAGGTCTTTTATGATATTTTTATATTTATAAAAACGATGGTAAGAGTTGGTTGTTTTAGAAGAATATTTTTTCCTTCTAATTAACAAATTATTTTCTTTTAAGATTCTAAATAACTGGTCTCTACCTATATTTATATTCTGTTTCCTAAAATCATTATGTAAGGATTTCATTAGCTTTCTAGTACCTTCTCTGGGTAATGTTTTCCTGCTTTTTTTAACAAGCATTATTACATTTTGTTCTATTTGTTTTTTAAGAACAAACCTTTTTTGATATTTGTAATAAGCATCTCTTTTTAACTCGAAAGCATTACAAATAGTAGCGATGGCGTACCTTCTTTTTTTTCTATTAATCGGTGCTATTTTCATTAAGGCTTTATGTTTAAGTTTTTTTTTAATTCTTCAACATTTTTATAGCCAAGATTTTCAGCAGCTACTTCAAGATAACTATCATTCACAAGTTTATCTAGATCCTTTTTAATAAGAAGATCTTTGAGTTGTTTTAGCTCTTTTTGAAGGGCTTTAATACGGGATAATTCGTCGTCTGTTTGCACGGTTACACGGGTGTTCATTAAATCTTTACGGTCATATTTTTTAATCCATACGTTTATCGTACTAGATTGTATGCCGTAAGTTAAGGCAATTTGTCTTTTGGAATGGTTTCCTTTGGTAAGTTCTGCTAATACTTTGAGTTTAAAACTCTCACTATAACGTCTTACATATCCATCATTTTTATACATATACTTGTTGTTTTTTGTATACATATTTCAGGACGGGTCACTCTTTGGAGTGGTTACGGTAATCTTTTTATTATTTAATATTTTGCCCGGAGATCCTGCAAGAATGATGTTAGATCAAAGAGAAAACTCCGAACAGTTACAGAATATAAAAAAGAAATATGGTTTTGACCAGCCAAAAACGGTACAATATTTTTATTATTTAAATGATATTTCTCCAATATCCTTTCACAGCAAAAACAACAAAGGCTATACAAATCTGGATAGCAAAGGTTATGTATACCATTCGCTTTTTTCAATAGGAAATACCATTATAGTTTTTAAATACCCATATTTGAGAGCGTCTTATCAGAAGCATGGAAAACCGGTGTCGGAAATTATCTCGGAAACACTCCCCAATACAATAATTTTAGCCGTTTTTGCTATTCTGATTGCATTCATATCAGGCATTATTTTAGGCATTTTGTCAGCTATTTTCAAAGACACATGGTTTGATCGTTGTATTGCAATCATCAGTACATTGGGTATGAGTATGCCATCCTTTTTTTCAGCAATACTATTTGCGTGGTTATTTGGTTTTGTATTACATGAATATACCGGTTTGGAAATGACAGGAAGCCTATATGTAGTAGATGATTTTGGAGAAGAGATATTTATTCAATGGAAGAATTTAATACTGCCTGCTATTGTTTTAGGTATCAGACCTTTAGCAGTGGTAGTACAATTGATGCGTAATTCACTATTAGAAACCTTAACACAAGATTATGTAAGAACAGCCAAAGCAAAAGGACTTAAGATGTATCAGGTGATTAAAAATCATGCATTGAAAAATTCGTTAAACCCGGTTATCACTGCAATTTCAGGATGGTTTGCTTCTATGTTGGCCGGAGCTGTTTTTGTCGAGTATATTTTTAATTGGAATGGTTTGGGAAAAGAAATTGTCGATGCACTGAATGCATTGGATTTGCCCGTAATTATGGGAAGTGTATTAGTCATTGCGGCGTTTTTTATCAGTATTACGATTTTAGTAGATATAGTTTATGGCTGGCTGGATCCCAGAATCCGATCGAAGTAAGTTAAAATGAGAGTAAAATGATAATCATTTAAAAAACAGACTATATGAGAAAAATAACTTTGGTACTTATGATCATCTTATCCGGTTGTATATCAGAACAACCTGTTGAGTTTTCGCCCGAAGCACTGGCAGAAAAGTTCATGACCATAGAAGGAAAAGAAGTAACAGCCCAAGACATTTTAGATACCTGCAAAGGGAAAAAAATGCTTATAGATATATGGGCTTCCTGGTGTGCGGATTGTATATCCGGGCTACCTGAGCTTAAAAAGCTTCAACGGGAAAACCCGGATGTAGCGTATGTATTTTTATCCTTAGACAAAAAGAAAGAAAGCTGGAAAAAAGGAATTAAAAAATATCAGATAGAAGGAGCACATTACTTTATGCCCAATGGAAACAAAGGAGCATTTGAAGATTTTTTAAATATTTCGTGGATACCGAGATATGTTGTGCTTGATGAAACAGGAAAGATAGCCTTATTTAAAGCAACTAAAATTACCGATAAAAAAATCATAGAGGCCCTGAAAAATTAGTATTTTTGCAGCCAAACTAAACTGTAACTTATGGGAAAAAATATTGTTGCCGGAAATTGGAAAATGAATAACAATGTGACGGAAACATCAGCATTGATTGAGGATTTAAAAATGGCTATTCGGGATTTTGATACAAATACCAGAGTCATTATATCACCTTCTTTTGTAAATCTGAATTTAGCAAGAGAGAATACAAAAAACACTGTGATTGAAGTCGCCGCACAAAATATGCACCAGGCTAAGAATGGAGCTTATACTGGTGAAGTTTCTGCAAATATGCTAACCAATATCGGCATAAAATCCGTGATATTAGGGCATTCGGAAAGAAGAACTTATTTTAAGGAGGATGATATGTTGTTAACCCAAAAGGTAAAAGCAGCTTTAGAAAATCATTTAGAGGTTATTTTTTGTTTTGGAGAACATTTGGAAGATAGAAAGTCTGGTAACCATTTTTCGGTTGTAGAAAGTCAATTAAAAAATACGGTATTCCATTTAGATGCAAATGCGTGGAAAAATATAGTATTGGCATACGAGCCTGTTTGGGCAATTGGGACAGGAGAAACCGCAAGCCCGGAGCAGGCACAGGAAATGCATGCTTTTATCAGAGGTTTACTCAAAGAAGCTTATACAAATGAAGTAGCAGAAAACGTTTCTATTCTATATGGAGGGAGTGTCAAACCTGCAAATGCTGTGGAAATTTTTTCTAAAGAAGATGTGGACGGAGGACTAATTGGAGGCGCATCTTTGAATGCCGGCGACTTCACAGCCATCATAAAAGCAATATAGCATGGCTAAAAAAACGTGGTTGGAAAAATTTAATTCAAACAGGACATACGTAGTAAAGGTAATTGATACAAAGTTTGCCGATATGGAGGCAGGGGCGGTGATGTTTATTGCTACCCCTAAAATTATTGACAACTATATACAGCAGATCCCAAGCGGGGTAGCGGTAGATATAGTAACCATGCGGGAAGATTTGGCAAATGAATACGAAGCGGAAAAAACCTGTCCGGTTACTACCGGTATCTTTTTAAGGATCGTATCTGAAGTTGCTTATGAGCAATATCAAAAAGGAACTTCCATAGATGATATTACCCCTTTTTGGAGAGTTGTAAATTCCAAAATGCCACTTGCAAAAAAGCTAGCTTGTGGTATTGAATTTATCAAAGAACAAAGGGAAAATGAAGGATTGCTATAATGGATGCTACCTATATAGCATATGATTTTGAGATACAACCGAGAGCACCGGGAACAGAAATACTAATAGCGCAATTAGGATTTGTTGGTTTTGAAAGTTTTGTAGAAACAGAAAGAGGAGTTACTGCATATATTCAAAAAACAATGTGGAATGAAACTATTTTGGAAGACATGTTTGTATTGTATTCCAAAGAGTTTGCTATTACTTATGGTTATAAAGAAGTACCGAAAACGAATTGGAATACCGAATGGGAAAAGAATTTTAACCCCATTGAAGTAGATAATAAAGTGAGTATTCGAGCACCATTTCATGAGAAACCTTACGACCTTATGTACGATATTGTAATAGCACCTAAAATGAGTTTTGGTACGGGCCATCATGAAACCACCCATATGATGATACAGCATGTATTACAATTGGATTTGAAGGATAAAAAAGTGTTAGATATGGGTTGTGGAACCGGAATTTTAGCGATTTTTTCGGAAATGAAGGGAGCAAAAACAGTAGATGCTATTGATATTGACCCTTGTGGTGTTATGAGAATTCACTTGAAAATATAAGGAGAAATAACTGCCGGTACATTTCGGTTTATAAAGGAGATGCTTCATTATTAGGGAGTAAAAAATACGAGCTAATCATCGCAAATATCAATAGAAATATATTACTCTCCGATATGAAAACTTACACAAATTGCCTGGAAGGAAATGGAGTGTTATTATTGAGCGGGTTTTATAAAAAAGATATTCCCATATTGGATGCCGAAGTATCAAAATATGGCTTATTACTGGAAAATAATAACTGGATAGCATTAAAATATGTAAAAAATTAAAAATTCTTTTATAACTTAGCTGCCGTATGAGCACTAAAGAAAAGATAGAGGAAGATATTGATGTATTAGAAAAAGAAGTGCATCAACATGAAATTATTCTGTATAATGATGACGTAAATACTTTTGATTTCGTTATTGGTTCTTTAATCGATGTTTGTGAACATACAATGAAGCAAGCAGAACAATGTACCTGGTTGGTACATTATAAAGGAAAATGTACTGTAAAAACAGGTGAATATAAAGATTTAAAACCACGTTGCTCAAAGCTATTGAGTTTAGGTTTATCCGCTGAATTGGTGTAATATGGAAAGTATTCTTAAATATTACGAATTTTCTCCTTTTATAAAAGATACCTCTCAGACATTTGGTAAAAATGAGATATCTTATTTTGAGTTAAATACAACTCATTTTTTGATTTTCGAAAAAGACGGAGATGAATATAATTTGTATATTTCCAAATTCAAAAATGAAAAAGAAATAGGAAAAAAGCCCCCTGAAATTATAGAATTACTTGTAAAGAGCTATGACAAATCTAATTCGAAACATCGGGTAGCTATTAGAAAATATATAGGGTAAAAGTTAAATGATTGTATTGAAATCGTTTACGCTTTTTGGCTGTAAGCGAAAACGGCAGTTTTTTTAACAGATTAAAAAGAGAGACCTTTGCCAAATCAATTTCAATACGGAATATATCACTATTTTGCAAAGGTCTCAAGATATAAATTTAAAGTTATATAGTATGGATGTATTTTATGAGTTAATACCAATATTAGATATTTTTTTTACGGGAATTTGTATTTTTCTAACCCTGTACTTAGGAATTAAAGGTATTTATAAAAAATCCGTTTTTAATTTAGTAATCGCCGCGGGGCTATTCAACTTTGCAATAGATTTTATCATTTCTGTTTTAGAAGGAGAAGGTAAGAGTTTTATTTTTCCAAACGTTTATAAAATCACAATATTAATTTTATTGATGTATACTCATTTTTTAGCAAATCAAAAAATTACGTTGAAGCTGATTTTGATATCTATTTTAGGTTTTATAGGGTTAATCACATACTTTATAATTCCTGATGATATACCGGAATCAATTGATGTTGTTATTTGGATAATTACCATGGTGATAGATATATCTTTACTATGCGTAGCACTAGCCAATTTAACGAGTTATCAAAACCAAATAAAAAGATATTATTCTTCAATAAGTAAAAAGAGCCTCCACGGATTAAGGTTGGTCATCTACATTTTTATTTTTTTTTGTGCAACATACCTCATAGGTGAAATCAGCTTTTCATATATGGAAGTAACAGGGTCGGAAATAATACCTTCTTCTTATACCTATTTTTCAATTGTTTATTTAGGAGTTTTTGCCTTAAATAATCAATTTCATTTATTAGAATTATCAACAGTTTTTAAAGAATTAAAACAAGTCAGGTTAGAAAATGTTGGTATGAATAATGCAGTAGATACATTTTTTTTTTGATGAAATAAAACAACTGATAAAAGAGCAAAAACTATTTCTTGATCCTGATTTTTCATTAAAGGATCTGGTAGAAAAACTCAATTCTACAACTAAAAAAATTTCACAAACCATTAATTATTTTTCAGGATCTAATTTTTACACGTTGATCAATTATTATAGGGTAGCACATTTTAAAAAATTACTTTTGGAAAATAAAAAAATCGAAATGAACATTGATGAACTGATCAAAGATTGCGGGTTCAAATCAAAATCTACTTTTTACAGCCATTTCAAAAAAGATGAAGGCTGTACCCTATCCGAATACATGGAGAATATCACCCGGTAAATAAATGTGCCAGAAAATTTGTAGTAAAACAGGTATAGTTCATACTTTAATAGCTCTGTAGCGTTAAATATTAAATTATTTTTTTACCTTACAAACATTAAAAAATGTAAAGATAACTTATGAAGAAATTAGCATTGCACTGGAAGATACTGATCGGGATGATTTTAGGAGTCATCTTTGGAATTATTATGTTGCAGGTAAGTTCGGGAGAAAAATTTGTAGCAGATTGGATTAAGCCTTTGGGCGATATTTTTGTAAGAATGTTAAAGCTGATTGCCGTACCTCTTATTTTAGCATCACTGATAAAAGGAATTTCAGACTTAAAAAATATTTCCAAGTTTAAAAGAATGGGGCTCCGCACTATTGGAATCTATATTGTTACTACGGTGATTGCAATTTCCATAGGATTAATAATGGTAAACGCGCTTACACCGGGCAAAGGAATTTCACAGGAAACAGTTGTTAAATTAAAAGAAAAATATGCCACCAATAAAAAAATTCAGGAGCGAATGGCTGAGGCCGGAGATCAGAAACAAAGCGGCCCTTTACAATTTGTTGTAGATATGGTACCGGATAATGTGTTTAAGGCAATGAGTGAAAACAAATCTATGTTGCAGGTAATTTTCTTTACTATACTGTTGGGGATTAGTTTATTACTCATCCCGGAAGAAAAAGCAAAACCGCTAAAAAATATTTTTGACTCACTCAATGATGTCGTCTTAAAAATTGTGGATCTTATTATGTTATTGGCCCCGTATGCTGTTTTTGCACTCCTTGCTACGGTTGTAGTGACTGCGGAAGATCCGGATATTCTGTTTGCGTTATTAAAATATGCGGGAGTGGTGGTAGCCGGCTTACTATTAATGGTTGTATTTTATGCCGTTTTAGTTAGTATATATGCAAAAAAATCGCCATTTTGGTTTTTAACACAAATAGCACCGGCACAGTTATTGGCATTTTCTACAAGTTCCAGTGCAGCTACTTTACCGGTAACTATGGAACGGGTGGAAGAACATATTGGAGTAGACAAAGAAGTATCCAGTTTTGTACTTCCGGTAGGCGCAACTATTAATATGGATGGAACCAGTTTGTACCAGGCAGTTGCCGCAGTATTTATTTTACAGGTTTTATGGCCGGAAGGAATGGTATTTAGCAATCAATTAACTATTGTTTTAACAGCCTTATTAGCATCTATAGGCTCTGCTGCCGTTCCCGGAGCGGGTATGGTGATGTTGGTTATTGTACTGGATAGTATTGGTTTTCCCGCAGATTTATTGCCCATAGGATTGGCATTGATCTTTGCAGTGGACAGGCCTTTGGACATGTGTAGAACAGTAATTAATGTTACAGGAGATGCTACGGTTTCTATGGTCGTGGCAAAATCATTCGATAAATTGCACGATCCGCAACCCAAAGAATGGGATGATAATTATGATAAAGTAAAATAACATCCAATAACCATTAAAAAATGAATGTATGCTTTTTAATGTATCCCTGGGAGCATATCAAATCCCCGGAAAATGATACTTCATTAACCTTAATTCATGAATGTGTAAAAAGAAGCCATGGGGTTGCTGTTTGCAGCCCTTCTAATTTAACTATCAGGAACAGTGTTACCAATGCGTTTTGTACTATTATTAACAGAATGGAAAAAGTCCCTGCCAGTATAAAATCATTTTATAAAAAAGCTACTACCCGGGAAGAAATGCTTCCTTTGGCAGGATTTGATGTAATTTTTATGAGGGCAGAACCGCCTCTGGATCCACTCATGTTAAACTTCTTGGACTCTGTAAAAGATGATGTTTTTATTATTAACTCCGTTAGAGGCATGCGGGAGGCAAACAATAAACTCTATACAGCAGTATTTGAAGACCCGAATAATGAAATTATTCCCGTAACACACGTATCAAAAAATAAAGATTATCTGGTGCGGATGGTTGAAGAATCTACTGCTGATAAAATGATCTTAAAACCATTAAACGGCTTTGGTGGCTCCGGGGTGATTTTAATTGAAAAGTCTGCTATGGGAAATATCAACTCATTACTGGATTTCTATATCAATAAAGGAGATGGAACTTCAGATTATGTAATACTACAAGAATATATTGAAGGAGCAGATCGTGGAGATGTTCGGATATTGCTTTTAAATGGTTTGCCTATTGGAGCTATGAAAAGAATTCCCAGTGATAAAGATCACCGTTCCAATGTGTCGGCCGGCGGTACGGTGGCAAAGCATAAATTAACCCGGGAAGAAAAGGAATTGTGTAGAAAAATTGGCCCAAAATTAGTTAGCGACGGTTTGTATTTTGTTGGGATTGATGTTATTGGAGGTAAACTGGTTGAAGTAAATGTAATGAGTCCGGGTGGAATTACCTATATAAATAAAGTATATAAAACCCGGATTCAGGAAAAAGTAGTAGATTTTATAGAACGCAAATTTTTGGAAAGAAACGCTGCTTTTATCAGAAAAACAGACTTAAAAAGAGTAGTAAGAGATGCTTGATATTGTATATCAAACAGCAACTAAAGTAGTCGGGCTGTCAGTTTAAGAAAAATGAATATATTTCCAAAAAACTTATGGTAAAATTATCCATACAAGAGATTTTAGAAAAAATTCATGCTGCACAGCTTTTTGAAGCAGTTGTCGAAGATTACTCTTTTACTATTAAAATTGAGGAGTATGTTCCTTATGTATGTGCTGCCATACATGACGGTCATCAATTTAGAAAGGAATTATGGAGTCATTGTAAACATACGGAGTATGAGCGTTGGTATGAAGAAGACCCTGCTACCAAAGAAATGATAAAAACACATCCGATTGTTATTTCGGGAATGGATTCCAGGTTTGAATACGACTTAAACAGAGCACCCGAAAATGCAATTTATGAAGATGCATGGGGAAAACAGTTGTGGTACACACCGCTGTCAAACAAAATGAAAGAAAAAAGCCTTGCCAAACATATCCGTTTTTATGAGGTTGTACATACATTGATTTCAAAAATAGAACATATATTTGGTGTATGTGTTGTGTATGACATGCATAGTTACAATTGGAAACGATGGAACAGGGAAGTCCCTGTTTGGAATTTAGGAACCGCTAATGTAGATAAACATCGTTTTGAAGAAGATATTGAATCCTGGTGTATTATTTTGGGTAAGATGCATCTGCCCAATACGATAAAATCAACCGCAAGGATCAACGATACGTTTCAGGGAAATGGTTATTTTTTGAGATATATCGGTAAAAGTTTCAATAATACCCTTGTATTGGCAACAGAAATTGCAAAAATATATTGCGATGAGTTGGCACAGATCCTCTATCCGGAAGTTATTGATGTCGTGGAAAAGTATTTAAAAACCGAATTAAAAAAACATGCGACGGCATTTTATGAACGCCATAAAGGATAATGATGTGGTATGAACTTACTATTTTACTCAAAAATTGATTAATATGGAGATTTCAATTCGCAAAGCACAATATAAAAGCGATTATAAAATACATATACAATTTTCAGATGAAGTTGAACGTACAATAGACTTTGCTTTTTTTCTGTCAAAATCGTTAAACCCTATGACAAGAAAGTATTTGGACAAAAAGGAATTTTTAAATTTTAAAGTTGAATATGGCGATTTAATATGGAATGATTATGAAATGTGTTTTCCGATTTGGGATTTGTATACTGGAGAAATCATACACCACAATAAAATATAAACTGTCTTAAAATACAGTTTTTACTTGACCGATAAAAACAATGAATACTACTTCCACAGCGACGAAAGCACTTTTTGAAATAGATACGTATATTGATACATTGGTTAAAAAGATAGAGCTTTTAAGCTATGTGAACCCTGTTAATACGGAAAAGGAAAAGCAAGTATTTTTTGCTTCCAAGTACTTATCGGAACCTAATTTTATATATCCACCGATAGATTTTGATAAATTTAAATTGCATCGCAAATTTTTTTCCCAGCCCATAGAACTAATAGAAGATAAAAAGCTTAAAAAACTATATGAAGGTATTATTTATTCCTATTCCGGGTTAATTCAATGTATTGAAACCATAGGGGAGGGCAGAAAATTTTATTACAATAGTTTACATTCCTTCGGCACTCCAACAGAACAAGATGTAAACAATGCAAAATTTATTCTCCATTTTGAGACGGAAGATATACAATCCGAAGCCTTTTTACCTAAGTACTCCTGTAGGGAAGCAGATCAGATTTTTAGAGCATATTCAAAAAAATACGATTTCAATTTTGAGATAAAACATTCCTCTACCATAGGGGCTATAGCCATGGTTTTGAATAATACTAAAACATTGGTAATTAATACAAATCATATTTTTTCCGAGAATGAGACGGATGTATTGACCAATCACGAAATCGGAGTGCATATGGTAACTACTATGAATGGCCTGTTACACCCGCTTAAAATATTTTCACATGGTTTTCCCGGCAATGTGGAAACACAGGAAGGATTGGCTGTTTTTAGTGAATATATGTCCGGAAGCCTTACTATAAAAAGATTAAAAGAGTTAGCATACAGAGTAATTGCAGTTGATAGCCTTGCAAAAGGCTACTCTTTTTCGAAAACGTTTAGATTGTTGCATACCACCTACGATTTGGATAGAGATGAGGCTTTTTATATTACGGTAAGAGCACATCGCGGAGGAGGATTCACAAAAGATTATTTATACTTAACCGGTTTAAAAAAGATATATCATTACTACAAAGCAGGAAACGATCTTAGCCTTTTACTAACAGGGAAAGTATCTCTTGAATATATAGACACTATACAATATATGCTGGGGAAAGGGTATGCAGTACAGCCAAAACATTATACCTCATCCTTTAAAAAGGATGCAAATACAAATGAAATAGTCAATTTTATTTTGGATAATTTGAAATAATTAAAAGATTAAAAAATTTAATGACCCTTCTTTAGGCAGGTAAACAGACATTCAAATAGTTGAGTAAAAAGTGAATTGATTTTATTCTATAATGATTTTTTTAGAAACACTTTGTTTATTACTCAGCAACCGCAATACATAGATACCGCTTTTTAAATTTGTAATTGTAAGCTTGTTATTTGTAAAACCAGGTAGTGTGTTTTTATAGATTTGTTTTCCCGGGACAGAATAAATGGCAACTGAGTCTATATGTAATCCTTCTGAAATAGTAAGCGTAATACTATTTGTTGGTGAAGGATTCGGCGAAATAACCACTTTTTTTAATTGAGTATAATAATCGACAGCTAATACAGAGCCCCAAATCATGCTCACATATTCCGGATGATCTATATACGGATTTCGATTTCCCTGAAATGTATATGCCTCGTTATTTCGCGTAATTTCTCTTTGACTTACGGGATCTTCCGTATGCCATTTATGCAATAACCTGATGTACCAATCTTCATATATCTGGTCATTCGTCCCATTTAAAGGATTGTTTACAGTAGTATGTGTATCCCAACTACTATGGGTTACATCATCTTCATACCTTGTGGCAAAATACAACAGCATTCTGGCAATATCTCCTTTAAACTCATCTATAGGCTCAAAGACCACCCCGGTATAGGTATCATAGGTATTTGGGCCAACTTTAGAACCATTGCTAGATGTCCACGTGGGAGTTGAAATCTCTCCAAACGGGTAATTAGCCCTTCTGTTGTTTACAAATCCGTCAGAGGGTACTACATGGTGAATATCGCTTCGCATGGGAAATTGTTCGTTAAAAAAACCTTGAGGAAATATATGCTCACGATTATAGCAGTCGTTTTCAGAATTATAATTACCGCAGTTTCTGTCGTTGTGAATATAGTTGTAAGGATCGGGACCGGCCGGATTTTCGGAATACATGTCCAGTACCGTATGATCGTTTTCGTAGAAAGTATCGGTGTCCGTAGTTGTATAGGCGTTATATAAAGCACTATAACCTCTATCCGTATGCCCGTTGGTAATGATGGTTTTCAACTGCGATTTTAAAATATATCCGCTACCTGTAACTGTACTGTAATATCCCGGAGGTATTTGCGAAAAAACCGGCATAACCAAAAAAAGAGCAGACAGCAAAAGTAACGTTCTTATTACCACAGAAATAAATTTTTAAACTTATAAATTGAAACCTTTGTAAAATATTGATATATTCCGTATTGAAATTGATTTGACTTTAAATTTCTTCCTTCTCGAAAATTTTAAATCCTCAAAACCAACAGGTTATTCCGGTTGAAAATTTTCTTCGGGCGTCGAACTTTTTTGCCAAATTAATTCTGCAAAAACCTCAAACTACTTCTTCTCCAAAAGTGCCATGTAAAACCCATCATACCCTGATAAATGAGCAAACACCTTGTTCTCTTTTACAAAAGTAAAACTTTTCCCTGATTCGGATGTTAAAAATGTATTAACTTGCTCTTGATTTTCTGAGGGAAGTATAGAGCAGGTTGCATAGACTAATTTTCCTCCCGGCTTTACCAGCTTGGCATATTCCTGTAAAATTTCTTGTTGTGTTTTTTTGATAGCATCTAAAAATTCAGGCTGTAATTTCCATTTGGAATCCGGATTACGTCTCAGTACACCTAAACCGGAACAGGGGACATCTATTAAAACCCGATCTGCTTTTTGGTATAATTTTTTTAAAGGTTTTGTAGAATGAATCACGCGATTTGTACAATTATGTACTCCGTTTCTTTTGGCTCGTATTTTTAGCCTTTTCAATTTACTTTCATATATATCCATTGCAATAATCTGCCCTTTGTTTTTCATTAAAGCAGCCAGGTGCAGTGCCTTTCCGCCTGCCCCTGCGCAAGCATCTACTACTTTCATACCCGGTGCTACATCTAAGTAGGGTGCTACTAATTGAGAAGATGCATCCTGTACTTCAAACAATCCGTTTTTAAAAGCTTGTGTTTTAAAAACATTGGCACGTTCCACAAGCTTTAATGCATCAGGATAATATGGGATACATGCTGCATTAATATTTTCCGCACGCAATATTTTCCGTAAATTCTCTTTAGTGGTTTTTAATGTATTGGTTCTTAAAATAACTTCAGCTTGTTTGTTTAATGCTGTTATTTCTTTGATCCAAAGTGCTTCTCCTATTTCCGATATCCCAACCTCATCGATCCAGTCGGGGATAGAGGCACTGAATTTTCTAATTTTTGAGAGCTTGTCAAATCTTCCTTTGATTCTTCTGGACGGTGTAGGTTCAATTTGATTCCAGTCGGGTAGCGGAATCCCTTTTAAAACACACCAAACAGAAAAAAGACGCCATAGATCTTGCCTGCTAAAAGGTTGTTTTACTTCGGCAATTTCGGCATATAAACGCTTCCAGCGTACAATATCATAAATAGTTTCCGCCACAAATTTACGATCTCTGCTTCCCCAACGTTTATCTCTTTTTAGCACTTTCTCCACAGTTTTATCAGCATACATTTCTTCATTAAATATATCCCTGATAGCATCAATAACCGCAAATACCAAATTTCTATGTAACCTCACTTCAGCTTTCGTTAAAAATAATACGCCGCAAAGGTAGGAATATCAGGCGATTTTTAACCCACTCAAAAAATGTACATGAGTTTATTAATTTTTAACAAGAATCTGTATTTTCGTGATGAGCCTTAATTAAACGTTCAAAAATTGAATCTGCTACTTCAACCCATATCTTATATAAAAGGCGTTACCACGTCAAAAGCTCATTTATTATTGGCTGAAGTAGGCATTCGTAATGGAAATGATTTATTGCATTTTTTTCCATTCAGATATATAGACAAAACAACATTTTATAGTATAGAGGAGCTTCTAGATGCTAATTCCGAAGTGCAAATCATAGGAAAAATAACAGAGCTAAAATCCGTTGCTCAAAAGAGGGGAAGCAGGTTAGTGGCTAAATTTTCCGACGGAACAGGAACTGTGGAACTCATCTGGTTCAGAGGTCAAAAATGGATTAAAAATGCACTAAAGATCAATGAAAAGTATATAATTTACGGGAAACCCCATTTTTATAAAGGCACTTTTAGCATTCCGCACCCGGAAATGGAATTGGAAAAAGAAGCCAAAAAGAAGATACAATCCAAATTGCAACCGGTATATCCGTCTACGGAAAAACTTCAAAATAACGGTGTAAGTAATAAGGTAATCAGAGGATATATTCAAACATTATTGCGAGGTGTTATTGAAAATATTTCAGAGAGTTTATCCGGTAATTTTATGTTGGAACACGGGCTCATCTCAAAGAAAGAAGCATTGTTACATATTCATTTTCCCAAGAATAGTCAGCTTCTTTCAAAAGCACAATATAGATTGAAATTTGAAGAACTGTTTTTTATTCAACTCCAGCTACTCATAAAGAAACGTATCAGAAAATATAAAATCAAAGGATATGTTTTTAAAAGTATCGGTGATTATTTTACTACTTTTTACAAACAGCATTTGCCTTTTGAATTGACACATGCACAAAAACGGGTTTTAAGGGAAATACGAAAAGATGTGGCATCAAATGCTCATATGAACCGTTTATTGCAAGGAGATGTAGGTTCCGGAAAAACAATTGTCGCATTGTTGTCCATGCTGATGGCTATTGATAACGGTTATCAGGCAACACTCATGACACCCACGGAAATTTTGGCAACACAACATTATAATGCCATAAAAGAGCTATTGAAAAATACAGATATAGTGGTTGAACTGCTTACAGGGTCTGCTAAAGCAAAAAAAAGAAAACAACTCCATACAAGTCTGGAAGAGGGATATTTAAAAATACTGATAGGTACCCACGCATTGATAGAAGATAAAGTAAAATTTAAAAATCTGGGAATTGCCATTATCGATGAGCAACATCGGTTTGGCGTTGCACAGCGCTCTAAACTCTGGAAGAAAAATGAATTACCTCCGCATATATTGGTCATGACAGCAACTCCGATCCCAAGAACACTGGCCATGAGTGTTTATGGTGATTTGGATATTTCCGTAATAGATGAATTACCCCCCGGTAGAAAAGAAGTAAAAACAGTACATAAATACGATAGTAACAGATTATCCGTATTTAAATTTATGAAAAGCGAAATAGAGAAGGGGAGGCAGATATATATGGTATATCCGCTAATTAAAGAATCTGAGGTGATGGATTATAAAGATTTGATGGACGGTTATGAAAGCATTTCCAGGGAATTTCCGCTACCTAAATATCAAATAAGTATGGTCCATGGAAAAATGAAACCTGAAGACAAGGAGTATGAAATGGGTCGTTTTGTAAGGGGCGAAACCCACATCATGGTAGCTACTACGGTTATAGAAGTAGGAGTAAATATCCCGAATGCCAGTGTCATGGTTATTGAAAGTGCAGAACGCTTTGGGTTGAGTCAGCTTCATCAGTTGAGAGGCAGGGTAGGAAGAGGGGCAGATCAGAGCTACTGCATTCTATTAACGAGTTTTAAATTATCTGCGGATGCTAAAGTCCGGTTGAAAACGATGGTAGATACCACAGACGGGTTTAAAATTTCCGAAGTAGATTTGAAACTTCGCGGCCCCGGAAATATGATGGGTACGCAACAAAGCGGAGTACTGAATTTGAAAATTGCAGATGTGGTAAAAGACACTCATATCTTACAAAAAGCAAGGGCGGCGGCTATCAAATTATTGAACCATGACCCAAACCTTTCCAAATCAGAACATAAAGAAATATTGGATACCTATACAACACTTCAGAAAAAATCAGGGATGTGGGGCAATATAAGTTAGTTGGTGGTTTGCGAAAAACCGAAACTTAAAACTTGAAATTTTCCAACTTGAAACTGCACAACTATACCGTTATCGTTAACAACTTAAAATAAAACATTTTTGCCACTACTAAATTTTTATGTTTTTTTACATATCAAAAATTGAATGACGGATGATTGTAAATACTGAATTAGAACAAAAAGGTAATCAATTTCCTACTTATATTGTAAAATACTCAAAAGATGTTGATAGTTTATACTTCACTGCTAAAAATGGTGTGGTTTTACAACTGACGATTTTTAGAGATAGTGTACTGCGTTTTCGTTATACCACCACGGGAAAATTTGAAAACGATTTTTCTTATGGAATTACTAAATATGCAAGTCGCGGGTACAACAAATTAGAAGTTTTTGAGGAAACGGATCACTATGTAATTACCACTTCAAAGCTCATTTGTAAAGTTAACAAAGATGATATGCGTATTGATTTGTATGATGCAAATGACGGAAAATTAATCAATGAAGATGAGCTTGGTTTTCATTGGGAAGAGAACTATCATTTTGGAGGGAATATTGTTAAAATGAGTAAGGTTTCTTATAAAACAGAAAGTTATTATGGCTTAGGAGATAAGCCCGTACAAGTGGGGTTAAAAGGACGGCGTTTTGAAAATTGGGCAACCGATTCTTACGCTTTTGGAAAAGAAACTGATCCTATCTACAAAGCCATTCCCTTTTACACGGGGATTCATGACAACAAAGCTTACGGAATCTTCTTTGATAACTCATTCAGAACACATTTTGATTTTGCATACGAACGAAGGAATACTACCAGTTTTTGGGCAGATGGTGGTGAAATGAATTATTATTTCATTTACGGACCGAAAATGGAAGATGTGGTGGTTAGCTATACGGATCTAACAGGAAAACCACATCATTTGCCGCCACTTTGGGCCTTGGGTTTCCATCAGTGCAAATGGAGTTATTATCCGGAGAGCAATGTAAAAGAAGTTACCCAAAAATTCAGGAAACTTAATATTCCGTGTGATGCGATTTATTTAGACATTGATTATATGGATGGTTTCCGTTGTTTTACCTGGAATAAAAATCGGTTTCCCGATCCAAAGCGCATGGTAAAAGCATTGGAAGATGATGGATTTAAAATGGTAGTGATTATTGATCCGGGAATTAAAATCGATCCGGAATACGATGTCTTTAAAGAAGCATTGGATAAAGATTATTTCTGTAAACGTGCCGATGGACCTTATATGAAAGGGAAAGTATGGCCCGGAGCATGTTATTTTCCGGACTTCACTAATGCAGAGGTACGCGATTGGTGGTCAGACTTATACAAAGAACTGATTGAAGATATCGGAGTAAAAGGAGTTTGGAACGACATGAATGAACCGGCTGTGATGGAAGTTCCTAATAAAACTTTTCCGGATGATGTACGTCATGATTACGACGGAAATCCGTGTAGCCATCGCAAAGCACACAATATTTATGGAATGCAGATGGCACGTGCCACCTATCACGGGTTAAAGAAATATTCGTATCCAAAACGCCCGTTCGTGATTACACGTTCTGCTTATTCCGGCACACAACGTTATACGTCTAGCTGGACAGGTGATAATATTGCTACTTGGGAGCATTTATGGATTGCGAATGTCCAGGCACAACGTATGGCCATGTCCGGTTTCTCATTTGTCGGAAGTGATATTGGAGGATTTGCAGAACAACCTCAAGGCGAGTTGTTTACTCGCTGGATACAATTAGGTATTTTTCACACATTTTGCAGGGTTCACTCTTCAGGCGATCACGGAGATCAGGAACCTTGGGAATTTGGAAACGATATCACGGACATCGTTCGTAAATTCATAGAAATCCGATACCAGTTATTACCTTATTTGTATACGGCATTCTGGAAATATGCTAATGAAGGAATACCTGTTATAAAATCGCTGGTTCTATACGATCAGGAAGATATTCATACACACTACAGAAGCGATGAATTTATCTATGGAGATCATATTTTGGTCTGCCCTGTTTTAGAGCCTAATGCCAAAGGAAGAAGAATGTACATTCCACGGGGAAAATGGTATAACTTCTGGAGCGATGAAATTGTTGAAGGCGGTGAAGAAATGTGGGTGGATGCTGATTTAGATAGCATGCCGATCTTTATTAAAGAAGGAGCAGTCATCCCCAAATACCCTATACAACAGTATGTCGGTGAAAAGCAATTTGATGAAATTACTTTGGATGTTTACCACAAAACAGGTAAGGAATCTTCTACGTTATATGATGATGCTCACGACGGATACGATTATAAAAAAGGAAGATATAGCTTACGTACTTTTAAATTAACAGGAAAAAAGACAGAAGTTATCTTACAACAACATAAAGAAGGGAAATTTGATGCAAATTACACTAAATTTCATCTCGTTTTTCACAACCTGCCGTTTACCATCACATCCATACAAATTGATAATGTAGAAATTCCATTAAAAAACTTAAAAGTAAACGTTAAAAATTCCATTACCATCAATAAGGAGTTTACGGAACTGCATTTGTTCGGAGAATGATATTTTGGGTTGTTATTGTATGAAGAATCAAACTCTTCATCTTGTCTAAATAGACTCTCTCAACTCTTTAAGTTTATTCATGTTTTCTGCCAGCATCAATTCATCGGTTATCTTTTGAAGATCACCATTGACAATATTGGACAGATTGTATAAGGTCAGGCCAATTCTATGATCGGTAACACGACCTTGCGGATAATTGTAAGTTCTGATCTTTGCAGAACGATCTCCTGACGTTACCATAGAACCGCGCTTTGCGGCATCGGCTTCTTGTTTTTTAGCTAATTCCAAATCATATAAACGAGAACGCAATACTTTAAAGGCTTTTTCTTTATTCTTATGTTGCGATTTCTGATCTTGGCATTGCGCCACTAATTCGGTGGGAATATGCGTTAACCGAACTGCAGAATACGTTGTATTTACAGATTGCCCGCCAGGGCCTGAAGAACAGAAATAATCAATTCGCACATCTTTTGGATCAATTTCCACATCAAATTCTTCTGCTTCGGGAAATACCATACAAGTGGCCGCAGAAGTATGTACACGTCCCTGTGTTTCTGTCTGTGGCACACGCTGTACACGATGTACTCCGGCTTCAAATTTTAGTATTCCATACACATCTTCACCCGTTACTTCAAACTGAATTTCTTTGAATCCGCCATTAGTTCCTTCACTGAAATCTACCGTGGCAACCTTCCAACCTTTACTCTCACAATACTTCGTATACATTCTAAATAAATCACCGGCAAAAATACTTGCCTCATCTCCTCCGGTTCCTGCTCGTAATTCCACTACAGCATTTTTAGCATCTTCAGGGTCTTTTGGAATCAGTAAAAACTTTATTTCTTCTTCCAATTGAGGA
Organism: Flavobacteriaceae bacterium; assembly: GCA_014075215.1. Lineage (NCBI taxonomy): Bacteria > Pseudomonadati > Bacteroidota > Flavobacteriia > Flavobacteriales > Flavobacteriaceae > Flavobacteriaceae bacterium. The sequence continues at coordinate 3,146,386 of CP046177.1, forward strand.
ATCCTATTATTAGCTTCATCCATTTCCATTTTAGCCATCTCTACCATTTCAGCATCGGAACCATCAGCAATAATTTCTTTCGCTTCTGTAATATTGCCTAACAGCATTTCATATTCTTTGGCTTTTTTAACCATTACGCCCAAGTCTTTGTACTCTTTGTTCAATCGTACATAACGCTTCTGATCAGTAATAATATCAGGTTGAATAATCAAATCGGAAACCTCATCATATCGCTGTTTTACTATCTGTAGTTTGTCTAACATCCTCCGTCGTTATTGGATAGCGAATTTACAATTTTTTATCATAATCTTTTTCTAAAAAAATATTGAATATCAAAAAATGAGCTCTAAGTTAAAATAATACCGGTATAAGGATAATCATCCGGAGAGCATCTTGGAAACCTTTCAATCTTTTCATCTTTAATTTTTATAATTCACTTAATATCTATAAATTACATATCAAAACGGATAACCAAAAAAATAGATACTATCTTTATTCAAAGTTAATAATGTCATGAAAAAACTTATATATATCCTATGTTGCATTTTTCTGATTTCCTGCCATAAAAAAATACATAAAAAACCGGAATTTCTCTTGGGTAACTGGACTCGTTTGAATGATAAATCTGGACAAAAAACCTATGAAAAATGGAACTCTGACTTTACCGGAATAGGATATACGCTACAAGAAAAAGACACGGTTTTCAAAGAAATTCTTAGTATTATCAATAAAAACGACACCCTTTATTTGCAAGTTGAAGGAGTAAATGAAAAGCCTACTTTGTTTCGTTTTACATCTCAAACCCAAATTTCTTTTACCTGCGAAAACCCAAAGAATGAATTTCCAAAAAAGATCAGTTATTATATGCACTCCGATACACTAAAAGCTACTGTTTCAAATGATGACTTTACCATTGATTTTGTCTTTATAAAATCATTATAGTTCAACACACATGAATACTTAGACATTCTTCTATTACGTATTCGATGTCATTTACCACTTGAATCTACCGGTATTATTTTGCTGTTTTTCGGTAAAATAATCAAAACTGTATTCCAATTCCTAAACCATATCCTTGGTGGTAAGTTATTTGTCTGGGAATTTCATTTTCAAGAATAGGTTTTTTTAATTTATAAGAGTCATTATCCCAAAAAATAGTAAGTATTAAGTTAAGCTCATCCATTTTTTCAACCGGAAATTCTAAAGCAAACCTAGCATTTCCAAAACCCGGTGAATTGTCTATTTTCCCAAAAAGGCCAATACTTCTAGCCGTCATAAAGTAAAAATTTGCAGATTCATAATCTTTAAAATAATACCTTAACAAACCACCTACTTTTAAACCAGTTACGCTACCTTGTGATTGATGTTGCATTCCACTTATAAGGCCTAAAGTTACTTTTTTTAGAATGGGGTAATTTATTGTATAAAATGAAGCAAAAGATAGCCTGCTTCGTAAAGTTTCTCCCCCAGATTTATATTGATAATTTATTTTTTGGGGTAAAGAAATTTCAATACTAAAAGATTGAATTAATTTAGGAGATAATTCATCTAAATTTTTAAATTTAGATATTTCTTTTCCTGTTTTTATAGCATCGTAAATGCTTACTTGACTGAAAAGCAACTTTCCAAAAGTTAAGAATAGAAAAAGGCAAAAATTATATCTCAAAATATATTAAAAAAGGATAAGTGAATCTGAAAAAATACGAACAGGTTACCCTTATTGACTTTTAAATAACTACAAATCGAATCCTAAATTAATTTGTAACATTAACGGAAAAAAACCACTTCTTCCCTTAATATCAAAATAATATATGGGACCCATATCAAACAAAAAATGAAAATTTTTACCATATTTTCGCTGAATACCCCAAGTAGGACCTAATGCAAAGTCTAATGTATCGGTACCATTAGAGTTACCAAATAATGATTCTGATCTAATCAATACCCTTCCAGAGATAAAGTTACCAGAATTATTAGAAATATTGAGTTTTTTAGCTTCTCTTTTATTAAAGTTATAAAACCATTTTTGTTGTACATCCAAAAACGGATTAAAAGAAGTGATAAAGCCTGAATCTCCTCCAATATTAGTGTGTGGATAACTAATACTATAACCAATACCTGTAGCTAAAGATAAAGCTGTAGTACTACTTATAGGTAATTCTACTTCAATACTTGGATTAAGAAAATTAATCCTCCATACCTTACTTGTCTTTTGTCCTTGAGAAAATAGACTAAAGGTAACTAATAAAAAAAAAATTAAAATTCTCATATCGCTCAAAACTTTAATCTCAAACCTCTCCATTCGTTACCTCTTCTTGCTAATCCATAAACATCAACTTCTTTATGTGTGTAATTGCCAAGATAATTAAATGCTGCCCCTGATAAATTTTGCAGTCCATAATCAGATGTCCAAGTTTGTCCGGCATCAAGAGTTTTAACTGATGCTGAAAAAGCCCAATCCGAATCAAACTTATTTTCTACTTCGTCAGTATTATATTTTCTATCAAATTTGTCAAAAAGTAAAACATCAACTTTGTCTCCGGTACTTTGTAATGTGATATAAAAAGGTTTATCAGTAGTTCCAAGTTTTGATTCTAGAAAATCTATTCCTAATTTATACAATGCTCTAATATTGGACTCATTTAAAACATTATAATTTATACTAATATTAAGAGGTTTTCCTATGTAAATGTTTAAAACTGCTTCATTCTTAAACTCAAAGAAAGGTAGTTGAGTATTATTTAATACTTTAATTTGGACAGGATCGTAATTTGAATTATTATTTTTAATAAAGAAACTTCCATCATGTATATATAGGGGTTGGAAAAATTGATTGAAAGAATGATTAACGTAATTATGATAAAATAGCAGGTTAGGTTGAGGTAAATTATACTGCAAATGAACTTTATTTATACCGAGAATTATCTCATCCGAATCTACATTATTCCACCAAAACCAACCTTCTTCATGAGTTTCGGCCTCAACACCTAAAGACCTGTATATTAGCCATGTTTGATTCCAGTAATCTAATTCAAAACGATACTCGTCATCACTAAAATACTCATGAGCATATCTATATTCGCCAAATATATTTTGAAACCAGTTATCATCAGGATTGGTAACCACTCTTAAATTTTGGATTAAACTATTTAAGCCAATAGCTGAATACCTTGGATTAGCACTAGGCGTACCCGTAGACACACCTGAACCTCCTCCTGATCCGCCTGAGCTTCCACCGCCACAAATTTCATCATCTTCAACTGGCCTTATAAACCTATGAATACCATCTTCTACCTCTCGAATTCCTCCTTCAGATCTTCTGTATTCACACATAGAAGTCCTAGAAGTACTTCTATTTTGAGAAGAAGTAGATACATAATTTCTTATTCTCAAGCTATCTTTCAGCTCTCCAAAAAATAAACCTCTTGACGAAAATTTATATAATTTACCATCAACAATTATTTCATTATCATCATTTATAAAAGCAACAAAAACCTTATCTCCAATTAGGTTTGAATTATCAGTACTATCGACACTTCTACTCTGTAATTGTTTTTTTTTATTAAAAATCTTTTCTAACAATTCAACATCATGAGAAGCAATAATTGGTTCTTCCATGGGAATAAAACCTTTTTCATAAAACTTCCTAAATAATTTTTCAGCATTTTCTCTACTGCCTCTCTTCAATAATTCAATTTTAGAAGCCAACTCTTCTTTGGATGCAAAGCTAAATTTTCTATTTTCTAGTTTTAGGTCAGATAAATCTGCTCTTTCAATCAAAAGATTTTCGTTCTCATTAAATTCACAAGCTCCTAACAATAGCAAGCTAGTAAATAAATAAGCAATTTTTAGGGTGTTTAGTGGTTTCATCTTTTATATGTATTTATACAATTAGCGGTAAATGTATTAATTTTACCTTAATAATTGGAAAAACCCTGCTCAAATAAAAATAGATCATTCTCATTGAAATGTAATATAGTTGAAAATTTCAAGTTGAGCCACCATATCTCAACTCTTTTAAAACACTAAAAAAAGAGCATTATTTTTTTGAGAAAAAGTCAATATCAATAGATAAACGTTCCATATTCGCTTTGTATGGTGAGCTTTTTAGCATCAGAAGTTTCTACCCTACCTATAATTTGTGCATCGACATAGTACGATTTGGAAATCGCAATCAGATGATCAGCAATTTCCGAAGATACGTATAACTCCATCCGGTGTCCGCAGTTAAATACCTGATACATTTCTTTCCAATCTGTTTTGGATTGTTCTTGAATTAGTTTAAACAATGGCGGAATTGCAAACATATTGTCTTTAACCACATGAACATGCTCTACAAAATGCAGGATTTTAGTTTGTGCTCCTCCCGAACAATGCACCATACCGTGAATGGTCTCCGAATTGTATTTTGATAAGATCTCTTTGATAACAGGTGCATAGGTTCTTGTAGGCGATAATACCAATTTTCCGGCATCAATCGGTGCGTTTTCAACCGTATCTGTCAGTTTTGTATTTCCGGAATATATCAGCTCTTTCGGAACAGAAGCATCAAAACTTTCAGGGAATTTCTCTGCCAAATACTTGTGAAAAACATCGTGCCTGGCAGAGGTCAAACCGTTACTTCCCATACCTCCGTTGTATTCTTTTTCATAAGTAGCCTGTCCATAAGAAGCCAGTCCGACAATCACGTCTCCGGGTTGAATGTTCGCATTGTCAATAACATCCGATCGTCTCATTCTGGCAGTTACGGTAGAGTCGACGATAATGGTTCTTACCAAATCACCTACGTCCGCTGTCTCCCCCCCGGTAGCATGGATAGTAACACCAAAATTCTTTAATTCCGCAATCAATTCTTCAGCTCCGTTGATAATCGCGGCAATCACTTCACCGGGAATCAAATTCTTGTTCCTGCCAATGGTAGAAGACAACAAAATATGATCTGTTGCTCCAACACACAGCAGATCATCCATATTCATAATCAACGCATCCTGAGCAATTCCTTTCCACACAGATATATCTCCCGTCTCTTTCCAGTACATATAAGCCAAAGATGATTTGGTTCCTGCACCGTCTGCATGCATAACCAAGCAATAAGACTCATCATGGGTCAAGTAATCGGGAACGATCTTGCAAAATGCTTTTGGGAACAACCCTTTGTCAATATTTTTGATGGCATTATGAACATCCTCTTTAGAAGCAGAGACACCTCGTTGGGCATACCTTTTAGAAACCTCCTGGCTCATCTTGTGTAGGAATTTTGTACAAAAGTACGGATTGTTTTCATTTCCGAATAAAAAATAGCTGTAAATACTCGTTTACCCCTGATTAAACACTAGAACATTTTTTTAAATCCTCTGATTTTTAAATCTTTCAATTCTTTAATTTTTCAATATTTAATACCGAACTCATCTTGACTTTTTCTATTTCCTAAAAAATGACTGAAATTCACCTATATTTCATTACTTTTCTTACCTATAGCGTTGCTATAGCTTTCAAAAAGCGCCTTATCCAGTTAAATTTCAGCTCATTTTCGGTTAAAAACAAAAAGTCAAGATGAGTTCACCATTTATCACTTGAAATTACTGGTATAATCAAAAAGATCATCAATAAAATATCTTTACTAAAAGGTATTCGTAAAATTTAACAGAAGAGATTCAAAAAAAACCGTTTTTAAATTCTCAAAATAGCTTTCTTTTTTTGAGAAAAAAACATTCTAACACCCTCTTTTTTAGCAAAGTAACAAATGTGAATAATTTTTTGACAAAAAGATGTGAATCGCTCTTTTTTTTTACTGGAAAAACAGGATTTCAGGTATATTTGCTTCCGTTATTAACCAGTAAAAACAACACAACACAATGAGTAAATCTAAATTAGAGTACATTTGGTTAGATGGTTATTTCCCGACTCAGAATATGAGAAGCAAAACTAAAATTGAAGATAATTTTAGCGGAGAACTAGAAGATTGTCCTGTTTGGTCTTTTGATGGTTCGTCAACAAAACAAGCTGAAGGGAATTCTTCCGATTGTTTATTAAAACCGGTAGCTATTTACCCGGATCCTGCGAGAGAAAATGGATACTTAGTGATGACCGAAGTTTTAAATGCAGACAGAACACCTCATCCTTCAAATGCCAGAGCAACCATAGAAGATGAAGATAATGATTTTTGGTTTGGGTTTGAACAAGAGTATTTCATTATGGATACTGAAACCCAGTTACCTTTAGGGTTCCCCATTGGAGGATATCCCGGACCTCAGGGAATGTATTACTGTTCCGTAGGGGGTAAAAACACACATGGTAGAGATTTTGTAGAAGAGCATGCGGATTTGTGTATTGCTGCCGGGCTAAACTTTGAGGGAATTAATCAAGAGGTAGCCAGCGGGCAATGGGAATTTCAATTATTTGCCAAAGGTGCTAAAAAAGCAGGAGATGAAATTTGGGTAGCTCGTTATTTATTAGATAGATTAACAGAAAAATACGGATACTATATTGAGTATCATCCCAAACCTGTAAAAGGAGACTGGAACGGCTCCGGGATGCATGCTAATTTCTCAAACACTACCCTGAGAACTTGTGGAAGTAAGAAAGTGTATGAAAAAATTTGTGAAGCATTTAGACCTGTTGCTTCAGAACACATTGCTGTGTATGGCGAGTTTAACGATCAACGCCTTACCGGTTTACACGAAACTGCTTCTATCCATGATTTTAGTTTTGGTATTTCAGATAGAGGAGCTTCTATTAGAATTCCTATTATAACAGTAGAGAGAGGCTGGAAAGGCTGGTTAGAGGATAGAAGACCTGCTTCAAATGGTGATCCATATAAGATTGCTGCCAGAATTGTAAAAACAGTAAAGTCTGCTGATATCGGTTAATGGTAGTAATAGATATATGATGATATAAAAAAACCGCAAATAAATGCGGTTTTTTTATGGCATGGTTGTATACAAAAACAGTATATATCCCAATAACAAAATAATACCGTTTTTTCGTTCCAATCGCATTTTTTTTGGCATAAATACCAATAATACAATTGAAAAAGAGATAGCTAACATCCAATATATGTCATTTGTCAATAAGGTAATGTCTTCTACTTTTACGGGAGTTATTATAGAGGTAATTCCAAGAACAGCTAACAGATTAAAGACATTAGACCCTATAAGGTTTCCCAAAGAAATTGCTTTTTCTTTTTTGATAACTGCTACAATGGAAGCTACTAACTCGGGAATACTGGTACCTATAGAAAGAATCGTTATTCCGATTAATCGCTCGCTTACTCCAAACTCTTTTGCAAGTTCCGTAGCTCCTTCAATTAATAATTCAGAGCCTCCCCATAGCCCCAGGCTGCCGATAATTAATAATAATGCTGTTTTATAGTTCGGTAACACTTCATCATCTTCAGGCATTTCATCTACAACTGCTTGTTTTTGAAAACGCAATAAATACACTAAAAAAACAACTAGAAATGAGCTTAAAATAATGCCTTCTATGGTAGAAATGACCATGTCATTATACAAAAAATAAAAAAGTAGCAATGAGGCTACCATCATCACCGGCCAGTCTGTAATATAGAAACTCTTGTGCACATCAATTTTAGCAATTAGTAATGTAATTCCCAAAACCAAACCTAAATTTGCAATATTAGATCCTATGACATTTCCAAGAGCCAAGTCGGGAAATCCGTTGATTGCAGATTGAACACTCACAATGAGTTCCGGAGCAGAAGTTGCAAAAGAAACAATCGTCATGCCAATGATAATTTTTGGAATCTGTAATCTCAAAGAAATTGAAACAGCAGATTTTAACAACCAATTCCCTCCAAAAATGAGCAATGTAAACCCCAAAATGATATACAAATAGTTCATTATTTTAATTTGATGCGAAGATACATTTTTATCATGCTACATAATGAACTCATAAAAGATAGATTTGGTAAAAATAGCCGTTTTTTCATTTTTTATTTTCAGAAAACATCAGAAAACCCCTTTACTTTATTACACTTTTATATAATAAGTAATGATAAAAAATATAAATTAAAACCTTTTCGTAGATATATGTATTTCATTTTGTAACATAAAAATCATTTTTAATTTAATTATTAAAATCAAATAAATCCTTTTTTATATTATTATGATAAAAATTGCTTTGCCTTTATATATCTTCAGAAACCAATTTCGGAATTGAATTATGTATTTCACTTAAAAATTATTAAAATGATTATACTAGCGATTAAAATAATTGAGATAACACTTATTGTAATTTCAATTTACTTTATTTAAATTATGAACCATTAAAACCAAAAGCTATGCTAACAACTATTGGAATATTATTTATAATAACAGGAGTTTTAACACTCATCTTAAAGCCTGTTTTTACTACAAATAAGCTCTTGAATCTTTTTACAAAGGCAAGAAGCATACAACTTATATTTATAGGGATACTGATGAGTATTATTACGGGAATGTTTTTTTATGCCGATGCGGGAACTGCATATGCAGTACAATATGTAAGTGGTGGAGATAAGATGATTACCACTCAGGGCATTAAACTAAAATATTGGGGTAGGGTAATTCCGCTATCCTATGAAATCTCTATTAAAGATATCATTGTAGATACTAAAGAAGAGTTGCCTGAAGATGGACAAGGAATTTACAATCGACAGGCACAAAAATGGGAATTCAGTGATGCCATTAAAGCGGAGATAAGTACTTCTGTAATTGTAGGAGTAAATATCAATGATGAAGAAATTTTCTTAAACATGGCTGACAGAAATAAAAGCAAGGGAAAATTGATTTTTGGAAGAGTACTCCCAAATATTGACGCTGCTATTAAAAACACCTGTAAATTGATGGCTGCACAAGACTATATTTCAGGACAAGCGTCGGATTTTGGCAGGTATTTCAGAGATCAACTTGAAAACGGAATGTATCAGGTAGAGCAATATTATGAAGCTGAAAATCCGAATGAAATTGTTGGAGATACTACCGCTATAAGGAAAATAAAAGCGGGGAAACCCAGTAAGCAGAAAAAGTTTAGAATCAAAAGAGATGCAAACGGAAATATTGTACGAGATAATTCAAATACATTAAAACAATACGGGTTAAAAATATACCAGGCACAAGTAACCGGTATGGATTGGGAAGAATCGTTTGATGAAAGATTAGATTTACAAAAAAGTGAAGTAGCGCAGACGCAGCCTGAAAAACAACAGGCAGAACGCGAATATTACAGAGCTAAAAAAGAAGTTACCAAAGGGGAATCTGAAAAAGCCAAAGAAAGAGCTAGTTTGGAAAAAGTTCAGATTCAACAAACCATTGCTGCGGAAACAGAGGTTAAAGTAGCTGAATTTAATTTGATTAAAGAGGAAAAACAATATGAAGTGGAGCTGTATAAAGCAAAAAGTAAAAAAGTAGCTGCTAATGCTCAATACTATGAAAATGCAAAATTGGTCAATGCCGGTCTAACACCACAGGAAAAAGCGGAATGGGAATATAAAACAGCTGTAGGTGTTGCGGGGCAACTAAAAGATCTGAAATTACCGACTACCTATATTGAGGATGGTAAAAAAGTACAGGAAATAACGGGAATTTGTTAGAATCGTTGATTGGCGCAGAATTAGCTAAAAAAATGATTTAGAAAAAGAAATAAAAAAGAGTAAACTATTTAAGACGAACGAGGTGGCATACAAATGCTACTTCGTTCTAATATGGTATATTTTTCGTATTTTTGACATCTGAATGAACACACTGCAATGAAGAAAGTAGCCTTTAAAATACTTACTAAAGTAAACAAAATGATATTACCTTCATACACAAAAAAGCAGCTGGATATTACAAAAGCTTCCAAGCTTCAAATGGCAGTCATTGGATGGAGAGCTTATGTTACTTTAAACTCATTAGATTAAAAAGCTATTGTATGAATCAGGAGCACATAAAAGTATTTACAGGATCACCTATATTCGTCAGAAGGCTTCAAAAAATTTTAGAAGAAAATAATATCTCATCCTTGTCCAAATCTGATAAAATAGTAGGATATGAAATTTCTAATCATATAGATGAGTTATATATTTTGAATGTAGATCTGGCAAAAGCAAAAAAGATTATAGATGATTTTGAACAAGAAATCAATTTATAAAATTTTATTTGATTACACTTAATTATGCCACTAATTTAAAAATTCGTATCTTAATATAAAGTTTAGAATTATGAATTTACTACATTTTATTGAACAATTTCCAGATGAGTTTTCCTGTAAATCACATATGAAGTTGGCTCGTTCAAAAGAAGGAGTCATTTGCAAAAAATGTCAATCAAAAAAGCACTATTGGTTAAAGTCTAAATGGATGTGGCAATGTTCTTATTGTGGTTTTAGAACTACTCTACGCAGCGGTACTATGATGGAGAACTCCAATTTACCTATTCGTACTTGGTATCTCGCTATGGCATTTATGACTTTTAGTAAAAAAGGTATTTCTGCTGCCGAATTACAACGTCAGCTCAACCATACACGTTATACCACTATATGGTCTCTTATGCACAGAATACGTTCGGCTATGGGAAAACGAGATAATTTATACGACCTTGAAGATATGATTGAGTTTGATCAAGATTACTTTACTGTGGCAACAAAAGAATCCGACAGACAAAAGCTTAAAAGAGGCAGAGGCAGTCAAAAACAATCTAACGTAGCGGTAATGGCAGAGTCTGTACCTTTAGAATATTTAAAGACTGGGAAACAATCCAAACAATGTCGTTATTTTAAAATGAAAGTTTTGGATACTCATAAAAAAGAAGAAGTCAACACGCTTATTGATAGTAATTTTGATGATACATGCATTGTTTTTAGCGACAAAAGCACGTCTTATGTAGACATAGGTGATTATGGATCAGTCACAAAAGTTGTGTGTGAGTTCAGATGAAGATTAATTGTTAATTGAAGATTGAATGAAGTGTGTCTTTGCGAGTGAAACGAAGCAATTAGGGATCAGGGTCAAAAGTTTTGTGTGGATTGAATTAAAGTTTTGATCTTTGTAAAAAAAAACAGAGATTGGAATTATCCTTAGACCTTTTAAAATTCATCTTACCTGAGATGCTCGTAGAACATTTTGATTTGGTAAGACACACTCATCGAAATGAGGAACTTCATTTGTATTTTGAAGAGCGTAATGTTGTTCCTAAAGAAGTCATAAATCCTAATGTAATTGCTCATGGTTTCCACAAAGAGATTACTATTGAAGACTTTCCTTTGCGTGGAAACACTGTGTATCTTCACGTAAGGCGACGTAGATGGTTAGATAAAGAGACTAGGCAAATCATTCAAAGAGATTGGAATCTAGTAGCTCAGGGAACTCGCATGACAGGTGAGTTTGCTGCTTTTTTAAAAGAGATTAGTCGATACTGAGAAGAGTGATTGCAAAACCATTGCAAGAATCTATGGCGTGAATGGGAAGAAGTTCCAAAGGCAGTATCGAGATTATTTGAGTGAGTTTAAACAGTGGAAGGAAAAGTCTCATGCCAAAGAGTGGTTGATCTTCCCTGAGAATATAGGAACTCGATTATCTATCGACGAAGTAGCCTTATCAAAAGGAGAACTCTACACCATCGTTACCAATAAAAAAGCTAAAGGAAAGAAAGGAAGTATTGTGGCGATCATAGCTACTACCAAAGCAGAACCTATTATCAAACACCTATTTAAAATCTCATCTGCGAAAAGAAACAAGGTCAGAGAAATTACCCTAGATATGGCGAACTCCATGAAGCTGATTGCCAAACGGTGTTTCCCCAAAGCCATACAAGTAACCGATAGATTCCATGTACAGAAACTAGCTCTAGAAGCACTTCAAGAAATTAGGATCAAACATCGATGGGAAGCCATAGATACAGAAAATGAACGGATCAAACTTGCCAAAACCAATAACAAAGAATATTACCCTGAAATATTAGAAAATGGAGATACCATAAAGCAACTCTTGGCTAGAAGCAGATACTTACTCTACAAAGCACCAAGTAATTGGACAGAAGATCAAAGAGTAAGAGCTAACATCCTCTTTAAAAGATATCCTGATATCAAAACAGCTTTTAAGCTCGTACAAGGACTTAGAAATATCTTCAACACAGCAAACTCAATACAAGTCGCTTATACAAAACTAGCGCATTGGTATAAAGATGTAGAACAAACAGCATACAAGGCTTTTAATACCATAGCAAACTCTATCAGGCTTAACTATAGATCAATATTGAATTACTTCATTAATAGAAGTACTAATGCAGCGGCAGAATCTTTCAATGCCAAAATCAAAGCCTTTAGATTACAATTTAGAGGGGTCAAAAACACAGAATTCTTCCTCTATAGATTAACTACAATTTTTGCATAAACACAACAATTAGTCTTGATCCGAGTTTTGGTCACAAAGAAGTGTTTAAAAAAAAGAAACGGCAGCATTGTGTGTAAAAACTGATAGCTTTGTAGTAGAGAGTAATGTTCATTTTCCAACGGATTACAATTTGTTGTGGGATTGTTCACGTAAAGCCTTGGAGGTTATTGATTGGTTTAAGAAAAAGTATTCAGAGTTGGAAGGTTGGCGTAAATCATACGATTGGTTTAAGCAGGGTGACAATGCACGTGTTCTATCCCTAGAAAGCGGTCTTAACCAAATGACCTTTGACGACCGGACTACTACTTTATCTGTGCACTGTACCAGAAATTAATTTTTTTAACATAAATATTAGTTTAACAAACTGCTTTTTATCTAAGAGCAGTTTTTTTATATTGATCCCCTAATATTTTAAATTATTGAGACCTTTATAAAATAAAAATATCAGTTGAACTTCTTGCTAAATCAACCCTGTAAAAGTTTTATAGACCATTTCAACTTTCAAACTTTTTTAACTTTAAACTGTATTAATATTAAAAATCAAAAAAAATTGTAGTTTTGAAGAATCATGCTTCGACGGCAATAAAACTAATAACGAAAAGTATAAAATTAAAAATTACTCATAAGTAAAATATTACGGAGATACATACAACTAATAGTTCATTATGAATGCAAAAATAATATCAAACGGAATTTTAAGAGCATTAGCAATTCTGTTAGGAATAAGTACTCTGTGCTATTTTTTATATCTGGTCCGAACCGTTATTATTTATATAGTCATTGCAGCAGTAATAGCTGTAATCGCAAGGCCTTTGATTGTTTTTTTGAGAAGAAAATTAAAATTCTCCAAAACATTATCGGTAATAGCTACTATGATTTTATTTGTCGGTCTTTTAGTAGGGTTAATAAGTATGTTTATTCCTTTGATCATGGAGCAAGGTCAAAATTTGTCACTGCTTCAAACAGAAAGTTTAAAAGAAGATGTTCAAAATATTATCAAACAGGCAAATAGTTATTTTAAATCAAAAAATATAGATATTTTGAGTGAATTACAAAACGCTGATATTCTTTCGAGTTTAAAATCTATTCCCAATGTGTTGAATTCTATTGTAGGCACATTAGGCTCTTTTAGTATTGCCATATTTTCTATATTGTTTATCTCTTTCTTTTTTATGAAAGACAGTAGGATTTTTAAAAATAGTATCCTGACCATTGTCCCCAACGGCACCGAAAACAGGTTTTCAAAATCCATAGAAAAAATAAACGAGCTGCTCTCAAGATACTTTATCGGGTTAGTATTACAAATTAGTATTCTCTTTGTCATATATACGATTATTTTATGGATCTTTGGAATTTCAAATTTTATAGTCATTGCATTTCTATGTGCATTGTTAAATTTAATTCCTTATATAGGCCCTCTGATTGGTGCAATTTTAATGATTATTTTGTCAATGACGAGTAATATTGGACAGGATTTCCGAACTGAAATACTTCCAACAACTCTATATATAATGATTGGGTACCTAGTTGCACAACTAGTGGATAATTTTGTTAGTCAGCCACTTATATTTTCCAAAACGACCAAATCGCACCCACTTGAAATATTTCTGATCATTATTATCGGAGGCTTATTAATGGGACCGGTAGGGATGATTATTGCCGTACCAACATATACCGTTTTAAAAGTTATTTTAAAAGAATTTTTATCCGGCAATAAGATTGTTAAGTCTTTAACTAAAGACATCTAAGTACTATTAAACTTATCAATTCTTTAACCGGAAGTACAAGATTGGATGCAACAGCATCTTGACTCGGGGATATTGCAAAACTTATTTTAAAAGGAAGTCCTTTTGCAGGTATTACCTCCCAAGAATTGGCAAATTAAATCATAGCAAAACAAAAGTCAAAAATCAAGCTCCCTATATGGTTCCGTTCGGAAAATATATACTATCCGGATACATTAAGTATAGAGCAGGCCTCTTCCGAAATAACTGCCTATTACAAAAGTACCATCATTTCCGGTAATTCCCTGACTGATATCACCGGAGGTTTTGGTATTGATACATTTTTCTTTGCCAAACACTTTACAAAAGTTACTCATTGCGAAATAGATACCAAACTATCAAAAATTGTAACATATAATAATAAGCAACTGGGAATTACAAACATAAAAACCATTGTAAAAGATGGTATCGATTATATAAAAGGATGTCGTCTATTTGACTAAATATAGACTTGAAATTATTAGTTGTTTTCAAAATAGTTAAATTATTGATTATCAATATAATGTACTAAAAATCAATGACAAAAAAATATTATTTAACTAAATATCAAGTATTTATTCAAATTTTTATAGCCATTAAATCATATCCAAAAAGTATGAGTTTGCCCTGACATTCATCAGGGCAAACGCATTAAACTTTTATGAATATATCAGTAAAACTAATTTTTCATTAAAGAATTGACATTTAATAATGGATTTTATTCGTAATTTTTTAAACTTACCTTTAATGATTATTCATTTTTTTGAAAATAATTACAGGTTAACTTGGATCAAAAAATCATAAAGTATTGATTAAAAACATGTTAACTTTAATGCGTTTACTCTGTGACATTCATTAGATTTTTTTTGCATTTCATTTTTTTGTCTTATATTTATCACTTTAACTTCTACAGTTAAAATGAAGTGTTTTATTTTAGGGGTGTAAAACACTTCAAAAAGCCTTGATATATTCAAGGCTTTTCTTTTTTTAATTTTTTTCATTTGTTTTTTGTGAATTTTCAAATAGAACTCATTTAAACTTCTTCAATTTGCTAAAAAATTGCTGTTTTCTACTCTGTTTTTATCTTTTTTTCCTTCCGTAGCACTGCTATGCAACTCAAAAAAGCTTTCAACAGAGCTAAAACTTCTAATGTTCGCTTAAATCCAAAAAGTTTAAATGAGTTCATAAAAAAATTCATGTACTTTTGTTTAGAACACTGGCTATTTTATGGTTTACTTTACAGTAGAATAGTATAAGATCTATTTTAATGCAAACACTTCTATACGAGGGATTAAAAATATTCGGAGAAAAAATATCTTTTATAGATGATCATCTAGTAATAGAAGCTCCTTTACAAATCAATATCAATGGAAATCCTTATACCGTTGTTATGCGGACACCAAATGATGATCTTCAACTGATCAGAGGGCTTTTATTTGCTGAAGATATCTATAAAAAACAACATTCTTTGCCTTATGAAATAGTAGCACAACACGATGACTTTTCAACCGTAATCAATATTACTATTAACAAATCGGATCTTGGTAAAGGATATTTAAATAAAAGGACTTTATTGTCTGTATCTTCCTGTGGAATATGTGGGAAGAAACAATTAAACGATATAAAAGTAGGAGGAGCAAAAAAATTACGAAAACAAACTTGTAAAGCGGATTTCTTGTTGGAAGCATTTCAGCAGTTAAAAGAAAAACAAAAAGTATTTATAAAGACCGGCGGAAGTCATGCAGCAGCAATTTTTGACATACAACACAAGATGTTAACCATCAAAGAAGATATTGGCAGGCACAATGCCGTAGATAAGTGTGTTGGAGATTTATTGGAAAAGCAAAAACTTACGGATGCCAATTATCTACTGGTAAGTGGCAGAGTATCTTATGAGATAGTAATCAAAGCTTTTATTGCGAAAATACCTGTGATCGTAGCAGTTTCTGCTTGTTCTTCTTTAGCCGTTGATTTTGCCAAAGAATTTGGAATTTGTCTGGTTGGTTTTACAAGAAATCATAAAATGACAGTATATGCAAATGCTTCTTATTTAGAAAAATTAAATCATGGCTAGAAAAAAAATATATCCCCGGCTTCCGGAGAAATTCACCGGAATCAAACTCGACAAAATCCCTACTGCTGCTGCCGGAGTAAAAGCTATTGCATCGGCATTTACTCATATCAAAGATGAAGTTGGTATTAGAAAAGGAATTTCTCTTTTAGCAAAATTAAATCAAAAAGAAGGTTTTGATTGCCCCGGGTGTGCGTGGCCGGATCCTGATGAAAAAAGGGCATTTTTAGCGGAATATTGCGAAAATGGTGCAAAAGCAGTTGCGGAAGAGGCAACAAAAAATAAAGCTACTCCCCTATTTTTTACTACACATGCTGTAAATGAGCTATCGGTGCTTTCTGATTATAAAATAGGTAAAAGCGGGCGTATTACACACCCAATGATTCTCAGAGAAAATGCAGATCACTATGAAAAAATATCATGGGAGAATGCCTTTGAGCTTATTGCAACTGAGCTAAATGCTTTAAACGCGCCTAATGAAGCTGTTTTTTATACTTCAGGCAGAACAAGCAATGAAGCAGCTTATCTATACCAATTATTTGTAAGAGCATACGGCACTAACAACTTGCCCGATTGTTCTAATATGTGCCATGAAAGTAGTGGTGCCGCTTTATCAGAAACACTTGGGATAGGCAAAGGATCTGTTACTTTAGATGATTTCAATGATGCTGACTTAGTGATTGTCATGGGTCAAAACCCGGGAACCAACCACCCCAGAATGCTTACCGCATTGGGAAATACAAAAAAGAACGGGGGTAAAATTATGACCATAAATCCACTGCCGGAAGTTGGATTAATGCGATATAAAGATCCTCAAAACCCAATAAAATGGGTGGGAAAAGGTCAAAAATTAACGGACTTATTTTTACAGGTAAAAATCAATGGAGATGTTGCGCTATTAAAAATCATACTTAAACTTTTAATAGAGAAAGAAAAAGCAGATCCAGGCTCAATTTTTGACCATGATTTCATTAAAGATAAAACACATGGATATGATCATTTCGAAACGGATTTAAACCGCTATAAAATTGAAGATTTATTGCCCCAAACCGGTCTGGATATGACTATTATTAAAGAAGCAACAGAAATGATTGCCTCCAACAAAAAAATAATTGTTTGCTGGGCAATGGGGCTAACACAGCATAAAAACGGGGTAGACAATATCAGGGAAATTGTCAATCTTTTACTACTAAAAGGAAGTATCGGTAAAAAAGGGGCCGGAACCTGCCCTGTCCGCGGACATTCAAACGTGCAGGGAGACAGAACCATGGGCATCTGGGAGAAACCAAAAGATACCTTTCTTGATAGCTTGGAAAAAGAATTCGGATTTAAAGCCCCAAGAAAGCATGGCTACGATGTGGTAAATGCCATTGAAGCGATGTACCAAAAAAAGGTAAAAGTATTTATCGGTATGGGAGGAAATTTTATATCAGCAACACCGGACACCGAATACACAGCTAAGGCCCTGCAAAATTGTAACCTTACCGTTCATATAGCTACCAAATTAAACCGAAGTCACTTGGTTCACGGTAAACAAGCTCTAATTCTACCATGTCTAGGAAGAACGGAAAAAGACATTCAGCAAAGCGGAAAACAATTTATGAGTGTAGAAAACTCTATGGGTGTTGTCCATAAAACATCCGGAAATTCAGAACCTTGTTCTACAAAATTACTAAGTGAACCTGCTATTGTATGCGGAATAGCCAATGCTACTCTCAAAAAATCTAACATCCCCTGGAACCGGTTTACTGAAAATTACGATTTTATCAGAGATAAAATAGCAGCCACTATTCCCGGTTTTAAAGATTATAATAAACAGGTACGAATAAAAGGAGGGTTTTATTTACCCAATAATGCAAGGGATCTTGATTTTTCTACTACTACTACAGGAAAAGCAAATTTTTCTATAAACACACCTTCTGAAATAGTACTTAAGAAAGACCAATTTCTGATGATGACTATCAGGACTCACGATCAGTATAATACCACTATTTATGGGTTAAACGATCGTTATCGCGGCGTATTAAACGAGCGAAGAGTTATTTTTATGAATCCGAAAGACATGAAAAACTTAGGGTTAAACAAATTAGATAAAGTAAACCTAACCTCACATTTTAACGGGGAAAAAAGAGAAGCAAAGAATTTTTTAGTAATTCCTTATTCAATTCCCGAACAGTGTACTGCAACTTATTTTCCTGAAACCAATGTATTGGTACCTTTAAAAAGTAAAGCAGCTATTAG
Organism: Flavobacteriaceae bacterium; assembly: GCA_014075215.1. Taxonomy (NCBI): domain Bacteria; kingdom Pseudomonadati; phylum Bacteroidota; class Flavobacteriia; order Flavobacteriales; family Flavobacteriaceae; species Flavobacteriaceae bacterium. Next base: position 3,164,828 of record CP046177.1, read on the forward strand.
CGGGACACCCACATCAAAAACGGTAATCATTACTATAGAACTCATTTAAACTTTTTGAATTTGCTAAAAAAATAGGTGTTTTCCACTCTGTTTTTGTCTTTTTTTCCTTCCGTAGCGCTATGTGAAATTGCAAAACCTTTTAAAAACAGGCAATAAAAAGTAGATTTTATGGTTTTTATTTGATGAACAGATTGTTAAAGAGATGTTAAAAATGAGGTTTTGTTTTTTATTTAAATATTTTTAAATCAGAAGTGGTATTAGAAATACTGCCCAATACCAAAAACAAAACCACGTGTTGCATTTTTAGTAATTCCATATCCGTAGTCAACCCGAAAAACAGCATTATATATTTTTTTATGAATAAAGCGCAGTCCTAATCCCGGGTAAACCCTTACATTATCCGCTCTGCTAAAATCTCCAAAATTCCCACCCGGATTACGCCAGGAGCCTGCATCTACAAATACATTTCCCTGAACTGTAATATTGTTTTTCTTATAAAGGATATATCTGTACTCCGTATTTAATACAACAACTCCTGTTCCTCTGTCAATGGTATTCCCCACGCCGCGGATATTAATATTATTATCTACGGAAAAAGGCGCAAAAGGAGAATCGCTATTAGTAGCAAAACCAACCCGAAGTCTATTGGCCCAATTCCCTTTTTCTTCTACCCGTTTGTAATAAAAAAAGTCATTCCAGGCTATAGAGAAATTAGGTAAAATTTGATTTCTGGTACTTACATATTGAAAGTTAAAAAGGCTACGAAACCCTGAAACACTTTCGTAGTAATAATCCAGGTCGTTGTATTCATATATTAGTTTAACAAGTGATTTGTTTACAACCAATGCCTGTGGAACATTTGGGTTTGTCGCACCTGATTTATATTGATAATCTTCAGTAAAAAAACTCATTCCTAACTCTACCCGGTTTTTAAAATTAAACTGATAGAGCCCTAGTGCTTCATAAGAAGTATTATTGTATTTGTAATCCGAAGTAGTACCATCAAAAAAAACAGGTTCTTGTGTTGTTAAACTTTGAAAGTTAACAGCTAAACCTAATTTTCTGGTAAACAAATAGGGTGCTCTAAAATTAACGGCATAAGAATTATAGATATCTCGTTGAAAAAAACCACCTATGATAATATTTTTTCCCAGAAAGTTGTACTCATGTAACCCAATTCGATAAGCAAATTCATTATTATTTGTAGTATAGAAATTTACAAATGGGATGATGGTAAAATTGTCTTCGATATCTATGTATACATTATAAAAATTGTCATGTGAATAAAAGACTTGAAAATAGGCATGAGAAATACCTGGTAACCTACGTAAGTTCGCAATATCATTTGTAAGCATTAGTGAGTCTAATTTGTCTCCTGCTTTGGATTCCATTATCTTCTTAATAAAAGATACTCTTGTTCTTTTAGCGCCCCTTATCTTCATATCATAAATAACAGGTTCTTGTGCTTTCAGTTCTGAAAAAACAAGAAATAGACAAAACAAAAAAAGAAATTTCCGTATCATTATTGAGCTGTAAATGGTTTTTCAATAATCAAATTTACCCAATTATCTACACTTACACCCATTAGTGTAAAATTATAATTTTCTCCTAAAACAAGACTCGGAGGCACATTGGTATTAATATCTAATAAAACATTAGTAGTATTTTTATATTGAAACCACCTATCATAAGTATAGGTTCCCGAGAGAAATTGTTGTTGTATATCTATAACCTGAAAATAAATAGTATTATCGGGATATATTCCATCACTCCAGGTAAATAAGGGCATTAAGGATTGCATTTGGTCAATATTTACGGTATTTTTATATTCTGTTGGTTTTGATTCATTTTTTAATCGGATTGGATTCGACCTATGCAACGCTCCTTGAAACATAAAAGTAACAATGCTCCAGGATTCTTCTGAATTTAACCTCACAAATCGTTCTAATTTCCCACCAAAAACAGCTTCTTTTTGCAAACTTTTCATGGTATAATTTGAAAAATCATTTGAATCTACAGAAGTTGTCTCTGTTTCATAATATCGAATATCTGTGGCACCTTCTATAGGGTAATAAAAAATATAAGAGACGCTTTCTCTTTGATTTTCACTCGCTGCACATGCAATAACTTCCCCTAAAGGAGTATCGGAATTTATATTTATGTATTCCTGTAGATTTTGATTTAGAGTAGCCTCCATATCTTTTTTACAAGAAAAAAAGCAGAGGATAAAAATTAAAAAAAATACAATTCTAATTTGCATAGAGCTCTTTTAATAACAGTTCGGAAGGTTTATTTTGAGGTGTAAACCTGTTATTATTTTTACCTCCAACCCGATGATGCTTATGAAACCATTTCCATACAAACCCGCCTGCAAACCAATCTTCTTTCCAAAATTGATTGTAAATTGCTTGTAAACCATTCAATTGAGCCTCTAAATTTACGGATCCTGAAACATGTCTGGAATCCCAAGGCTCTTTTCCTGCATAATCCAGGCTTCTATAACCAAACTCTGTAAATAAAACTGATTTTTTATAGTTAAATTGTATTTTTTTAATTTCTTTTTTATGCTGTTCCCAACCCTCTTCAAATTCCTGAACTGTCGGTGTTTTTTTATCGGTTAAAGGAAAATAAGCATCTATCCCAATATAATCCAGCTGACTCCAAAATGTAACACGTTTAAATTCGTCCCAATTAGCAGCATATGTTAATTTTCCTTTATATATGTTTCTGATTTTTTGAATTAATGACTTCCAGTATTCAGGTCTGCTACTAACAAATTTTTCTAACTCCGTACCCATACAAAATAGATCAGCCTCAATTTCCTGCGCAGTCTTTGCATAGGTTAAAATAAATTGCTCATAGGAATTTTCAAGAGTTTTCCATTTTTTTTTGGTATTCATGGCAATAAAACCTGTATACTCTCCTCTCCAGACCCATATTTGAGGTTTTACCATAATCTTGATACCTTTTTTTTGTAATTCGTGAGCATACTGTTTAATGCCCTCTTCTCGTTCTCCATACCATTGTCCTTTGGTATTAAAACGGATTTCAGGCGATGATAATTCTCTGATAAAGCCGAAAGGCATTAATGCAGCATAGTTGGCATTGATATGAACTATCGGATTTGTGTCCTTACTTGTAATACTATCACTAGAGGATACAAAACTAACCCCATTAATCTTCTGGGCGTTTCCCTTAGAAAGAAAATTGAAGGCAATGAAGGAAAATAAAAAAAAGAGCCTGATTATTCTCATAATATAGACCCTAAATTAGTTAATCTCACTAGAACAATGCTCTTAAACCAATGTTAAATGTTTCCCCTAATCCCGTATTATGACCTCTTATAAAATTGGTATATAAAGTTTCTATATTTAAAATTTTGCTTATCTGGTACTTCGCTCCGCTTCCCAAAGCTGTGAAATCTTGAGAAAAATCGTTTCCTAAATCGAAATGTTTCCCCTAATCCCGTATTATGACCTCTTATAAAATTGGTATATAAAGTTTCTATATTTAAAATTTTGCTTATCTGGTACTTCGCTCCGCTTCCCAAAGCTGTGAAATCTTGAGAAAAATCGTTTCCTAAATCGAAATGTTTCCCCTAATCCCGTATTATGACCTCTTATAAAATTGGTATATAAAGTTTCTATATTTAAAATTTTGCTTATCTGGTACTTCGCTCCGCTTCCCAAAGCTGTGAAATCTTGAGAAAAATCGTTTCCTAAATCGAAATGTTTCCCCTAATCCCGTATTATGACCTCTTATAAAATTGGTATATAAAGTTTCTATATTTAAAATTTTGCTTATCTGGTACTTCGCTCCGCTTCCCAAAGCTGTGAAATCTTGAGAAAAATCGTTTCCTAAATCGATTCGTTGAGTGTGCTGTATTAGTGCTAAAATTGTAAATTTAGTGTTTGGGAAATAGCTTAAGAAAACTCCCGGAGCTAAATTCCAACTATTATTAGCGAAACTATCTGATTTCTTTCCAAAATTAAACTCAGAATTTAGCTCTGTAAATAATTGCCAATCACCACTTGGGAAAGTATAATCATAAAAAAATCTATTTTGAAAAATATATCCCTTTTGGTCTAAAAAGACACCATTTATTGTTTCCTGACTTATTAAGGGAATATGAAATGCCATTTGGACTGTAAAATTGGTTATCTTCTTAAACGGATTAAACTTTACTGCCAGTGCAAATGAGGTGATACCGGAGCGTGCAGTTCCGTTTTGACCATCAAAACCAAATACATCTAAAGCATTTCTTCCTGCGATCACATTAGAACGAACTTCTAACAACAATCCGAAATTAAAAGAACTTCTTTCTGAAATTCCGGTAAAAATATCTAGCGATGATGTAAAAAATGTTTGCCTGGGCTCTGCTCCATTGGTAAAAGTACTTTCCGTCTGCGTATATAAATTGTTAAACCATTTAATATCCCATTGTCCTTTCTTTAATAATTTAGAAGGTGTATAGGTTTGAATGACGCTTTTTGAATCCGAATCATTATCCTCGTCCTCTTGGGAAAACCCTTGATAGCTATAACTTATAAATAGTGTAATAATTAGTAAAAATCGTTTCATAATACAGGTTTAATAAATAGTTTTTAATTAAAATTTTGTTTTTTCATCTTGTTTTTCAGTACACAGTCGGAGGAATGTTAAATTAATTTCATAAATATATAATATATATTTATTATAAATTAAAAAATACTTTAAGAAATTCTTATTATTTTCGACAGATATGTTAACTATATAAAATTATGCATCATATTATTATTATTGGAAATGGAATTTCCGGGGTTACACTTGCCAGGCATATTCGAAAGAATTCAAATAAAAAAATTACGATTGTTTCGGCAGAGACGGATTACTTTTTTTCTCGTACGGCACTCATGTACGTATACATGGGCCATATGAAATTTGAACACACACAACCTTATGAACCTTGGTTTTGGAGAAAAAATAATATTCATTTGAAAAAGGGATATGTAAGCAATATAGACACTAAAAATAAGCTGTTGAATTTTTCTAGTGGAGAGACACTCTCTTATGATAAATTGGTGATTGCTTCCGGTTCCAAGCCTAATAAATTTGGTTGGCCAGGACAGGATTTGGAAGGTGTAATGGGAATGTATCATAAACAAGATTTGGATAATCTGGAAAAATACGCACCGAATAATAAGGTATGTAAGAGAGCTGTTATTGTGGGTGGCGGGTTAATTGGAATTGAATTGGCCGAAATGTTACATTCCAGAAATATTCCGGTTACATTTTTGGTACGTGAAACCAGTTTTTGGAACGGCGTATTGCCTTCCGGTGAAAGTGCCATGATTAACAGACATATTAGAAATCATCATTTTGATTTAAGGTTAAATACGAATTTAAAGGAAATTATATCCGATGAAAATGGCTGTGTAAAATCTGTTATTATTCAGGAAACCGGAGAGGAAATAGAGTGTAATGTAGTTGGGTTAACACCCGGAGTTTCTCCAAATATTGATTTTGTAAAAAGTTCTGATATAGAAACCGGCCGAGGTATTTTAGTCAACCGTTTTTTAGAAACAAGTATAAAAGATGTATATGCCATCGGAGATTGTGCGGAACAGAGAGAGCCTATTGGCAATAGAAGACCTGTTGAAGCTGTTTGGTATACGGGCAGGATGATGGGAGAAACACTGGCACAGACCATTTGTGGAAACAAAATTGAATACAACCCGGGACATTGGTTTAATTCGGCAAAATTTTTAGATATCGAATATCAAACGTATGGTTGGGTATTTTCCGAAAGAAACAAACCCGATTACGAAGAACATTTTCATTGGAAGCATGAAGATGATACCAAATGTATTACGGTAGCGTATCATAAAGATTCTAATCTGTTCCTGGGAATTAACACCTTTGGAATTAGAATGAGACATGAGGTTTTTGACAGATGGCTTACTGAAGAAAAAGACATAGACTATGTTATACACCATCTGCCGGAAGCAAATTTTGATCCGGAATTTTACAGTTATTACGAAAAAGAGATTTTGGCAGCTTATAATTATCAACTACAAACTACTACATAAAGAATCATGAGTACAAAAGTAAATCACAGTATGTCTTTGGCAACACCAGATGCTAAGGATATATCAACAAAACAAAAAATTGCTGCGATTATGGGAATTACAGGTTTAATTATCCTAATACTGGCAACGTTTAATGTAGCCCTTCCCAATAAAACAATTGTTCTTACAAGCAGTCTGGTTTTAATCGTTTTGGGAACTGTGCTATATGCCAATGAAATCTATCTGAAAAAATTAGAAGGAATTAAAAATGACGGTGTTTGGTTCAAATCTATTTCTTCAAGAGGTCTTTTAGGTTGGATAGCCGGAGTTTCCTTAACCGGTTTTTATATTGTTTTGTATTTCTACGCAGAATTATTAGGCTTAGGAGTTAACGGTGCTCCTAACACAGGTTTGGTAGCGCTGTTTGATCCCTTAAGTTATTTGTTGAGTAACAGGCCCGCAAGCCAATGGTTTGTATATGGCACATTGTATACGGTTGCTATTATAGCTTTTGGATATAAATTTATATTAAAGTACCGCCATAACAAATACCAACAGCTAAGAACGATTTCCGTTATGTTTTTTCAGTTAGGTTTTGCTTACCTGATCCCGGAATTTATGGCAAAATTAAACGAGCAACCTCAATACAACCTCCCTTACTATGACTTAAAAAGTATGTGGCCGTTAAACTATTATTTATTCGACGGTTGGTCTCTGGACGGATTACTATCTTCGGGTAATTTAGGGTTCGGGATGCTCGTTTTCGGTATCTTATCTATTTTTGTGATTTCTCCTTTTTTAACATATAAATATGGTAAACGTTGGTATTGTTCATGGGTTTGCGGATGTGGCGGACTAGCAGAAACAGCAGGAGATTCTTTTAGACAATTGAGTAGTAAAAAAATGTCTGCATGGAAGATAGAAAGATGGTTAATCCACACTGTAATGGTATTTTCTATCATTATGACCATTGCAGTAATTTATACTTACCTGGGAAATGATTCAAAAACTTTTTGGCTTACAAAAGAAGTATTCTTAGTTTTTACTGTGGGAGTTTTAACACTTATTTTCGCCTTAGTACTATTTTTTAAGCGTAATGAATTGGGGAAAGATGCAACCTACGGAGCTATTGGTTTTTTTGTGATTTTAGGTGCTTTACTGGCAATGTATTTGACGGATACTTCCAGCCATGTTTTTTATATCAGTTCCTGGGATTTAAGGTCTGCATATGGAGTATATATAGGTGCTGTTTTTTCCGGAGTTATTGGAACAGGGTTTTATCCTATCCTCGGGAACAGGGTCTGGTGTCGTTTCGGGTGCCCGATGGCAGCAATTTTAGGATTTCAGCAGCGTATGTTCTCTAAGTTTAGAATTACCACCAATGGAGGGCAATGCATCTCTTGTGGTAATTGTTCTACTTATTGTGAAATGGGAATCGATGTTCGGGCCTATGCTCAGAAAGGAGAAAATATTGTACGTTCCAGTTGTGTAGGCTGTGGTATTTGTTCGGCTGTTTGCCCCAGAGGGGTTTTAAAATTAGAAAATGGCGAACAAAAGGGAAGAATTAACCCCACTGAAATATTATTAGGGAACAATGTCGATTTGATGGAATTGGTAAACCGTAAATAATGTTTTTTAAGAAAATCCTACTTATTGGGTTTTGTTTTGTTTTGTTAAAAGCATTTTCCCAGAAAACATACCACAAGATCTATTATAAAAATGGAAACTTAAAAGAAGAAGGCTGGATCAAAAAAAATAAGAAAAACGGATATTGGAAATTCTACTATGAAAATGGGGTTTTAAAAAGTAAAGGACATTTCAAAGATAATTTAGAAACAAAATATTGGTATTTTTTTAGAAAGAACAGTATTAAAGAAAAGGAAGGACATTACTTTTCGGGAAAACAAAATAAGTGGTGGCTGTATTATGATGACAAAGGGCATATTTACCATAAATGTCAATTAAAAGACAATAAGAAAAATGGGTATTGTTTGATCTATAAAATGGAAAAGTTAACAAAGGTGGCTAAATTTCAACAAGGAAAAAAGATAAAAGAATGGACAGATCTTAAATCCTTTAAAAAGGACAATAATTTATCGGATTTAAAAGAATGAAGCAAATCATTAAGGTCATCATTCCGGCATATAATGAGGAAGATGCTATAGTTAATGTTATAAATGACATTCCGGATATTGTTGATGAAGTTATTGTGGTTAGTAATAATTCTACCGATAAAACCGAAGAAAATGCACGAAAAGCAGGTGCTACTGTTTTAAAAGAATCTAAACGAGGTTATGGGTATGCCTGCTTAAAAGGTATGGAATATGTGGTGCACTCTGAGACCGCCAAACATCCGGATATAGTGGTTTTTTTAGACGGAGATTATGCTGACTATCCTGAACAATTAGTTGAAATTATTGCACCTATTATAAATGATGATATGGATTTTGTTATTGGAGCAAGAGTTAAAAAACTAAGAGAGGAAGGGTCTATGACACCGCAACAGGTTTTCGGCAATTGGCTGGCAGCTTTTCTCATGAGATTGTTTTTCAATGCCAAATACACGGATTTAGGGCCATTTAGAGCTATTAAATACAATAAGCTATTAGCGTTAAAAATGGAAGATAAGACCTATGGCTGGACAGTAGAAATGCAATTGAAAGCCATCAAACAAAAATTATCGTATATAGAAGTTCCTGTGAAATATAGAAATAGAATAGGCGTTTCTAAAGTTTCAGGAACCTTAAAAGGTATATTAGCCGGCGTAAAAATTTTAAGTTGGATTTTTAAATATAGTTTCAAATAATGCTTCTTGAATATACTATCATAACTGTTTACTCGATTGCACTCATTTTGATATTTATGTACGCATTGGCACAATTGAACTTACTTTTCAACTATATGAGTGCGCAAAGTAAAAAAGATACTTGCCCAAAATTTGATTTTAAGAACCCCGATGAAGTTCCTTATGTAACCGTACAACTTCCTGTCTATAATGAGTTATATGTCATGCAGCGATTGTTAGAGAACATCGTAAAATTGGAATATCCGAGGAATAAACTTGAAATTCAAGTGTTAGATGACTCTACGGATGAATCTGTCGAATCGACGAAAGCTCAAATTGAAAACTTCCGGGAATCAGGAGTCAATATTCAACACATTCGAAGGAATAACAGGGAAGGTTTTAAGGCAGGAGCTCTAAAAGAGGGATTGAAAATTGCCAAAGGTGAATTTATTGCCATTTTCGATGCGGATTTTTTACCTGAAACAGACTGGCTTCTGCAGACAGTTCCTTATTTCAAAAACCCTGAAATAGGTGTGGTACAAACCCGTTGGGAGCACATTAACCGAAATTATTCTACGTTAACCAAAGTGCAAGCTTTTGCATTGGATGCTCATTTTACACTAGAGCAGGTAGGAAGAAACAGTAAAGGGCATTTTATCAATTTTAACGGAACCGCCGGTATTTGGCGTAAAGAATGTATTATAGATGCCGGCAACTGGCAGGGAGATACGTTAACGGAAGATCTTGATTTAAGTTACAGGGCACAGCTAAAAAAATGGAAGTTCAAATATTTGGAAAATGTGAAAACTCCTGCCGAACTGCCGGTTATTATCAGCGCTGCCAGGTCGCAGCAATTTAGATGGAATAAGGGCGGTGCCGAGAATTTCCAAAAAATGGCCAAACGGGTTTTAACCACTCGGGGGATTCCTGCAAAAACAAAAATTCACAGCTTGTTGCATTTGCTGAACAGTTCTATGTTTTTAATGATTTTTTTAGTAGCAATACTAAGCATCCCTATGTTATACATTAAAAACGAATACGCACACTTAAAACCTTATTTCTATGTGATGAGTTTCTTTGTTATCAGTACCATTATTTTCTTTATCTGTTACTGGTTTATGTTTAAGAAAAGTTATGGCGGTGGCATCAAAAATTTCTTCAAATACATTGCCACTTTCTTTACTTTTTTCTCTATTGCCATGGGATTCTCTTTACACAATACCATTGCTGTTTTAGAAGGTCATTTCGGGAAAAAAAGTGAGTTTGTAAGAACCCCGAAATTCAATATCAAAACCTTAAAAGATACGTGGAAAAATAATGAGTGCATTCGAAAAAGACCTTCTTTAAATGTGATTATTGAGGGGATGCTGACATTTTATTTTGCATTTGGTATGTACAGTGCTTTTATAGTGGGTGACCAAGGAGGAGATTTTGGATTGTTCCCATTTCACTTAATGCTTTTCATTGGGTTTGGTTACGTTTTTTGTAAATCCATTTTTTCAAAAATCTAATATAATTTAAAGTTAGAAAGTTTCCAGTTCCAAGTTCCGGAATTGAGCATCTAATTATAAATTTTTCTTATAGTGCTATAAATAAAATTTATAATTGTCAAAAAGTTGGTATTAAAGTTCATACCACTCAATATTTAAATCTTTTTCTAATTCTTTGTTATTATGCTTCCACTTTTCAGCAAGTGAATTTCCATTAGAACTGACCACACATTATTGTACCCTTTGTGTTTGAGTCCAAAAGGATAGTAATCCGTAGCATGTGTAACCGCTAAGGTTCCGTTTTGTATGGTTTTGTTGATAATGACATTGTCTATATATACGATTTGGCCCGGTCCGCTATAATGGTCTTCTCTTAGTCTAAAATTAAAACGGTAGGTTCCTGTTTGCGAGGGTGTAAAAGTGGTATATAAAACTCCGTTTTGCGCTACTATCCGGTTTTGCTTCAACACATTTGCTTGCCAGATACCAAACTCTAACGGAGCATCTGCAAACCCGGTTTTGTCTACTTCAATGGAAATTTCATAGTGCGTATTGGCTTGTAAGGAATAATAGCCGTTTGCACCGTTCAAATCGGTATCGGTACTTATCTTTAATCTTCCGTTTTCCACGTCGGCAGTTGCCGTTCCGCTCGCTATACAAGGAGAAGCATTTCCGTTGTTAAAATCCGTGATGGCTATCCGTATACCGTGTTGTTTGGAAACTACGGCTCTTACATTGCCCAAATGGTCTGTTAACTGATACAGAGTGGAGTGCGATTGTTTCTTGTATATTCCCACACGAGAGGCTCCGTATACAGGTAGTTCTACCAATGTATTGTTTTCATAAATGGCCAAAACATTTCCCGATACGTCTCTTATATAATCGGTAGTATGGCTTTGGGTTCCGTTGTTATAGGTAGTTTTACGCGTTCTAAAACCTTTATCATTGTAAGTAAAGGCTACTTTAATGACATTGTTGTGATATACTTTGGTTACCAGCCCGCTTGCATTATACTCGTAAGAAACACCTTCTTCCGCATTATTTACTAACTGGCCTATGATATTATAGGTATAATTATTTGTGTCCTGGTCTTTTAAATCATTGGCATTGGTAGTGGTAGTTACGGCATCGTCCACATGGTCTAACCGGTTGGGTTTTCCGGGCTTGTAGTGATAGGTAAACCGATCCATCAGATTGCTGCTATTGGCCTCCGTATTTTTATTTCTATAGAGTGTTTGTATGTTTCCGTTGGCATCATAGGTAATATTATGTACCTTATAATCGTCGGCAGCTACCGCATTTCCTCCGCTAAAGGTAGCTTCGGTCAGCCAATTGTTGCTATTGTATTGGTATGAATATTGCGCAGGAGTATTTGTGCCGTTACCCCAGTTGGTATTAGAGGTAATTCCTTTAATATTTCCGTTAAACTGATCGGTTCCCGAACTCATCATAGAAAAATTAGGGTTTCTCGTATAATCACCATTATAATAATCAATTACCATTCCAAATAGATCATTGTTATCTCCGCCCGGGTCGTTGGCAGCATTCAGATCAGGGTGGTTAATGGCTTTTAATTGTCCTGCTAAGTTATAAACATAATCTATTCCTTGCAAGCCGTTGGCAATTTCTGTTCTTTTTAGTGCTCCTGTTTCGTAATACTGATAGCTTGCATGAGTAATGTATTCAATATCATCGGTAGACGTTTCCACACGTATCAGTTCTTGTACTTCATTATAGGTATATCGGTGAATAAATCTTTCCGAGGATTTGAATTTTTGGTAGATCACTTTTGCCACCTGGCCGGTTACGGGGTCGTATTCATAGTCTATGGTTCTGAGCCCGTGTCCGGAGATCGCTTGCACTATCCACCGTACTCTTCCGTAAATATCATAACTATACCAAGTTCTGTGGCCGTTATTGTCATAGGTAGAGGCTACGTTTCCTGACAGGTAGGTTTGCCGGTAATGGGCCGGTACATAACTTCCGAAACCGTAATACAGCCCATAAAATAACCACCAGGGTGATGACTGATAGGTTACCTCATCATAAATAGTGTATTGCTGTTCTCTCTTTACTCCGTAAGCAGTTGTTGAAGTATCGGGGTCCAGATATGAAAAATCGCCGGTACATATTCCGCTTTCTACGGGGCGCCCCAAAAAATCGTAGTTTGTATATGAAAACTCTTCTACTACATCGGAGATTCTGCTTAAACCAATATGATCTATATAAAAATGGGTTTCCGCAGTGGTGTTGGTATTGTCTTTGACAATGAGTAAAGACAACTTGTTTGCCTGATTTACCGTATAAGCATACTGATGAGTCCCCGAGTTTAAATCCGGACTGATATTATTCCATGACAAATGGTTGCCTGCCTGATCCAGTTCCTGAATATACAGAAGGATTTTTGACTGGGTGGTTGCTTTATCAAATGTCAATGTGATATTCAGCGTTTCACCGGGCGTAGTGGAAAAATCGGATAGTTTATGACGAATACCTCCCCAGGAAGCACTTACATTCACTTTTAAACGTCCGTTTTCCAATACCGGATTGCTGTTTCCGTATTCATATTGTAACCAGCCTCCGTAACCCACGGCAAAATCACTTTCTATAATACTTTGAACCCCGCTTTGTTTGCTGTTTTGAGAAAAGCGGATTTGCCCGTCTTTTCTGTACTTAAATTCCGCATCTCCTTCGTCCGGGCTGGTAGTTTTCAGGATTTGTCCTAAGGAGTTTTGAGTAAAAGTAGTATTCAGATTATAGTTATGAGCTACATTGGCAGATAGGTTGTCCAAACTATCATCATTAAAACCCAAAGGCTGCAAGGTAGCTTTCAGATGCCCTGTGTCGTTGTAATAATTGAGTGTATAATCGTAATAATTTACTTTATAGCGTACGCCCGCATGTGTGGCGGCAACAGGATAGATCACCTTATTTGATTTGTCAATATAGGCAAGGGTAGCTTCTTTTTGTAAGGCAAGTGTGCCTGTATATTCAATTCTGTAAAAGCCTGCCCCCGGGTTATTGGCGGGCACCACTTGCTCACTTTTTAAATCATATACTTTATAATCGGAAGCGTTGCCTAAAAATGAGAGGGTTCCTTCACATCCTTTTGGCAAATGAATGTCTACGTATTTTTGCGCTCCGATCAGGGAAACCACCTCGTATTGCTTTGTGCCTCCGGAACGCGCACTTGCCAGTGCTTTTCCGTCATCGTCCGTAAATGACACAAATTCATTGCCATGCACATCTTCTACTACTGTTTTATGTACTCTTAGCCATGTAATGTGTTTTGACGGATCATTTAAAACCGTGTTGATACCCGAGTAGATCTCTGCGATGTCAGGAGTACCGGGAAAATAATCATATCCAAAAGCATAATACATTTCCTGGGCGGCGTTCATTGAAAAAGAATAGGCTTGTTTCCACTGATTGTCAATTTTATTTCCACCAATAACTTGCTTTACTGCACCAGGGTTTAAGGTACTATAAATAGTTCTGGAATAAGGTCTGTCAGTTTTATCCTGATACATTTCATCTGCATTGGAAGTACTATAATAGTTTCCTAAGGTATGGGGCTGAGTACCCACGGTAGCCGGATTTTCAATATTTGAATTTTCAAAATCAGCAACCGTATAATTAGCATTGTTCGGTTTTTTAATAAACCCTTCTTTGTATTGAAATATCTCGTCTGAATTTTTATTCGTAATGGGTGCGCTTAAGGTAGTAAAAGCAGCCCTTCCTGAATAATCGTATAAGGTTTGTGCAGCCCAAATTCTTTTCTCTTTAATATCATAGGTTTGGGTTTGGATTCCTCTGCCTAATTCATCAAAATACGCTTTGGAGCTACTCAGTACCTTTCCTGTAATATCATAAGATTTGGACTGTACCCAGTTTAAGTTTTCAACAGGGTCGGGGCACCCATTGTTTGTTAAACTATAGGCATTAGGGCAAGTATCTATATTGTTGGTTACTCTCCCCGGAATGGGAGTACAGCTAAATTCGGGAGTTGAGAGGGCGTCTCCAAAACCGTCTCCGTCCGTATCCGAATAATAATTTACCCCGTCGCAACCTGATCCGGCGGCCTGTTGTATGCTGATAGGAATCAGCATTCTGATTTCGCCACCGGTGCTTCCGGCTATTGTAACCTCTCTTACGGTTGCCGTTTGGTTTTCCGCAATGGAAAAGGTTACGTAGCCATAGGTATTTTCGGCAACGCGAATCCAGGAAGGAAGGTTACTAAAAGACAATACCTGCCTGCAATCCAACGGTGAAAATGCCAGCATTATCTTTATGGTTTGTGCATTGGCAGTTACTGTTGCCGGGTTTCTGTATGTAATTTCCGCGCGGTTGTATGTGGCAACAACCCTACAATTGGTATCTTCGTCGGGTGTGAGCAATCTCTGAGCATAACTCAGTAAAGTTCCTGTCATTAAAAATACTATCGTAAAAATGAAACTCTTTTTCATCGTGGTTTAGTTTTTGTAGTTATACGTATGTTTGCTTACTTTTTTAAATCCTCCCGTAATTCCTGCTTCCGGATTATCCAATACTTCTACCCGGGTTTCTTTTAACCTGCCTGCTTCATCGTAGATATAGTGAGTAGACAGGCCATTGGTTCCCATAATATAGCAGACTTCGTCAAATTCATTATAGACATAGCTTGTCATAGACGAGGAGATCGGGTGTATTCTAAAGTCATCAAAATATACCGCTCCCGAATGGGAAGTAACATGAATACTGTTAGCATTGGCCGAAAGATATTGGTAACGGTTCATCAGCACCCAATCTCCGGCAAAGGCTTTTTCTCCGTTAAAGGAAACAGGAGTTGCAAACAGGCTCAGTTTTATTCTTGCATTTTCGTAATTGTCTTTATGTACCCAAACGGATATTTTGTATTTGCCTGCTCTGTGTTCTCCGCTTTTCAGATGTGTTATAAAACCCGGTTGGCCTGCAGTAACTCTCACTGAGTAATTTCCGGTATGTGCTTCTCTGGAGCTTATTCCGTTAGCGCGTATTTCTCCGTCAAAATACCCCGAATGTTCACTGCTGATGTATTCCGCTCCGGAATAGAACATTTCGGTATAGGCCGCATTGGCCGTTGCTATGACTTTGGAATGGTTATCTCCTTTTTTGGAAGCGGCATGGTTTCCATTGATATCTTCCATTTCGAGGACTGAAGAGAAATGGTCATATCGGGCAATTTCAGATACGTTTTTCCATTTTGTATTGCTCTGTGTGACACCAACTCCCCAGTTAAAATCATCATCATTTGAGCTATTAAAACCTACATAAGCACCATTTTGGTCTATGGGGCCTTCCCAAACATAGATCTTATGCTTACGCCATATTTTTTCTTTGGAATTTGTCGGTGAAGATTCAACTCCTGTCGCGTCTCTATACACCCAATCGTTATTCCAGGTTGAAACAGAGGCTCCTATCACTTTTTCACTACCGGTAACCGGATCGATTAAATACGAATAACCGGCTGTTTCCTGTGCAAGCATATTTACATTGTCCGTATGATCTACTTTAGAACCCATAGCAGCATATTTTGTATAGGCCGGTATGGTTTTGGTTTTCAATTTTATCCCGTCGCTTGAATAGGAATAGGACACTCTTGCCTGCCCTGTTATGGGGTCTAAATCGTAGAATTCGGAACTGTAATGATTTCCTGTTTTTATTTCCGTAGATTTTTTTAACAGGCTGGGGTATTTAATTCTGGTTGATGAATTAATCAACCATTTGTCTTTTAAAACGGAAGTATTATTGACATAATCCACCGTTTTATAACTTTGATAAGACTCTTGAGTCATTCCCAGTTTACCCGGTGTTTCTCCTGGTGCATAGTATTCGTTTTCAATTTTACTCAATAATTGCCCCTCGCTGTTATAAGCAGCTACTTCAAGTAAAGAACCCAGGGTGGCCAAATTATCTTTAATGGTGTAACTACTAATATTCACCTTCTTATCCGCTGCAGTATTGTCAATATCCGTACCGGTCATGTTTATTTCATACAAATCACCGAACTTAAGAGCATTGGGATCTTTTTGTTTTAAAACTTTAAACTTGTATGTTGTTTTTCCCTCAGACTGATGATTTGTATTTTTTGTTTCCATGGAAACATATTCATACATGACTCTGGGTGCGGGCAATTCCGCACTATAAGGAAGCTCTTTCTGTATTTCGGGAGCAAAAGGCAGGTAGCTTACATAACCAATCCCATTTCCATTTTCTCCATATTGATATGCTGTAGTATAATTGTTTATACCATCAGTTGTGGTTAGGCTTGCCACTCGAATACCGCCTATATTCTCAATGGGCCTGGTTATATGATAGCGAAAAGTGAACGTATTTATGCTACATTGAGATTTATAATAATGGTAACATGAGTTAGTATCGTAATTTAAGTATACTCTAAACTTATTTTCTCCTAATTCTTCCAATACATCACCCTGTACATTAACTCCTTGTGCATTTGAATAAGCAGAGTTACAGTAATGAGTATTGTTGAAGTTACTACAAATAAAATTAAAAATCCCATGCACTTTATCACCAACGGCCATTCCTATATTACGGCTTGATTCAAGAATAAAAGCATCATTATAGGCCGAATCTTCGGTAACCTTATAATCCTCGTTACGTGTTCTGAAAGTAATACCGGAAGCTACAGCACTTTTAAGCGAGTGGTGGCCATAATTTATCTGTATTTTACCTCCTTGCGGTGTGATAATTTCATTTAAAGACCATAAACTGTTGTCATGTTTGTAATAACCATAATCATCTTTATCCTCCATATCAAAATAATAAGACAAGTCATTATGATAAGAAAATACATAAGGAGGCATCACGTCCGTATCATATTTCCCTTTAAAGTTTACGGATTTTAATGTCAGTCTTCCATAATAAGCATTTGAAGTATTCGGGCTTCCTTTTGCCAGGCTATTGGTAGGATGCTCATACGTTAAGTCAATCACTTTGGAGGCATTGGCCAGTAACCCCTGCCAGTTATCTCCCATATCAAATACATTATCTTTTAGTTTGTAATAGGCTCTTTCTATAGGTTTGTCAGAGTCATTATAATAGATAGCTGCATATTCATGGTTTGAAGTTCCGAATGTTTTGACCACGTTCATATACTCATTTTTTACCAATATTATTTTATCTAATTTTAACGGAGCATGAGCAGGAACTACAAATCTTGAACGATAGGCTGCCGAAGTTTGGTCCAGTCCGTCTACGTGTTCTACAGATTTATAATTCCACTCTTGAGAAAGCCCGTCTTGTCTTTCGCTTTTCAGAAAAAGAGCCGTATGTGTTCTGGTTTGTATTTTATCCAGATAGTATACTTCTTTTCTGCCTCTGATAGCTGTTTTGATGTCGGGATCTTCGTCATTTTCCAAATAATCCTGCCCGTAAGGGTTTTTCCAAATAAAGGCATCCGACCATTTTCCATAATCAAACGTTACCCAGTATCCGTAGTCTCCCTCATCTGCTTTTCCGTTATTATTTGTGTCGTAATAATCCGGGCCTGTAACTGCTGTTAACAGCCAATGAGTTGCATAGGGTTCTAACTGTCTTTTTTCAAAATACGATTGATCTTCGTCGGGTCGTTCTTCTATAATCCCAAAGGTTCTTGTGATGGTTTCATGATTGTATACCGGTAATGAATAATGATAGGTTTTTCCATCTATTGAAGTAATTTTAAAGGCCCCTATACCGTCTTTGGGTTTTACGATTCTGTCAAAACCTGTTCCGGAAGGCAGCAGATATCCTTTTGACTTAACATAAGCATAATCATCTGTAATTTCTTCATTGCTAAAATATGCTATGTAGGTAGCATTCTTTCTTCTCGGCTTGGTATTTGTTTCCACGCCACCCGAATAATATGACAGGATATCGGATTGATTTCCGGTATTGAATACAGCCGCTTCCACATCCGTAACCCCTAAATGAGTACTGATCTCATTGTCAAAATAGAAATAGGGTTTTTGGGTAAATTTAGCATGGTTAGGTATACTGGTAGTGCTTCCGTCAATGGCATATTCCAGGCTAAATTTATCTTTATTTTCCCTACCTGTCAGCCCGAAAAGGACTCCGTTATCAAAC
This sequence comes from Flavobacteriaceae bacterium, assembly GCA_014075215.1. Taxonomy (NCBI): domain Bacteria; kingdom Pseudomonadati; phylum Bacteroidota; class Flavobacteriia; order Flavobacteriales; family Flavobacteriaceae; species Flavobacteriaceae bacterium. The sequence continues at coordinate 3,183,256 of CP046177.1, forward strand.
AATCTGGAAGACATTCCGCCCGATAAGCCCTGGGCTTGTACATTGTAGTAATCATAACTCGGGAACACCGGATTGTTAGCTGCTATTTTTGAGTTTTCCGATAATGAAGCAGTATCCGTTAACGGGACTTCATAAATATCCATAAAAGCATCTTCATTGCCAATTGCAGTTATCCGACAGCTACAATTTAAAACAGAGCTACTGGCTTCCACACTTTGTGCAAAATTTTCAGCATCCGAATAAGAATTTGTAGTGTAGTTACCGCAAGAAATAGGATGGTCATAATTATTTTCTCCCACACACGAAACCTTGTAAATAGTATTATTAATAATATTTTCGGCATAATAAACAGGACCGGAAACAAAGTCATTTTCATTTTTCCCCAGATAATATCTGAATTCTTGTTTCCCAAAAGACATGCTAAAAATACCTACAGGAGTCGGGATGATTAAAGGAATCTGCCAGCTACTCGTTTCAGTCGTATAATCTCCCATTTGAAAGGTATTCTCAAATTGTAACTGAAGACCAATACCCACACCTCCATTTACTTTATATTTACCGGCGTCGTTTTTGTGTCTGTTTGTTACTTTGGCATCTATGGAAATTCCGGAGGAAGATAATGTTAAACCAACAGCTACTTGATTATCTTTGCCCGAATTTTGAATCAAATCTACACTCAGGCTGCCATTGGTAGATATACTAAAGCCTCCCGAATTGTTGTCAAAATACCCAATAGATCCGTTTACTCCTCCGTTAGAGCTAGCGCTTACACCAAAAGTCATTCCTCCTTTTAATGTTGCTCCAACTCCAAACCCAACTCCGTCTGTACCTAAACTAACATTTCCGCCTAAATTTCCAAATCCTTCAATCTCAAAGCCATAACCAACACTTACAAAACCTCCCAAACTTCTGTTGGAACCCCATGACAGGCCCAAACCTACGGAAACTCCTCCGTAGAGTGAAATCCCGTGAGAATACGTATATACAGATATTTCATCGCCTTCATCATAAAAATATTCGTTAATTAATGAAGTATTGTAATCATCCGGATATCCGTTAACGGCTCTGTTAATGGCTCCCGCATTTAAGTTCCATCCCAGACCTGTCCATGATGCTTCCTGGTCCATGGCAATTCCTGCATGATAGGCCAAAGCCACAGGATATCCTCCTTCCGGTGAAGGTACATTTAATAATAGTAAAACATAGGTTAAATCCCCGGTAACCAGGTTTACCATATCAGCGGCATCTACCGGTTCAAAACTTGCGGCTTCGGGCGCCACAGGGCCTTGTGATTGGGCAACCAGGTGTTGCGTGTTAGCAACGAAAGCAAGTGCTAAAAATAGTGTTGCTGTTTTCAATAGGTATTTTAGTTTTCTCATAGTGTTTTGATTTATGAACATTTTTTATTGTAAAATTTAAACATTTCTTCAATGCCGTCTCGCATTCTAAATTCTTTATTTTTTATTTTTTTCAGGAGTATATCACAATCTTTAAAAAGGGTTTTAAGTTTTTCTTTTAAGTTTCCAAAAATGGGTTGATAAGCACCTAATTTTATCAGTAACTCTTCAGAGGGTTTTTTTATATAATAGGTAACTGATGTTTGTTGAAAGCGTATACCTCCGGCTCCCTGCCCCATAAAGTTATTAGTGACGCCATATAGTGAAATTTTATTTCCGGTAACGAATTCTTCTACCGGGATTATTTTATCAGTACCTTTAAGAGGCAAGGGTTTAAAAACGGCGACGTCATCTTTTCCAAGCTTGATTTTTATAGATTCGATTTCGGAATACTTAATTTTTACAGGTTTGGCTCCGTAATCCTTTTTGTATTTGAATACGTTGGATTTTAATTTTCCCATTACATTTAAGGTATCTCCGTTTTTCAATATAAGTTGAGTGCTTCTCATCCCGGCATAACCTCTGGTTTGACCATAAAAAGATGCTGTAACCAGGATGCATAAGAATGTAAAAAATTTGACTTTCATTGCTATAGTTTTAAGGCGGGTTCATTTTTTAGTTTATCGGTAGCTATTTTAAATTTTACCTCGCCGGAATATATTCCCAAATCTTCGAGGGTAAAATACAGAGCCGCTTCTTTTAAATCGTTTTTATCTCTCGGATAGGCAAAAAGCATGGAAGTTGACTTACTCATGCCATACATTCTGGGATAGCTGTAATCGGCCAGTGCAATCGTATCTTTTTTTGAGGTGAACAGATGTACTTTCTCCTGCATGCCAAAAGAGAGTTGCTGTACCATGGCTCCGAATTCCTGCCTGTTTTTGGGAGCAACACTCAATAATTCTTGCCCGTTTTTGGATATGGATAGTGAAAAGTACAGATACTTATGGTATTTATCTCTGAGTTTTTTTATTTGCTGCGTTCTTTCTCGTCCTTTTTCCAAACTTCCGGAGAGTTCTTGTTTTACCCATACATCCGTAGGCTTATACAGCAAGGAAAAATCATAGCCGTTGATATTTTTTTGGTGGTAATAGCCGTGATCCGGATTTTTAAGATACTTCCATAAATCCTGTTCGGTCTCGAAACTTCCGGTGCTACAGGAAGCAAAGTTTATAATAATGGTGATAAGGAGCAATCTTTTCATTTTCTCTTTTAGCGTTTTCTGTGATTTTAATTTCATCTCAATTTTTTCCTTCAAATTCGTTATTCAACCCTTGTATTATTTTCTCTGTTATATCTGTTCCTTTGTCTGCATACATGATATTTCCTCCTCCGCGGGCTCCAAAAATGATTTTGCTGCCGTACTTTTTACCATAGACTTTTACATAGTCATTGATATCATTGATAATGGTTTGTGTAGCCTTTTTTTCTTCTTCCCGAATCTGTTGTTGTATCGCCTGCTGATAACTACTAATCTGTTGTTGTTTATTACTCAACAACTCTTGTTTTAATGCTAATTCTTTTTTAGTCATTTTAGAACGTTCCTTTTCATATAATTTTAGTTCTTTTTGCCAGTTTGCCAGTAAGCTGTCTACATTAGACTGTAATGAATGTTTTGGCTTTGGTTTGAAACTCTGCTTTTACCTTTTTGGTTCTTCTATATTCATCCATCAATTTATTGATGTCTACATATACAAGTTCCGACGATTTCATTACAAAATACAATGAAACAGCAGATGTGGACATAGCCAAAAAAGCCATTATTACAATGATTTTTTTCATAAGGGTGATTTAAAATTTTTGCTGGCCATAGCTTTTAAGCTTTCTTAGCACGGAACCAAAGTATAAAACTTTTTTTGAATTACCAAAAAAACTTTCTTTTTTGTAAGGCAAACCTACTATAGCGTTCGGAAAAATACATGACAGGTCTTGCGCTTTTTAAAAAGTACTTAATTGGTCATTTTACCTAAAAAAGTTAATCCGGATATTCAATCCGCAAATGATACATATTCATCAATTTGGATTTGATTACTTTTTTGATTTTTTCAATTTCTTTAAAAGTAATATTCGAATTCATAAACTGGTTATCTGATTTTTGCTTTTCTATGATTTTGTTAACTAAATCATCTATAGATTGTGCTGTTGGTATTTTTAAACTTTTGGAAGCAGCTTCGGCCGCATCACACATCATTAAAATAGCTGTTTCTCTTGAAAAAGGAATGGGCCCTTTGTATTGAAAATCTTTAATAGCTACTTCGTGTTCCGGATATCTCTCTTTTTCTTTCATATAGAAATAATAAACCAAACTTGTCCCGTGATGTGTACGAATAAAATCTATGATTCTGTCCGGTAGTTTATTTTTTTTAGCCAGTTCTATCCCTTTTATCACATGACCTACAATGATAGCTGCACTGTCTTTTGGCGATAAGTCATGATGAGGGTTTACGCCTGTCAATTGGTTTTCGGTATAATACATCGGATGTAGCATTTTTCCAATATCATGATATAAAGCCCCTGTTCTGACCAACATGGAATTGGCTCCTATCTCATTTGCAGCTGCCTCGGCTAAATTGGCCACTTGTATGGAATGCTGGAAGGTTCCCGGTGCTTTTTCATTCAATTCTCTTAATAGTTTTGTATTGGTATTAGACAATTCCAAAAGTGTTACGTCAGATACCAATCCAAATATTTTTTCATAAACATAGATAAAGAAAAGAGAAAGAAATGATAACAATCCGTTTGCTGCAAACAACAATAAATATTCCCATTTTACCTGAGAAGCATTTCCTTCTTTGATGATGGAAAATGCCAAATAAGTGATGATGTAAATGAGTGTAATTTGCCCGATGGAAATAAATAAATTAGCTCTTTTATGTAATTCGGAAACCGTAAGTATGGTAACTATTCCTGCTATGATATGTAAATAAATAAATTCAAAACTATTAGGTACGATAAATCCTAAAAGTAATATGGTTAATACATGTGCGAATAGCCCCAACCTGGCATCAAAAAACGCTTTTAAAACAATTGGTAAAATACTTAAAGGAACGATGTACAAATAATCAGCATTGTATTTTATTACGGATGTTTGAATAATTATCATCAGGAAAACATTAAAGAAAATAAATGTGACTTTATTGTTGTTATTAAAGATCGCTGTTCTGTACTTTTTTAAAAATAAAAACAGCATCAATAGCCCAAGAGATACTAAAACCGTATATCCAAACACTATCCAGGTATGGTTTGACTCTTTCCAAATGTTAGACTCGGATTCTTTTTTTAACGATTCTAAAACAGCTAATTTTTTGCCCTCTACAATATCTTTTTTTAAAATAATGATATCTCCTTTGGAAACCTTACCAATGGTTAATGATATATTGTGAATGGCATCTTCAATTACTTTATCCGTAAACTCTTTATCGTAATAAATATTTGGGACGATCATTTCAGATAAAAAATCAAAAACGATAGCGTTCTGATACGTCAGGGGCCTGCTTCCTAATTTTTTTATAATGAAATTGGAAACTTCGTCCGGTTCAAGAATGTTATTAAAAACCACATCTCTAACCTCATTTTCATTTCTTAGTGAAACGACAATATTCTTTTTTGTTATAAAACTACTACTTATAGCATCTGTAAATCCTTTTTTATATACTTCTTCAATGATAGAGATCCCTAATGATGTCATGCTGATAAGGTCTTTACGAGATACCGAATCGTTTGCATTTACGAATGACATTTTAGTTAAAAATTGATCTTTAATATTATCTAAAACACGAGTGTCGTCTTTAAAATACAATTTTGCATTGTTTCTGATAAATTTTTTATCTAATGCTATTTCTTCATCTGTTTTTTGAATTGCAAAATCAAAAGGAGCATACAGATTGTCATACTGCCACGGTTTACCTTTATTAAAATCATATTTAAACTGGCCTCCTTTTGGAAAAAAATATACTATTGAAACAGCAGTAGCTAAAAATAAAATCCCTTTATATATAATCGTATTGTGCTGATACAATTTGTTGATTATCTTATCCATTGTAAAAATTTGAATACACAAACTTAACTTAAAAAAACTGAGGAGACCTTTGCCGTTAGTGATATATTCCGTATTGAAATTGATTTGACTTCAAATTTCTTCCTTCTCGAAAATTTTAAATCCTCAAAACCACCAGGTTATTCCGGTTCAAAATTTTCTTCGGGCGTCGAACTTTTTTGTCAAATCAATTCTGCAAAGGTCTCCTGAGGTCAAAAATGAAGTACCTTATATAGAACTCATCTTGACTTTTTCAATTTGCTAAAAAATTGTTGTTTTCCTCTCTGTTTTTGTCTTTTTTTCTTTCCGTAGCGCTGCTATGCAACTCAAAAAAGCTTTCAACAGTCCTAAAAACTTCTAATTTTCGCTTAAATTCAAAAAGTTTAAACGAGTTCAAGGATAAAATTGATTAATTTTACTCAATTAATTTATCACAAATACCTCATGAAAGAAGTTGTCATTGTCTCTGTTGCCAGAACTCCTATCGGGAGTTTTATGGGAAGCCTTTCTGGTATTCCGGCCCCAAAATTAGGAGCGCACGCAATTAAAAGTGCTTTGGGAAAAATCAATTTAAGTCCGGATAAGGTTGAAGAAGTTTTTATGGGCAATGTCATTTCTGCCGGATTGGGTCAGGCTCCTGCAAAACAAGCTGCCATATTTGCCGGAATCCCGGATAGTGTACCGTGTACTACAGTAAATAAAGTGTGTGCTTCCGGAATGAAAGCTATTATGTTAGGAGCCCAGTCTATTGCACTGGGAGATGCGGATATTATTGTTGCTGGAGGAATGGAGAATATGAGTTTGATTCCACATTATCAGCATGCCAGGCAGGGCTCTAAATTCGGAGCAATTAAGATGGAAGATGGTATGCAGAAAGATGGTCTAACAGATGTTTATGAGCAGATTGCTATGGGAGTTTGTGCCGATGCATGTGCCGATGAATATGAATTTTCAAGAGAAGATCAGGATACGTACGCTATACAATCCTATAAAAGATCTGCCGATGCCTGGGCAGCAGGAAAATTTGCCAATGAGGTAGTAGCCATTGAGATTCCACAAAGAAGGGGCGAACCTGTTGTGATGTCGGAAGATGAAGAATTTAAAAATATTAAAATAGAAAAAATTCCAAATTTAAGAGCCGCTTTTACAAAAGAAGGTACGGTTACTGCCGCTAATGCTTCTGCCATTAACGACGGAGGAGCTGCGTTGGTTCTGATGTCTTTCGATAAAGCGAAAGAACTAAATTTGCAACCTTTGGCAAAAATCATAAGTTATGCCGATGCTGCCCATGAGCCCAAGTGGTTTACAACAGCTCCGGCAAAAGCATTGCCAAAAGCGTTGGCCAAAGCAAATATGACTATTGATGATGTGGATTATTTTGAATTAAATGAAGCTTTTTCCGTAGTAGGATTGGCAAACATGAAACTCTTGGGATTGGACAATAATAATTTAAATGTAAATGGCGGTGCAGTTTCATTAGGACATCCGCTTGGGGTTTCCGGTGCCCGGATTGTTATTGCATTAACGTCTATATTGAAACAAAACAATGCAGGGATTGGTGCTGCCGGAATATGTAATGGCGGAGGCGGTGCAAGTGCAATGGTTATTGAACGGATGTAATTCATACTAAATTATAGTTAAACCGGCAATTTTAATATGTGCTACGGCATTTGTAATTTGAGCATTGTTCCCCTTCGGTTGCGGCCCGACGATACTTCGGAGATGGTTACCCAGGTATTATTCGGAGAGTGTTTTACAGTGTTGGAAAAACAAGAAAAATGGAGTGCTGTTACCTTACAATTTGATGCTTATGAAGGGTATATAGATACTAAACAATACCTCGAAATTTCCGAAAAAACATATAATCAATTATCCAGTGAAGAAAAGGTGTATACCGGTGAGGTTTTGAGTTTTATTACAGATGCTCAACATAACCTCACTACCATTCCCATAGGTTGTAGTTTACCTTCATTTACTAATGCTACCTTTAAAATGAATTCGGAATTATATGCTTATGATGGTGTTACCTTTTCGGGAAAACTTCCTAAAGAAGAAATTGTGAACAATGCATTTTTATTTTTAAACAGCCCTTACTTATGGGGCGGTAAAACACCTTTTGGTATAGATTGTTCGGGATTTACTCAAATGATTTATAAACTGTGTGGTTATTATTTACACAGAGATGCCAAACAACAAGCCATTCAGGGAGAAGTATTGAGTTTTATTGAAGAAAGTGAGCCCGGAGACCTGGCTTTTTTTGATAATGATGAAGGTATCATTACCCATGTAGGTATTATTATGAAAGATCATTATATCATACATGCACATGGTAAAGTGAGAATAGATCTTTTGGATCACAGCGGTATCTATAATTTGGATACTAAAAAGCATACACATAAATTAAGAGTTATTAAAAAGATCATATAAGAGAAGGCTCAAAAGAAAAGAAAGATAGTTATTCGGTAAAAAAAAGAGATTGAGACCTTTGCAGCATTGATTTGGCTTCAAATACAGAATATACACCTATTTTGCAAAGGTCTTAGATTATTATTTTCCAAAGTAAAAAGCTGTTCTGAAATACTCAAAACCCATGATTGTTGCGAGTATACGCGGTCTTTTTAGCTCAAAACTTTCAAACTTGAAGTTGTTTGAAATTTAAAACCGGAAAAGTATTTTTTTCTCTTAGAAAATTTAGACCTTTGCAGCTATCTAAAAAAGATAAGAATCGGATGAAGAAACATAACTTTAGTGCAGGACCTTGTATGCTGCCGGATGAAGTTTTAAAGAAAGCTGCCGAGGCAATTGTTGATTTTAATGGCGAGGGTTTATCCTTAATTGAAATTTCTCACAGGAGTAAGGCTTTTATTGACGTAATTGAAAAAGCAAGGGCACTGGTTATAGAACTTTTAGGTTTGGAAAATAAAGGGTATCAAGTGCTCTTTTTGCAAGGAGGTGCCAGCACCCAGTTTTTAATGGTGGCTTATAACCTGTTAAACGAAAAAGCGGCTTATTTAAATACCGGGACATGGAGTTCCAAATCTATTAAAGAAGCAAAATTGTTTGGCCGGTTAGTAGAAGTAGCTTCGTCAAAGGACAAGTATTATACATATATACCTAAAGGATATAAAATTCCTACAGATGCAGATTATTTTCACTGTACAAGCAATAATACCATTTTTGGGACACAGATAAAGGAATTTCCTCAAACAAGTATTCCACTGATTTGTGATATGAGTTCTGATATTTTTTCTCGCAAATTAGATTTTTCAGCATTTGATTTAATCTACGCGGGAGCACAAAAAAATATGGGACCGGCGGGAACTACTGTTGTTATTATAAAAGAGGGCATTTTAGAGAAAGTAGACAGAACCATTCCTTCTATGCTGGATTATCGAGTACATATAGAAAAGAATAGTATGTTTAATACGCCTCCCGTATTTTCCGTATATACTTCCATGTTGACTTTGGAATGGCTAAAAAATTTAGGCGGAATTCCTTTTATTGAAAAAGTAAATGAAAAGAAAGCCGATTTACTGTATTCCGAAATAGATAGAAATTCGTTATTTAATGGAGCGGCAACTATTGAAGATCGAAGCTTTATGAATGCTACCTTTATTTTAACAGATGAAAATGTAAAAGATACTTTTGAACAAATGTTAAAAGAAGCGGGAATTAATGGTTTAAACGCTCATAGAAGCGTGGGAGGATATCGGGCAAGTATGTACAATGCATTGCCATTATATAGTGTACAGGTACTGGTAGATGTGATGCAGGAATTAGAACGAGTTGGTTGATTTACTAATTTACCAATTTACCAATATATTAATGTAACAATATAGCGATGGGTTAATGATTAATTGAGGGTTAAAATTTTAGATGTACAAAAATGAAGATATTAGCTAATGATGGAATGTCGCAAAGTGGAATTGACGCTTTGGAAGAAAAAGGTTTTGAGGTAATTACCACAAAAATTGCTCAAGAACAACTGGAAAATTATATCAATGAAAATAATATTGATGCTATTCTTGTGAGAAGTGCTACTCAAATCAGGCAGGAGTTAATAGATGCTTGTCCGAGTATAAAATTAATCGGGCGTGGAGGGGTTGGCATGGACAATATAGATGTGCAATATGCAAAAGACCAGGGTTTACATGTGATCAATACACCTGAAGCGTCATCAAATTCCGTAGCGGAATTGGTTTTTGCACATTTGTTTGGAATGGTTCGTTTCTTACATCAATCCAATAGAGAAATGCCTTTGGAAGGAGAAATTCGGTTCAAAACGTTAAAAAAACAATATGCTACAGGTACCGAATTGCGTGGTAAAACATTGGGGATTATAGGCATGGGAAGGATTGGTAAGGAGGTTGCGAAAATTGCACTGGGAGTAGGAATGAAAGTAATTGCCACAGATGCTTTTGTAGGAAAGACCATTATCAATGTTCCTTTTTACAACGGACAGTCTATTGATGTGGAAATAGAAACCGAGCCGGTACATGAAGTATTGAAGCATTCGGATTTTATCACATTACATGTGCCTACTCAAAAAAACTATATTATCGGTCAAGAGCAGTTTGAAAATATGAAAGATGGTATTGGAATTGTCAATGCAGCTCGCGGAGGTGTTTTGGACGAAGTAGCATTAGTACATGCCATTGAAAGCGGAAAAGTAAGATATGCCGGTTTAGATGTTTTTGAAAATGAACCGAAGCCGGAAATTCAGTTATTGATGCATCCTAAATTGTCTTTAACACCACATATCGGAGCAGCAACCATTGAAGCACAGGAAAGAATTGGGAAAGAATTGGCTTCTCAAATTATTAGTTTATTGGAGTAATGATGATTTTTGTTCTTTTTAAAGCTAATGAACTACCCCACACGGAATGTTGAGTAAAATGAGTTCATTAAGTAAATGGCAAAAGAAGTTGTTAATTTCAGCTTTATATCATTGAAAAAGATGTAGTAGATAGACAAATGTATGTGATATATGAATGTTGAGCTTCATGTTGATAGACTATACAACAGAGACCTTTGCAAAATAGTGATATATTCTGTATTGAAATTGATTTGACTTCAAATTTCTTCCTTCTCGAAAATTTTAAATCTTCAAAACCAATGAGTTATTCCGTTTGAAAATTTTCTTCGGGCGTCGAACTTTTTTGTCAAATCAATGCTGCAAAGGTCTCCAACAATGAATTATTCTTTGTTGAAAAAAGAATTTTAATCTGGTTATATAAAGGAGTACCTTTGTATTGAATATAAATTGAAATTATTAAGAATGAAAGTTAAAGAATCAATAAGTGAATTTTTAGAACATATGTATCCTAATACAAGTGAAATAGTACTTGGAGACACATTACATAATCTAAAAAAAATGGATAGTAAAAGGTTCAACTTGATAATTACTTCACCACCATATAACGTTGGAAAAGAATACGAAACAAAGACCTCAATTGAGAAATATTTAGTACTTCAAGAAAAAGTAATTAAAGAACTTGTAAGAGTTACCAGTGAAAATGGGAGTATATGTTGGCAAGTAGGTAATTATGTTGAAAAAGGAGAAATATTTCCTCTTGATGTTTTTTACTATCAAATATTTAAAAAATTAGGATTAAAATTAAGAAATAGAATAGTTTGGCATTTTGGACATGGCTTACATGCACAAAACCGATTTTCCGGACGTTATGAAACATTACTTTGGTTTACTAAGACAGATGACTACATATTTAATTTAGATAATGTGCGTATTCCTGCAAAATATCCCGGGAAAAGGCACTTTAAAGGACCAAAAAAAGGTCAAATATCTGGCAATCCAAAGGGCAAAAATCCTTCTGACATATGGGAAATAGTTGTAAAGGACTGGGAAAGTGGAATGTGGAATATTCCAAATGTAAAATCAAATCACCCTGAAAAGACAGCACATCCCGCACAGTTTCCGGTGGAATTGGTAGAAAGGTGTGTATTGGCACTTACAAATAAAGATAGTTGGGTGCTAGACCCATTTGCTGGTGTTGGCTCCACAGCAATTGCTTCTTTGAAAAATTATCGAAATTCAATAGGGGTAGAAAAAGAAAAAGAATACGTAAAAATAGCCAATGAAAGAATTGAAAAATTAAAAGAAGGCAATTTGAAATTAAGACCAATAAATAAACCTATTCATAAACCAAAGGAAAACGATAAAATTGCTAAAATTCCTGATGAATGGAAAGAATTATATAAAGAAGCATGAAAATAGCACAAGTATATTCACATTTGAATGGTGAAGAATATCTAATAGTTCATCATAAGAAATTATATCAAGAGATTAAAGACGCTATTAAAAACATTGATGCCAATAATTTCAGAACAAAAATCAGCAAAGAAAAAAGAAAAATAGGCAATAAACTTTTTAGCCCTTTTGACCTGAATAAAGCCTTTGATAAAGAATTTGCAAAGAAAGGATGGGCGGAAAGCAGGTACTACTACTACATTACACTCAATCGCGAACTAATGGAAAAAAGTGTTTTGATGCCTGCAAATGAACAAAGACAATTTCTAATTGACAATGGAGAAAAAGAACCTATTTACAGTTATAATCAGACAGATTTCGTAAAAGATAAACTTGCTGTTGAGGTTCAGTTTGGCAAGTACTCATTTGTTGCATATGACTTATTTGTTAAGCATATGCTGTTCTACTCCGGTGGAGTTATCAATTTAGGAATTGAAATTTTACCAACAAAGAAAATGCAATCTGAAATGTCATCCGGGGTTGCCTACTTTGAAGGAGAAGTTTATAATGTTATGAGACAAGGTAGAAACAATCCACCCGTACCACTTTTAATACTAGGAATTGAACCATAGAAGTAAAACACGAAAGCTGACAAAAGTTTAAAGGCTTCATTTTAAAGTTTGTTCAACTCTTTAAAACCTACAAAGAATAGCATTTTTTTGAGAAACATAAAAGTTAAAATAGTTTCCCTATGAACAATATAGAAACTCGCCTTAAAAAAATACATAATACTATCCCCGGAGAGGTAACATTGGTTGCTGTTTCCAAAACAAAACCTGTTGCCGATATACGGCAGGCATATGATGCGGGCCAGCGGATTTTTGGAGAAAACAAAGTACAGGAAATGGTAGAAAAATATGAAGTTTTACCCAAGGATATCGAATGGCATATGATTGGACACCTTCAAAGAAATAAGGTAAAATACATGGCGCATTTTGTTCATTTAATACACGGAGTAGCTAATCTTAAAACGCTGATAGAAATCAATAAGCAAGCTAAAAAATATAATCGTGTGATCAATTGTTTACTACAGACAAAAATAGCTGATGAAGACACTAAATTTGGATTATCTTTTGCGGAAATTGAAACTATTTTGAGTTCTGCCGAATATAAAAGCTTACAAAACGCACGAGTTGTCGGGTGTATGGGAATGGCTACTCTTACTGATGATCAAGAGCAATTGGAAAAAGAGTTTTCATCATTAAAATTATTTTTTGATCACCTGAAAAAAGAGCATTCGGATATATCCATACTCTCTATGGGAATGAGTGCAGATTATCCTATAGCTATAAAAAACGGCAGTACCATGATCCGGATAGGTAGCTCAATATTTGGTGTTAGAAATTATAATGCTTAATTTGTCAGGCAAAAAGAATGTGTACGCAATAATTGATATTGAAACAACTGGTGGTGAGTATAATAAAGAAGGAATTACCGAAATTGCTATCTATAAATATGACGGCTATACAGTTGTAGACCGGTTTATTAGCCTTATAAATCCGGAAAAACCCATTCAGGATTTTGTTATGAAACTGACAGGCATTCATAATAAAATGCTTCGTAATGCACCCAAATTTTACGAAGTGGCCAAACGAGTCTTAGAGATTACAAAAGACTGTATTTTAATTGCTCATAATGCCTGCTTCGATTACAGGATATTAAAAACCGAATTTTCCAGGTTAGAATATGATTTTGTTAGAAATACATTGTGTACTATTGAACTCAGTAGGAAATTGATTCCCGGTCTGGAGTCTTACAGCTTAGGAAAATTATGTAAATCTTTAGGGATTCCTATAAGTGACAGACATAGAGCTTCCGGTGATGCATTAGCAACAGTTCAGCTTTTTAAACTACTTTTGGAAAAAGATACTAATAAAGCAATTTTGAGCACCTCTGTTAATTACTTTGATAAACAGACATGAAAAAGAAAAATATAGCCGAATACTGGATAGCTTACCCGAATCAATGGGTGTCTTTTATATTCATGATGACCATGGAAAAATTCATGTCCCAATAAACAAGATCGTGAGCGAATTGCTGTAGAGTTAGCAGAGAATGATGGTAAATACAAACGCGGTAAAGGAAGTCAAAAACAGGCAGCATTATTAGTCATGGTTGAATCTAAAAATGAACTCATTTAAACTTTTTCAATTTGCTAAAAAATTACTGTTTTCCGCTCTGTTTTTGTCTTTTTTTCCTTCCGTAGTGCTGCTATGCAACTCAAAAAACCCTTCAACAGCCCTAAAAACTTCTAATGTTCGCTTAAATCCAAAAAGTTTAAATGAGTTCAATTTGAATTTTTTTATGAAAAAACTCCTTATTATTTTTAATCAATAAACTTATCCATTACAGCGTCACTAACTCCCATATTGGAAAACCCTCCATCGTGAAACAGGTTTTGTAACGTCACTTTTTTTGTCAAATCCGAAAACAAAGAAATGGTATAATCCGCACACTCCAGATCAGTTGCATTTCCCAGAGGGGCCATTTTTTCCGCATAAGCTAAAAAACCGTCAAAACCTTTTACCCCACTTCCGGCAGTGGTTGGTGTTGGAGATTGAGAAATGGTATTGACTCTTACATTGTGATCGCGTCCAAAGAAATAACCAAAACTACGGGCAATGCTTTCCAAATATGCTTTGTTGTCTGCCATATCATTATAATCGGGAAATACGCGTTGGGCAGCCATATAGGTTAGTGCCACAATACTTCCCCATTCGTTTATAGCCTGCTTATTATACAGAACATTCATTACTTTATGAAAAGACACTGCTGAAACATCCCAGCCTTTGGTAGTAAAATCATATTTTGGATCCGTATAATGGCGTCCTTTACGAACATTTACGGACATCCCAATAGAATGCAGGACAAAATCAATTTTTCCTCCCAAGACCTCCATAGATGTTTCTACGAGGTTTTCCAAATCTTCTATAGAAGTTGCATCTGCCGGAATTATTTCCGATCCGGTTTTTGCAGCCAAATCTTTAATTGCGCCCATTCTCATGGCTATCGGAGCGTTCGTCAGTACAAATTCCGCTCCTTCTTCATGAGCTCTTTCCGCTGTTTTCCAGGCTATGGATTTTTCATCTAATGCTCCAAAAATAATTCCTCTTTTTCCTTTTAATAAGTTATAAGACATTTCTTAAAGTTTAGTTTTTATGTATCGGCAAATATAATGAACTCATCTTAATTTTATTCGCTGTTAATTCAGCTAATGGCTATGAGTAGCTTTGGGAGAACAATCATTCCGGTCCTTTGTAAAATGAGGATATCTTGTGTATTTTGATATTCAGTAGATTAAAAGATTAAAAAATTGAGACCTTTGAAAAATTATTACAAATTAAGGGCACCTCTAAAAACTGGTTTAGTCAATGAAAATGAGCGAAAAATTCAAGAACAAGGCGGAAAGTAAAATATTCCGCAGACGTAGCCATAGTTACGTTGAAGAAAGATTTTATTTGACAACGATGTTATTGGATTTTGCAGCCATTTGTAATAAAAAGTAGTTTTTAGAGGTGCCCTTAAGTAATCTTTATTATATTTGCTTATTACTAGCAAGTTTAAAATAAGCAAGATTTATTTATGGCAACATTTGGAGAGTTTTTGAAAAAAGAACGAGAAAAAAAAGAAATGAATCAAAGTGATTTTGGTCAAGGGATTGGAATCATAATGACTGACATTAGTAAAATAGAAAATGGACGGAAGAAATTCCCGTTTAATAATTTACAACGACTTTCAGAATTTTTGAATAAAAACTTAGAAGAATTAAAAACTTTATATGTTGCTGATATTATTGTTAATGAAGTTCATAAATATAAATGTTCAGACAATGTTTTTTCCGTTGCAGAAGCGCAATCAAAATACAGAAAAAATAAGAATGTAAAACAAGGTAATTTCAATTTTTAATT
The DNA here is from genome assembly GCA_014075215.1 of Flavobacteriaceae bacterium. Classification (NCBI taxonomy): domain Bacteria; kingdom Pseudomonadati; phylum Bacteroidota; class Flavobacteriia; order Flavobacteriales; family Flavobacteriaceae; species Flavobacteriaceae bacterium. The sequence goes on from CP046177.1 coordinate 3,198,865, forward strand.
ATGTCAAACGAAAGAAAAACCGAAAATATAGTTAGAAATCATTTTAATAAGTTTCTTTCAAGTATTGAAATAGAGGAGCAAAAATCCGATAATGCTAAAATTGATAAATTACTAAAATCCGCATCAAAAAAAGGAAATGGCAGAGGGTTCCCGGAGTTTATTATTACCTATAAAACAAATTCGGATTTATTAATAGTCATTGAATGTAAGGCAGATGTTACAAAACACGAAAGCAAAACTAAAGATAAATATTCTGATTATGCGGCAGATGGAGTGTTATTATATTCTTCCTATTTATCTAAAGATTTTGATGTACTTGCTATTGCGGTAAGTGGTGAAGATAAAAGAAACTTAAAAGTTTCACATTTTCTGCATCTAAAAAGAGAGCGAAAAGCAACTGAAATATTTGATGACAAACTGCTTTCAGCAGAAGATTATTTAAATGGGTATTTAAAAAGCCCCGAAAAATTTAGACAAGATTATAAAATTCTTCTTGACTTTACAAAAAAATTGAATGAAAAGTTACATACAAATAAAATTTTAGAAAATCAACGCAGTTTGTTATTAAGTTGTGTTTTAATTGCTCTTGAAAATCCTGCTTTTAAAAATTCTTATGCATCACATAAAACGCCAAAAAACTTAGCAAATTCATTAGTTCAAACGGTTTCTAACGAATTAGAAAGTGCAAATATTTCCGGAGATAAACTAAATAATCTGAATGTTCAATTTAGTTTTATAAAGACAGATACTTCTCTTTCGCGAAAAGATAAAGTATTAAAAGAGTTAATTGATGAAATAGATGAGAACATAAATCAATTCATAAAAACCCACGAATATTTTGATGTATTAGGTCAATTATATATTGAGTTTTTAAGATATGCAAATAGTGATAAAGGTTTGGGAATTGTTTTAACTCCACCTCATATAACAGAATTATTTGCTGAATTAGCAGAAGTCAATAAAAATTCTATTGCATATGATAACTGTACAGGAACCGGAGGTTTTCTAATTTCTGCCATGAAAAAAATGATTGAAGACACAAAAGGAGATAAAGAAAAAGAAGATAAAATAAAAACGAAGCAGCTTATAGGTACAGAGTATCAATCTCATATTTACGCTTTGGCTGTCTCTAATATGTATATACACCAGGACGGTAAGACTAATATAATAAACGGTAGTTGTTTTGAACCAAACATTATTAAGGAAGTAAAAGCAAAAAAACCAACAGTTGGTTTTTTGAACCCTCCCTATAAAGCAAATAAAAAAATAGACACAGACGAATTTGAATTTATTTTGAATAATTTAGAATGTTTGGTTGATGGCGGAACTTGCATTGCTATTGTTCCTATGCAAAGTGCCTTAGCAACAAAAGGAAAAGTTTATGAGTTTAAAAAGCAACTATTAAAAAAGCACACTCTTGATGCTGTTTGGGTGCATAACATTTTGTCGCGAAATAGTTATTTTTAAGGATTAACTTTTAAAAGCGACACCATTATGATTAGCGAAGAGGAATTTTTAGCCCAAGCCAAGAAGCGTTATCAAGCGATAGCAAAATTATCAAACATAAAGAGTTACTATGATTACGAAAAGACTTTTGATCAAATATGGACGGACTATGGTCGAGAGGTTTTAGAGAGAAGTATAAGCGAACCATCTAAAGACAGGCGTAAAAAAAAACTTATCACGTTACGGAAAGATAGAGATTAACAACACTCATCCCTTTAGTGAAAAAGTCAATGGATTTAAGATAAGTCCCTATATGCAAGACAAAATGATTTATATTGGTCAAAACGATTGTTATGGAGATGGTCATGAAGTTTTATCGAATCTTCTAGGTGTTTCAGTCAATGCGATGCAGCTTTACAGAGTCACAGACTTTTATGGTGGTTTATTAGAGCAAGAAAAAGTATTGGAGGTTGATGCCGTTGAACCTGATATTCTTAAGGTAGATAACCAAGAGTGCATATATGCTATGGTCGATGGGTCGATGCTTTTCACTCGGGAAGAGGCTTGGAAAGAAGTAAAATTAGGCAGAATTTTTAAACAGAGTAGCTGTATGGACATATCAAATAAACGTGGATGGATACGCCATTCGTTGTATGAAGCATATTTAGGCAAAGCTGATAAGTTTACAGATAGAATGGATAGATACTTAGGCTGTTACAGGAGTATTGATAAGCGACTGATTTTTGTTGGTGATGGTGCTAGATGGATATGGAAATGGGTAGATCAACATTACCCTTTTGCCACACAAATATTGGATTGGTATCATGCTTTAGAACATTTACACGATTTTGCTAAGGTTTGTCTCTCTAATCAAGAGTCATATAACAGTTGGGTTGGTCAACAGGAGCAACTACTAAAAAACAGTCAAGTAAATCAAGTCATTGAGAATATCAAAAACTTAGAATTGACAAAGCAAAATCAACGTAAACAACAAAGCCAACTTATCACATATTATACCGAAAATAGGTCGCGTATGGACTATCAGCAATATCAAAATACAGGAGCAGGTATTATAGGATCTGGAGCCATAGAAGCAGCTAACAGGGAGGTTGTTCAAAAAAGAATGAAACTCTCTGGACAACGTTGGTCTAAAATTGGAGCTCAAAATATGCTCACATTAAGAACAACTAAACTGAGTGATAAATGGAACAAAGTAGTTAACCTAATCTGTACTGAGAAAAATAAAGCTGCTTAAAACGACAAAATGTTATGCACCCTGCTGTTTTATCTATGCCAGATGAATTATTTTTTAATTCTAAAGTTGGTGTAGTTTCTTGTATAATGATTTTTAAAGCACATAAACCGCATCCAAAAGGAAAAGAAACTTATTTTGGTTATTATAAAGATGATGGCTTTGTAAAAAGAAAAATTCAAGGAAGATTTGATGCTTTTGGTAGGTGGAAAACCATAAAAGACAAGTGGATTTCAAATTATATGAATAGAAAACAAGAAGCAGGATTTAGTGTAAACAGAGTAGTAACTGCTGATGATGAATGGGTTGCAGAAGCATATATGAAAACAGATTATTCAAAATTGTCAGATGAAGATTTTACGGATACAATTCTAGATTATGTAACTTTTTTATTCAATAATAAAGTAAATATGGAAGATTATGAGTAAAGAAACCAAACCCAAATATTATTGGGCAAAAATGTACAAAGACAAAGAAATTAACTACGAGCTTAAAGTTACAATGGACGATACATATATCTATTTTGTAAGAAATAAAGATGGTGTTTGTGCGTGGCATTGTGGTAGTTTACTTAAAACAGATTATAGGATTTTAGGAATAAGGGAATGCAACGACTAGTTAAAATATCTGATTTGTTTGAAATTAAATACGGTAATAGTCTAGAATTAATAAACTTAGAACAGTGTACGTCTACTGATTATTGCGCAATACCTTTTGTGTCAAGAACAGAAAAAAACAATGGTGTTTCCGCTTATGTTTTTGAATTAATTGACATAGCACCTAACCCAAAACACACGCTTTCCGTTGCTGTTGGAGGTTCCGTACTTTCTACTTTTTATCAACCCAAAGAATTTTATACGGGGTTTCATGTACTTGTTTTATCGCCCAAAAAAAAACTATCTGTTGTAGAAATGCTATTTTATGCTAAATGTATTTCAAGTAATAAGTACAAATATAGCTATGGTAGACAAGCAAATAAAACAATGAAATATCTGCTAATACCTGAAACTGTTCCAAATCGAATTATTGAAAATTTATCAAATTTTAAATCAAGTTTAGAAAATAATCTAAAACAAAAACCTATTCTTAGCAAAAGAATGCATCTTGATATTAGTAATTGGAAATTATTTTCTTTAAGTGATTTATTTACAATTACAGGTAGCAAAACTACTTCCAAACAAGAGCTTGAGGAGATCGGAGAAGGAATGTTTCCGAATGTTACTACTCAGGCAACGAATAATGGTGTAGATAAATTTTATGACATTTATACAGAAGAAGGGAATATCTTAACTGTTGATAGTGCAGTTTTAGGATATTGTTCTTATCAACCTTTAAGGTTTTCTGCAAGTGACCACGTTGAAAAACTAATCCCAAAGTTTAAGATGAATGGTTATGTTGCGATGTTTTTTGTAACCATTTTGAATTTAGAACAGTATCGCTACAATTATGGTCGAAAAGCAAGTCAAACAAGAATGAAATCTATATCAATAAAACTACCTGAAAAAAAAGGCCAACCAGACTTTGAATTGATGGAAAATTATATCAAATCATTACCTTACTCAAGGTCACTAAGGAAGTTATCAACGCTAAACTAAACGGATACTCAATTATAAACTTAGCAATTCTCTGGCATGAATCATCGCACTATCTGAAATATCTTTACCACTTAGCATTTCTGCAATTTCTACGATTCTCTCATCGGTTGAGAGCTGTCTTATATTTGTTGTAGTTATGCCATTCGCAATTTCTTTATATACTTTGTAATGTTGATCTCCTTTTGCTGCAATCTGCGGCAGGTGCGTAATAGCAATTACCTGCATTTTAGTACTCATTTGCTTCATAATGCTTGCCATTTTATTTGAAATTTTGCCGGATACACCTGTATCTATTTCATCAAAAATAATGGCAGGTAATTTTGTGTTTTCAGATAGCACTTTCTTAATAGAGAGCATGACTCTGGAAAGTTCTCCTCCTGAAGCTACTTTTTTTAATTCGCCAAAATTTGCTCCCTTATTAGCAGAAAACAAAAATGACAGAGTATCTTTTCCATTTGAATAATACGTCTCGGAAGGTACTACTTCAATAGAAAATTTTGCGTGTACCATTCCCAGATTTATTAATAAATTTTCTAATTTGTGTTTCAGGTTAGGAATGGCTTTTTTTCTGAATATGGATATATCAGTTGCAATGGCATCGAGATTTGTTTGAACTTTTTGTATGGCTACTTCTTTTTCTTGTATAAGTTCTTCTGCATTTTCTACCTGGCCGATTTTTTGAGATAGTGTTTCATAAACGGTTATTAATTCCGAATCAGATGTTACACGGTGTTTTTTCTGCAGATCGTATAGCAATTGCAGCCTGTCATTGAGTTTTTCTAATTCATTCGGGTTGAAATCTACAGATTCATTTGCATTTTCTAACTCAGAAATAATATCATCTAATTCTATTTTGATACCGGATATTCTGTCTAATAGTTTCTGATATTCTTTTGAAAAAGAAGCTATTTTTGATATGCTGTTTTCTAAGGTAGAAAAACGATTCTGTAAACCTATTTCATCATGAACAGAAAGCTCCAGTGCTCCTGCCAAACTCAATTTGATTTCTTCTATATTGTTTAATTTATCCAGTTTTTCTTCCAATTCGGTTTGTTCATCAACTTGTATGTCTGCTTTTGAAAGTTCTTCAAACAAATGTGTATGGTAATCGTATTGTTGATTTGCTTCTTGCTGGCTTTTTACTAATTCGGCAGATTCTTTTTTTAGGGTATTAAACAGCAGTAATTCACTTTTATACCGGCTTATTTTGCCCTGATTCTCTGCCAAAGCATCGATTACATCAAATTGAAATGCACTATCGGATAATTGCAATGTCTGGTGTTGGGAGTGTATATCAATCAGTTTTAATTTTAGCTCATTCAGGATGGATAATGTTACCGGTGTATCATTGACAAAGGCTCTTGATTTTCCCGATGGTAGAATTTCTCTTCTGATGACGGTATTGGGTTCGTAATCCAAGTCAACCTCTTCAAAAAAATCTTCTATCTTGTAATCTTTGATTTGGAATTGTGCTTCTACAATGCATTTCTTAGTAGTGTCTTTTAGTGTGGTAATGTCAGCTCTATTTCCCAGTACCAAACCTAAAGCGCCTAAAAGTATTGATTTACCGGCTCCGGTTTCTCCGGTTATAGTAGATAATCCTGAAGAGAAATCAATAGATAACTCGTCTATTAAGGCATAGTTGTATATAGATAATGAGTGAAGCAAAAGATTGTTTTATATAAATTACAAATTTTAAATTCACAATTACGAATTTTTATATCTTCAATATCAACTGATTAAATTTAATTTTTGTGAAATTAATTTTTAGACTCAATATAAGAAATTAAAATTAATTAATTTTTCGCCATTTACTACTATTATTCGGCGAGATTTTTCTTAAAACCTGTATCAGGCGTTGTTTGCTTCTTGTGTTGGGGCCATCCGAATACATATTTACTATTTCATCTGATTTTGCATCGAAGAAAACCCGGATTAAAAAATTACTGATTGTTTTATTTAGTAAACTTTCCATAGAAATTACGGAGTTCTCTATACGTTGCTTTGCATTTTTATTATCATTAACCATTTTATCTAACCCATTTCTATGGTAGTTATACAATACACTCCTGTATTGGGTTAGTTTTGTTGATAACAAATTATCTATAAGCATAAATTTGTTTTGATCACCTACTTTATTTTGCCAGGTTGCCAAGCCGCTTTGTTGTGCTTGTAACATACTATTCTCTGCTTGTTTATAATAAGATTGACCTCCTTTTAGTGCAAAAGTATCAGCGTCAACCCCCAGAATAATGTATACATAAAAAGCTATGGTAGAAATTAAATTGGAATCAAATCGGGTGGGGTTATATATTAATTGGTCAAACTCATTATATCTAAAAGAAAAGTCATTGTCTTTTAGATTTAATACGGGCGATGCATACGCAGTTCCAAAAACAGGTCTTGTCGATTGAATCTGAATGGTACCTTTAAACTGGCCGGATTCCCACGAAGTAATGATGATCGTCATTGCGCAATTAATTCTTTCCTGAGGTTTTACATTCCTGGAAGTCCATTTTTTCTGATTGATAAATTCCGAAATAGATTTTTCCAACGTGCTAAAAATTTGCTTATTTGATCCGGGAATTTGATCCGAATTAATCGTTACTAAACAGTTTAGTTCCTGCCCGCTTATAGTTGCCATACAAGCAATAAGAAATATTAAAAAAAGAATTTTACGCATTCATTCTACTTATTATTTCATTTAAAATATCTATAGCCACTTCCTTTTTTTCTTTTAGTTTAAAAGCAGTTGTTTTTAAGCTTTTATCTATAAATGTAATCTTATTTGTGTTTATTGCAAAACCGGCTCCTTTATCATTTAGGGAATTTAAGACAATGGCATCTAGTTTTTTCCGAATTAGTTTTGATGTTGCATTTTCCATTTCATTTTCAGTTTCCAGTGCAAATCCTACCAAAAACTGTTCTTTTTTTATTGCTCCCAGAGAAGCCAAAATATCTTTGGTAGGTTCCAATAATATTTCTAACGAAGCATCTTTCTTTTTTATTTTCCGGTTTACATAATTTTTAGGTTTATAATCTGCTACTGCAGCAGCTAATATGGCTATGTCTACATCATCAAAAAATTGATGCGCGGCTTCGTACATATCATTTGCAGAGAGAACAGGAATTATTTCTACTGATGAATGTTTGAGTTGTTGACTTGTAGGACCGGTTATCAAGAATACCTGAGCTCCTAAATCGGCAGCATTTTTTGCCAGTTCGAAGCCCATTTTACCACTGGAGTGATTCCCTATAAAGCGAACCGGATCAATTGCTTCGTAGGTAGGGCCTGCTGTTAATAGTATTTTTTTTCCTTTCAGCGGTAGTTTGGATATCCAATCTGCCTCTGTAAATGAAACGATATCTTCCGGTTCTGCCATCCTGCCCTCGCCAATCAAACCACTGGCTAATTCACCGCTCACAGCAGGAATCATCGTATTTCCAAACTTCTCCAAGGCTTGCAGGCTTTGTAATGTAGATGGATGTTTGTACATATCCAAATCCATGGCAGGTGCAAAATATACCGGACATTTTGCAGATAAATAAGTGGCTAAAAGCAAGTTATCACAAATACCGTTTGACATCTTAGATAGCGTATTTGCTGTAGCCGGGGCAATCAGAAAGATATCTGCCCATAGTCCAAGTTCAACATGATTATTCCACAATTCATTTTCTTTTTCATAAAAAGCAGTATGAACAGGGTTTTTAGACAGCGTAGACAATGTAAGAGGCGTTATAAAATCTTTTGAGTCAGGAGTCATGATGACTTTAACTTCTGCTCCGGATTTTATAAATAAGCGAACTAAGCTTGCCGTTTTATAAGCGGCAATCCCTGCAGTGATTCCGAGAAGAATTTTTTTACCGTTTAAAACAGACATTATTCAGTGTCCGGGATTCTATAATATACTTTATTTTCTAACCATTCTTCTACAGCAATAGCCGTAGGTTTTGGTAGTTTTTCATAAAATCTGGAAACCTCTATTTGTTCTTTGTTTTCGAAAACTTCTTCCAAACTATCATTATAAGTAGCAAATTCATCCAGCTTTTCTAATAATTCTTCCTTTAAGTCTGAATTAATTTGAGTTGCTCTTTTTGCTATAATAGAGATAGCTTCGTAAATATTTTCAGTGGGTGCTTCTATTGATTGCCTGTTGTAGGTAACTGTAGAAGTAGATGCATTTGTTTCTTTGTAATCCATTTTAACTCTTCTTAACTAATTTCTTTTGTTCTAACTGCAAGTTTGCTAACATTTCGTTAGATTCTTTTAAATATTTTGACTCAGGGAAGGTTTTAATCAGTTTTTGATAGGCTTTTATTGCATTTTTAATTCTTTGTTCTTTTTTTCTTTCCGTACTCCTTAATGCCAAATCATGATGTGCTTTCAGTCTATAATAAAAAGCTTCTTCTTTGTATTGCGTTCCCAGAAAATCCGAAAGTAAATTATCTAAAGCTACTATGGTTGCTTCATAATTTCTAAAATCCTGTTCAGCAGTTTTATAATATGTTTTTGCTATTTCAAATGCTTTTTTTTCCAATTGCAGTCTGGTTTCTTTATAATGCTTATTTGCATCTGCTATTCTTGCAGAATTAGGATAATCATTAATAAATTGTTGGAAAGCATTCAGTGCTTTATAGATATCCGTAGGATCTAAACTGTATACAGGTGAAGACAATTTATAACTGTATGCAGATAAAAAAGCTGCTTCTTCTCTTTTAGAGCTATTCGGATAATTTTTGGTAAATCTGTCAAAATAGTACCCCGATAATATATAGTTTTTTCTATTAAAATTAGATTGCGCCACCATAAATTGAATCCTTTCCATCTGCGGTTTTCCTCTGTAAGTCGGGATTACTTTTTCAAATAATCGCAACGCTTTTTTAAACTCTTTCGCTTCATAAAGCTTTACAGCCAGCTTGTATTGTTCTTCCGAAGTGCCTTTGTTTAATGCTCTCTGATATTCTCCACATGCAAATAAAACGGTACATAAAACTAACAAAAAGATAAAGTTCTTAATTTTTTGCATCGGGCAAAATTAGTAATTAATTATGGATAAATAAAATGGTTTTTTATGCTGTTACTTTGTATACTGCAATAAAATATAAAAACCATAAAATGGATCTAAAAATCTCGCTAAATGTTTGTTAAATCCGAATTAAACTTATATCTCGTTTTCAGGAATCGTAATTAATCTTTTTACATCATTATCAAAAAGGTACAACCCTCCTTTATCATCTCCTATCAAATTGATCTTATCCAATATATTTCTTGCCAGGGCTTCTTCTTCTATTTGCTCGGAGACATACCATTGTAAAAAGTTATGTGTTGCATAATCTTTGTCTTGCAATGTAATCTCAACCAAATCGTTGATAGATTTTGATACTTTTACTTCATGATCAAACAGATTTTGAAACATTTCTTTGAATGAGCCAAAAGAAACCGGTGGTGCTTCCAGTTGAGAAACTTTTGCATGTCCGCCTCTTTCATTGATAAATTTTATTAATTTAAGCATGTGTTGCCTTTCTTCATCAGAGTGTGCATACATAAAGGTGGCAACTCCTTCAAAGCCTTGTGTCTCTGCCCATGATGCCATTGCCAAATATACTTGGGAAGACTCTGCTTCAACGGTTACCTGCATATTCAATGCATCTTCTATTCTTTTAGTTAACATAAGTGTAATAATTTAAAAGTTTTTTACAAAATTAGCAATCTCTTTTTGAAGTGTATCCGACACTCTTACCAAAGGCAAACGAACTTCATTTTTACACAGTCCTATTTCTTTTAAGATCGATTTTATCCCTGCGGGGTTATTTTCTTTAAAAATTAAGCTTATTCCGTCCATTAACCTGTAGTAATATTGATATGCTTCTTTTGCTTTTCCTTCCAGTCCAAGTTGTATCATTTTTGAAAATTCTTTAGGGAATCCTTGCCCCATAACGGAAATTACTCCGGAAGCACCTGCTAAAACAACATCCGGTGCCAGGTCATCATCTCCTGAGATTACTAAAAATTCTTTCGGTCTGCTCTTTATAAGTTCCAGATATTGCAGCACGTTGTTTCCTGCTTCTTTGATCCCGATAATATTCTGAAAATCATTTGCTAAACGAATGGTTGTTGTTGGCAAAATATTGGATGCCGTTCTTCCCGGAACATTATATACGATAATTGGTTTAGGACTTGCTTCGGAAAGCGTTTTATAATGTTGATAAATTCCTTCCTGAGTAGGTTTGTTATAATAAGGGGATACCGAAAGGATTGCATCAAAATATGATAGGTCTGCCGTTTGCATTTCTTCCACTAAAGCTGCAGTATTATTGCCTCCTATTCCGCAAACAAGAGGCAATCTTCCTTTATTTGTCTCTATTACTTTATTTCTGACAGCCAATAATTCATCTCTCGATAATGTAATCGGTTCGCCAGTGGTTCCTCCTACTACCAAGTAATTAATTCCATTATCAATTTGATAATTTACCAGCTTTTCTAACGCTTCAAAATCTACAGAGGTGTCTTCGTTAAAAGGGGTGATCAATGCTACACCGGTTCCTTCGAATTTTTTCATTTTGGTTTTTTAATATACTATTGCAAAATTACTCTTTTTAAAAATGTATGCTCTATAAAATACCATAAAAATATTTGATTGCCCGTATAGAACAATGAGATAATGTAACAATAGGGTAATGGATTGATGTGACTGTTTCAAGTAAGCATTATTTAAACGAATTTTATAAATTGGTTCTTGTCTTGCTTAAAATTTGCAAGTATTTTTTTACTTCATTCAGGTATATGTGAATATCCGAAAAGTCAGTTTGGATTTCCAAATCAAATAGTGAGTCATTTATGTTTGCTATGCCTACTTTAAAAATAGCTTCGGATTTCAAAGTAGTATATTCCAAATATAGGTTTTTTTGGTCAAATACGGTTATTAAAACATCAAATTCTTTTCCTAAAAAAGATTTTAGATCTTCATCAATAACACATCCTTTCCAGTCAAAGCTATTTTCAGAAAAATATTTTTCCGAAAATTCATTTTTCTTATCATATGTTCTATAATTAAGATAGCAGCTATTTTTAGTTTGAAAATTTTCAGCAATCAATGATTGTAAATCCATATTTTTAGAAAGTGTTTCTGTACTTAAAACACCTATTGAAGTAATCGTATTACGATCGGATATTTTTTTAATTATGGATTTTTGCAGTAACTCATTGATTTTTTTTTGCAAAAAGTATCTTTTTATTTTTTTTAACTTCATCAAATAAATAACCAAAAATGTATCTTAGCACAGGGCAAATATAATGAACCGTATGCATTTTATGAAAAAAGAAGTGATCCAAAGCAAATATGAAGAAATAGTACTGGTAATCCTGATCTGATTATCGATTCTATCTTGAGTTGCATAAGATACTTCTGTGAATTGATTGCCTAAATTTAGAACATGATGTAAGAGGTAATGCCAAAAATAATTATAAAGTTATTTAAAGATTGTGTAAGGAAAATTTCAAAGTTTGAGCTATTTTAGTTTTCTTTTTTATAATTGTATGACTACGATTAATAATATCTAATAGGCTTGTTTTCATCGGTATTTTCATTTTTAATCTTTTTTAAAATCCATTATTTTTGACAGAAAATGAACGGCTACCACACATTAAAAGGAATGTAACCGTATTTTAAAAATTCTGAATATAATAGACGAAGTTTTATGGGTCTGCCATTGGGCAGTTTTCCAGTATTGCTGAGTTGTAATTTTTTGACAGTATGAGCGTTTTAAATTCTATTTTATACCTTTGAAAAGTGAGGTTTGATCAAAGAATTTTTGTATAAGAAATCAAAATTGTAAGAAGACAATGGCTGAGAAAGCATTTATAACATCAGAAATTTTAAAGTGGGCACGGGAAACCGCTGATATTTCTATTGAAAGTGCTGCTAAAAAAGTTTTGGTCTCGCCAGAGCGGATTTTAACTTGGGAATCAGGAGATGATTACCCTACAATCCGTCAGGCAAAAATATTAGCCAAAAGTTATCGAAGGCCATTTTCTCTTTTCTTTTTACCTGAAATTCCAAGAGATTTTCAGCCACTACAAGATTTTAGGCGTAATGATTCAAAAAAGCTTGATACCGCTTCGTTATTCATCATACGAGATGTTCAGGAGAAGCAACAGTGGATAAGCGAGTTTTTTGAAGATATCGGAGAAGATGCATTGTCTTTTGTTGGGAAGTATTCCATTAGCGATAGCCCCGAAGTAGTTGCCAAAAATATTCTTGAAAAACTAAATATCAATCCTGGGAATTATAAAAAAAAGTCTATTGATGAGTGGATAGATAAGGCAGAAAAAGCAGGAATATTTATATCTCGCACAAGTTATATTCATTCCAGATTGATTCTTGATAAAGATGTGATTCAAGGGTTTGCCATTGCAGATACATATGCACCTTTTGTATTCATTAATTCGAAAAACTGGAAAGCGCCACAGCTTTTTACGTTAGTACATGAACTTGCTCATATTTGGATAGCACAATCCGGTATATCGAATGAAATCGATATTGATTTTAGAGAAAACCCGAAATCAAAGCTGCATCCTGTGGAAGTGTTCTGCAATCAAGTTGCTGCCAACGCTTTGATGCCTGCTGAAATAATGAACCAACTCGGTAGTGATGTGTTTCAATCGAATCAACAAATTTTTAAACAAGCGAAAGAACTTGGAGTAAGTTCGTTTGCTTTTTTAGTAAGGGCTTTACATCTTAAATTTATTTCTCAGTCCACCTACACATCTTTAAAAGAAGATGCACAAAACGAATTTGAAAAGTTTTTAGAGAAAGAAAGAATACAAAAAGAGAAACAGAAAAAAAGAAAAGATGGTCCTAGTCTTTACCTTCTTCGATTGCAAAAAAACAGCAAGTTATTTACAAGAATTGTTATGGATTCTTTTCATAACGGTTCATTGCCACCCTCTACAGCCAGTAATCTTTTAAATACACAAATCAATAAGTTTCAAAAATTTGAAAAACTCCTGGCCTGATGTTTGAAGAAGATCATATAAAATACTGCGTTGATGCGAATATGCTGATTCAGGCTTGGCAAAAATATTACTCCCCTACAATTTGCCCTTCGTATTGGGATGTTCTAAACGAGTTAGGAAAGAAAGGAATCATTTTTGTTCCGGAGTTGGTATATGAAGAAATTGAAAAAGGAGAAGATGATTTGTATAAATGGTTAAAAAATAGTGACATCCCGATTAAAAAAATTGATATGGCAGTTACAAACTGCTTAAAAAAGATATATGCTGCCAATCCCAACCATCAGTATTTGGTTTCCAGTAATCAAATTCATTCCAAAGCAGACCCTTGGGTAATTGCCCATGCCATGAATGAAAATGCTGTAGTTGTCACCAAAGAAAAAAAGGATTTTATCAAACGACAAACCAAAATAAAAATCCCTCATATCTGTGACAATATGGGAGTTCGCTGGATGGATGATTTTGAGTTTGTAAAAGAGTTGGATATAAAGTTTGTTTGTTCATTGTAAGTATTAGCATTAAAAAAACCAGGTAAATAACTTTTCTAAAATAAAAAGAATTATTCTTTATACATGAGAGAACAAAACTTTCTTTTAAAACACTGCGAAAACAACATTATTTTTTTGAGAAAAATAGCAGTTAGTATGATGTTGGTAGTGTTTCTTTTTTATTCATGTAAAAATGCTTCGCATAGGAATACAAGGATTGAAGCAAAAACCATTGCCATTGACAGCAGTTTGAAGAGTGATGCTTCTTATATCCGGTTCATTGAACCTTACAGAGAGCAAATGATTACTAAAATAAATACTATCTTAACATATGCTTCAAAAGATCTCGTACGAACAGATGGAAACAGGCAAAGTTCTTTGGGAAATTTAATGGCAGATTTGTGCTATGAAAGAGCAAATCCCTTATTCGAGAAGCAATTTGGTAAAACTATTGATTTTGCAATGTTTAATTACGGTGGTATTCGTTCCGGAATTTTTAAAGGAAATGTAACTTATAGAAATGTGTTTGAATTAATGCCTTTTGAAAATACTTTTGTGGTAGTTGAACTTTCAGGCGAAAAAGCAAAGGAACTCATTCATTATTTTATAAAGAATAAAAAGGCACACCCTTTGTCAAAACAAGTGATACTTTCCATTGACGGAGAAGGGTATGCATTAAAAATTGGCAATGAGTTATTCGATAGTAAGAAAACATATCGTGTACTCACCTCTAATTATTTGCAATCCGGCGGAGATCGAATGGATTTTTTTAAAAACCCGATTAAGTTATATAAATTAGCTTATAAAGTCCGTGATGCCATTACAGATTATTTTAGAGTGACGGATACTTTAGCTGCTACATTAGACAACCGTGTAACCATTAAATAATGAACAGAAGAGCCTTTATTAAAAAATCAGCAGTAGCTTCTTTGGTTATTTTAGGAGGAACGTCTTTACCTTCTTTTACAGATAGAAAAAGCAAGCATATTACCGTGCTTCATACGAATGATACACATAGCCAGATAGAGCCTTTTGAAAAGAACCATTATAGATATTCAAATAAAGGAGGGGTTGCCAGAAGAGCTACATTGATAGCATCTATCCGAAAAGAAAACCCCAATACATTATTACTAGACGCTGGTGATATTTTTCAGGGGACGCTTTATTTTAATTACTTTGGAGGTGAGTTGGAGTTTAAATTGATGAGCATGTTAAAATATGATGTGGCTACTATAGGCAATCATGACTTTGATAATGGAATCGACGGTTTTTTTAAACAACTGCCTCATGCGAATTTTGATTTTGTTTCGGCTAATTACGACTTCACGAACACTGTTTTAGATTCACACGTAAAACCCTATAAAATTATTTATAAAGATGGGGTAAAAATCGGAGTTTTCGGTTTGGGAATTGCATTAAAAGGTTTGGTAGAAAAAAGTTTATATAAAGAAACTGTTTATTTGGATCCTATTGAGGTTTCGCAGGATATCAGTAGTATTTTAAAAGAGAAAGAAGCACGTGATCTCGTAATCTGCCTTTCACATTTGGGTTATTACTACAAAAGATCTCCTGATAACATCTCGGATTTAAATTTGGCAAAAGCCACCAAAAATATTGATCTGATTATTGGAGGGCATACACATACTTTTTTACCTAAACCTACTATTGTTAAGAATAGTAATCATGAAAACATACTTGTAAATCAGGTGGGTGCTTACGGAATAAATGTAGGTAGAATCGATTTTTATTTTAATGAAAAAAACGAAAAATATGCTACCGGCAAAACAATTTTAGTGTAATTTTAATTCTTTTTTTCGTCTAAGAGGGAAGTTTTAAATTAACCATAAATGAAAAAATATTTCCCTTTAGCCCTAAAATTGATTGCTGCAATAATTATGTTGCAGACCTTATTTTTTAAATTCACAAATGCTCAGGAGAGTATTGATTTGTTTACCAAAATTGCCGGTGAAAAGGAAGCACTAATGAGGATAGGTACGGGAATAATAGAACTCATTGCTTTTATATTGCTTTTCATTCCGAAAAAGACATGGCTTGGAGCTTTATTGACTTTCGGGACTATGTCCGGAGCAATTATATCTCATCTTACAATTATAGGGATTGTTCATAATAATGACAGCGGTGCATTGTTTATAAGTGCAATGGTTGCCTTTATGGCAAGTGGCATGTTATTAATTCAATATAAAAGAGATATTCCTTTTATTGGAAGCCGGGTCTGATTTATCTGAAACTCAAAACTCATAACTTTCTAACTTTTCAACTGTATTAGTGTATCATACGAATAAAATCGTGTTCGGAAATAATTGGTACTCCCAAGTCTTCTGCTTTTGCTTTTTTGCCAGGCCCCATATGATCTCCTGCAACTACGTAATTTGTTTTTTTGGAAATGGAAGAGGTTACCTTTCCTCCGTTATCTTCGATAGCTTTTTTGAGTTCATTCCTGTTCATCTGATGGAAAACGCCCGAAACTACAAACACCTTTCCTTCTAATTTAGTTGTCTGATTTTCCAGGTCTTTAGCAGCAACCTGCATTTGTATTCCGTAAGATTTTAACCTGTTTATAAGCTCAATATTGCTCAAATTATTAGAAAAATCCACAATGCTTTGTGCAATTCTGTCTCCTATTTCGTCTACAGCTGTTAGGGTTTCAAAATCTGCGGACAATAAATTGTCAATTGATTTGAAATGCTTGGCTAATTTCTTAGCTACCGTTTCTCCAACAAATCTGATTCCCAAAGCGAATAATACTTTTTCAAACGGAATTTCTTTTGATTTTGCTATTCCATCGATGGTGTTTTGCGCTGATTTTTCTGCCATTCGTTCCAGAGGGATCAGTTGCTCTGCCTTTAAATCGTATAAGTCTGCATAGCTTCTTATGAGTCCTTCTTTACGCAATAAATCTACTGTTTCACCTCCCAGACCATCAATATCCATTGCTTTTCTGCTGATATAATGCTGAATTCTACCTGTTATTTGAGGAGCACAACCAAATTCATTTGGGCAATAGTGCTTGGCATCGCCTTCGGTTCTTATCAGTTCGGTATTGCATTCCGGGCAATGGATTGCATAAACAACAGGTTTTGAATTTTCCGGTCTTTTTGTAATATCCACAGCAATAATTTTAGGAATAATCTCTCCTCCTTTTTCAACAAAAACCGTGTCATGTATTCGAATGTCTAACTTTGCTATCTGATCTGCATTGTGTAAAGATGCTCGTTTTACAGTAGTTCCTGCTAACTGTACCGGCTCGAGTCCGGCTACCGGTGTAATAGCTCCTGTTCTGCCAATCTGGTATGTAATTTCACGCAATATAGTGGATACTTGTTCCGCCTTAAATTTATAAGCCATTGCCCAACGCGGAGATTTGGAAGTATATCCCAGTTCTTCTTGCTGTTGTAAGTTATTTACTTTGATTACCACGCCATCTGTCTCATAGGGTAAATCATGACGTTTCTTATCCCAATGGTTCACAAAATCGAATACTTCATCAGTGGTTTTTGCCAGGATGATAGTATCCGGAACTTTAAAACCTGTTTTTCTAGCTGCTTCTAAGCCTTCATAATGGGTAGTATATTTTCTTTCGTCGGTTACAGCCTGATATAGCAGGCAATCCAAAGGGCGTTTGGCTACTTCATTACTATCTTGAATTTTCAAGCTTCCGCTTGCTGTATTTCTGGGGTTTCGATAGGGTTCTTCTCCGTTAGCAACTCGGATTTCATTCATCTTTTGAAAACCATCTAATGGCAGAATGATCTCTCCGCGCATTTCAAAATCGGAAACAAAATCTTCATGGAGCACTAATGGTATTGATTTAATGGTGCGGATGTTGGTTGTAACCTCATCCCCCTGAAAACCGTCACCGCGAGTTACTGCTCTAACAAACCTTCCGTTTTCATACGTCAGACTGATGGAGGCTCCGTCATATTTTAGCTCACAGGTGTACTCAATGTTTTTTGTATCTAACATCTTTTGAATACGTTTCTCCCAATCTAACAGATCTCCTTTTGAGTACGAATTATCTAAAGAATACATCCTGTTTTTATGTACAATGGTTTCAAAAATTTTTGTTATCCCTCCTCCCACTCTTTGTGTGGGTGAATTGGCATCAAAAAATTCCGGATTTTCTTTTTCCAACTGCTCTAATTCTTTGAGTTTACTATCAAATTCATAGTCAGAAATCGTTGCATTGTCCAGTACATAATAGTTATAATTATGCCGGTGTAGTTCTTCTCTAAGGAATTGTATTTTCCGTTCTATACTCATTATATATAAATTACAAACTTTAAATTCACAATATTAGTTAACTGATTGAAAAATTAAAAAATTGAAAGATTGAAAAATTCCCGAATCAATTCTGCAAAGGTCTCATTATTTTATTTTTTTAAAATAACTTGAGGTTTTTAACTTTTAAATGAGTTCATTGTATATGTATCTAAATGGGCATTCAACTATTTATTAATAATAGGTATATCTTCTTACTTTAGCTATGTATTTCGCCAAACGTATTACCTGATGAGAATATCCGTATTCATTGTCATACCAAATATAAATAACAACGGTATTCCCGTTTGTAATGGTAGCTTTACTGTCAAAAATAGACGGTGCCGTAGTGCCAATAATATCCGAAGATACCAATTCGTTATCTAATGAATATTTTATTTGTTCAACCAAATCTCCTTCCAAAGCATTCTGTTTGAGCATAGCATTTAGTGTTTCGGTAGTTACATTTGTATGTAATTGTAAACTTAAGATGGCTAATGACCCGTTAGGCACAGGTACCCGAATGGCATTTGATGTTAGTTTTCCTTCTAAGGCAGGTAAGGCTTTTGTTACTGCTTCTCCGGCTCCTGTTTCGGTAATTACCATGTTTAGTCCTGCTGCTCTACCTCTTCTGTATTTATGGTGCATATTATCTACTAAATTCTGGTCATTGGTATATGCATGAATTGTTTCCAAATGTCCTTTGATAATTCCGTAATTATCTTCTATAACTTTTAAAACAGGAGTAATTGCATTGGTGGTACAAGATGCTGCCGAGAAAATATCAGTCGTATCAGGATTGTATTCTTTATGATTTACACCATGTACAATATTAGGTATGCCCTTCCCAGGTGCTGTTAATAATACTTTGGCTGCTCCTTTTGCTTTTAAATGCCTGCTCAGTGTTTCTTTACTTCTAAATGCTCCCGTATTATCTATAATCAATGCATCTTTGATTCCATATGCCGTATAGTCAATTTCTTCCGGTGTGTTTGCAGAAATCATTTTCACAGTAGTTCCGTTAATGATTAGTGTATTATTTTCCACATCGGTTTGTACCGTTCCCAGGAAATCTCCATGTACCGAATCTATGTTTAATAGCGAAGCTCTTTTTTCTAATACGGTTTGGTTAATTTCTCCTCGCGTAACAACAGCTCTTAATCTCAACTGAGTTCCTTTTCCCATTTTTGACATCAGTTCTCGGGCTAATAACCTGCCTATCCTGCCAAAACCATATAATACCACATCTTTAGGTTTGATATTTTGTGCCTCGGTTACATTTTTTAGTTGATTTTTTATAAATGTTATTTTGTCCTTGCAACCGCCCATATCCAGATAACATTCGTAGGCAAGCTTACCGATATCTAATTTTGAAGAAGGCAGTTTTACCTGCTTAATAGCTCTGGCTATTTCCAAAGCATCGTAGATGGTAATCGGTTTTATAACAAATTCTTTGGCATAGCCAATTAAATTTAAAACTTCACTTGCTCTTTTGTCTACCAACGGGTTCCTGAATAACACCAGTTCTATGGATTTATCATACCATAAGTCGTTTACAATATTTATAAATTCAATGGTAGCTCTTCTTGTTTGAGCCTGTACGGTAACTTCTTTTTCGTAATTTGCTATTATTGACATATTATGTGTGAAATTAAAAATTAAATGCTGCCGCAAAAGTATTAATTTCAAACGATTTCGTACATCTTTTTCTGTGAAAGTCTGAAGTTTGAAAGTTCGGTTTTTTTACTAAGCTTTTTTATCTGATTCCGAACCACACTGATGTGAAAAAGAATAAGTACCTGTTAGTTCATTGTCGTAATAGGTTTTGTATGTTCCGTCAGAATTAAAAACTAGCTTAACTCCTGGCTCATCTTCTGCAAGCCAAGTTCCAATGATTGCTGTTTGTATATCAGACTGCGGAGCTTGTGCTTTACACCCTATAGGTATTAAAGTCATTATCATAAATATTGCTAAATACAAAAATTTTAAATGAGTTCAGTTACTACAATTTTTAATGCTGCTTTTCTCATCATTTTTAAATCATTAAAAAAAGGGCAGTATATTATAATTGTACTACCCTTGAATTTTATCTAATACTTCATTCAAAATACCAATAAACATCATATTTCAATATCACATCTTTTGATATTTTTTCTAAAAAAAATTCGAAAACATGATATTTAAAATTGTTCAGATATTGGTCTTTCGCAAAATTTTTGTTTATGAAGTGATTTAAACTTTTTTTAACAATAAAACAGGGTTGTTGATATTTGCGTTGCAAAGCGTAAATAATTTAAAAACAACCCCTTATGTACACAGTACTAGATAAAGATACAATAGAAATGGAAATAGTTCCACTTATTCCAAAAACAAAACGAGGTTTTCCACCTACTGTTCCATTAGTTGAGATTGTCAATGCAATTCTCTACAAGCTAAAGACAGGTGTTCAATGGAATCAGTTACCCGTCAAAACATTGTTTGAAGGGGAATCCTTGACTTGGAATACTGTACACTACCATTACAGGAAGTGGTGTTTGTCCGGTATTTTAAAGCAAAGTTGGATTGAGCCACAAGAAGGAGCCAGACCTTTCAAGTGTGGACTTAGACGGGAGTCATACACCAGCGATAAGAGGTGGTGATCAGGTTGAATATCAAGGGAGGAAAAAGCGTAAGACCACTAATGCTCTTTATTTAACTGATAGACAGGGTCTACCATTAGCAATGAGTGAGCCGATATCGGATCAATCTCAAAAGTTGTGTGTGAATTTAAAATAGTATTGTGATCTTTGTAAAAAAAGGAGGTTGGATACTTATATAGATTTACTAAAATTAATTTTACCAGAGTTGTTAGTTGAACATTTTGATTTGTCAAAACATAGTGTTGAAAATGAAGTGATGCATTTGTATTTTGAAGAACGTAACATAGTTCCCAAAGAAGAATCAGAACGTATCTTGATAGCTCACGGATTTCATAAAGAGCTTACCATTCAAGACTTTCCATTACGAGGCAACACAGTATATCTTCACATTAAACGTCGTAGATGGTTAGATAGGAAGACCAAACAAATTGTACAAAGAGATTGGAATTTAGTAGCACAGGGGACTCGAATGACAGAGCAGTTCGCTGCTTTTTTAAAAGAAATTAGTAGATAGAGAAACCAGTGATTGTAGAACTATAGGTAGATTTTACGGAGTTGATGGTAAAAAACTTGGACGTCAATATCGTGATTATTTAAGTGAGTTTAAACAATGGAAACAAAAAAAACATGCTAAAGAGTGGCATGTTTTTCCTGAAAATATAGGTGCTTATTTATCTATTGATGAAACAGCATTGTCTAAAGGAGAACTCTACACCATTATTACCAATAAAAAAGCCAAAGGTAAAAAAGGAGCTATTGTAGGGGTTTTTGCAGGCACTAAGATAGAACCCATTATAGAACAGTTACTTAAAATATCCTCTAAAAAAAGAAACAAAGTCAAAGAAATTACACTAGATATGGCGAACTCTATGAAAAATATAGCCAAAACATGTTTCCCTAAGGCCATACAAGTAACTGATAGATTCCATGTGCAAAAACTAGCTCTAGAAGCGCTACAAGATATTAGAATAAAACATCGATGGAATGCAATAGACCTAGAAAATGACCTAATCAAGTTAGCAAAAACAAAAGGTAAAGAGTATCAACCTGAGATATTTGACAATGGGGACACTAGAAAACAACTCTTAGCTAGAAGTAGATATTTACTCTATAAATCTCCTGAAAAATGGACACAAAATCAATATCTAAGAAGCAAAATACTTTTTGAAAAATATCCTGATATTCAAAAGGCTTTTAACTTAAATCAGAGCCTTAGAAATATATTCAATACAGCTAAATCAATACAAATTGCATATACAAAACTAGCACATTGGTATAATGATGTAGAAAAATCTGGTTTTAAAGCTTTTAATACAATAGCAAATACAATTTCTATAAATTATCGGTCAATACTCAATTATTTTATCAATCGGAGTACAAATGCTTCTGCTGAATCTTTTAATGCTAAGATTAAAGCCTTTAGAGCGCAGTTTAGAGGTGTTAAAAATGTAGAATTCTTCCTGTTCAGATTAACACAAATTTTTGCCTAAAACACAACAATTAGTCTTGATCCCCGATAGGATCAGTCACAAAAGTTGTGTGTGAGTTCAGATGAAGATTAATTGTTAATTGAAGATTGAATGAAGTGTGTCTTTGCGAGTGAAACGAAGCAATTAGGGATCAGGGTCAAAAGTTTTGTGTGGATTGAATTAAAGTTTTGATCTTTGTAAAAAAAAACAGAGATTGGAATTATCCTTAGACCTTTTAAAATTCATCTTACCTGAGATGCTCGTAGAACATTTTGATTTGGTAAGACACACTCATCGAAATGAGGAACTTCATTTGTATTTTGAAGAGCGTAATGTTGTTCCTAAAGAAGTCATAAATCCTAATGTAATTGCTCATGGTTTCCACAAAGAGATTACTATTGAAGACTTTCCTTTGCGTGGAAACACTGTGTATCTTCACGTAAGGCGACGTAGATGGTTAGATAAAGAGACTAGGCAAATCATTCAAAGAGATTGGAATCTAGTAGCTCAGGGAACTCGCATGACAGGTGAGTTTGCTGCTTTTTTAAAAGAGATTAGTCGATACTGAGAAGAGTGATTGCAAAACCATTGCAAGAATCTATGGCGTGAATGGGAAGAAGTTCCAAAGGCAGTATCGAGATTATTTGAGTGAGTTTAAACAGTGGAAGGAAAAGTCTCATGCCAAAGAGTGGTTGATCTTCCCTGAGAATATAGGAACTCGATTATCTATCGACGAAGTAGCCTTATCAAAAGGAGAACTCTACACCATCGTTACCAATAAAAAAGCTAAAGGAAAGAAAGGAAGTATTGTGGCGATCATAGCTACTACCAAAGCAGAACCTATTATCAAACACCTATTTAAAATCTCATCTGCGAAAAGAAACAAGGTCAGAGAAATTACCCTAGATATGGCGAACTCCATGAAGCTGATTGCCAAACGGTGTTTCCCCAAAGCCATACAAGTAACCGATAGATTCCATGTACAGAAACTAGCTCTAGAAGCACTTCAAGAAATTAGGATCAAACATCGATGGGAAGCCATAGATACAGAAAATGAACGGATCAAACTTGCCAAAACCAATAACAAAGAATATTACCCTGAAATATTAGAAAATGGAGATACCATAAAGCAACTCTTGGCTAGAAGCAGATACTTACTCTACAAAGCACCAAGTAATTGGACAGAAGATCAAAGAGTAAGAGCTAACATCCTCTTTAAAAGATATCCTGATATCAAAACAGCTTTTAAGCTCGTACAAGGACTTAGAAATATCTTCAACACAGCAAACTCAATACAAGTCGCTTATACAAAACTAGCGCATTGGTATAAAGATGTAGAACAAACAGCATACAAGGCTTTTAATACCATAGCAAACTCTATCAGGCTTAACTATAGATCAATATTGAATTACTTCATTAATAGAAGTACTAATGCAGCGGCAGAATCTTTCAATGCCAAAATCAAAGCCTTTAGATTACAATTTAGAGGGGTCAAAAACACAGAATTCTTCCTCTATAGATTAACTACAATTTTTGCATAAACACAACAATTAGTCTTGATCCAAAAACTGCCTCAAAATCCAAAAAATAGCTAAAAAATCCATGATTCTCGTTTAGTGTTAACACGCCCTAATTAAAATTGATTTTAAGTCCTCCCAAATAAGCACCTTCTTCTGAATTGGGCAATAATTCAAAAGGTGTAATGGTATGTTCTATGTCCATATCTTTTACATCTATCTTCAGGTAATAGTTTCCGGGAATTAATCCCAAATAACTAAAATATCCGTCGGATTCAACCTTTGCAGTTGCAATTTTTTTATTTTCCATATTGTATATTGATACTCTTGAAGGTCTTCCTATTTTCTTATCAAAAGATACAACTCCTTCTATTTCACCAACTTCTCTAAATGGTAAGAAAATAGTACTGTAAAGTCCTGCCTGAGGTCTGATACCAATGGTTTTATATACTAATTGGTGATATATATTTTCAACCCTGTCTTGATTTAATTCAACCTCCTGGACTATTCCGGGTGTCATTTTATGAATATAAATGCTTCCGTTTTCTAAAAACTCTCTTTGATTTCCGCCTTCAAAATTTAAACGTACTCCTTTAACCATGGGCTCGTCATTATCTTTAAAACCGTTATTATTTTTATCGAGAAACGGAATTAACAGTGCGCCAGTCCCTCCTACATCTGCATTGCTTTTTAGAGTACTTCGGCCTCCTTTGTTGCCTAAAATATAACTTCCCGATAGTGCATTACTATTTGAAAAACCGCCACTACCATAATTTATATCAGTCTTTACTAAAAATGATGAAAGATCATATCGCAACGAAACAGCTACATTTATATCTCTAAATGCAGCACGGCAACTGGCTGAAATCCTCATAGAAAAATTTGAATTGGGTTTATACTGTATATTTAAAATACTTTGTTTTGATTGTTCGGTTTTAAAATCGTCGAAATATTGAAGGTTAATTTTAACTGCTCTGCCAGCATTGATATCTAGTCCAAATTGAGATCGATTTAATTCTGATACCAAAGCATTATCGGACGATGAACTGTTCATTACATTTGAGTAGCTAAATCTATATTTCGAGATATCCAGTTTTAATCCGACAATTGTAGTATTTCTTAAAATAGCTGTTTTACTTATTTCTTTTTGAAGGTTTAATGACAACACCATTCTTTTAAATAAAGTCATTCTTTTTTGGTAGGCTATAAAAAATTCTTTTCCCCGATTGCTTTGACCGGGAATTACATTATTAGCAAAAAAATCGGTATACTCTCCTCTGAAATTACCATACTTATTAGTGGAAGCCCGAAAGGAAACATTGAACAGGCTACTGTGTTGATATGCTGCATTTACAGAGAGGTTATTTTTAAAAAAGGTTGTATATACTCCCGAATAGGGAATAGTTTTGGGTTTGTAATTTTTAAAATGAGTGATATTCTGAATCCCCATGTAAGTAGTTATATTTCTCGTAATCCCGTAGTTTGCTCTAAAACCACCATTTATATTATTTTCCGAAGCTGTAAAAAAAGATTCGTAAGTAAGTTCGTTTTTATCATTTTGCTGAGGTAGTAACCCCAAGTTATTGTGCTGTTCAACTAAGTTTCCATTCTCATCAATGTATCTTAAACTAATAGAAGATTTGGCATATACCGGTGTGTATTTGAACGAATAATAGCCGTTACCGTCACTATATTGATAATCTACCAACTCCCTACCTGCATATAATTCTATCGGGGTATTAGGACTTATAAATCCGTTAATTTCTTGTTCTCTATATCTTCTTATATACGCATGTTTGTTAGAAAAACGTATTCCGTAGCTTTTACTAACTCTGCCAAAATTAGTAAATCCCAGACCTCCTAATTCGCCTATCTCCAGGTTTTTTATAAATTTGGCGTCATAGCCGTTTTTCCAGTTAAAAAACAGGTTATCTAAAAAATTACTTCCTTCCTCTCCGGGTTGAAAACGATACCCCAGATTCAGACTGCCTCCCAGTACTACATGTTTTGAATTGGCATTAATAAAACTAGTACTTTTTTGGTTTGAAAAATTGTTGAAACCAATAGTATAATCTATGGAATTGAAACGATAAAGAGTTTTGTCTTGAGTATAAACAGTATCCAACTGCAGTATTTTTGCACTCTTATTTTTAATACTGTTTTTTAAGCTTTTTTCCCGTAAAAGCCGAACTTCTTTTGGGCTTTTTTCTTCTGTTGTTAAAATAGCAGAGATATCTTTTCTTAAATATTCGATAATAATTCCAAACTTTTTCAAAAACTCCGGCCTGACGTACTCTTTATCCGGCCGTAAAACAATAAAGTTGTGGGTATCTATTTCAGATTCTACCTTATCAATTACCATACGGTTTTCAGGAAAATCAAATAAATAAGGTTCTTCGAATCTTTTATCATGAACATATAAAATACCATCTCTACGCTCTATTGGAATTTCCAATACATTAATTACTTCATAAAAAGATAAAAATACATCTGAAGTTCCTAATAGTCCTTTTATATAATAAGAGGCATTTTCAAAAGGTATCACCACATTTACATCTATTTCATCCAGAAGAGGAGCAATCTTTTTATCTGCAGTATTTTTTTGTGCCATAAAAAAACCGGAGTGTAGAAAAAATCCAATAAATAAAAAATAAAATTTTAATTTCATATAGTGTTTGCCTATTGCTCCAATTTTTAAAACCTATATTGTTTGTTGATAATTAATTCAGTTATATCATTATCTTCTTTTTAATAAGTCTCTTTTCATAGCATTTCCGATATTGTTTGTTAATGACACAATTCAAAAAATTTAAAAGCTTTATAGTGTAAATATCTGTATATAAATGGATTAATTACCCGCTAGAACATCGAAGCACTATTATCTGTAGACGAAATGAACTTTTCTTACGACAAAGCAGAATTAGAACTGGTATTAAAAGAGTTGAAACCCAGGACTTCCAAACTTCTTAAATAGTATCATAACCCAACACCTCGCCCAAGGGCGAGGTGTTGAGTATCAAAAAACCTATATGATTCTTTTGAGGAAAGCTATTGTATAGCTATTATCTTAGTACTGAGCTGATAATGTTGTAGTACCTGTATATACTCCCGGAGTACTTGGAGATGAATCATCCTGACCTACTACTTTAATGTTTCAACCTAAACTTAACTTTAACTCTCCACTACTATTTAATGAAGTAGTCATCGCTGCTGCTGTTGTAGCACCAAATGAATAGTATTTTGGAACAAACTCAATAGTAGAACCACCTGCATTGGTCAAGTTAGAGCTAGCTGCTGCTGTTAACTGAATTGCAGTACTTGGAGTTCCTTTTATCGTAACGGTACTTACTGTTGGAGAACCTTCGAAATCTGTCTGTGCTCCGTCTGCTGTTGTAGCTGTTGAAGTAGCCGCAGAATACATGCTACCATCTCCTTGTACATGATAGTAACGGTTACCTGTAGCAGGAATGGCTACTTTTTGAAAATCTAGTAAAGTACCGGACACAGTCAATGGAATTACTAATTCTGCTTCCACATTCATGGTTCCGCTTCCAGAAAACACCTGACCAAATGAAGTCATACTTACACATCCAAATACGATGGCTACTAATACATTTAATTTTTTCATGATATATAAAATTTTAAAGTTATGCTGCAAATCTCTGACGATAATCCAAATCAAAAATTCCTTTTTCTGCTAATCAACCTTTTTTATAGATCAATGGAAAAATAAAAACGTTCAAGTGATATATCACTAATCATATCTATAGGTAAATTTTCTCCATAATCAGTTAGAAAGTTGAAAAGTGTAAAGTGTAAAGCTCTACTGAAGCTTTTCAGAGTTTCAACTGCTTTTTTGACATCGAACTCATTTAAACTTTTTCAATTTGCTAAAAAATGGGTGTTTTTAGCTCTGTTTTTATCTTTTTTTCCTTCCGTAGTGCTGCTATGCAACTCAAAAAAGCTTTCAACATATCTAAAAACTTCTAATGTTCGCTTACATCCAAAAAGTTTAAATGAGTTCATCAATTATGTTTTTTTATAGCAAGTAAGAAAGCAAAAAAGATTTCTTGACTCTGGAACCAAGAACCATGACTGTTTTGGTTCTCAATTCTGGTAGTGTAAGCGCTCTTGCTTTAAAATGTATCCGCAAACCTTAATTTATGTCAAGTTACGTTGATTTAGCCATATGAACTTGCAACAAAAAAGAGGACAATTATTTAAGAGACTATGCTGCTAACTTTTGGTTATACATTGGTGGATATGCAACAAAAAATGGTACAAAAAGTTAAGCTACATTTTTGATTTGATATAATTTTTCAAATTCGATGATATTTTTGTAACCAAGAGCAGAATGTCTTCTGTATCTGTTGTACCAAGTTTCTATGTATTCAAAGACTTTAATTTGAAGACTTTTGTTGGATATAAACTTATTGTCTATCATTAGTTCTGTTTTGATTGTTTTAAAAAAAGATTCAGCTACTGCATTATCCCAACAGTTTCCTTTTCTACTCATACTGGGTGTTACATGATAACTTTTAAGGATATTAACAAACGCATGAGATGCGTATTGTACACCTCGATCAGAATGAAAAATCATACCTTCACAAGGCATTCTGTTGTTTACAGCCATTCTCCATGCAGCAATGATAGTTTGTCTTGCTTTGAGTCCATTGCTCAAAGACCAACCAATGACTTTACGATCAAACAGGTCAATAATTACCGTTAAGTACAGCCATCCTTGTGCAGTCTTTAAATAGGTAATATCAGAAACCCATTTCTGTGCAGCAGCGGTAGCTTTAAAATCTCTATCCAATACATTATCAGCTACTGGATATTGATGCTTAGAATCTGTCGTGACAACAAATTTCTTTTTACGAACTGCTTTAATCCCGTGTTTTTTCATCAATCGTGCTACCCTAGACCTAGATACTTTAAACCCTTTAGCTTTGAGTTCCTCTGTAATTCTAGGACTTCCATAAGTAGATTTACTTCGCTCACAGATACGGTGAATCTCAGAGAGTAGCATACGATTTTTTCCATCTCTATCTGATGGAACATAATTCTTACTCCTGTAATAACTGTTTCTACTAATTTTAAAAATTTTACACATCTTCCCAACCGGATATTCTCTACTGTAATCTTTGATAAATTTCAATACTTCCGATCGCTCTTGGAGAAGATGCTCACGGCCTTTTTTAAGATATCCCGCTCCATGGTAACATCCTTGAGCTGTTTACGTAATCGCTCTAACTCTTTCTGATCTTCTGTGAGTTGTTGACGCCATTACCGCTAAAAGCTAAATCAGGACGCTGTTCTAATTCTCTACGCCATCTGTAAATAAGATCTGCACTGATTCCCAATTCCATGGCAATCTGCTTTGTGTTACCTCGTACATTGCTTAATTCTACTGCTTTAATTTTAAACTCTTTACTGTATTTTCTTCGTTTCATATGGTTAAGTTATTTTAGATAAAATTAGCTTAACTCTTTGTCACTCTAAATGTAGCAAGTCCAAAGTTTCTATCCATTCAAAAATGGAGAGTTCTGTTTGAGATTTTGTTGATAATTGTGCTTGTATACCCATTCTACTTTTAAAGACTTAAAGAAAGATTCTGTTCCTGCATTATCCCGGCAATTTCCTTTTCTGCTCATAGATTGCTGAACTCATCCATTATAGTTTTTTAGAATATTTCTAAAACATTCACTGGGTTACTGACTACCTCTGTCAAAGTGAAATATGAGTTTTTTAGTTATAGGATTATTGGCTACAGCCATATTCCAAGCTTTTACAAAGGTGTCTTCTTTGATTACGTTATCGCTTAAAGACCATCCTACTATTTTACGACGGTATAAATCAATAATAACGGTTAAGTACAACCAGCCCTGTTTGGTATGGATATAAGTAATATCACTTACCCATACTTGATTTTTGCGTTTAACTTTAAAATTTTGATTTAGTAAATTAGGCGATATGAGGTAATTGTGTTTTGAATCTGAGGTAGCCTTAAATTTACGTGTCCTTACAGCATGCAAATGATTTGCTTTCATAATATGGGCTACAGGTGGTTTTGATACGTTATAGTCTAAAGCTTCTAATTCTGTTTTTATTCTTGGAGACCGATAACTGTGATGACTCATTTCAAATATAGCATGTATTTCGATGGACAGCTTTTGGTTCTCTAACCATAATTTACTAGTACCTGAGCTTAACCAATTATAATAACCGCTTTTACTTACACCTAAGATTTGACACATCTTTTCAACAGGAAATTTCATTTTATGCTTTTTTATAAATCTAAATTTTTCCTGTCGCTCGTTGAAAAGATGCTGATCGCCTTTTTTAGAATATCACACTCTAATTCCATATCTGGTAATTGTTTCTTTAAACGAGCTATTTCTTTTTCCTCGTCTGTTTGCTTGGGATTACCCTTTCCCGGAAAACTATTTTTGCCATACTTTTTTTCTTCTCTACGCCAACGAAATAGAACCGAATAAGGAATATCTAATTCCTGGCAAACCTGTTTTACATTGCCGCGGGCATAACTGTAATTCTACAGCTTTTTGTTTAAATGTGGGACTGTAATTACGTTTTTGTTTTTTCATAATTCAAAGTTAATTACGTTAACTCTAAATCTCGCTCCTTTATGTCCAGGCTAATGTAGTAAGTTCACATATTCAAAAAACTAAAAAAATATACTCAAAAATCGATTATATTATAAATGAGACCTTTGCAAAATTGATTTGGCAAAAAAGTTCAACGCTCGAAGAAAATTTTGAATCGGAATAACCTGTTGGTTTTGAGAATTTAAAATTTTCGAGAAGGAAGAAATTTGAAGCCAAATCAATTTCAATACGGAATATACCACTATTTTGCAAAGGTCTCAAATTATGATTTTTTCAAAGGGATTTATTTTTTCTTTTGACTACACGCTGTACGATTATAAAAACAAAGCATTAAATCAAAGAAATAGATTTGATATAGCTAGGCTTCACATTTTCATACCGAAAGGAAAATAGTGCATGGACGTATAAAGTTTTCTCAAACAATCTTTTCAATACCGGTTTTAAAAGGAATAGCTCTTTTTCTGAATATTTAATATCAGATACAAAAACTTTCATATTACTTAGAGTCCTAATGTTAGGAATTAGCTATAATTTGTAATTATCCAAGACAATAATTTTTCTTTTTATATATAAGAGCGAATATAAATAAGGTACATCAGGGTACTGTTAATCCTTGCATAGGATAATTATTCTTTAAAATGTTCTGCATACATACGCCATTTCTCCAAACAGGTTTTCATATCTTCGGGAATTTCAGAATCAAATTGTAAGAATTTTCCGGTAATAGGATGTGTAAATCCCAGTGTTTTTGCATGCAATGCCTGTCTGGGCAACACGTGAAAACAGTTTTCTACAAATTGTTTGTATTTGGTAAATGTAGTTCCTTTTAATATTTGATCTCCACCATAACGCTCGTCGTTGAAAAGCGGATGCCCGATATGTTTAAAATGAGCGCGGATTTGATGTGTTCTTCCGGTTTCCAATTTGCACTCAATGAACGTTACATAAGTCAACCGCTCTATAACTTTAAAATGTGTAACGGCGGGTTTTCCATACTCGCCGTCAGGAAATACATCCATTTGTAGCCGATTCTTAGGATTACGTCCGATATGGCCTTTAATGGTACCTTTATCTTCTTTAATATTACCCCAAACTAAGGTATAGTATAAACGCTCGGTAGTCCTGTAAAAAAACTGTTTAGCTAAATGTGCCATAGCAGCATCTGTTTTGGCAACTACTAACAGACCACTTGTGTCTTTATCAAGGCGATGTACCAAACCCGGGTAATGATTGCCGTTAACAGGTAAATTTTCTATATGATTCATAAGACCATTTACCAAGGTTCCCGAATAATTTCCGTGACCGGGATGTACCACCATTCCTGGCGGCTTATTTACAACAATTAGAGATGCATCTTCAAAAACAATATCCAGAGGGATATCTTCCGCGACCAGTAAATTCTCATGAGGGGGATAGAAAAAAACCACACGGACAATATCATTGGGTTTTACTTTATAATTGGATTTTACGGAAACTTCATTTACCAGAATATTACCGGCTTTTGCAGCGAGTTGAATTTTATTTCGGGTGGCATTTTCTATAAAATTTATTAAAAATTTATCAACTCGCAATGGTGCTTGTCCTTCACGAGCTGTAAAGCAATAATGTTCGTATGCTTTTTCGTTGTCTAATTTCTCTTCATTCACTTTAAAATAGTGCTATCTTTTTCCGTCGCCTAAAACTAAATCTATAGTTGAGTTTTTAGGTAATTTTACTCCCGGATTTAATTTTTGACCATTATACCTTAGGCCACGAACTACATCTTTTCCAATATCATGAACAAAATAAAATTCCCCTATGTTGAAACCAATAGATTGTAGCTGTGTCATTGCCTGTCTTTTGGTACGTCCGTTTAGATCGGGAATCATAATATCTCTGTATTTGGAAGGATTTATGACCAAATAAATTTTACGTTTTTCTTTTACAAAATCACCTGCTTCGGGCAATTGTTCCATAACAGATTTAGCAGGATAATTCGGATTATATCTGCTGGAGTCCTGAATGATATAGCCCAGATTCAATCCTCTTAAAGTTACCTGCACTTCTGCTAAAGAAGACCTGTTTAAATCCGGAACTTCTATTTTTTGATCGTGATTTGTCGTATAATTCAACCATCGTTGTAGCATAAAAATAAATAATATAAAGCACCCGATAGCAATGCCTATTTGTATAAAAAAAGATTTACTTTTTAAAAATACAGTCAAATTCATATCATAGGTATATATAGAGACCTTTGCAAAATAGTGATATATTCCGTATTGAAATTGATTTGACTTCAAATTTCTTCCTTCTCGAAAATTTTAAACCCTCAAAACCAATGGGTTATTCCGGTTGAAAATTTTCTTCGGGCGTCGAACTTTTTTGTCAAATCAATTCAAAGGTCTCATATATTGAACTTGTTTAAACTTTTTGAGTTTGCTAAAAACTTCTAATTTTCGCCTAAACCCCAAAAGTCTAAATGAGTTCATTGAGAATGTAGCAAATGTACAGCAAAAATAGGAGATATTAATTTTTGATTCTGTACAAATTCAGAAGATTTTTTTAATTAAGTTTGTATAAATCTCTGTCTTTATGAGCAAAAAGAATATTGCTATCGTTATGGGAGGATACTCCTCCGAAAGTAGCATATCCGTTAAAAGTGGTATGGTTGTCTATAATTACCTGGATAAAAATAAATACAATCTTTATAGTGTTCTGATTTTAAAAGCAGGGTGGTTTGTAGAAACAGAAACAAAAAAATACTCAATAGATAAGAATGATTTTTCGGTAGTTATTGATAGAGAAAAGATTATTTTTGATTGTGTTTTTAATGCCATTCACGGAAGCCCGGGCGAAAATGGACTATTATCGGCATATTTTAATCTAATAGGGATGAGACATACATCGGCTCCTTTTTATCAAATGGCGTTGACTTTCAACAAAAGAGATTGTCTGAGTATAGTTAGTGCATATGGCATCCCTACTGCGGTTTCTTATTACTTAAATAAAGGAGATGAGATACAGGTTGATAAAATTATCGAAAAAGTGGGTTTCCCTTGTTTTGTAAAACCCAATCATGCAGGTTCAAGTTTTGGCATCTCTAAGGTATATAAAAAAGAAGAATTGATTTATGCTATAGAAAAGGCATATCAAGAAGATTCCGAAATTTTAATCGAATCTTTCTTAAACGGAACAGAGGTATCAGTTGGAGTGATTTCTTATAAAGAAGAAACTATCGTATTGCCTATTACCGAAATTGTGCCTGAAAATGATTTTTTTGATTATGAGGCAAAATATGAAGGAAAATCACAAGAGATTACCCCGGCCGGAATAACTGAAGATACCAAGAAGAAAGTAGAAGCAGTAGCTAAAAAAGCCTATCATATTCTAAACATGAGCGGATTTACACGATCCGAATATATTTTAGTAAACGGTATGCCGCATTTTATAGAAATGAATACCGTTCCCGGTTTTACTGAAGAAAGCATTTTGCCACAGCAAGCAAAAGAAGCAGGTATTAGTTTAACCGAACTGTTTGATAATGCCATTAAAATGGCACTAAATTAACTTATATGAAAAAAGCAGTTTTCCCCGGTTCATTTGATCCGATTACTTCCGGACATGTGGATATCATAAAAAAGGCTGTTTCGTTATTTGATAAGATTGTGATTGCCGTTGGAATCAATTCTGAAAAAAAATATATGTTCTCTACAGATCAACGAATAAAACTTATTGAGGATACTTTTTCTGCCGAGAAAAAAATAGTTGTAGATACATACAGGGGACTAACAGTTGATTATTGTAAATCTATCAGTGCGCAATTTATCGTTCGCGGATTAAGGAATCCTGCTGACTTTGAATTTGAAAAGGCAATTGCGCAAAGCAATAGAAAACTTTCGGGTATAGAAACCGTATTTTTACTGACCAGCGCAGAAACCTCATTTATTAGCTCGTCTATTGTAAGAGATATTATACGTAATGGAGGTAATGTTGCTTCTTTTGTTCCAAGCTCTGTAACTAACCTAACACATGTTAAAAAAATATAATAGTGTAATGCTTATCAATAGAATAAAAGAACCTGCTAAACTAGAACCTTATCTTATTAAAAACTATGCACAAATCTCTTTACTAGTTGCAGTAGGATCATGTGTTTATGGGATGATTATCCATTATTATAACGCAAACGCTGTTGAACCAAAATTCAGTAGAGAAATTTTTTCATTGATTTTCCTAATATTAGCAGCACTTTATTTAACTAAAATAGAGAAAGTGCTAAAATACTATGAGCATTTTTTCTTTGGATTAATTTTCTTATTTATCCACTACCTTATCTATATAAGTTATCTTAATAATTTTACCGTAGATTATTTATTAGGCACATATATAACCATATTTGGTTCTCTTTTGATGCTTAATTCCAGAATGTTGATAATTATTTTTATTAGTTTGGAGTTTATCCATATTGTAGAAAAAGTATTCAGGTCAAATATGGATATAATATCTACAAGTGCAGTTATTACCTCTATGGGAACTATCTTGCTATTTTCTTTCTTTATGCTAACCGCAAACTTAAGACAAAAGAAAAAGCTTAAAGATGTAAATAATGAATTGGAAGAAAAAGTAAGCTTGAGGACTAAAGATTTGGAAAAAAGAGCTAATGAACTCCATGAAAAGAACGAAGATTTACGGGATTTTGTTTATGTAATTTCACATGATTTAAAACAGCCTCTAAAAAATATTGTTACGCTTTCCGACTGGTTAATTGAAGAAAATACGGGAACTATAAATGACAAATTAAAGTTAATAAAAACACAAGTATCTCAAATGTATCTACTCATAGAAGGAATCCTGGATTATTCTTTACAAAACAAAGTATACGGAAAAATTACTATGGTAGATATAAACAAGTTGGTCAAAGAATTAATTACATTAAATACGGCTAATTGTGTCATTACCATAAAGAATAAACTCCCTAAAATTCCTTTTAATAATTCTCAGATGATACAAGTATTTCAAAATTTGATACAAAATGCTATAAAATATAATGATAAGAAAGATATACGCATCGCTATAGATTATCAGGAGCAAGAAGAAAATCATCTATTCTCGGTAGCTGATAACGGGATAGGGATTGAGAAAAAATACTATAACAAAATATTCGGATTATTTGAAAGGCTGGAAGTAAATTTTGACGAAAATTCTACAGGTATCGGATTGGCATTGGTAAAAAAAATAATTACCAAAAACAATGGAAATATTTGGGTGGAAAGTGAATTGAAAGTAGGAACTACTTTTTTCTTTACTCTATCTAAAAATAATAATGTGAACGTGTGAAAAAAATAACTTTTTTTCTAATTCTTCTGAATCTCCTCTCCTGCGAGGAACCAAAGAAGGAAGAACAACATCATTTGATAACACCATTTGAAAAATCCAGCGGAACTGAAACCTCTGAATATAAAGACGTTATTTTATATTATACAAAGTTAGCCGATACGTATCGTGAAATTTCTTTATTTGAGATAGGGCAAACAGATTCAGGAAAACCGCTGCATTTAGCGGTTTTTAATGCCGATGGCAAAATCAATTTAGGTGATTTTAAATCAACACAAAAAAATAAGTTATTAATAAATAATGGAATTCATCCGGGAGAGCCGGACGGTATAGATGCTTCTATGCTGATGCTGAGAGATATAGTACAAAATGATGTGCTGCAAAAGAAATATCAAAATACATTAATAGCGGTTATTCCGGTTTATAATATAGGAGGTGCTTTAAACAGAAATTCATATACAAGAGCAAATCAAAATGGCCCAAAAGCATATGGTTTTAGAGGCAATGCAAGAAACTTTGATTTGAATAGAGATTTCATCAAACAAGATACAAAAAACGCTGCTGCATTCGCAACTATTTTTCATACGATAAACCCGGATGTATTTATTGATAATCACGTAAGTAATGGCGCAGATTACCAATATGCGATAAGCCATTTATTTACACAGCATAACAAGTTAGGAGGGAATTTGGGAGTGTTTTTGGAAACACAAATGCGGCCTGCCATGGAAGTGTCATTGGCTAAAAAAGGCATTTTAATTACACCCTATGTAAACGTATGGGGCAGTACCCCTGAAAAAGGATTTTCGCAATTTTTCGACTCTCCAAGATATTCAACAGGATATACGGCATTGTTTAACACCTTAGGACTGATGGTAGAAACCCATATGCTAAAGCCTTATAAAATAAGAGTGGCACAAACGTATGAACTAATGCTTTCCGTATTGAACTTTACAGAAGAAAATTCAACAGCAATTAAAGAATTGAGAAGTAAAGCTACCCAAGAGATTTTAGCTAAAGAAACTTATCCGATTACCTACCAAACCGATAAAGAAAGCCCAACAATATTACAATTTAAAGGATATGAAGGTTCCTATATAAATAGCGATGTAACTACTGGAAAACGATTGTTTTACGATAGGACCAAACCGTATACAAAACAGGTAAGCTACTATAACAACTTTACAGTTACTAAAGAAATACGCATTCCAAAAGGATATATATTGCGACAAAGCTGGCATAGGATTATAAGTCGATTGGAAAATAATCAGATAACGTATACTCGTTTTAAAAAAGATACGATTGTAGAAGTTGAAGTACAACATATAGCAGACTACAAAACCCGAACTAAGACATACGAAGGACATTATTTACATTACGATACTTCCGTAAGTACATCGAATCAAAAGATACATTTTACAAAAGGAGATATCTACATTTCCACAAATCAAAAAGGAATCAGGTATCTTCTGGAAACTCTGGAAGCCTCAGCAACAGATTCTTTTTTTAACTGGAATTTTTTCGACACTGTTTTACAGCAAAAAGAAGGATATTCTTCTTATGTTTTTGAAGAGATTGCAGCGCAATTTTTAAAGGGGCACCCGAAAATAAAAAAACGTTTTGACAACAAGATAAAAACAGATATAAATTTTGCCGGAGACCCAAAAGCTCAGCTCAATTTTATTTACAAAAAAAGTCCGTATTATGAAAAAGCTCATTTAATGTTGCCGGTTTTTAAAGTGTATTAGCTATTTAAAAAATGGTACAATGAGAGTATTTTTTTTCTTACTAACGTTTTTGTGCTTCCTGAAAACAAATGCTCAGGATGTACAATTATTTAAGCAGTTTGGAGGTCGTATAGATTTTACCATGATAGGCAACACATTGAATACACAGGAAAACGGATTCTTTGCTCCATGTATTATCAATACACAATCCGATGCCACATTAGCATTGCAACCGAATGATACTATCAGAGCAGCTTATTTGTATTGGGCAGGTTCAGGTTCGGGCGACTTTCAGGTAAAGCTGAATGACAGTATTATTGACGCAACAAAAATCTTCAGAGATACATTAGAAACGTGGAATTTGGAATTTTTTTCTGCTTTTGCGGATGTAACCGAACAGATAAAAGCCGAGAGAAACACTACTTATACACTGTCGGAATTGGATTTAACTTCTGTAATTGCTAATTACTGTTTTAACTCAACAAACTTTGGAGGGTGGGCAATTGTAATTATTTACGAAGAAGATAGCCTTTCTTTGAACCAAATAAATGTATATGACGGATTACAGCACGTACCATCTGCGTTGTCAATTCAATTAGATAATTTGAATGTAATTGATAATGATGGTGCAAGAATCGGATTTGTCGCCTGGGAAGGAGATGCGGGTCTCAGCGTAAATGAATCTCTGTTAGTCAATGGAAACCTTATCTCCAATCCTCCGTTAAATCCGGTAACCAACGCTTTTAACGGAACCAATAGCTTTACAAATCAGAGTAATTTGTTTAATATGGATATTGACTTTTATAATATTCAGAATAATATTGCTATTGGAGATAATTCGGCAACAGTAAGCCTCACGTCCGGGCAAGATTTTGTAATGATTAATACCATCATCACAAAACTAAACAGTCAATTACCGGATGCAACGGTAGACATTAATAATGTGGCGGTTACTAACTGCAACGAACGAATGGTTACGGTTGATTTTACGGTACATAACCGAAATAGTACGGCTGCTTTACCTCCCGGGACTGAAATTTCAGTCTATATAAATGATACACTTGCGGAAATCTTAGCTACCCAAAATGAAATACTCATTAATGGCTCGGAAAATAATACACTGATACTGACAATTCCGGAAAATGTACTACCGGATTTTGAGATTAGGATGGTGGTTGATGAACAAGACCTGATTTTAGAACTTGATGAAGACAACAATTCGGATATTTTTAATATCAATTACCCTCCCGCTCCGGATATAGTAGAACTCGAATTACTAACCGTCTGCAATAAAGGTTTTGAGACAGGTGATTTTGACTTGACTGCAATTACAAATTTTTTAAATCAGAATTATCCGAGTAATACCGTATTTAAGTGGTATCCTACAGAAGAAGATTTGATAAATGATACTAATGAAATTAATGCATCATTTATCTACAATAACACTGCTAATCCGCAAAGATTGTTTATAAAAACAGAAAATGGCACTACCGGATGCTTTAGCACCAATACCATACTGTTACAGATAGAAAATTGCCCACCTATGGTATATAATCTTTTTTCACCTAACGGAGATGGTATCAACGAAGAATTTACCATAGAAGGACTTAAAAATATTTTTACCCGATATCAATTATTAATTTATAACAGATATGGGTCGTTGGTATATAAAGGGAATAACAATACACCAAATTGGAAAGGAACCCATTTGAATACAGGTAAAGAACTCCCGGTAGGGACTTATTTTTATACACTCAACTTAAATGATAGCACATATAAACCAATTACCGGTTGGGTGTATTTGAATAGGTAAAAAGAATCCTTTGTATGGTTTTAATAACTTTAAGCATCTAAAATTATTTTTTTATGCAAACACTTTTAATTAATGGAAAATCGTATGAAGTAGATGTTCCGAGTACTCATATGCCCCTGTTATGGGCTCTTAGGGATTTAGTAGGGCTTACCGGAACTAAATTTGGTTGTGGAGTTGCACAGTGCGGTGCTTGTTCGGTTATGGTAGATGGCATATTGGTAAAGTCCTGTAGTATGCCTTTGAGTTTTGCCATAGGAAAAGAAGTCATGACGATTGAGCATACAACGCCTACGATGGCTCTTGTACGTCAGGCGTGGAAAGAGCTAAATGTACCACAATGTGGTTACTGCCAGCCCGGGCAAATTATGGCAGCTACTGCATTATTGGATGCAAACGAAAGTCCTTCAGATGAGGATATTGATGTAGTTATGAGTGGGAACATTTGTAGATGTGGAACGTATATACGTATCAAAAAAGCAATTCATGAAGCAGTAAAACTCAGAAAGCAAACACAATGAAAAGAGCTATCAGCAGGAGAAATTTTATTAAAATGTTTGGGTTGGCATCGGGAGGTATATGGCTAGGCTGTAATTTTTCCGAAGGAACTGTAATAAATGTCTTAGAAGATGGTGTTTCTTTTGTGCCTAATCTGTTTGTACAACTTCAAAAAGACGGAACGTTGACAATAGTGGTTACCCGTTCTGAAATGGGACAGGGGATCAGGACCTCTATGGCATCTGCCATTGCAGATGAACTGGAAGCGGATTGGAAATATGTGTCAATTAAACAAGCAACAGGCGATGCAAAATTTGGAGACCAAAATACGGATGGTTCCCGAAGTATAAGAACACTGCTGACTCCCATGCGAAAAATGGGAGCAATGGCTAAAGAAATGCTCCTTTCAGCCGCAGCAAAAAAATGGAAGATAGCAACTGCGGATTGTAAAGCCGAAAATCATTTTGTAATAAATAAAGTTACCCATGAGAAGCTATTTTATGGTGATCTGGTGGAAGCTGCCAGAGATATCGAAGTCAATGTTGAAAATGTCAAGTTAAAAGATAAAAAGGATTTCAAATATATAGGAAAAGCGTTGAAAAGCTTTGATATTGATGATTTCATTCGTGGAAAAGCTGTTTATGGAATGGATATCCGGTTACCCGGCATGAAATATGCAGCTATTGCACGCTGCCCTGTTACTTTTGGAACCGTAAAAACCTTTGACGAAAAAGATGCCCTGGCAATTAAAGGAGTAGAAGATGTAGTAGTACTGGAAAAAAGCAGTGGCCCATTTGGCGTTTTAGGAGGAGTTGCCGTAGTGGCCTCCAATACCTGGTCTGCTTTTCAAGGAAAAAACAATATAAAGGTGGAGTGGAATTTAGGAAAAAACAGCTCCTATGATACTACAAGATTCAGGAAAAAGATAATCGAGAGAGTTCATCGTCCGGCAAAAGTAACCCCCGGCTCAACAGGTAACGTATTCAACGCTTTTTCCGATGCCGAAAATGTAATAGAAGCTACCTATGTAATACCTCATTTGGTACATACTCCTATGGAAGTCCCAAATGCGACAGCTCATGTAAAAGACGGGACATGTGAAGTTTGGGCACCTACTCAAGACCCGCAAACTGCCAGAACGGAAATAGCTGCTAATTTGGGAATCGATAAAAAAGATGTTACGGTTAATGTTACTTTTCTGGGAGGCGGATTCGGAAGAAAATCGAAACCGGATTATGTGGTGGAGGCAGCCATTTTATCGCAAAAAACAAATACTCCGATCCAGGTAATCTGGTCTAGAGAAGACGATATAAAGCACAGTTATTATCACGCCATAAGTGCACAATATCTAAAAGGTTCCATTGATAAGAACGGAAACGTTTCCGGGTGGTTACACAGAACTGCTTTTCCGTCTATTGTCTCTACATTTAAACCATTGTCTGATTATGCGTCCGGTTTTGAATTGGCCCAAGGATTTAACAACAACCCTTTTCAAATTCCTAACGTACGGCTGGAAAATGCAAAAGCAGAAGCACATGTCCGGATAGGGTGGATGCGCTCTGTGTGTAATATTCATCATAGTTTTGGTGTAAACTCTTTTGCCGATGAATTGGCTGTAGCAGCAAAAAAAGACCCGATGCAATTCAAACTTGATTTGATTGGAAAAAACAGAATTATAAAAGGCAGGAGTCAGTATCCGTTTAATTCGGCCCGGTTAAAAAATGTGATCAACGAAGTAAAAAGAATGTCGAACTGGAGCAAAGCATTACCGGAAAACTATGGAATGGGGGTAGCATTTCATTATAGTTTTTACAGCTATGTGGCTACTGTTGCAGAAGTGTCAGTTATTCATAATAAATTAAAAATTCATCATATATATTCGGTGCTGGACTGTGGGTTGTACGTAAATAAAGATTCAGTAATAAATCAAATGGAAGGTGCTGCCGTATTTGGAATGTCTATCGTTATGTACGGAAAAATCACTGCAAAAGATGGTGCGATTGAACAAAACAATTTCTTCGATTATCAAATGGCACGGATGGAAGATGTTCCTAAAATGGAAATTGTCATTATCGGAAATGATGAAACACCCACCGGAGTGGGAGAGCCCGGCGTACCGCCTATTGCTCCGGCAATAACCAATGCCATTTTTGCCGCAACGGGAAAACGTATCAGAAGCTTACCTCTGTCAGATCATGGGCTGGTTTAATCCGTATTCTGAAAAGGTTTTTATAAATTTTACCTAAATACATGACAAAAATTTTGTCAAGTTAATATTGTTTTGATTTACATGGTTTAACAGCACAGAAGCGATATAATCCAGTCCATATTTAAAAATACTTTTGGCCATTCTTCCGTGTTTTTTTATTTTGATAGGGTTTAGTTGATGTAAATATATACCTACTTTATAACAGCACACAAAAGCGATCATCACAAGTAGAACAAGTTTTTCAATACGCTTTATGTCTTGTAAATGTGTATTTTCAATATCAAAGCCACTTGATTTGATAGCTTTAAAACACCTTTCTATCAGCCATCTTTCTTTGTACTGAGGTTGAAGTAATAGATTCAATATCGAAAATTTAAATGCAGATTCTTCACGAAAATACAGATTCTTCTCAGAAATTAATAATGAACTACCTCTGACTTTTTATTTTTAACTCAAAATGAGGTGAAATGTACTCAAAAAGAGTAAACTGGAGATGCCAACGATACTTCTCGATATGTTTTACATCCAAAAACTTTCTGGTTTACCTTATTCTGATCAGGTCGGTAGGTGCTGTGCTTCCTCCACTACCACCGTATATGACTTCAAATAACCGGTATTTCCAGTCACTACAACCACACTCGCTAATTGCTTTAACGCCAATATTCAATTGCCCGCTATAATATGGCTTCACATCTTTGTAAGCAGTATCGTTAAAACTTCTAACCTGGCTATTTGGTATTTGCCATTCAAAAGTAAGATTAAAAGGTTGGTTTATGTTATACATCAATGTTGAATAAGTAGCTTTTAACTTTGTCCATCGACCAGAATAAAAATTATAAGATCCTATTTTTTGAATACTTACTTTATCACTATTTGGTAAACCAACCCAAACTCCTGTTGTTTTTTCTATGTTTGCTTCAGGAATACGAACACTAACAAAGCCTGCATTTTCTATATAACCAAACTTAGGAGCAACGGTAATTGTGTTATAATTTTGCGAAATTATTTCTATGTTAGAAGATACTGTCCAATTAATTGCACCAATACAAAATAAAGGAACATCTATACTATAGGTATTTGTTTTATTACTACATACGGTTGCATCTCCAATCAATTCAGTACCAGGCAAAGATACTGATGACTGTTGTGGATTTCCCATAATTTCTGCTGTTAACCAGCTAACATTTTCGTTGGTTAAATATATATGCTCTTCATTTTCTTATGGAAACTCCCAAATCGTATCAAAAGGACGTCTACGTGCTTTTAGATGAGGGAGGGAACTTGACACTACCCTCATTCGATACATGGATTACTGTTCTTAGAAAAAGGCGCGTCTCTCTAACGCTAATCTGCCAATCTCTCTCACAGATCGAGGCTCGATACGGCAGAGAAAAAGGGGTAACCATTATCAGTAATTTATGCAATCAGATCTATGCCCCTGGTATGCCACTCTCCACAGCACAGATGCTGGAAAAACTTTTGGGAACAACCACGGTAGCCTACCGTCAGCCGTCGAGAGATAACTGGGAGTTTCAAGAGAAAAACAGACAGTACACCGCTAGGAATCTCTTTACTGCTGATGAGCTTCGAAGGCTTGAACACCCTTTATTTATTACAGGCAATCAAAGAGCAACACTGCTTAAAAATATAAAGCCGTATTACAAGGATTTTTGGCTAAAAAGAAGGGCGAGAATGAGCATGCCTGATCTGGAATTTGCTTCACTTTCACCCTGTGAGTTTTTGGAGGTATAATCCATTTTTAAAATACCGATTCTATATATCAGCGTATGATCAAAACACAGTCCTCTGTGTTTTTTTAATAAAAAAAATCCGCCCACAACAAAATCGCTGTAGACGGAAAAGTAAAGCTGGGAAAACATTAAGCCTCGCCATCAAAAGAAAAGCTCAGGATATCGTTTTCCACACTCTCACGATAGGACTTCATTTCCGATTGTATCACTTGCACCAGTTTTTTCAAAATACTGGTATTGGTAATACGCATCTTCTCATCATGTCCTGAAAAGAAAATAACATACTCCTGTGAGCCATCGGCTTCTATCAGGAACGTTTTCATGTCGTTTTCTTTGGTCTTTACCGCAGAGTATTTTTGTACAAGAATGCGTAAATGCTCCAATCGGGAGATACGCTCTTGCACGGTAAAATCGGTGGGAAGCCTTTTGTTAAGAGCTTCCGACTTTTTTGCAACATTTGTTGCTCCTTTTTGAGTAGCCACTCCATTTTTTGGGGCTACTGTTTTTGTTTGTGTTGCCATGACTGACGTTTTTTTGTTTTGTGAAACATTAAATACCTCCAAGGGCGTTTCTTAGAATGATTTTGATTCCAAAAAAACCTGTTGAAGTGAAAAACAGGCTATCATAAAACCATGTTTTTTACAAGGGGCAAATCTGAGTTTCACCACTATTTAATAGGGATTTCATAAAAGTTTAAAGTTGTTTTTTAAAGGAATCCATGCTAGTATGGATTCTTGCGTGAAAAAATATTCACGCATTTTTTATGGCTTCCATAGCTTCGATGGGAGGCGTATTTCTTAACCCCTTTTTTATGAAACACCACCCGTTATATTCCCACAGTGAACGTGGGAATTTGCTTATTTTAGGGTGTACATTTCCCTTTTGATAATTGCTGTTTTAGTACTTTCTACAATCGGCAATCTCGAAGATGTCAAAGAATAAATAAAAAGTTCACATCTTTTATTTCTCTTAACCCATCTGCCCTATGTATAAATTACTCAACCCTAAAAACGAGCGTGGGGATTATGCCTTTAAAGGCAAGGAAATTGTTACCCGTGGCTGTAATTTAAACGTCTTGCAAAAAGACATTGACCATATCAAACGTCAAATCAGAGAGTATACCAAAAAACACACTCGTGATTACATTCTTTATTTTAGAAACGAACATGGAGAAGAAGTTCATGCTGTAGACAATATCTCACTCGGTGAGATAGAGGAGGAAAAACAAAAAGCAACTCCCAAAGAAGAGATTCAAGGACACAATTATTACGAACTCAAATATTGGGGATAACACAATTG
Organism: Flavobacteriaceae bacterium; assembly: GCA_014075215.1. NCBI lineage: Bacteria > Pseudomonadati > Bacteroidota > Flavobacteriia > Flavobacteriales > Flavobacteriaceae > Flavobacteriaceae bacterium. Next base: position 3,243,792 of record CP046177.1, read on the forward strand.
TATCTTCTACGGATAATGCTATCCAAGAAATCTTAACATCCATAGCACCTTACGATGATTATGATCGGCTCAGGGCTCTTTTAGGGTGTCCTGAGTTTTGCGATCAGCAAATGGAAGATTTGCTAAAACATATGCAAGCATTGGCTGATCTACTGGTAGAAGATTATTTGGCAAGCCTGCCAAAGGGTGCTAAGATCACCTATAAGTAACCCTTGTTCTATGCAAAAAGCCCTTATTTATTGCCGAGTATCTTCTGAAGATCAAAAAAAGAATGGTCATGGACTGGAAAGCCAGGAAAGTAGATGTAGAAAATATGCTAAAGAGAAAAAATATGTGGTAGAAGAAGTATTTAGTGATCAAGCCGTCTCAGGAGGTCTGTTTGAGCGTAAAGCCATGCAAGAACTCCTTGGATATCTCAAATGGCACAAACAAGAACATTTTGTGATTATTTTCGATGATCTTAAACGGTTTGCCCGTGATGTAGAGATTCATATTAAACTAAGGCGATTGATTCAAACTTATAACACGACTGTAGAATGCTTAAATTTCACCTTTGAGAACAGTCCGGAGGGACGATTTATAGAAGTAGTCATCGCCGCTCAAGGACAACTGGAACGGGAGCAGAACCAACGACAAGTGATTCAAAAGATGACCGTTAGAATGGAAAAAGGCTATTGGTGTTTTCAACCGCCCGCAGGCTACCATTACAAAAAATGCAAGGTACATGGCAAACTTATCTCGCCTAAGTCAAAAGAGGTAACGATCATCAAACAAGCTTTAGAAGGTTTTGCCCATGGAAGGCTGTTGAATCAAAAACAAGTAGTGGCTTTTTTGGCTAAAAAAGGTTATCGGGGTGGCAAGCCCATCCATCTTTCTACAGCTAAAGCCATGCTACAGCAATCCTTGTATGCAGGTTATTACGAGTATCCCAAATGGAATATTGCATGGCGAAAAGCAAAACATAAAGCTATTATTTCTCTTTCTGTTTATATGAGAATACAGGAGCGATTGAGTGAAAAAATGATAGTAACAAAAAAAAGCGATACGCCTGATTTCCCGCTTCGTGGGCTTGCTAGTTGTTGCTATTGCGGAAAACTTTTTACATCAAGTTATTCCAGGGGAAGAAATAGGTACTATCCACTCTACAGTTGTAATGATAAAAATTGTACTGCCAAACCCAAATACATTGCCAAAGAAAAATTAGAAATGGATTATATTGATTTACTGGACACCTGTAAAATACAGCCTAACTGTGCATATGTATTAAAAGGAATGCTTATTGGTAGCTACAAAAAACAGATTGATGAGATTTCAGATGATCGAATTGATATACAAACCAAAAAAGAAGCTCTTGAAAAGCAAATTGAAACATTGACTGACAGAATCAGTAAAACATCCGATGAATTTTTGATTGTAAATTATGAAAAGAAAATTAATCAGTTGTATGGAAAGCTAAAAGAACTGGAAAAACCCACCCAAACCAAAGAGATTAATATCGACATCGGAACCGCTACTCAAAAAACCATTGAACTATTAGAAAATCCAGCTATTTATTGGAAAGAAGCAGATTTACAACGAAAAAAACTCCTGCATCATATCGCTTTTTCTTCTGCGTTACCTTATGGTAAAAATGAAGGCTTCGGAACCGTCCGAAAGACAGTCCTGTTCTCGCTTAAAGAGCAACAAGACAGGGGCAAGTCTTATCTGGTGCGCTACCTTAGAAAAAACTGGAACCAGATTTTAAAAGAAATCCAAAACATTCAATGGTTTTTCAAATGCCAGAAGAGTTTATCATAAGTCTCCATGATCTGCAAAACTGTAATACTCATTTTCTGTAATAATGATATGGTCTAAAACTGTGATGTCAAGAAATTTACCTGCTTTAGTAATTTTCTTAGTAATTTCATAGTCAGCTTTGGAGGGAGTTAGATTTGAACTTGGGTGATTATGACAAAGTGCAATTGCCTCTGCCGATGCCAATAATGCACATTGAAATACAACTTTAAGATCAATCACAGTTCCTGTAATTCCACCAATACTTAGTAAGTAGTAACCCAAAACCAAATTAGCTCGGTTGAGCAGAATAAGGTAGGCATGTTCTCTGTAATTAATTTGCTCTTTGGGAAAAATTTCTCTAATACACTGTTCTAAATCTTTAGAATTGGTAATTTTCGTGTTGGTCATAATTTTTTGTTTTGAATAACTCAGTTTAATTTCTCCTACAACAGATTTTTCAAAAAATAAATTTTCCATTTTAATCAATACTTTTTTGATGAATACTGAGCAAGACCAAAAAATGAAGGGCTAAATCCCACAGGAAGCAATTGGAATAAATCTTATGCCGAGAAAATTTCTGTGGGATTTTGACCAAGTTTATCTTGGCTCAGTAGCTCTCAAAAATGTTTGAAGGGAAAGTTTTATATGGATCAATATGAAAAATCGGAATGTTTTGGGGACTCAAATCAAACCAAAAAAGACTATAATAAACAGCTATTTGTTGTACCTATATTGTACCCAAAAAGAAAAAGACAGTTACTTTTTATCGTAACTGTCTCATTTTCAAGTATCGGGAGTTGGACTCGAACCATCAACCTTCGGGTTATGATCCCGACGAGCTACCTACTGCTCTATCCCGCGATTTGGACTGCGAATATACGTATTTTTAACATTTTATAAACCAAATAAAAGCCTTGATTTTACTTAGAGTTCAGTGAATGAATGTCTTAGAAAACTAGTAATACATACAGAAACTCCCTTCCGTAATTTCATAAGTACCTACACCCCCTAAAACAGGTAAGGCTGCAAATTCAAAAGTACCCACAATAACTCCCGCAGTAATGCTATGCTGAATGATGGTAATCGTTCCTTCACCACTATGAAAATCATTTGAGAAAGGTGTATAATCACTCGACGGTAAATCAGGAAAATTATTAAAACTGTAGGTTCCGGAAGAAATATTTGGGTCCATTCCAATAGTAATTGATCTGTTATCGGCATCCCGAACACTAAATGCCAGAGAACCAAAATTTCCATCATCCACCAAAAAGATCACGTCTACAAATTCTTCTCCATCTACCTTCGCAAAAAACTCATTTCCTTTTTCGAAAGGAATATCTGAAAATTGTCCGTTTGTAAACTCTTTTTTTTCTCCATTATTATGTCCTGTAAAACTAAAAGTTCCAGATATCCAAGAATTTGCATAATCGATCTCGGTAATCGTTATTTCACCTTCAATTTGAGTCCCATCAGAAATAGATTCCCAAACAACAAGATTGTTAAATTCAGTTGTATATCTAACAGCATTCGTTCGGTCATTTAAATCTGTCAATCCAAATTGATAGGTACCAACCCCGGCTTCATTCAATTCAATTTCAACTTTTTCACCATCTGGTCCACGAAAAGCTTCAATGGTAATTTTTCCTCCTGTAATTGTTCCGCTAGCTCTATCCGAAAAGAAAGTTTGTCCATCAAAATCGACTTGAAAGAAAGAAGAGAGTTGACAATCTCCTAATCTCTCTAATATGACACTCAAATCTTCTGATTCATCACCACATAATGCAATCTGATTTGCCAATGCACTCTTGTAAGCCAAACACAACGCTGTGTAGTTTTCTGCATTGACCATGTTCTCAAAATCATCTGCTGCATCGTCTGTACCATCATTTGCCGATTCACAGGTAACTTGCTCTCCGTTGAAGTTTAAAAAAGGATCCGTAAAGCAAGTTATAAATACCAAGCACATACTTAAACATAAAAATATATGCTTATCTCTATGTTTCCCCAATATGCGTTCAAACCCTTGTAAAACCTGACTTTTCATCAAAAGAGAAGAATTATTCTAATAATGATATTGTCGTAAAGTTAGGAATAGCAAGGCTTCTAAGTCGGCTAAAAGTTATTAGGGAATCTAACGGACAAGCATATAAAAATAATAAGATCTTGTTTCCTAATTTCTTCATCTCATGAATACCAACGTGTTTTAAACTCTATTATTTGATCTAATCACAAACCAACCAAAGTTATGCTTTTTTTATAACTTTTCAACAATTCACACCTTTAGGCACAGGACAAACGCGTTAAGAATACTGTATTGATAATCAGTTTTTTTTAGTTTTTTTATCCCAGAACATTTATGATGATCTTCAAAAATGGACAATTAGTAATGGTGAGTTTAAAGAATAATGAGTCAAACTATAAGTTAGATGCCAATTTTTTAACATAAAGATAATTTTATTGCTATATTCATAAAAGTTTAATGCGTTTACCCTGCCTTTAGACACAAAAAGAATCTATCTTTGTGGCATGACACACAAGGCGGGATTTGTAAATATTATTGGAAATCCTAATGTTGGAAAATCAACATTGATGAATGTTCTGGTTGGCGAAAATCTTTCTATCATTACTTCCAAGGCACAAACGACCAGGCATCGAATTTTAGGGGTCGTAAATGGAGAGGATTACCAGATTGTTTTTTCTGATACCCCGGGAATCATCAAACCTGATTATCAGCTTCAAGAGTCTATGATGGATTTTGTGAAATCTGCTTTTGAGGATGCTGATGTCTTGATCTACATGGTAGAAGTAGGAGAAAAAGAATTGAAGAATGAAGAATTCTTCAAGAAAATTATCAATAGTAAAATTCCAGTGATTCTCTTATTAAATAAGATTGATAAGTCAACTCCGGAAGAAGTCAAAGAAAAGATCGAGTATTGGCGAGAAAAAGTTCCGAACTCTTTTGTTTATGTGATCTCAGCATTGGAAAAATTCAATGTAGAATCTGTTTTTTACAAGATCATAGAATTACTTCCTGATGCTCTTCCCTTCTATCCGAAGGATCAACTAACCGATAAGCCGGAACGCTTCTTTGTAAATGAAAAAATACGAGAACGTATTTTAATACATTATAAAAAAGAAATTCCATATGCTGTTGAAGTAATGACAGAAGATTTTATAGAGGAGGAAACCATTATTCGAATACGTTCCGTAATTATGGTAGAGAGAGATACTCAAAAAGGGATTATTATCGGGCATAAAGGAGCAGCTATTAAACGTGTAGGTGCAGAAGCCAGAAAAGATCTTGAATATTTTTTTGACAAAAAAGTCTATTTGGAGCTTTTTGTAAAAGTCAATAAAAACTGGCGATCCAACGACAATGAATTAAAACGTTTCGGATACAATACTTAGACTCGAATACCCTACAATTCTTCTTACAAATAATGAGTTCCAAAATAGTATCTTTGCCCAAATTCTAATACATGAACAATATCGTTGCCATTGTAGGAAGACCAAATGTCGGTAAATCAACACTCTTTAATCGTTTCATCCGTAAGAGAGAAGCAATTGTAGATGCTGTTAGTGGGGTTACCAGAGATCGACATTATGGCAAATCTGACTGGAATGGAAAAGAGTTCTCTGTAATTGATACGGGCGGATATGTAATAGGGTCCGATGATGTTTTTGAAGAAGAAATCAGAAAGCAAGTTCAACTGGCCATAGAAGAGGCTGACATTATTATTTTTGTAGTGGACGTGGAAGAAGGAATTACTCCGATGGACGCTGAAGTTGCCAGAATACTCAGAAAAGTTGAAAAACCCGTTTTTATTGCTGTCAATAAAGTTGACAATGCCATGAGAGTTGCCGATGCAGTTGAATTTTACAACCTGGGATTAGGTGATTACTATACCATATCATCTATTAACGGAAGCGGTACAGGGGAAATTTTAGATGCAATTACAGCCATCATGCCCGAACCTGAAGAAGTTGATGTAGAAAACGAAAGGCTACCAAGATTTGCAGTGGTAGGAAGGCCAAATGCCGGAAAATCTTCTTTCATTAATACATTGATTGGGGAAGATAGAAATATTGTAACTGATATTGCAGGAACTACAAGAGATGCTATTGATACAAAATACAACCGTTTTGGTTTTGAGTTCTATCTGGTAGATACAGCCGGAATCAGAAAAAAATCCAAAGTAAAAGAAGATTTGGAATTTTATTCTGTAATGCGAGCTGTAAGAACCATTGAATATTCGGATATTGTCATTTTAATGGTAGATGCTTCTCGCGGTTTTGAAAGTCAGGATCAAAATATATTCTGGCTGGCAGAAAAAAATAAAAAAGGAATTGTTATTTTAATCAATAAATGGGACTTGATAGAAAAAGAAACCAACACCATACGTGATTTTGAAACAAAAATAAAAAAACAAATCGCTCCTTTTACAGATGTTCCTATCATTTTTATTTCTGTTCTAAATAAACAACGAATCTTCAAGGCTATTGAAACAGCCGTTGAAGTTTTTGAAAACAGAAAAAGAAGAATTACTACCGGTAAATTTAATGAAACCATGTTAGAGATTGTAAAAAATAATCCGCCACCAGCAACAAAAGGCAAATTCATTAAAATTAAATTCTGTATGCAACTGCCTACCAAAACTCCACAGTTTGTGTTTTTCTGTAACCTCCCTCAATATGTAAAAGAGCCTTATAAAAGATACGTTGAAAATCAGCTAAGAGCACATTATATTTTTTCCGGAGTTCCTATTGTCATTTACTTTAGACAAAAATAAATGTTTTGAATTCTCTTAAAACTATTCAGTCATATAATTATAAAACCCAAAAAGTAAGGTTTTTACTAAAAATTGACCAATATTTTGATATTCCTTAAATTTGTATTTGAATATTCATTTAAAAGAAATCATTAGAACATCTTTTAAATATTTGAATCTTTAATTTTTTTTAATTCATTAAATGGCAATATAGGATATAACATTAGAGCCCTTTAACAGGTATCCAAAAAACATAATTAAATTGATAACGGACCATCAAAAATTTGTAATCGTAAAATGACAGTATGAAAATAGTCACATCTAATTTGAATGAAAATATGGAGTTGCCCTTACAACTTACGATTTCCTTTCAAAAAGTTTTTTCGCTATTCAAAAAGTATGCATCAGAAGAGTTTAGTAATCATCCTTATCACAAATCTTCTTTGGAAATAGTAGAAGATTTCAAAAATTACCCCGAAGAACTCATAGAAGGCTTTTCAGATTTTTCTTTGTTAGAAAAATACCAAGACCAAATAGATTTATTGTTAGATCCTTTATTTCCGGAACTACTACTTTTAAATGAAATTAAAGCAGCAAGTATCCCTTTTTCATTTACCTCATTCAAATTTACAACTCGTTTTGAACAAATCTTAAATAATGCCGGGGAACATTATAAATTAAGTTTAAGAAATTTTGAAGAAGATACAATGTATATTATGGCCTGTACTTTTATAATGAATCTCTATTATGGGTTTTCCATTGACTTAAAAAGGCCTTTCTTTTTCGATATTCCTGATAAAAATTCAGGTATTACAAAACATTACCGAACAGCTTTTAACGGAGATTTTTCAGAAATAATTCCTACTAAAAATGCACCAAAGATCACTGAAGAAGATTATAGAGAGCTATTAGATAATTTTGAAAACATAAAAATCTGGAAAGAAAAATTTCCCCCTGGCAGTTATATTTTTAAAGGATTTGGCATCATGAATTTATTTGATGTAACTGCTGATGAAATTATTTCATCTATAAGAACAAATCTATTAAGAAGTAGTGATAATTTAAATGAAGAGCTACAACACGACTTACGTGAATTTTTTGAGATTAAAGATCTGATGTTAGGTTTTTCTATCTTTACTATTGAAAATGGCCTAAATCAGCTACGGGTAAAGATGTCTGAAAGTACGCTATTTACTTTTATGTCTGAAATTTCTTGTTCAAATCATTTTTGTCATCATATTGTAGGAAAAATATTTAATCAATATGAATCCGTTGCTATTTCAGATGTGGAAATGTACGGACAAAAACACGGTCATAATCCCTTTTATCATCAGCTTCATAAGGTCGGGATAGGTAGTATTATATTAATACCTGTTAAAGCCTCAAATAATAAAGATCTTACCATTATTGAAATTGCTTCGCCCAGACCATTTGAACTGAATTCGATCAATCAAAATAAATTAAAAGATATCATATCTGCTTTTGAAATTGCCGTAGAGAGATTTATAGAAGAGCAACAAAATGTGATAGAGGCTACCATACAGGAACATTATACGACTATACATAGTTCCGTAAAATGGCGTTTTATTGAAGCTGCTGAAAAATATCAAAGAGAATTACAAGAAAAAAATCAGGACATAAAACCCGATCCTGATGAAATTATTTTTGAAAACGTATTTCCGTTATATGGGCAATCAGATATTAAGGGCTCCTCATTGGCAAGAAATAATGCTATTAAAGAAGATTTGGCCACACAGCTTATGCTAACAATTAATGTATTGAGTGAGGCCTATAAAAAAGAAAAATTGCCCATTTATGAAGAACTTACTTTTAGAGTAAGCGAATACCTGAATGAAGTAAATTCCGGATTAAAAGCCGGTGATGAAATCAGCATATTAAACTTCTTAAAACGAGATATTTATCCGGTATTTAAACACGCAAAAAGAAATCATAAACCTTTGAGAAAAGAAGTTGACAAGTACATGGAACGTCTGGATGATAATTTGCATGTTATATATGAAAAACGAAAGAATTATGAAAACAGCGTTACCATGTTAAATGACCCGTCCTGAAATATGTATACAAAAAACAACAAGTATATGTATAAAAATGATGGATATGTAAGACGTTATAGTGAGAGTTTTAAACTCAAAGTATTAGCAGAACTTACCAAAGGAAACCATTCCAAAAGACAAATTGCCTTAACTTACGGCATACAATCTAGTACGATAAACGTATGGATTAAAAAATATGACCGTAAAGATTTAATGAACACCCGTGTAACCGTGCAAACAGACGACGAATTATCCCGTATTAAAGCCCTTCAAAAAGAGCTAAAACAACTCAAAGATCTTCTTATTAAAAAGGATCTAGATAAACTTGTGAATGATAGTTATCTTGAAGTAGCTGCTGAAAATCTTGGCTATAAAAATGTTGAAGAATTAAAAAAAAACTTAAACATAAAGCCTTAATGAAAATAGCACCGATTAATAGAAAAAAAAGAAGGTACGCCATCGCTACTATTTGTAATGCTTTCGAGTTAAAAAGAGATGCTTATTACAAATATCAAAAAAGGTTTGTTCTTAAAAAACAAATAGAACAAAATGTAATAATGCTTGTTAAAAAAAGCAGGAAAACATTACCCAGAGAAGGTACTAGAAAGCTAATGAAATCCTTACATAATGATTTTAGGAAACAGAATATAAATATAGGTAGAGACCAGTTATTTAGAATCTTAAAAGAAAATAATTTGTTAATTAGAAGGAAAAAATATTCTTCTAAAACAACCAACTCTTACCATCGTTTTTATAAATATAAAAATATCATAAAAGACCTGATCATTAATAGACCTAACCAAGTTTGGGCTTCGGATATTACCTATATAAGAACTATAAATGGATTTTGTTATTTAGCACTTATTACTGATATGTATTCAAGAAAAATAGTAGGCTATGATATTAGTGATAGTTTAGAACTTAAAGGCTGTGTTAGAGCTTTAAATAAAGCTATTTATCAAACTAAAAATACCGAAGAAATCATACATCATTCTGATAGAGGAATACAATATTGTAGCAATGTTTATACTCAAATTTTGAAAAGAAAAAAGATACAAATCAGTATGACCCAAGAAAATCATTGCTACGAAAACGCAATGGCCGAAAGAGTTAACGGAATTTTAAAAGATGAATTCTTCCTCGACCAAACATTTACAAATATCAATCACGCCAAAAAAGCAACAAAAAATGCAATCAAATTATATAATAATAAAAGATTACATTTATCTTTAGATTATAAAACACCTAATTACGTGCACAAAAATGTAGCATAAATTTTAATAATTAACTGTAGCCCTATTTTAGGACGAGACAAAATGATAAATTAGCCAAATACATAGATAAGCAACAAATAGAGGCTCAAAAAATGTTTCCACATTATTTTGAGCGTTATAAAACTGATGGTGTTGAGTATAATATATATATTGGACAATCTCTGGTTAAAAATAAATCATACGATCCGCTGTATTTATATAATCTGCGCCTGTGGCAATTACAGATGATGTGCCAAATAGAAAATGTCGCACATACAGCGAGGAAAGAAATGGAGCACGATTTACAAGTAGCTTCATTAATATTGGTACACAGCAATCCGTTAGCTATTAAATTTAGAATGGATGAAAAACAATTTGATGTGGACGGAGCCTACAATATCCGATATGAAATTATCAAAAAGCGTATTGACAAAGCACATATCAAAGGCAGTAATGAGCGCTTAACAACTCCCGGAAAGATTGCAATTGTATACTCTCAGGATAAAGATGCCAAAGAATACCTAAAATATATAAAATTCTTACAGTCTAAAAAACGATTAGGGGTTATTGAAAAATTAGAACTCGAAGATTTACAAGGAGTCTCTGGACTAAAAGCACTACGTGTAGAAGTAGTATATTATGACGATTTTGATGAATCTCATACGATTACTTTACAAGATCTGATTAAAGAAATAGAAAATTAAAAAACATATATTGAACTCATTTAAACTTTTTCAATTTGCTAAAAAATTACTGTTTTCCGCTCTGTTTTTGTCTTTTTTTCCTTCCGTAGCGCTGCTATGCAACTCAAAAAAGCCTTCAACAGCCCTAAAAACTTCTAATTTTCGCTTAAATCCAAAAAGTTTAAATGAATTCATTATTGTGTGCCCTGCATCTTAAAGGCAACTGCAAAAACAATTATAGAAATCACGATGCCTATAATGAACACGGTATAAGTAATTCTTAATATTTTATATTTTTTATCCAAAACCTTTCCCAAAAAATACAAATCTTTTTTCATAGAAGAATATAAATAATCTCTGTCTTCCATCATTTCTCCCATTGCCCATTCAAAATCATCCAGACCCATTTTATGAAAGTTACCGAAAAACAATAAGTTCACTTTTTTATTTCTCACATCTTCTTTCGTAAACTTTCCACTAGTTATGTTAGGGCGAGTTGCCAAGACAGACAAAATCATAGAAGCAACGGTAAATAACACGAAAATTATGGTAGGGAAAATCAAGTACTGATTAGACGGATTATCCAACTTAGACACTAAGTTAGAGAGCACTAATGAAACAATAATCGCATTAACGGACAGTAAAATATTTGCCTTTGTATCTGCAATATCACTTAACGTAATGTGATTTCGTAATGTAACCCGAAACATTGTCTCAATGCCCCGTTCCGGCAATTTTGCTTTCTTCTTTTTTAAAGCCAACTCCTCAGCTTGTTTCTTTACTTTTTTATCTTCTTTTTCCTGTTTTGTCAGAGATTTAAAAAGCAGCGCCAGATTTTTATCTTTTCCAGATTGCCAATTTTCCAAAGCAAAATCCGTATAAAAACGATGGTGCTTAGTGAAAAACGAAATATTTTCTTCTATCCAAGCTGTATTTTTATATGTTTTTCCTAATATATTTTCCCATTCGTGTCTCAATAATTCACTTATTTGAGAATAGTTTTTATCTTGAAAATGAGAACAATCGGCATCTTTAATTATTTTTTCAGACAAAGTGACAGGTTCATATCCCATTTTAGTTGCCATGATTAAAGAAAATACTTCATCCTTAAAATCATCAGAAACCAATTGTTGTTTTAAAAAATCTTTAGCAATCTCAACGCTTTCCTCTTCATGATTATCCTTACTTTTTGTGTAACCCGTATCATGGAACCACGCAGCAATAATTAATTTTACAGCACTGTCTTCAGTTACTTTTTCGCCTTCAATAATCTCTTTAGTGGCAGCAACTACACGTTGTGTATGGCTTAAATTATGGTACATAAAATCATGTGGCAACATATCATTTAATAATGACGAAACAAATTTTTCTGTTTCTAAAATGAGTTCTTCCATAAAGTAAGTATTTTTGCTAAAGTAAAAATAAATTTTTTGATAAATTGAATGCCGTTTAGAGACCTAAAAGAATCATTAGAACATTTTCTCAATTTTTGAATTTTTGATTTTTTGATTTTTTTAATTCATTGAGACCTTTGAATTGATTTGGCAAAAAAGTTCGATGCCCGAAGGAAATTTTGAACCCGAAGTAACCCATTGGTTTTGAGGATTTAAAATTTTCGAGAAGAAAGAAATTTGAAGCCAAATCAATTTCAATACGGAATATATCTCTATTCTGAAAAGGTCTCTCATTACTAATAAAGATTATTAAGTGTCATAACCAACAATCAAATCTAATAATTTACACTTGTAATAAATTAAGGGATATAGCGTCTAAAGTTAGACTCATAAATGAGTAACTTAGCTCAAAATAGTCTATTATGATTACATGGAAAAATATTATTCATTATACCACAAAAGAAAACCTCACTCCCACTCACCGTATTGAAAAATCAAATGATGAGTGGAAAAGCATATTAACCCCTGAGCAGTATAGAATTACCCGCTTAAAAGGAACCGAAAGGCCTTATACCGGGCAGTTATGTTCTATCTTTGATGCAGGAGTTTATCAATGTGTATGTTGTAAAGCCGATTTATTTGATGCCTCTATTAAATATGATTCAAGCTCAGGCTGGCCGAGTTTTACACAACCTATTCGGGAAAATGCCATTCAGTATTGCAAAGACACATCTCATGGAATGGTCCGTGTTGAAGTATTGTGTAATACTTGTGACGCGCATTTGGGACATGTATTTCCCGATGGTCCGGAGCCTGGCGGACTGCGCTATTGCATCAATTCGGAATCAATGATTTTAAAAAATAATATGTCATGAACAAGAATATACAAACAGCAACTATCGGTGGCGGATGCTTTTGGTGTACAGAAGCTATTTTTTTAAGAGTAAAAGGAGTAGAAAAAGTTGTTTCCGGATATGCCGGTGGAAATGCTCCCGGAAAACCGGCATACAGAGAAGTTTGTACCGGGCTAACCGGACATGCGGAGGTCATTCAGATTCGTTTTGATGCGGATATTATTTCTTATGAAGATATCTTAATTATTTTTATGACCACACACGATCCCACGCAATTAAACAGACAGGGAGCGGATATAGGGACGCAATATCGTTCTGTTATTTTTTATCACGATGCACAACAAAAAGCAACAGCACATAAAGTCTTATTGGATTTGGCTTCTTATTTTGACAGCCCTATTGTAACAGAGATAAGCGCATTACCTACATTTTATAAAGCTGAAGATTACCATCAGGATTACTATAGTAATAATCAGGAACAAAGCTATTGCAGCTTTGTCATTACACCAAAATTACAAAAACTGAAAAAGCACTATGCCGATAAATTAATTTAAGATTTCTGTTAACCTTTAAAAACGTTGAACCTCAATACCGTACATCATTTTACAAACCTGTTACCTGCTGATCCAAATCCTGAAAATACAAGAAGGCAAGTATCGGAAACTTGTTTTTCATATGTGATGCCTAAAAAAACAACCGCTCCAAAACTCATTCATGTATCGGATGAAATGATGAATGCGTTGGGAATCTCGGAAAAAGATGCCAAATCAAAAGCATTTTTAGATGTAATGACAGGAAATAAAATACTTCAAAATACAAAACCCTTTGCTATGTGTTACGGAGGACATCAGTTTGGGCATTGGGCCGGGCAGCTGGGAGACGGTAGGGCGATCAACTTAACAGAAATCGAGTATCATAACAAAATATGGATGCTTCAATTGAAAGGAGCTGGAGAGACTCCATATTCAAGGACAGCAGATGGTTTGGCAGTACTTCGATCTTCCATCAGAGAATATTTATGTAGTGAAGCTATGTATCATTTGGGCATCCCCACTACAAGGGCTTTATCATTAAGCTTGTCCGGAGATGATGTTTTGCGTGATATCATGTATGACGGAAATCCCGCTTATGAAAAAGGAGCTATCGTATCCAGAGTAGCTACATCCTTTTTACGTTTTGGGAGCTACGAAATTTTTGCAGCAAAAAACGATATAAAAAATTTAAAATTACTCGTCGACTATACCATAGAGAACCTTTTTCCCGAGTTGGGAATACCTTCTAAAGAAACCTATCTCTCTTTTTTTAAAGAAGTTGTCAGGCGTACTTTAACCATGATCATTCATTGGCAACGTGTGGGGTTTGTTCACGGAGTCATGAACACGGATAATATGTCTATTTTAGGATTAACCATAGATTATGGTCCGTATGGTTGGTTAGAAGGCTTTGATCTTAGCTGGACACCCAATACAACAGATAAAGAACATAAAAGATATCGTTATGGAAATCAGCCTAATATTGGACTATGGAATCTATATCAATTGGCAAATGCATTATATCCTTTAATTGGAGAAGCAAAACCGTTAGAGGATATTTTAGAATGGTATAAGGCTAATTTTGAGAAACAATCTTTAGAGATGATGCGCTCTAAATTGGGTTTATACACTAAAGAGGAAAATGATGCTAAACTCATTAAAAAATTGGAAACTATATTACAGTTAACCGAAACGGATATGACTCTTTTTTTTAGAAATTTGTCAAAGGTGAAAAAAGAAAAAACAACTCGTATAAATCTTATTGCAGATGCTTTCTATGAAGATTCTATTTCAGGTGAATTAACTCAAAAATGGGAAACCTGGTTAAAAACATATCAAGAAAGATTACAAAAAGAGATTGTGAATGATAGTGAACGTCAATTGAAAATGAATACGGTAAACCCCAAATATGTACTAAGAAATTATATGGCACAATTAGCCATTGATGAAGCTGAAAAAGGAGCATATACACTTATTGATGAATTATTTCAGTTATTGAAGCATCCGTATGACGAACAACCAAGTGCTGAAAAATGGTATGCAAAAAGGCCCGAATGGGCAAGAACTAAAATAGGCTGTTCCATGTTATCTTGCAGCTCATAATATCTAAAAACAGAAAAAATGAAAAGTAATAAGCTAACCATAAAAAATAGAAAAGGGTTCATGTTAAATGCTTTCTTAGAGTTGCCGGCCAATCAAAAGCCTAATTACTATGCTATTTTTGCGCATTGTTTTACTTGCAGCGCAAGACTGTCTGCAGTTAAAAATATCAGTCGATCGATCGCGAAAGCAGGTTTTGGAGTTATTCGGTTTGACTTTACAGGTTTGGGAAGAAGTGAAGGAGAATTTGCAGATAGTTATTTTTCTGCCAATGTAAATGATTTAATCGACGTACACCGTTTTATTACCAAACAATACAATGCGCCCTCTTTATTGGTTGGACATTCTCTGGGGGGTGCTGCTGTTTTGGTAGCTGCATCTATGTTAAATGATATTAAAGCTGTTGCTACAGTAGGGGCTCCTGCAAGTGTAAGCCACGTAAAACATTTATTTTCTCACGATATCAATAAAATTCCGGACCAAGGAAATATAGAAGTAAACATTGGCGGAAGACCCTTTAATATTAATAAAGATTTTGTAGAAGATTTTGACAAAACAGATTTACCGGTAATTGTTAAAGAGCTTCGTAAACCTCTGTTAATTATGCACGCTCCTTTTGATAATACAGTTGGTATTGAAAATGCTCAAAAATTATATCAATATGCACATCACCCTAAAAGCTTCGTATCACTGGACGGAGCAGATCATTTATTAATGAACTCCAAAGATAGCAGATATGTAGGAGATGTTATCGGTACATGGGTACAGCGCTACTTCCCTCAACGAGAAAATCAGTTACTGGATATGGAAGAAGAAAAGCTGGTAGGCCATTTAAACATAGCGGAAGATAATTTTACAACCTTCATACAAACTAAAAATCATACCTTAATTGCAGACGAACCTATCGGAATCGGAGATGATTTCGGCCCATCACCTTATGAACTTTTAAATGCTTCCTTGGCGGCCTGTACGGTGA
This sequence comes from Flavobacteriaceae bacterium, assembly GCA_014075215.1. Classification (NCBI taxonomy): domain Bacteria; kingdom Pseudomonadati; phylum Bacteroidota; class Flavobacteriia; order Flavobacteriales; family Flavobacteriaceae; species Flavobacteriaceae bacterium. The sequence continues at coordinate 3,259,683 of CP046177.1, forward strand.
TGACTTTAAAAATGTATGTTCAAAGAAAGCAATGGGATTTAAAAGAAGTTTTTGTATATATTACCAATTCTAAAAAACATAGTGACGTTATGGAAGCAGAAGAGAACAAAACAAAATATTTAGATCACATTAGTAAAAAATTAAAATTTATTGGTAATTTAGACACTCATCAAAAGCAACGCCTAAAAGAAATAGCTTCTCGTTGTCCGGTACATAAAACCTTAGAAAAAGGTGTTGTTTTTCATACTGAAATCATAGAAACATAAGCAATTAACCAAGCTTTATGAAAACTTTTAAAAAAATAGTATATTCTATCCCTATATTATTGATCTCTGCGTGTGCTACATATAAAACTCAATTTGCGAAAAGTAATATAGTTACTCCAAATGTATCTAAAAAAATAGCATATACTTTTTATCTGATTGGAGATGCCGGCAATGCTGACATAAATTCTTCTACAAAAGCATTAGAAAAACTACGAAAAGAAATGAACCGGACAGATAAAAATGCTACCTTATTATTTTTGGGTGACAATATATATCCTTCGGGGGTCCCGGAAAAAACATCAAAGGAATACACATTGGCAAAGCATCGAATTCAAACTCAAATTGATATCGCCAAAGACTTTAAGGGAAATACCTATTTTATTCCCGGAAATCATGACTGGTATCACGGATTAGATGGTTTGAAAAGACAAGAAAAATTGATTGAAAAAATAGTAGGTAAAAATACTTTTTTACCCGAGAATGGCTGCCCTCTGGAACGTGTAAAAATTGCCAAAGACATTGATTTGATTATTATTGACACACATTGGTATCTGACCAACTGGGACCATCACCCTAAAATGAATGATAATTGCGAGATTAAAACCAGGAAAAAATTCTTTGACGAACTGAAAGGGCTCATTAAAAAAGCAAGAGGAAAAACAACAATTATTGCCATGCACCACCCTATGTTCTCACAAGGTCCTCATGCCGGAAATTATTCTTTTAAGAGCCATATGAGTCCCATACCTGTACTGGGAACTTTAAAAAATATAGTAAGAAAAACGACAGGAGCTTCTAATGCTGATATACAAAACAAAAAATACCGGGAATTAAAAAAAAGAATTGTTGCCCTCTCTCAAAAAAATGAAAAAATCATTTTTGTTTCCGGACACGAACATAGTTTACAGTATATAGTCCGGGATAATATTCCGCAAATTATTAGCGGTTCGGGTGCTAAGGTAAGTCCTACAAAATTATCTAGCGGAGGAAAATTTGCTTACGGACAGCAGGGTTATGCTAAATTACTGGTGTATGAAGATGGTTCTTCTAAAGTATTTTTTTATGCGATAGATAACCAAACAGCTATTTTTGAGAGTGATGTGTTACATACCAACAGAACACAAACAGCAAACCGGTATCCGGCAGATTTTCCGAAAACAAAATCCGCATCGGTTTATACGGCAAAAGAAACTTCCAAAGGAAAAACGTACAAGTTCTTTTGGGGAGAACGTTATCGAAAATACTATCATACAAATGTAAATGTGCCTACGGTACGGTTAGACACGTTATTTGGAGGATTGACACCCGTTAGAAAAGGTGGTGGAAACCAATCCAAATCATTGCGATTAAAAGACAATAACGGGAGGCAGTATGTGATGAGGGCTTTGCGTAAAAATGCTTTGCAATATCTCCAGTCAGTTGCTTTTAAAGACCAATACATCGAAGGGCAGTTTGATGACACATATACACAAAATTTATTGTTAGATGTCTTTACAGGATCACACCCGTATGCTCCATTTATCATAGCACCTTTAGCTAATGCAGTAGGCATCTATCACACAAACCCTGTACTATATTATATTCCTAAACAAGAACGCCTGGGTATATATAACCATGAATTTGGAGATGAATTATATATGATCGAAGAACGGGCTACATCCGGTCATGGAGATAAAAAAAGTTTTGGTTTTTCTGATAAACTAATAAGTACGGATGATCTTTTAAAAAAAATACATACTAATGAAAATCATCTTGTAGACGAAAAAGCATATATACGAGCACGTTTGTTTGATATGCTAATTGGAGATTGGGATCGCCATGAAGACCAATGGAGGTGGGCCGTTTTTAAAGAAGGTAAAAAAACAATATACAGACCTGTTCCAAGAGATAGAGATCAGGCATTTTCTATTATGGCCGATGGAACCCTTTTGAGTTTTGCTACTAAAGTAGTTCCAAAAGCATCCTTATTACAGTCATATAGTGAAGAATTAAAAGATGTAGTTGGGTTCAATATAGAACCTTATCCGTTAGATATGGCCATTATCAATACATCTGCAAAATCCGATTGGGACCAACAGGTACAACACATCGTTACAAATCTGACAGATGATCGTATAGAGAAAGCTTTTATTTTATTTCCAAAAGAAGTACGCGATAAAACAATTGATGAAATAAAACAAAAATTAATAGGACGAAGAAAAAACCTACAGAAAATTTCCGACACGTATTTTAAGCATTTAAACAAATTTCAGATAATTAAAGGAACTGATAAAGATGACTGGTTTGATATAGAACGATTTCCCGATGGAAAGACAAAAGTAACAGCATATAGAATTAAAAAAGGTAAAAAAGGAGTTATTTTTCATCAAAAGACATATCAAAAAGAGCATACGAAAGAGCTTTGGATTTACGGGTTAGATGATGACGATATGTTTGTAGTGCGTGGAAAAGGGAACCACCTTATTAAGGTGAGAATTATCGGTGGGCAAAATAAAGATACTTATAACATCATTAACAGGAAAAAAATAATTGTATACGATTTTAAAGCCAAAAAAAACATATTTACTATCAATAAGGGCAAAAAACGGGTAACCAACGACTATAAAACGAATCTATACGATTATAAAAAATTAAAAGACAGGCTACATAAATTTATGCCATCTATCGGTAGAAATCCGGACGATGGTATTAGAATAGGGGTTGCAAATAAATTTATTGCAAACGATTTTGAAAGAAACCCTTTTACCTACAAATATACTTTAGCAGCTAACTTATATTTAGCAACAAAAGGCTATGATATCAGTTATACCGGAGAGCTTGCCCATATTACCGGAAAAGCAAATCTGGGGTTTGATGCTACTTTTACCAGCCCTAATTTTGCAAATAATTTTTTTGGTTTTGGAAATGAATCTCTAAACCCGGAAGCTGATGAAAATGACGGATTAGATGTAGGTCTGGATTACAATCGTGTAAGAATAAGACAGTTTCGTTTTGGAACTTCTTTAATTTGGAGAGGTGATTTGGACAGTAAAGTGCGGTTGGGTATTAGTTACGAAGCTGTCAAAGTAGAAAAAACAGCCGGCAGGTTTGTAGCTAATACTCCTGAATTACCCGCAACTGTTTTTAATAATCAAAATTTTATAGGAAGCGAGTTGAGTTATTATTACAAAAATACGGATAGTGAAGCTTTTCCTACTCTGGGAATGGAAACTGATCTTAGATTGGGGCATACTTTTAATACCGGTACTTCTAAAGGATTTGTTTATTTTACTCCCTCCATTGCTTTTAATTACCCTTTAGCAGCTAATAAAAAAATAGTATTTGCCACCAAATTGGGCGGTCATATCAATCTTAATAACAATTTAGAATTTTATCAGGGTGCTAATTTAGGGGCTGATAATGGTTTAAGAGGCTATCGAAATCAGCGATTTATTGGGAAAAGAGCCTTTTACCAAAGCTCTGATATCCGTGTAAATATCAAAAAAATAAAAACGGGTTTAGTTACAATAATTTTAGGTATATATGGTGGTTTTGACTATGGTAAAGTATGGATAGACGATTATGAGACAAGAAACTGGAATACTTCTGTTGGTGGTGGAATTTTCTTAAATGCTGCTGAGATGATTTCAGCCGGAATCTCTGCTTTTAACAGTAATGATGAACTGCGTTTGTCTTTTGGCTTTGGATTTGGGTTTTAATTCACAACATAACTAAGAAGTTGTAGAAAATAGATTGTATGTAGAAAATTTTTATAGCATTGATTTTGTTTACTCTGATAAAAACAAAACAAAGGGTAGAATTTCTTTATTTAAAAAAATCTACCCTTTGGAGACCTTTGCAAAATAGTGATATATTCCGTATTGAAATTGATTTGACTTCAAATTTCTTTCTTCTCGAAAATTTTAAATCCTCAAAACCAACAGGTTATTCCGGTTGAAAATTTTCTTCGGGTGTCGAACTTTTTTGTCAAATCAATTCTGCAAAGGTCTCCTTTGTTTTATTTTTTGCTGAACATACGTTAATTACTGTCGACTGGCAGTTCCTGTCGGATTTGAAGCAGCAGCATTATTATTCATTACAAGATTCTCTAAGCCCGCAGTTGCCGGAACATCATGTATCAAGGGTTTTAGAGTAAAAGGATTAGGACTGTTATCCGGGTTAGGTTCAACAGTTATAACTATTCTTTTCCCTCTTAAGTCAACAGGGGTAGTTACTCCTGCCGGAAGGTTTTGAATAAAATCTTCTCCGGGATAGTTAGGCCCTGAAGCTACATTACCGTTAAACCCTGTAGCCAAAGCAGGGTCAGCATTATTATTAACATCTCTATCAGAATACGAATCTCTTCGGCTTACATTATTAACCTCACCATCGGCAAAAACACCGGTAGATAATGGAGTCCCATCAACTACAGCCCAGCCTTCATAATTCCACCCTGTAGGCAATTCCGGTAAATTAGTACAACAATCCTGAGTTGTTCCGAATATATTCATAAACCACCAAACTCCAGCCTGGAAGTTAGTTGCTCCGTCCCCATCATCAGTAGGAGCTCTTAATACATAAGTTGCAGTAGCATTTGAAAAATCTGTTCCGACAGCCGAAGCATGTCCAATAGATAGACTGGCACTATTGCCAGAGAAGTCACCTGCCAAAATATGGACATCACTTGGAGCCGGATTACTATCAGGGCTTGGTTCTATTGTCAGGACAAAAGCGGAAGCATTATCCAGATTAGATGTACTTACTGCAAAAGATGTTTGTGATAAGTTCCCACTGGCATCTACATTAAAAATACCCGATGAAACAGGGCTCCCATTTACAATTAACCAGCCTTCATACGCATAGCTACTCCCTAAGTCTTCCAATCCTGAAATATTCAAGGTTAAGTTTCTTGTTGTTGGTGTAGCATCATCTTTTTTACAGCTTCCAAGTAACAAAATTCCTGTCAAGGAAATTGTTAAAAAAAATATTTTTTTCATATTTAAAAATTGTTAATATTATGCCTACTTCTGTTTAAAGTCTGTTTTCAGCTTATTCCGACTTTTCAAAAAATTTAAGACCTCTTCAATTATACCTAATTAGCTATCCTACTATTGTATTATTCGGGCTTTCTATAACTATTATTAAATCAATCGATACCATTTCTTGAAACAGTTTTTTCTGATACCTTATAAAGGTAAAGGAATTATATTTAATAAAATAAACTTAATTCTCCTCTTTTCGCATTCGAAATAATAATTTCGGCATTAGTCGAAGATATTGCTACTAAATTACATACATCACTTATTTAAGTAATTACTATTTTAACGTAGGTCTTTGAATTTGAACAAAGTTTGTAATTGCTCAAATCAACACTCATACTACCCAAATTAATAATGATAAACATATCAGTAAATTGAAATCTATTTGCAAGTAATTTTCTAATACCTAATTAGTTATTTTAAGTTAAATTATACGGAAGTAAAATTACCTATATCTATAAACTACCGGATATGGATTACATAACTATTTTCAATCTAAAACTTTGAAAAAAGTCCAAAATAATATCAAAAAAGTTTATTGCATATAATATTTAGGAGAAGCCCCGTATTTAGATTTAAACAACCGGCTAAATGTAGTTGCATTTTCAAAGCCACATTTATATGCAATTTCTTTTATACTAAATTTTTCCCCCTCTATTAATTTTAGTGAGTGTTCTAACTTCTTATTTTTGATCCATTTTGAAGGAGTAGTGTTGTATATTTCGGAAAATTTTCTTTTGAAACTGGAAAGACTCATATCACACAAAAAAGCAAGATCTTTCAAATCAAGGCTGTTTAAATAATTATTATTAATCGTTTTTCTAAATTTAAAATCATTTCCAATAACAGGGTGCATCATACGATAAATATCTTTTGATAAATTACTGTATGACAAATAATGTATAAGTTCTTTCGTTTTAATATCAATTAAATCTGTCTTTTTTCTGGATTCATAATTTCCTCTGTATAAAAGAGAAATACTCTCTGCAAATGATTTTATTAAAAGGCAATTTTCAATTATTAAAATATCTTTAACATTTGAATGAGAAAGTGAATGATCAGCAGCATATACGTTTTTTGAGTAATACTCTTCTAATAGTTCTCTTTTTAAAAATACAATATAGGCTTTGAAATTATTATTCACCGACAGGCTTTCCGACATAATATATGGTCCTTTATTTACCACTGCCAAATTATCTTTATATACCCAAACCGTATCACCTGGAGATTGAAATTTTATGACTCCTTCAATAACATATACACAAAAAAGTTCATTTATATTTAACTGAATATCAGTAATAGAATCTAATTTATGAAAATATTCAATACACATTCCATACGTTCCTTCTATCGTTCTAAATTTTGGATAATCTATAAAATAATCAGGAAATTCCATGCTCTAAAATAGTTATGATGTAAGTTTTTAATCAATTATAAACCCATATAATTTTCCTCCTTCATTTTTGAAACGTTCATCCGCAATCCTAATAATGGTATCGTTTTTAAAAGTGACGGATTCTTTTTGCGAGCTATGCTCAAATAGGTATTCTTTAGCATTTCCTGAAAAAAAATCATCACCCTTAAAATTACTAAAAATCCAAACAGATTTATGATTGAGTAATACTACCTTTTTCCCCTCCTTGCTAATGTCAGCTCCTGTAATCTGACAATCTCTCTCGGAGCAAGTTGTAAAATTGGAAATTAATTGAGCTTTTACTTTGCCATACACGCTATTTGCAATAGTGTCTCCGGAATTTAAAACTTTATATAGAAAGGTCCTTCCCATTTCTCCTTTCACCCTGCTCTTCGTAAAAATATAAAAAAAACCATTCCACTCAAAAAAAGCTTCGGCATCATAATATCGCTTCTTCTTTTTTGGCGGGAATTTCTTCTGTTCAGGGTAATAAAATTGAGTTTTTGTCACATTAATTTTTTGGTTGCCATATAAATCTGAATGATTGATTTTCAAAATGGTTAAATCTTTTCTTTCATTGCTGTTATTTCCAAAATCACCTATGTAAATATTTCTTTGACTGTCTTGAGTAATGTCCTCCCAATCAGTATTCTTTGCATTCATTGTTAGCTCTTTTAAAATTTTTCCTTCTTCGGAAACCAAATATAACAGTGGACTATTCCCACTATCATTTAGCATCCAAAAAGCGTTTTCTTTTTCAGAATATTGAATGCCGGAAACTTCTTTTAGCACCTTTGGCAAATGTGCTTTAAATTCTAATCCACCATAATGAGTACAATTAAAAAGAAAATAAAAACTAAAAAAGAAAACAATATTTTTCATATCCAATTCATTAAGGGCATTATTTTCTACTATTTTAGAGCTGATTCTTAATCTTGATTAATTCGGCTTTCACTTTTTCCAAACTGTCTATAATTTCATGAATATTTGCCATACGCTTTGGGTTATCTTTTAATTTACTCTTAGCTCCTTCTAAGGTAAACCCTCTTTCTTTAACCAAATAATAGATCAGTTTAAAATTTGAAATATCTTCCGGAGTAAATAAACGATTTCCTTTTGCATTCTTTTTAGGTTTTATAATATCAAACTCTTTTTCCCAAAAACGAATTAGAGAGGTATTCACCGAAAAAGCTTCCGCCACCTCTCCTATCTTATAATATCGTTTTTCTGGTAAATCTATAAGCATGATTTTGAATCCTAGAACTTAATTGACTTAAAAATGAATCTTATCATTTTTTTACTCATATACCCCGTCATCATAAAAAGTAGATTTTATTTTCAGGAAAATCATTGAGTGTTAACCTTTTTTATCTCTTTGAAAGGTGTTGATTTTTAACTAACAAAGTATATTCTGTTATAAATACATTTTATTCAATCAAATGACTGCCCTTCTTCTTCAGCAGCAATTTGCATAGCCAAAAATTCTTCCGGAGTCAGATCTCCATAATAGTAATAAACCGGATTCACCGCTTTTCCGTTTTTATGTACTTCATAATGCAAATGAGGAGCCACCGATCTTCCCGTATTGCCTACATAGCCGATTAAATCACCTCTTTTGATTTTTTTACCTCTTCTGGTTGCAATTTTACTCATGTGTGCATAAATTGTTCTGTAGCCATATCCATGATCTACATACACTACTTTTCCAAAAGTCGGGCTGCGTTTTGCCGCACTCACCGTTCCATTACCGGAGGCATATATCGGCGTTCCTTTGGGTGCCGTAAAATCCATTCCTCTGTGAAACTTTCTGATTTTTAAAATAGGGTGCATTCTATATTTAAACCCTGAAGCCATACGTGCCATATCACCCTTTTTAATTGGCAAAATAGCAGGAATAGAAGCCAACATGGTTTCTTTTTCTTTTGCTAATGCAACAATCTCATCTAAGGATCTGGATTGTACAACCATTTGTTTTGATAAAATATCAATATCTTTTGTCATTTCTATGATTAAATTTGAATTGTCAAATCCATCTAAATACTTATACCTGTTTACTCCTCCAAAACCAGCTTTTCTCTGCTCTTCAGGAATGGGATTTGCCTCAAAGTACGTCCTGTAAATATGATTGTCTCTTTCTTGTAATTGTGCCAGAATTTTAGAACTTTCTTCTACTCTTTTTTTCAACAACTCATAATTTAACTTTAAGTTTTCAAGCTCTCTCTTATCAGCTAAGTGGCTTGGTGTCATTAAAAACTGGCTCAACCCTATAAACCCAAATAACATCAACAAAATTACAGTAAATGTAATCAGAACAGCACTCTTATATATATTGCTTTTTTTCGTTTTTATCCTTCTGTAAGATAAAGTCTCCGAATCGTAATAATATTTTACTTTTGCCATACCACTAAATATTCTATTTTTGTCTCTTCAAACTGATGAAGATTATACAATGGTTTCCATCTGAAAATTACAAATCTACAAAATGTTTTATAACTCTTGTAGTTAGTAGTTTTTTAAAGCAACAAATTAAGTTCGTTTTTAGTAGAAAAGACAATACGGCATATGAAATCCCAGGAAATTCGTTCACGTTTTTTATCTTTTTTTAAAGAAAAATCGCATGCTATTGTTCCGTCGGCACCCATGGTATTAAAAGACGATCCCACGCTTATGTTTACCAATTCGGGAATGGCTCCTTTTAAAGAGTATTTTTTAGGAAATAGCACGCCTCAAAAAAAACGTGTTGCCGATACTCAAAAATGTTTGCGCGTTTCCGGAAAACACAATGACTTGGAAGAAGTAGGCTATGATACCTATCACCACACCATGTTCGAAATGTTGGGGAATTGGAGTTTTGGCGATTATTTTAAAAAAGAAGCTGTTTTCTGGGCCTGGGAGTTGTTAACCGAGGTATTTGAAATTAATAAAGATTCGCTATATGTAACTGTTTTTGAAGGAAGCACAGATAAAGATAATCTTCCCAGCGATCAGGAAGCATACAATTTTTGGAAGCAGATTGTCTCCGAAGATCGAATTTTAATGGGTAACAAAAAAGATAACTTTTGGGAAATGGGAGAGCAAGGCCCTTGTGGCCCTTGTTCCGAAATTCATGTAGACATAAGGTCAAAAGAAGAGCAAGTTGCTTTAGACGGAAAGACATTAGTCAATAAAGATCATCCTCAAGTAGTAGAAATATGGAATTTGGTATTTATGCAATACAACCGAAAAGCTGACGGGACATTAGAAGATCTACCCGCTAAACATATTGACACCGGAATGGGTTTTGAACGTTTATGTATGGTTTTACAAGGTGTAAAATCCAGTTACGATACAGATGTTTTTATGCCTTTAATCAGAGAGACCGAGGCGATCTCTAATATGAAATATGAAAAGTTTGAGGAGATTGATATTGCTATGCGTGTGATTGTAGATCATGTTCGTGCTGTTGCTTTTTCTATTGCTGACGGGCAATTACCCGGCAATACGGGAGCAAGTTATGTAATAAGACGAATTTTACGGAGAGCTGTCAGATATGGGTTTACATTTTTAAACAAAAAAGATCCTTTTATCTATCGATTGGTAGATATTCTTTCTAAAAAGATGGGAAAAGCATTTCCCGAGCTGAAATCTCAAAAACAACTGATAGAAAATGTCATCCGAGAAGAAGAGTACTCTTTTTTAAAAACCTTGGAAAAAGGGTTAACCTTATTAGATGCTGTTATTGATAATGAATCGGGAAGCTCCAAAAACAGTTCTCAAATTTCAGGAAAAAAAGCTTTTGAACTATACGATACTTATGGGTTTCCTATTGATCTTACGGCGCTCATTTTAAGTGAAAAGGGTTGGTCTGTAGACAAAATAGGATTCTGTGAAGAAATGGAGAAGCAGAAAGAACGTTCTCGTGTTGCCAGCGAATCTTCTGCGGATGATTGGACTATTTTGATAGAAAACGATGCAGAAGAATTTGTGGGATATGATACCTTAGAAACCCCTGTGAAAATTACTCGATATAGAAAAATATCTTCTAAAAAAGGAGGTAATCAATGTCAACTGGTTTTTAATATTACTCCTTTTTATCCGGAAGGGGGCGGCCAAGTTGGAGATAAAGGTTATCTAAGAGATATTCACGGAGATATTGTATATATTCTTAACACCAAAAAGGAAAATAACACAATTGTCCACTTTACTGAAAATTTGCCAAAACACCTGCTTGAATCTTTCACTGCTGTTGTTGATAAAAAACAGCGAGAGAGGACTTCCGCAAATCATACAGCCACGCATCTTTTACATCAAGCTTTACGGGAAGTGTTGGGGGCACACGTAACCCAAAAAGGAAGCGCTGTACACTCTAAATATTTACGTTTTGATTTTTCTCATTTTGCAAAATTAACCGTCGAACAATTACGTGATGTAGAGAATTTTGTCAATGCCAGAATTGAAGGAAAGCTCCCTTTGGAAGAAAAAAGGAACACTCCGAAAGAGCAGGCTATTACTGAAGGAGCTATTAGTTTGTTTGGTGAAAAATATGGAGATACGGTGCGCTCTGTCCGTTTTGGCCAATCTATTGAATTGTGCGGAGGAACGCATGTTCAAAATACGGGAGATATCTGGCATTTTAAAATAAAGTCAGAAGGAGCTGTTGCTGCCGGAATCCGCAGGATTGAAGCGGTGACTACAGATGCAGTAAAAGATTTTTATTTTGAAAACAACAGGGTATTTTATGAAATGAAAGATATGTTAAACAATTCAAAAAATCCCGTAAAAGCCTTACAAGCTTTACAAGATGAAAACAATTCCCTAAAAAGACAAATAGCTAAATTACTAAAAGACAAAGCTAAAAACCTCAAAGGTGATTTAAAAAATAAGCTCACGGAAATTAATGGCATTCGGTTTTTGGCGACTCAAGTAGATTTAGATGCAAACGAAATTAAAAATTTAGCATTTGAAATGGGAGGAGAACTGGATGATCTATTTTTGTTATTCGGGTCTAAAAATAATGATAAAGCTATGCTAACCTGTTATATTTCCAAAGAATTAGCTACGCAAAAAAACTTAAATGCAGGAGTCATTGTAAGAGATTTAGGAAAATACATTCAGGGTGGTGGTGGTGGCCAGCCGTTCTTTGCTACCGCAGGAGGAAAATATACTGACGGAATTGAAGAAGCATTATCAAAAGCCAAAAGTTATTTGGTATAATATTCAGAGTAAATACTACCTTGTACTGACTTTACAACTCTGAATTATAGATATAAAACTTCAAACCAACGTACCGCTTTCCGGAGAAATAAAAAATCCTATTACATACCATTCAAAGATTTTTTTGTCAGGCTCTTGTTTTTCGGAAAGTATCGGAAAAAAACCGGAATACTTCAAATTTCAGTCAAGTCAGAACCCTGCTGGAATTTTATTTCACCCGAAAGCAATAGAAACGCTTATTATAAATGCTATCAATGAAAAACAATATAATGATCAAGATATATTCTTCCTACATGAAAGGTGGTGCTGTTTTGATGTGCATTCCAAATTAAATTCTTCCGATAAAAAAGATATTTTACAGTTTATAAATAATGCTATAAAATCAACCTATCAACTCCTGAATAATGCCACTCATATTATTTTTACTTTGGGAGCATTCCTGGATATATCGACATACTGAGTCCGACAAAATAGTTGTAAATTGCCATAAAGTACCTCAAAAAGAATTTTTAAAAGAACTCCTTTCCGTAGAAGATATTGTTGCAAGTTTACAAACGATAATTGCATCCATTAAAGGCATAAACAAAAATGCCTCCATTATTTTTACAGTATCATCTGTTCGTCATTTAAAAGATGGATTTATAGAAAATCAATTGAGTAAATCGCACTTAATTGCTGCCATTCATCAAGTAGTTGATATTGAACACGCGATTTCTTATTTCCCTTCCTATGAAATTATGACGGATGAGCTTCGCGACTAACGCTTTTATGCTGAAGATATGCTACACCCTAATGCAATTGCCATCCGTTATATTTGGGAACGTTTTATAGAAACATGGATTGCGGCAGACACAAAAAATACGATGTTACAAGTTGAAAAAATCCAAAACAGGCTTACTCACCAACCTTTCCATTCAAATTCAGAAGCATATCAACAGTTTTTAACTGCTTTACAAAGTGATATCAAAGGACTTCAAAAACAGTACCCGTTTATTACTTTTTAAAGCGTTAAAAATATTAAAGATATTTGGCTACATTTTGCCAAGGCCCGCCATTGATAATATCCATACCGTGTTTTGACAAAAATTCTTTGGCAGCACCACTTCTACCTCCGCTTTTACAGACCGCTATAATAGGCTTTCGATATGCTTTTATAGTTTCCACATGTTCGGGAATTTTATCTAAAACCAAATGTTTAGCTCCTTCAATATGGGCTTCATCCCATTCCATTTGTGTCCTGACATCCAAAATAACAGCTCCTTTGCTCAGGTATTCTTTAATTTTTTCCGAACTGCTATTTTTGTTAAACATATTCTCCTTTTTAATTAGTTTTCAATAATTCCAAACCATCGTTAATCAGCTTACCAAAAGATGTTTCTTTTTTTAGTGTATGCAAATACTGCAAAATCGAGGTTTTACAGTCGAAGTTCTTTACCAATGCCAATTCATACAATTCCAAAGGAAGTAGCCAATCATTTTTGAATTTAGTCTTTAATATCTTAAAAATTGACAACAGATTTTCTTCCTTTACCCTTCCCGTTTCTCTATAGTTTCTAACATCGCCATATAATTTATATAGTGCTATTTCATCAGGCCTATATGAAATTTTTGTCGTTTTTGTTTTTGAGACCTTTCCCAGATTTTCAAAAGAATTCACATCTGCCGGACCGGCATACGCAGAAATAACTTCTTTTCCTATAGCCATATCATATATTCCCCATTCCGGTTGAAATAATATCTTATTTCCATAAGAAACCGTACAGTTTGCAAAAGAAATTAACAAAATCTTACCTTTTAAATCTCTGGTTCCTGTGATTGCTTTACCAACCACCTTAATTCCACTTTCAAAATCCAAAACAATATCTTCTCCTTCATAAATTCCATAAGCTTTTAAATCTCTCGGGCTCATATTTTCAATAGCAAGGTTAATTCCTTTTAACTTACCAACCGGGCTTCCAAAACCATCTTTATGATAAGAAATTCCATGACCGGTTAATTCTTTATCCCTACTTGCCAATGCAGTAGGGCCGGTTGTTTGGAAATAAACAGGATGGTTATTTTCATCGGCAATTACATTCGTAAAAACTCCCGAAATCTGAATACCGGTACTTAACTCTATGGTTCCTAAATTCTTAGAAGCTATTAATTTTTGGGTTCCTTTTAAACCGCCGGTTCTGATAGCCATGGTATTTGCAAATTCCTCTAAAACCAAGCTTAAATACGCAAAATCCGGAGTTACAAACAATTGAGGTTGGGGTTTGGTAATATCAAAATTCACATGAGCTGCTTCAATGGAATACGGTATTTTTTGAACTTCGGGCTGTAAGCAATTTTTACTTTCTCCTATTGAAGACAAAAGGCCTGCACCGTATATTCCAGGATCATCTGTAGTGCCAATTAACCCATACTCTACGGTCCACCAATGTAAATTTCTTATTTGAGCCATTTCAGAGAGTTCACCCATGTGGTTTTGCAAGAATGTTACCTTGTCTTGTGCTTTCTTAATTTCAGAAGCTTTGGCATTCGGGTTCTCCTTTAGAATAGATAATAACCTGATTGCCTCATATATTTCGTAGTCTTCGGCCGATGAAATGGCTTTGCTTCCTATTTCTCCAAACCTCCTCAAATACTCTGCATATTCAGGGTTGGCAATAATAGGAGCATGGCCGGCAGCCTCATGAATAATATCCGGAGCAGGTGTATATTCTATATGCCCTATGGTACGCATATCGGATGCAATCACCAACACATTGTATGCCTGAAATTCCATAAATGCATTAGGGGGGATAAATCCGTCCACCGAAACAGCAGCCCATCCAATCTCTTTTAAAATTCTATTCATTCCTTCCATTCTCGGAATAAACTCAGGTGAAATACCTGTCTTATCCAAGCCTTTTTCATAAGATGTATGCGCTACCTTTGATAAAAAATCTATATTCATTCGCATTACATACCTCCAAACAGCCTGGTTTTGAGGTGTATATTCATCGTACGGTTGTTTTACGATGAATTTATGCAGATGCTTTGGAAGTTTTCCGGTAACTTCGTTCAATTCAAAATGAGCATTCATTAAAAAAAGAAACTTTATGGTATGGTAAATTTACATTTTTTTAATGAGCTTACAAAAATGCAATATGTAACATTTTTACAATACAACCGATTGATTATTTATAACCTCAAATCTATCTTACTATGAGTTTCGGCGGAGCTGTAGAAGCTATGATTAGCAGCTTAAAAACAATAAAAGAACTAGATCCAGTGCTTATAAAAAGCTAAAGGAAAATAAAGCTTCCCATACTTCTAAAACCTTATTACACATTGAAAAAAGCCAGTCCGGCACAATTAAAAAAATTCGGAAAAATATACAAAGAGAACAACAAATTACTTTTCGTAAAAGTTAACTGTACCGAGCATTTTTTTAATACTTATACCTAAGTACATGACAAAAATTTAGTCAAGTTCATATTGTTTTGATTTACAGGGTTTAATAGCACAGAAGCAATATAATCTAATCCATATTTGAATATGCTTTTAGCCATTCTTCCATGCTTTTTTATTTTGATAGGCTTAATCTGATGTAAATATATACCAACTTTGTAACACCATACGAAAGCCATCATTACAAGCAGTACTAATTTTTCAATACGCTTAATATCTTGCAGGTGTGTGTTTTCAATATCAAAGCCACTGGCTTTCATTGCTTTAAAACACATCTCTATCTGCCATCGTTCTTTGTATTGTTCAAAGGCCTTATCAGGAGCGTTGAACGATACAATGATTAAGAAATCAGGCTTTCCATTTTTTGGGTACAACTTGCATCCGGAAAGGAAACAAAGCTGACCATTAACACGTACAATTTTAGGATAATACACAAACTCATTGATCTTATGTGGATTAAACAAGTGAAATACTTTGATGGTTTTGTTCTTATCAGGAAGCTCTACCTTAAAGTTGTTTCGAATGCGGATATAATATTTGATTCCATTTGTATTCAAGAAATCCAACCAATGATTACCTACAAACTCTCTATCGGCTACAATGGATTTAATAACATCTTTGCCAAAAAGTCTTATGAAACGATTCACAAGATCAATACGCTCCTGACTGTTAGAGTTCCCTGGCTTATCTAACATAGTAAATAACAAGGAAGGCAACACCTTTATAGACAACTCCCAACATAAAAATGTTGATGTTGGTCTGACCAAACTTCCAATTGGTCCTATCAATACTCAAGATCAATCCCTCTTGCTTAGGAAGGAGACTAAATATAAGACGAGCGATCAAATCTCCATCCAACGAATAATCAGCAATAAATCTTTGAATACGTCTGAGTGATGACTTCGAATCTACTGAGGTCTCAAAAGCGTTGGCTACCTTTTCAAAGGTAACTGTCTGTACCTTACAGAGGGCGATAATGAAATGTGATATGAGTTTGATTCTTGCCAAATTGATCTTACCTTGGAAATGAGAACTTAAAACTGAATTTAATTCACTACTTTTAGTGGAAGCATTGGTTTGTATATTTAAAGCATATTACAAAAAGCGATTATATTGTGTAGTAAGACTAACAATTAATCGTTGAGAGTAAGAGAAGTTGTGGTTAGGTAAGTACTCACTATACCGTAAAAAAGCAATGCTCTACTCTCTTTAATATTCTTTAAAATCAGAACAGTACTTAATGCTACACTCAAGTAAGCAAGTATAAGAAACAAGCATAGATTGAAAGAATAGGATTAATTAAAACCTCAATTTATGAATATTATAAAATATGGTATCGGAATAGATATCTCTAAATCAACATTCACAGCAAGCATTTGTACTTTACAAGACGATTACAGTTTACGTTTTGGTGATTCCTGTGAATTTGACAATGAAAAAAAAGGGTTTAACCAATTTTTAAAATGGGTAAAGAAGCAAACCATTAAAGGGATAGAAGCGTTTTATATAATGGAAGCTACAGGAGTTTATTATGAACATTTAGCATATCATTTATATTACCTTAAAAAACCTTTACATGTAGCACTTCCATCTAATACAAAACATTATTTTAAAAGCTTAAATGTTAAATCAAAAACAGATAATATTGATAGTAAAATCCTAAGTCAATTTGCCTGTGAGAGAAAACATAATCCTTGGAATCCACCAAAAGATATTTATTTAAGACTAAGAGCTATAACACGTTATTTAGAACAGCTAAAAAGCCAGAAAACGTTAATTAACAATAGAATACATAGCAAAGAGCATAGTTATGCAGTTCCAAAAGAAATTATAAAACAAGAATATCGTTTACTTAAAGAACTAGAAAAATCAATTTCAATTTGTGAAAAACAAATAGAAGTTTTAGTTCAATCAGACGATGAACTTTCCTTAAAGGTAGATAAGTTATCCAGTATTAAAGGCGTTGGGTTTACAACAGTAACTATAATCGTAGCAGAAACTTTAGGCTTCGAATATTTTTATAATAAAAAACAAGTTACAAGTTATGCAGGTTTTGATGTCGTATATAGAGATTCTGGCAGTAGTTTAAATGGAAAAACACGAATATCTAAAAAAGGAAATAGTCACATTAGGAGAGCTTTATATTTTCCTTCATTAGTAGCTGCAAGACATAATAAGGAAATGAAAATATTCTACGATAGAGTTGTTAAAAAACGTAATATAAAAAAGATAGGGTCAGTTGCTGTAGCGAGAAAATTACTAGAATTAATGTACATACTTTGGAAGACTGACCAGTATTACATAGAAGATTATAATCAACAAAAAACAGCTTCAAAAAAATCTGAAGCTGTACTGGATATTTTCTAATTAAGAAAATTCCTTTATGAAAGTAAATTTATAAAAAAATCAATTAAAATGTTTGGATTTTAAAACAGTACCTTTTTTCATTAGAAAAATGAGTGATGTTATTCTTCTAATATACTGAAAATCAATGCTTTATTTTAATTATTTAACATTTAATTTACTGATAATCAATTAATTATATTTTTTGTCATGTACTAAATACTTATACAGTTTATAATTGGCTTTGTAAAGTCGAGTGAGTGAGTGATTTTTTTCTTACCTGAAAATATTCAGCAAAAATGAATAATACCAGAATAAAAAAGAGGTTGTCAATACTTAAACAGACAACCTCTTCCTGAAATTTTTTATTTTACTCGCTAAGATTTACTAAGTGCATCCTCAAGAACTTTTATAGCGTCTACAGCTTTAGATCTCTTAGCTAAATCCATAGCAGTCAATCTACTTCTATCTGATTTAGTATTTAGTTTTGCTCCGTTTTTGATGAGAAGCTTGGCAATCTTTGCACGGTTATGCCTGGCTGCAAACATCAGAGGTGTTAAACCATTCGATTTTGCATTAACATCTTCCCCGGCATCAATTAAAGATTTTACGGCTTCATAGTTCCCTATCTGAATTAATTTACAAAAAGCATTCACCTTAAAATAAGAAGTGCTAAGTTCTACATTATTTTTCTTGGCCAACTCATTTGGCACTATTGCATTTGCCATACTGAATGCAAAAAAACATACGATAATTGGTACAATTAATTTTTTCATATTATTAAGATTTTAGTGATTAAATACATGTTAGCAGACTGTACAAAAAAGAAAATGTTTCACTAAAAGTTTTTAATTAACAACCGTTTAACAATTCTTTAATACAAACGAATAACCTTCTTTAAAAAAGTGTTAATGAAATCGTTTTCGGAGATTTTTTTAACATCATTATTTCTCACAATAAAGCTTTGTATCTTTATCGCTTAAATTTTCATCATGTCCGGAAAAGCAATTTTAATGATATTAGACGGTTGGGGGATTACTCAAAATCCAAAAGTATCAGCCATTTATAATGCTAAAACACCCTTTATTGATTCCTTATATGATGCATACCCTTTTGCCGAATTAAGAACAGACGGCAAGTATGTTGGACTACCCGAAGGGCAAATGGGAAACTCTGAAGTGGGTCATATAAATTTAGGAGCAGGTAGAATTGTATATCAAAACCTGGCTAAAATAAATATTGCTGTAAGAGAAGGTACAATAGCTAAAGAAAAAGAATTAGTAAATGCTTTTGAGCATGCCAAAAAACACCGTAAAAATATACATTTTTTAGGATTGGTTTCCAATGGAGGAATTCATTCACATATAGATCATTTAAAAGGTTTGTTGGATGCTACTGCGGATTTCAATTTAAAAAATGTTTTTGTACACGCATTTACCGACGGAAGAGATTGTGATCCCAAATCGGGAAGCTCTTTTATTAAGGATTTACAGGATTATATGCATAAAACCACCGGGCAACTGGCTACTATTATCGGGAGGTATTATGCAATGGACAGAGATAAACGCTGGGAACGTATTAAATTAGCCTATGATGCTATGGTACATGGAGTGGGAACTCTTTCCACAAAAGCAGAAGATAGTATTTTAAAAAGTTATGAAGCCGGTATTACGGACGAATTTATAAAGCCAATTATTATGGCAGATGAACATCATCGGCCTAAAGCTACCATCCAAGATGGGGATGTAGTTATTTTCTTTAATTTCAGAACAGACAGAGGAAGGCAATTAACGGAAGTACTATGCCAAAAGAATCATCCTCAAGACAGTATGCAAAAACGTTCTTTATATTTTGTTACCATGACAAATTATGATGAAACCTTTCAAAATATTAATGTTATTTATGATGATGATCATATAGAAAATACACTGGGAGAGGTTCTGGAATGTGCAGGTAAAACTCAAATCCGGATTGCTGAAACGGAAAAATATCCACATGTTACCTTTTTCTTTTCCGGTGGCAGAGAGAAAGAATTTATTGGGGAAAAAAGATTGTTATGTCCTTCGCCTAAAGTAGCCACTTATGATTTAAAACCTGAAATGAGTGCTTATGAAATAAAAGAGGCAATTATACCTGAACTGGAAAAAGGCGAAGTAGATTTTGTCTGCCTAAACTTTGCCAATGGAGATATGGTTGGCCATACAGGTGTATTAGAAGCTGCTGTAAAGGCATGTGAAACTGTAGATATATGCGTTAAGGACATTATAAATACTGCCCTAAAAAATGACTATACTACTATTTTGATTGCCGATCATGGAAACTGCGAAACAATGATAAATTCGGATGGAACACTGCATACGGCACATACAACCAACCCGGTTCCCATAATTTTAATCGATAAGAAAATAAAGAAAATAAAAAATGGTATCTTGGGCGATATTGCTCCTACCATTTTAGATATTATGGGTATTGAGCAACCTGAAGAAATGACACAACATTCACTTATATAAAACGAATCGTATGAAAAAAACTCTATTTATAATCACTGTTTTAATTACTTTTTCATTAACAGCACAAGAAAAGAGCATTGCAAAAAAAGATCAGGATGGGAACTTAATCGGATATATAAAAAAAGTTTCTCTTTTAGATAAAAGTTATAGCAAGTGGTTTACAAAAAACTACGATGCTTATAAAACAGATAAAAAGATCATTCGGAAAATTAAAAAAAAACTTAAAAAGTATACCATAAAAGGGTTCTTTGGAACTTGGTGTGGTGATAGTAAAAGAGAAGTCCCCAGGTTTTATAAAATTTTGGAAGAAGCAGCATTTGATATGAACCGCCTCGAAATGATTGCTTTAAACAGAAGTAAAAAAACACTTGATAGCCTTCAGAAAGGATATGATATTATACGGGTACCCACCTTTATTTTTTACAAACACGGAAAAGAAACGGGGCGTTTTGTAGAATATCCCGTAGAAAGCTTAGAAAAGGATATGCTAAAAATACTGACCACTGAGACTTATAAACATTCGTATCAGGAGTAATTATTCATTTTTTGTTGCTTTCCGAATATGACAAGCTTTAATTTACCTTAGAATTTAAAGTATCTTTCTTCTGTAAAAAACTAAATTTTGGTTAAAAAATACAAAATTTAGCTTCACTTCAGTAATCACTTCGTTAGTGCATAAATTTTTTTTATTTGTTTTTTGTGAATTTTCAAATGAAAAAATTCATGTATTTTTGTGCTTTATTTAGATATATGATAGTTGTAAAAACCAGAGAGGAAATCGAATTGATGCGTGAAAGCGCACTCGTAGTTTCCAAAACACTGGGGATGCTCGCCAAAGAAATAAAACCGGGCGTAAACACTATCTATTTGGATAAACTTGCTGAAGATTATATTCATTCTCAAGATGCAGTTCCCGGTTTTTTAGGCTTATATGATTTTCCAAACACCTTATGTGTCAGTCCAAATGCTCAGGTTGTACATGGCATCCCTAACGACAAGCCGTTACAAGAAGGGGATATTATCTCTATAGATTGCGGGGCTGTTAAAAATGGTTTTTACGGAGATCATGCGTATACTTTTGCTATTGGAGAAATTGCTCCGGAAACTGAAAAATTATTAAAGGTTACAAAAGAAAGCTTATATATTGGAATTCGCGAATTAAAAGCCGGTAACCGTGTAGGCGATGTGGGTTTTGCTATCCAGCAATATTGCGAAAAGTATGGTTATGGGGTGGTTAGAGAATTGGTAGGGCATGGTATAGGTCGTACAATGCACGAAGACCCGGAAATGCCCAACTATGGCAAAAGAGGCAGAGGTAAAAAATTAGTAGAAGGAATGGTAGTTGCTATTGAACCTATGATTAATTTGGGAACACATAAAATCCATCATTTAAATGACGGATGGACTATTGTAACAAAAGACAGAAAACCCAGTGCTCATTTTGAGCATGATGTTGCCATTATTAATGGAAAACCGGAACTGCTCTCCACATTCAAATATATTTATGATGCTTTGGGTATTAAAAGTGAAGAAGAAGAAACTTTTCAACAAGTGTATCAGGAAGTTTAACAGTGTCAATCGCGAACTGGTAAATGAAATGGCAATATGAGTTATGAAATTGAATCAATGCCATAGCTGAAGTAGAAATGAAATAGATAAGAAATTGAACTTTTCCAAAATCATATTGCAAATAATTCCTCGTCCTTTCTTAATTAAAATAAGTTATTGGATTCGACCACTTGCGGCTTTTTATTTAAAAGGGGAAAAGTTTACGGATCCAATAGACGGGAGAAGTTTTCGAAAATTTCTGCCTTATGGTTACCATATGCAAAGATCAAATGTACTTGCTCCGGGTACTTTATCTTTAGAGCGCCATCGTCTTTTGTGGTTATATTTACAAAACGAAACCCATTTTCTTAAATCTACTGGAAGTTCAGGTAGCATCGACGATTCCGGTTCTAATAAAAACGCTAAGCTAAAAGTTTTACACATGGCTCCGGAACAGTGTTTTTTAACACGTTTTAAAAAGTTAAATCACGACTACATTACTGCGGATTTATACTCTCCTATTGCAGACATTAAGGCGGATATCACGGATTTACCTTTTGAAAACAATACTTTTGATGTTATCTTTTGTAATCATGTACTGGAACATATTCCGAATGATACCAAAGCCATGCAAGAGTTATATCGTGTTATGAAACCCGGAGGTTTTGGTATTTTTCAGGTGCCACAAGATTTGAATCGTGCTGTTACATTTGAAGATGGGTCTATTACCGATCCAAAAGAACGCACTAAAATTTTCGGACAATACGATCATGTAAGAATTTACGGTCGCGATTATTTCGACAAGCTCCGATCTGTTGGTTTTAAAGTAGATCAAGTAGACTATACTCAAAAAATAACAACAGAGTTCGTAGAAAAATACCGACTCATGAAAGGCGAAATTTTACCTGTGGTTTATAAATGACTGTTTTAGAACCCTATCCTCCTGAATTGCTAGTCCATGCTTTTAATGTTCCTTTATCATCAACATAAATCAAAATAACTTTTAATGCAGGTTTTCTTTCTAAAAAAGCTGTTGTTTTTTCCAGACCCATTGCCATAAAAGCTGTTGCATATGCATCTGCATCTGCGCAATCCAAACCTGTAATCACAGTAGCTGCAAGTAAATTACTTTCAGTAGCATAACCCGTTTTCGGATTAATAGTGTGTACATACTTTTGTCCGTCTTCCGTAATCCTGTATTTTCTGTAATTTCCGGAACTCGCTACGGTTTTGTCTGTTAGTTCCAGACGTGTGTAAGCATTACGAGAACCGTCTGTATTCGGATTCTCTATTTCCACTTTCCATAATTGACTGCCAGGTTTCATTCCTCTGACTCTGACCTCACCACCAATTTCTACCATATAGTTCTTAATTCCTTTACTTTCTAAAAACCGACCCACTATATCTATTCCATAACCCTTTGCAATTGAATTGAAATCAAAATATATTTCTTTATATTTTTTTACTACTGTATCATTTTCAATACGTACTTTATTAAACCCAACAAATTTCATTAAGTCTGAAATCTTTGCAGTATCTATGTTGTTCAACGGTTTTTTAGGGCCAAACCCCCATGCATTTACTAAAATGCCGACTGTTGGATCAAAATATCCGTCCGTTTCCTTATAAATACGTGCTGATTTTTGAAATACTTCTTTAAATAAGCTATCTGCTATAATATTTTTTTCTCCTCTGTTGATCCTCGAAATATCAGAGGTATACATATAAGTAGATAATGATGTATTTACTTTAGTAAATAAATTATCAATTTCTATTTCATAATTTGTAGTGCTATAATAAATTATAGAATAGGTAGTCCCAAAAACACTTCCTCTTAACTTTACAGGTTCCTCTTTTGCGCACACAATAAGTACACAACAGATAAGAGTCATCATTAAAAAACGAGTAATATTCATCATTAAAAATTTATGATGTAAAGGTAGTCTTTAAAATCCTCATAAAAAGCTCACAAATAATTGTTAATCCATGCTTTTGTATATACATTTTATTAACTTTGTAGCTCTTTTAACTAAATTCTATCATAGAAATGAGAAAGGTATTACTTCTGGTTGTAATAATTATAATTACAGCTTCATGTGTTTCAAAAAAAGAATATGCTAATTTAGAAGCAAAACACAAAAAAGCAAAAGATGAGTTAGTGGCTGTAAAAAATAGCTTAACAAAATGTTTAATTGAAAAAGAAAAATGCCAAAATCAAATAGCTAACCTTGATAATACGATTGCAGAACTCAAAAAGGATAAAGAAAAAACATTAGAATATGTAGATAATTTAACGGTTTTAACTAAGGGAGCTAACGATAATATTAAAGAAACCTTAGCACAGTTAAGTAAAAAAGACAAATATATCAATAGGATCAGAGCTGCAGCCTCCAAAAAAGATTCTTTAAATTTAGTGGTTGCATTTCATCTAAAGAAAGAGTTAAAAGAGGGTATTGATGATGAAGACATAGAAATCAATGTAGAAAAAACAGTGGTCTTTATTTCTATTTCTGACAAATTATTATTCAAAAGCGGAAGCTACAATGTAACAGACAAGGCATATTCCGTGTTAGAGAAAGTTGCTACTGTAGTCAACGATCAACCGGAAATGGATGTAATGATTGAGGGGCATACGGATTCTACACCCATTAAGAATGATATTATTGAAGATAACTGGGATTTATCGACTAAAAGAGCTACTGCCATTACCAGGATTTTACAATATAAATACGGTGTGGAGCCCAATCGGTTGATTGCTGCGGGCAGAAGTAGCTATATTCCTTTGGCTCCTAATGATACTCCTTCCAATAAATCTAAAAACAGAAGAACAAAAATTATCATTTTACCTAAAATTGGCCAGTTTTTTGACCTGCTAGAACAGAAAGCCGAATAATTAAAAGATCAAATCCGCTTCGTTTTCTGTTTAATACAAAAGCTTATCAGAGAAAAGTTGTTCTTTAAACACTTAAGAGTGGGCAGCACCATAAATGATATATCGTAATCAACCTTTATAAATGCCCATTTCCGCATATTTCTCCATACGCTTATTAACCAAATCTACTACGGGAAGTTCTTTTAATTCGTTATAAGCTACTACTATAGTTTCTTGTACTATTCTAAAAGCTCCTTCTCTATTAGAGTGTGCCCCTCCCAAAGGTTCTTTTATCATTTCATCAATTAATTTTAGCTTTTTCATGTCATCACCGGTAAGTTTGAGTGCTGCTGCCGCTTGTTCTTTATATTCCCAACTACGCCACAAAATAGAAGAACACGATTCCGGAGAAATGACAGTATACCAGGTATTTTCCATCATAAATACCTTATCTCCGACTCCTATACCTAAAGCTCCGCCTGAGGCTCCTTCTCCAATAACAATGGTAATAATTGGAGTTTTTAACCTGGTCATTTCAAAAATATTTCTTGCAATAGCTTCTCCCTGGCCTCTTTCTTCTGCCTCTAAGCCCGGATATGCTCCGGGTGTATCTAATAAAGTAACTATCGGTATACTAAACTTTTCGGCCATTTTCATCAGACGCAATGCTTTGCGATATCCTTCAGGATTGGCCATTCCAAAATTTCTATACTGGCGTGTCTTTGTGTTATACCCTTTTTGTTGACCAATAAACATATAGGATTGATCTCCGATCTTGCCCAATCCTCCAATCATCGCTTTATCATCTCTTACATTCCTGTCTCCATGCAGTTCCATAAAAGTATCTCCGCAAATAGCATGTATATAGTCCAAAGTATAAGGTCTGTTTGGATGCCGGGAAAGCTGAACTCTCTGCCAAGGCGTTAAATTTTTATGAATATCTTTTTTTACTTTTTCTAATTTCTTCTCAATTTTCTTACATGCTGTAGTAACATCAACATCACTGTCTTTACCAATATCATAGCATTTTTTTAATTGATCTTCCAACTCTTTAACCGGTAATTCAAAGTCTAAATAATTCATAGTATACTTTATTAGATTTTCTAAAAAATAGTACTGAACGTATTGGTTGCGATTACAAACTTACTATAATTTTATTTCAGTTTACAAATTTTTGTTTTTAAAATTACGTGTGGTTATTTTACTTTTGATTTTTCTCGGGTTTTGAATCATTCCATTTAGAAATACAACACCTAAAACAACCAATGCTCCTATATAAAATTCCGCATTCATCTTTTCTTTTTCTCCAAAGATCAGTAATGCTAAAACAATTGCATATACAGGTTCCAAATTAATCGTGAGCATTACCGTATAAGGAGTTAAGTATTTCATTATTTTTATAGAAGTTATAAATGCATATGCAGTACATATACTGCTTAATAGAAGTAACCAAAGCCAATCCTTTACAGAGAGTTGAAAAAACCCCGGAGTAAAACCCTCTTGCAGAAGAAGGAAAACGGTAATAAATAACATACCGAATAACAATTGATAAAAGGAAATGATATGGGGGCCTTTTTTTATCACAAATAATCCGTTTAATACAGAAAAGAGCGCTGACAAGAACGAGGAAATCAGCGCATAAATGATCCCCCATATGTATTGCGATTCAAAATTGAAGATAATATATAATCCTATTATCGCTCCACAACCCATTATAATCTCTAATGGTTTTATTCTCCTTTTAAAAAAGAACGGTTCTATAAAAGAAGTAAAAAATGCACCCGTACTCATGGTAACTAGAGCTACGGAGATTGTAGAAACTTTAATTGCTTTAAAAAAAGTAATCCAATGTAAAGCTATGATGATTCCTGTAAAAACATACTTTAAAGCTGATTGTTTATCTATGAAGAGCGTTTTCTTTTTAACACAAAGGTAAACAGCTATAAAAATAACTGCTAATAACATTCTGTACCAAACCAACGGAACAGCGTCTATGGAAATCAATGCTCCCAAGATAGCTGTAAATCCCCAGATAAAAACAATAAAATGTAATAGTAAAAAATGTTTTGCTTTACTTCCTTGCATTACTGTATAAATAGATTGCCAGAGCGCCAAAAATAATATTCGGCGACCATACATAGATAAATGAATTTACTCCTGCAACCGCGCCTAATACTTCGGAAACTTTCAAAAAGAAGATATAAATAAACATAATGCTGATTCCCAATGCAAGATTTACTCCAACCCCTCCTCTGCGTTTTTTATATGTAAGTGCAACAGCTATAATTGTCAGAATATAAGATGAAATAGGCAGGCTGGTTCTTTTGTGTAATTCTACCAAGTAAGAGTTTAAGTTTTTAACACCCCTCTTTTTCGAAATAGCTATGAATGCTACCAGTTCATCTGTAACCATTTCTTGGGACAATGTAGATTTAAATATGAGGTCTTTGGGTGTAAAAGCAAAAGTAGTATCAAGCGTAATTCCGGATACAATACTATCTTGCTTGGCAAATAGCTTTCTTATTTTATAATTGGTTAATTTAAAAACACTATCTTTCTCATTCCAGGAAATATTATCTGCGGTTAATTTATAATTCAACCTGATTCCATTATAGTATTCCAGAGAAAAAAAGATCCCCGAAGAAAATCTAAAATTATAATTTTTAAAGTATACATAAGTACTATCACTTAATTGCAAACTAAAATCCTGAACTGAATTTTCCCCGATTTTTGCTCCTCTGATATATTTTTTTTCAAATTTATGTCTTGCTTTGCTACTATAAGGCACTACATAATGGTTCATTACCAAAGCAAAAATGGTTACCAAGGTGGCCCCAATAAAGTACGGGTACAAAAACCTTTTAAAAGAGATTTTTGCATTTATCATGGCGACAATTTCCGTATTATTGGACAGTTTGGTTGTAAATACGATTACTGCAATAAACAGCGCCAATGGCATAAAAGTATTGGCATAATAAATGATAAAATTTTTATAATAGTCATTTATAATTTCGAGAGTTGTTAAGGTATCGTGTCTTAAAAATTTATCGACTTTTTCAGAAATATCAATAGCAACTGCTATGGGTATTAAAATTAATAGCGTAAATATAAACGTTACCAAATATCTCTTTAATATGTACCAATCCAGTATTTTCAAAGCTATAATCGTTTGTTCATTTGGTGTACCATTTGATGCTTCCAATCTAAAAAATCTCCTGCAATAATGTGTTTTCTGGCTTCTCCGACTAACCATATATAAAAACCGAGATTGTGAATAGAAGCAATCTGTTTACCCAACATTTCTTTTGATACGAATAAGTGTCTTAAATAGGCTTTGGAATATAAAGTATCTACTTCGGTAATACCCATTTCATCGATGGGAGAAAAATCGTTTTCCCATTTCTTATTTTTAATATTTATAGAGCCTTGCGCGGTAAACAGCATGCCATTTCTTGCATTTCTTGTAGGCATTACACAATCAAACATGTCCACTCCTAATGCAATATTTTCCAGAATATTTATAGGGGTTCCCACACCCATTAAATACCTGGGTTTGTCTTCCGGTAAAATAGCACATACAACAGCTGTCATTTCATACATCTCTTCTGCCGGTTCTCCGACAGATAGCCCTCCGATAGCGTTTCCCTCTGCCTCAACCGAAGCAATAAATTCCGCAGATTGTTTTCGAAGGTCTTTGTATATACTTCCTTGTACAATTGGGAAAAAAGTCTGGCTATAATTATATTTTAAAGGTGTTTTTTCCAAATGATCAACACATCTTTTCAACCAGCGATGGGTCATATGCATAGAGTTTTTTGCATAGCTATATTCACAAGGGTATGGGGTACATTCATCAAAAGCCATCATAATGTCTGCTCCGACGGTGCGTTGTATACTCATCACATTTTCCGGGGTAAAAAAATGAGTAGAACCGTCTATATGGCTTCTGAATTTTACTCCTTCTTCACTGATTTTTCTTCTCTCGGATAGTGAATATACCTGATACCCTCCCGAATCCGTAAGAATATTGCGATCCCAATTCATAAATTTATGGATCCCTCCTGCCTGTTCTAAAATGGTCGTCTTAGGTCGTAAATACAAATGATAGGTATTTGCCAATATGACATCCGGATTTATTTGTTGTTTCAATTCGGATTGGTGTACTCCTTTTACTGTAGCCACCGTTCCTACCGGCATAAAAACAGGAGTTTCTATAAGGCCATGATCCGTAGTAATTGTACCAGCCCTGGCTTTGGATTGTGCATCTTTACATGTTAACTGAAAATCCATTGCCTGCAAATATACGCAGAACTCATCTTGACTTTTTGTTTTTAACCGAAAATGAACTGAAATTTAACTAGATGAGGCACTTTTTAAAAGCTATAGCAGTTACAGGTAAGAAAAGTAACGAAATATAGATGAATTTCAGTCATTTTTTAGGAAATAGAAAAAGTCTGGATGAGTTCACAAATAGCATGTGGAGAAAGGCTAAAAACTTCTTAAGATTTCCTACGGCTTCTTCTTCTATTCCCGGGAAATTTTGGACCAAATGAAATGTTCTTTTTCTTATCTACGGATGCTTCTTCGGTTTTGGATGATGAATGTACCATACTAGATGATGAATGTACCATACTATGTATCATGTGAATCTCTTTTTCAGACAATTCACGCCATTCGCCAACCTTGAGATTTCCTAATTGTACATTCATAATTCGTACTCGTTTTAATTTTATAACCTCATAACCTAAGTATTCGCACATTCTCCTTATTTGTCTGTTTAACCCTTGTGCTAATGTAATATTGAATGTGTAATGATTTATTTTTGACACATTACATTTTTTAGTAATGGTATCTAATATCGGAATGCCATTACTCATTTTTTGAATAAAAATATCATCAATTAATTTATCAACGGTAACTACATATTCTTTTTGATGGTTGTTTCCTGCTCTCAAAATTTTATTTACAATATCTCCGTCATTTGTTAAAAAAATGAGGCCTTCGGAGGGTTTATCCAAACGTCCAATTGGAAATAACCGTTCCGAATGATTCACATATTTAATGATATTTTTATGTTCTTTAGTGTCTGTAGTACAAACAATTCCTATCGGTTTATTTAATGCAATATAAATTTTCTTAGGTTTTGCTTTTAATGGTTTTCCGTTTACTCTTACAAGGTCTCCTCTAAAAACTCTATTTCCCAGCTGTGCTACTTTTCCATTAATAGTTACGTTTCCGGCAATAATAAACTTTTCAGCTTCTCTTCTGGAACATATTCCGGTAGCACTGATATACTTATTTAAATTAACGGATTGCCGGTTAGAAGTCAATGGTTATATGGTTTGAAAGTTGTAAAGTTTGAAAGTTGCAAAGTTCGCTTAAAAAAACCAGGGAAAAAGCATTTCTTTTTACAAAGAGCTATAAACTCTAAACTACTATGGTTCTAAACGTTAAACTAATTCTTGGCGTGTGTACTTTTTTTGTGAGTGGCAACCGGTGCAACCAGTGAGATTGTGTGATTCCTTTCATTACCAAAAGGCTTCCGCTTTCCAATATAATATCTATCTTTTGTTTTGTTTTTTTATGTTTAAAAGAAAATTTGCGTTCTGCACCCAAAGTAACACATGCTATTGTTGTATGCTCTCCCAGTGATTTTTCATCATCGGAATGCCAGGTCATCCCTTCCGCTCCTGTATGATATAAATTTAGCAGACAGGAATTGAAAATGACTCCTGTTTCTTTTTCTACTTCTTTTTTTAATACAAGTAACTCTTTAGTCCAAATATGTGCTTGCTTTGTTACATTTGAGTAGGTATAACTGAAATTAGCATCTCCGTACCAGGCTACTTTTCTTTTAGTGGTATAGTGCTTTCCAAAAATAATGGCCTCGTCATTTTTCCACTGTGCGGTTTCTAATAAGGTTTTATAGTAATGCTCACATTCTTTCTTATTGAAGATCAACCCGTGATAAATGGTTTCTCCGTCATAGGGCAATATATTTTTAATGATAGTCGGGTAAAATAAATCCATCTGTTCACCTTTGATTATGAGAGACCAATATAAAATGGTTATCATTTAAATATCTAGAGACCTTTGCAAAATAGTGATATATTCTGTATTGAAATTGATTTGACTACAATACAGTGCATTTCATAGAGTATTTGCCTATAGGTTTTGTTATACTTTAATCATATTGAGAAATTCTCCAAACAGACGTGGCTTGTTGAGCTAAATCTTCTTGTCTTCTTTCAATAGTATTTGGAGTCCAGTCATTATAATTAATTCGTTTGGACAATTCATAATGACTGGTTTGATAAATTGCTTTTTTTTGATTGAAAGATAGTGTCTTACACCCTTTATTCTTATCGTCTTCGAGAATTGTGTAATTACCTAATCGATATACAATAGATTCATGAATTGAAGCAGGGAATTGTTCTAAATAATACTCGTTACCGTTTTCCGGAAGAATGTGTTCTATTGTTCCCGGGTTTTCTTCAAAATCATAATCGGCATGGCTTAAGTGGTTTTCAAGTTTGAAAAGAATATAACGAACTAATTTCTTTCCTCTCTTTGTACTTAAATATTTTGTACTGAAGTCATTTCTAAAATCATTATCTGAAGGGTATAAAGGCTTGATTAAATCCGCTATTTGACCAGAAGTAGTTACCTCTTTATTACTAATTTTCATAGCTGCCTTATTATAGATGTCTTCCTTTAAATTTGTATGAAGTCGAGCAATAACCGTATATCTAAAGGTGATAATACTAACAAATTTTAAAACCTTTTTGAAATCTTCAATGCTAAGTTCATTATAGGTCGCAATTAAAATAGGATAAGCTTGTTTCTCTTTAAAAAGAACAAGCTCTGTTATTCTACTTTTTAATTCTCGATCACCGCCCCAAAAACTATCTGCATAATTCGAAAGTGCGTTATACAGAAGTGCATTCTCCTCTAATAAATCCAACAATTCAATTACTTCCGGAGATGTAGTAACAGAATCGCGTATTGCCCTGAAAAGATATTCTTGGCGTATTAATTTATTTTTTGATATCCAGTAGTGTCTTAAAAATGTTGGAAATGTATCAAGCCCAATAACATCTACTATTTTTTTCCATTTATCTTTTATATGTGGCAAGTCAACTTTAGAAGAAATCGAAAAAAGATAATTTTTAAGCAAATCGGTAACAGTTAATCCAACACCTCTTGAATTTAATGTCTCAAAAACCGTATATGCACTGAGCTCATCTTCGACAATTATTTGAATAAACATCAACCTTTCGGCAATTAGTTTGTTCAAAAAATTTGCAATATTCTCACCACTTTGATTTTCGCTGAAATGTTTAGTTATTCTGTCAATGAAATAATTGTACGCCTGCCAGATAAGTTTATCAGAGTCCTGAAGCGTTCTTTCGTTCGTAGGAGGTCTAAAAACCAAAAGGTTAGATTGGAAAAAACTATCATTGTTTTCATTCAATTTAAGCTTAGACGAATATGTTAATGATCCGGGATCTTTGTCACCAATAAATTTTTTCTGTAGTAAAGAAACTCTTTCTTTATTTTGTTCTACCTCAATATTAGAGTTTATTAAATTCTGTAATTGCTTGATTGTCGCCAATACAATTAGGGTAAGTGTAGAAAATCGCTGTTGCCCATCAATAACATGATATTTTTTATCACCCATATTTTGCAGGACAATAGATCCCATGTAATGAACACTACCGTTTTCTTCTATGGCCAAAATGTCATTCCACAAATCTTCCCACTGATCACGCTTCCATGAATAATCCCTTTGGTATGTAGGTACAGCATAGGTTTTACCATTGCCTATGATGTCGCTCATGCTTACCGTACTGGTATCTAAAAGGTTATTTACTGCCATAGTATAAAATTATTGTCTACAACTTATCTATAAACACACTTTTACATTCATTTATTTCTCTCTCAAATATACCTTTTTTGAATCAAAAAAACTTCGGATATTGTTGAAAAACTTTATATAGGTGTAAAACTCAGTAATTTATCGGAATTATGACTTAGTATGTTTTCATAGCTATCAAATTAGTTCCGCTTTCCGATAAGTATATAGCAAAAAATAGTTAGAATTATGGAACGGATTTATACATACCGACTACTTGTTTTGACCTGTGAAAAAACCGTTCTGATATACTATCCTCCAAAATCGTCGAATCGGATGTTCTCATCCGGGATTCCAAAATCTTCTCCCATTTTCTGAACCGCATTATTCATCAAAGGAGGCCCGCAGAAATACAATTCAATATCTTCGGGAGATTCATGATCATTCAAGTAGTTTTCAATGACACAATTGTGGATAAACCCCATAAATCCATCTCCGCCTTCGTCATGGATATCTTTTTTTACTTTCCAGTTATCTTCTTCCAAAGGTTCCGATAGTGCCATATAGAATTTGAAATTTGGAAAATCTTTTTCCAATGCTCTAAAGTGTTCTATGTAAAATAGTTCGCGTTTGGAACGCCCGCCATACCAATACGTAACTTTTCGCCCAGTTTTTAAGGTTTTGAATAAATGATATAAATGTGAGCGCATCGGTGCCATTCCTGCCCCGCCGCCAACATATAACATTTCTGCATCAGATTCATTAATAAAGAACTCTCCGTAAGGCCCTGAAATAGTTACCTTATCTCCTTTCTTCTGATTGAATATATAGGACGATGCGATTCCGGGGTTTACATCCATCCACCCGTTTTTAGCACGATCCCACGGCGGTGTGGCAATACGGACATTTAACATGATCTCTCTGCCTTCTGCCGGGTAAGAAGCCATGGAGTATGCCCGTTCTACTGTTTCTGTGTTTTTCATAACAAGAGGCCATAGTCCGAATTTGTCCCATTCTGCCTGAAACTTATCCGGAGTTTCATGTTCTTCCGGATGCGCCGTGATATCCATATCCGAATAACGAATCTCACAAGGCGGGATTTCAATTTGAATATATCCGCCTGCTTTGTAGTTCATATCTTCCGGAATTTCCACAACAAATTCTTTGATAAAAGAAGCAACATTGTAATTACGTACAACGGTTGCTTCCCATTTTTTTATTCCAAATATTTCTTCCGGGATAGAAATATCCATATCCTGCTTCACTTTTATCTGGCATGCCAGGCGGATTCCTTCTTTTAATTCTTTACGGGTAAAATGAGGAGTTTCCGTTGGCAGTGCCTCTCCTCCCCCTGAGTTGATATGGCACTCACATTGAATACAGGAACCACCGCCACCACAAGCCGAAGGTAAAAATATTTTCTCATTTCCAAGGGTAGTCAGCAAAGTGTTTCCTGAAGCTACTTCTACTTTTTTCTCTCCGTTGATAGTAATAGTTACAGGTCCCGAAGGAGATAGTTTTTGTTTTACAAATAATAACAACACGACCAATAGTAATGTAATCAGTAAAAAAGCTGCTACGGTTGCTATTATAGTTCCTGTTGTACTTACTACTAATATCATCATCTTGCTATTCTGTTTCTTTAGTGTTTTCTGCTATACTTGGTTCCTCGTCGATAGGTTTTTCTTTATCTTCTTCTTTTATTTCTTCCTGAACAGGTTCTGAAATAACAACTTCTTTAGTTGTTTCCTTTCCTTTTTCATCTTCCCCTCCTGTCAGCATTCCTCCGAAACTCATAAAACCGATTGCCATTAATCCGGTAATGATAAATGTAATCCCCAACCCTCTTAAAGCCGGAGGTACACTTGAGTAACGAATTTTTTCGCGAATAGCTGCAATGGACAAGATAGCCAAAAACCACCCGATTCCGGAACCTACTCCATACGTTAAAGCCAACCCTAAAGTCGGAATTTCCCTGGACTGCATAAATAACGAACCTCCTAAAATGGCGCAGTTTACTGCAATCAACGGTAAAAAAATCCCCAAAGAATTGTATAAAGAAGGTGAAAACTTCTCTACAATGATCTCTACCAGTTGTACCATAGTTGCAATGGTTGCAATAAACATAATGAAAGATAAGAAGCTTAAATCGTACTCCGCATATTCCGGGCCTAACCATATAAGAGCTCCTTCTTTTAGAATATATTGATCTAACAGCCAGTTTAGGGGTACTGTAACTGCTAATACGAAGATGACGGCAGCTCCCAAACCAACAGCTGTAGATACTTTCTTTGATACGGCAAGGTAAGAACACATTCCTAAGAAAGTAGCAAAGACCATATTATCTATGAATATTGACTTAAAAAATAATTCTATGTGTTCCATAATGTTTTATAGTATTGAGATATGAGTATTGAGTACTGAGAAACTTCAGTTCTCACTAGTTTCTCAACTCATTAATCTTCTTCTATTAATGCTTTATTTCTACTGCGTTGTACCCAAATAATAATCCCAACAACAATCAATGCCATAGGTGCCAGCAACATGAATCCGTTGTTTTCATAACCCGTAGCATACAATCCTGTTTTTTCTATAGGATCTCCTAAAACCGGAAAACCCAACAATGTACCTGATCCTAATAATTCTCTGAAGAATCCTACAATAATCAGAATAACTCCGTATCCTAGTGCGTTTCCAATCCCGTCAAGAAATGATTTCCAGGGACCATTGCCCAAAGCAAATGCTTCAAAACGCCCCATAATGATACAGTTGGTGATAATCAACCCGATAAAAGCTCCGAGTGTTTTACTCAATTCATAAGCAAAAGCTTTTAGTACCAAATCTACAATGATTACCAATGTTGCAACTACAATCAACTGTACAATGATCCGAATTTTAGGTGGAATGATATTTCTCATCAGAGAAATAACAACATTTCCAACACCCATTACAAACAGCACGGAAACAGACATTACAATGGAAGCTTCCAATTCTGCCGTAATTGCCAATGCAGAACAAATTCCCAATACCTGAATGGTAATCGGATTATTATCTGCAAATGGGTCTGTTATGAGTTTTGCATCTTTTTTGGATAAAAGTTTCATTTTTTAAGTAGTTAAAGTGTTATGCCGCCAAAGTTTAAAAGTAAACTCTATAGACATTAATTCGTATTTGTTTTTAAATTTTCAAAATAAGGCACATAATTTTTCAACTCAGACTTAATCATCGCTGAAACTCCGTTCCCTGTAATCGTAGCACCTGCAATGGCATCTACTTCATTATCGGTTTTGTCTTCATTCTTCGGGTCATTGTTTGATTTGGAAACCTCAATTCCCGTAAACGTTCCGTTGTTAAACAAATATTCTCCTGTAAAATCATCCATAAAGAAGCGCAATTTTATATTGGCTCCCAATCCGGCCGTTTCGCCTTTATGGTCAAAATAAGCACCTTGTACTATCATTTGTTCATCCATTGCTATATAGCCCCATATGGCATCCCAGAGGCCTTTTCCTCTGATAGGAGCGATATAGAACATTTTACCATCTTTTTCTCCGATAAATAAAGGGAATTTTCTGTCCTTGCCTTCCTTTGCCAGTGTCTGCTGTTTCTTAACATCGATTAAATAGGCTTGATCATCTTCGGAAACAGCATCTCTTTGAATGACCAGTTGTTTGGTAATGTATTTTGAAAAAGTTTCGCCTACCATATCTTTTGAAATAAAGGCAACACTCCCCTCTTCGTTTTCATTTACACCCATAGCGTACAAGATATTTTGCTGCTTTTCTATACGCTTATTCTCATCAATAGTAGGTTTAAAGTAGGATGCTAAAAAAGCCAATAAGGTTCCTACAACTAAAACCATTCCTACGGCAAACAACACCGTATAAACATTACTATCTGTTTTTTTAGATGTCATAAATTTTAATTTGTAACTTTTAAACTTTTATAATCAGGCATTTTTAACCTTCAATCGCTTCATTCTTTTCTTTACATTTCCTTGTACTACGTAATGGTCAATTGTCGGGGCAAATACGTTCATCAACAGAATAGCTAGAAATACTCCTTCCGGATACGCCGGATTGAATACACGAATCATAATTGAGAAAAAGCCAATCAAAAATCCGTAAATCCATTTTCCTTTATTCGTTTGTGATGCCGTAACCGGATCGGTTGCCATATAGACCGCTCCAAATGCCAGTCCGCCAATCATCAGGTGCTCCCACCAGGCAGTGCTCATCAAACGGTAAAACTTACTGGTATCTGAAATAATATGGGCATCGACAATAAGGTTAAAAATCATTCCCATGACTGCTGCTCCTATAAAAGTAGCTATTATGATTCTCCAGCTTCCGACCTTTGTAAAAATCAGGAATGCTGCGCCTAGTAAGATTAAAAATGCAGAGGTTTCTCCTACGGAACCCGGGATAAAACCAAAAAACATATCCCAGTGATCGTATGTTGTTGTTAAATTTTGCGCATAACTTCCCAGAATCGTCTCCCCGGAAATAGCATCGGGAGTTCCGGTTCTTTTTACGGCATCATATACCCAAACTTTATCTCCGGTCATCCATGTCGGGTATGCAAAAAATAAAAAAGCCCTGATCGTCAGAGCAGGGTTTAAGATGTTCATTCCTGTTCCGCCAAATACTTCTTTTCCGATCACTACTCCAAATACAACAGCAACGGCCAGCATCCATAAAGGGGTGTCTACCGGAACAATCAGAGGGACCAACATTCCTGTTACCAGATACCCTTCTTCTACTTCGTGTCCTTTGATGACTGCAAAAACAAATTCAACGGCCAAACCAACCGCATAAGAAACCACTACTAACGGCAATACTTTGATAATCCCGATCCAAAAGTTTTTCCAGGTCAGGAAACTGTCCATCACGGAAAATTCCGTAGCAATTCCTTTTGCCGCATCAATTGCCGCATAATGTTGATATCCCGCATTAAACATACCGAACAATAAGCACGGAATCAATGCCATAATGACGGTATTCATCGTACGTTTTAAATCATCCGCTGCTTTAATATGAGTTCCGCCGTGTGTTACTTCATTTGGCAAATACAAAAACGTATGAATGGCATTAAATGCAGGAGCCATTTTGGTTCCTTTATATTTTTCTTTTAAATTATGTAAGGTACTTTTTAAGCCCATCTTATCGTAAATTTTAGCCTAATTCTTGTTTCATTAAATCCAACCCTTCTCTCACAATTTTTTGGTGAGGTTGTTTTGAAACACAGATAAATTCTGTCAATGCAAAATCCTCCGGAGCTACCTCATATCCTCCCAACTTTTCCATTTCATCTAAGTCTTTGTACATACAGGCTTTTAAAAATTGCAACGGGTATATGTCCAAAGGGAATACATTTTCGTATGATCCCGTTATTACAAAAGCTCTGTGCTCTCCATTTGTATTTGTGTTTAGATCATATTTTTTCTTTGGATTCAGCCAGGAAAAAGTAAGTGCTCTGGAGACAGATATTTTGTTAAAAACAGGTTTATTCCATCCAAAAAACTCATAATCATCTCCTTCCGGAATTGCAGTAATCTGATTGTCATAATATCCTAAAAAACCTTCTTTGGCAACTTGAGTTCCAGACAAAATATTTCCACTGATGATTCTTGTATTATCAGCTTTTAAGTTGTCTTTTACAATCTTACTAATCGTAGCTCCGCCAACAACGGTTACATAAGCCGGGTTTTCAAATCGGGAGCCCGATAATGCAACGGTTCGGGTTAAATTAAACTTCCCCGTTAAAAACAGTTCTCCGATGACTACTAAGTCTTGCGGGGTTATCACCCAAACTATTTCTCCTTTGTTTATCGGATCAATTCGCGCAATTTGAGTACTTACATTTCCGGCAGGATGTGGCCCGGAAATGGTATGAAGTTCAATATTTTTTAATCCGTTAAAAGGCGAATTCGAATTTTTAGCAACAGAAACATGTACTTTTCCTTCCGTTAGTTTGGAAACAAGAGTCAATGCTGCTTGCAATTCATTCTCTTTTCCTACTAAGGTATAATCGTAATCTGCTGCCAACGGTGCACTGGCATATGCGGATATAAAAATTGCTTTGGGTGCTTGGTTCGGATTCGCAACCACATCATACGGACGTTGTTTTATAAAAGGCCAGCAGCCTGAAGCAAACAAGTGATTTTTTACTTCTTCCGCAGACATCTTATCTATATCTTGCTTGCCAAAATCTTTAAACTTCTGTTTTCTGTCGGCAAGAATTTTTAATGCCAGTATTTTGCGTTTTGCTCCACGTACAATCTCTGTTACTTTTCCGCTTACAGGACTGGAAAATAAAATACGTTCATCACTTTTTGAATGAAAAAGAGCTTCGCCTGCTTTTACAGTTGTTCCTTCTTTTGCGATAAGTTTCGGGATGATTCCGTGGAAGTCTTCTGGTTTTAAGGCAAATACTCCGTCTGTAGAGATATGTGTAGTGGTGTGTTCTGCTTCGCCAATCAGCTTAATGTTTAAGCCTTTTCTGGTACGAATGTCTTTTGACATGATATTTCCGAAAAAATTAGTTATCTAAAAAATCATGCAAATTTAATTATTTTACAGGTGTTTTATAGTATAAAAGGTATCTTATCTTATGTTTTTAAAATTATTTATAATCATTCTAAATTAATGTTTGCCATATACACAATTTTATTTTAGTAGGTTTGTTTTATAAATGGTGAACTCAGTCGGAATTCCATATGAAAAATTATCTTCTTATTTATTTAATTCTCTTTATAAACAATCCTTTATTTAATCAAGAGCATATTATTTCAACGATTAAATCTGTTGAACTAAGGCCTTTGGCTCCTAATCAATTTTCATCAATTGTACCTTTAGGCACCGTATTGGAATTATCTTTTGACGATTTGGATGCCGATCAAAAAAATTACTATTATAAAGTTGAGCACATGAGTCATGATTGGAAACCGAGCAGGCTCATGTCAAATCAATACATAGACGGGTTTCAGTCTAATATTATATTGGATGTCAATAATTCATTTAACACTTTTCAGAATTATACGCATTATGCTGTTAAAATTCCAAACCGGAATACTATTATTACTAAAAGCGGCAACTATTTACTGTCTGTTTTAAACGAATATGACGAAGTTGTTTTTACCAGGAGGTTTGTACTCTATGAAGATGCTGTTATTGTGGGAGTAGCAACTTCCAGAAGCAGAAATGTAAAAACGCTAAACACAGAGCAAACAGTTCAATTTACTGTAAATTATTCGTCACTTGCTATTAACAATCCCAATCAGGAAATACATGTTGCAGTGATACAAAATCAAAATTGGGATTCAGCGATTACCGGTTTACAACCTCAATTTTTCAGAGCCAATCAGCTTATCTACAGGTACATCAACAAAAGTAATTTCAGTGGAGGAAACCAGTATTTGAATTTTGACAGTAAGATTCTCAGAAACAAAAGCATCAATATTGTAAAAATAGAAAGAAAAGAAGTGTATCATCATTATCTTTTGCCCTTTAAAAAGAGAAGATATCCTTCTTATTCGTACAATCCCGACATCAATGGTCAATTTGTGATCAGGACTTTAGAGGGAGCAGATAATGACACCGAAGCAGATTATGCCATGATGCATTTCACTTTTATATCCGAAGAAATTGCAGCTAAAGATGTATATATTTTTGGAGGCTTTAATAACTTTGAACTCACACCGGAAAATAAGATGAGCTATGATGAAGATATGGGCGTGTATTTTGCAAATATCTTATTAAAACAGGGGTTTTATAACTACACCTATATTACTAAAGATAATGATGAAACAGTTTATTACGGTGACATTATGGGTGATTTTTCTGTTACGGAAAATGAATATACTGTCATTGTATACTTTAAACAAATAGGGGGATTATATGATCGTGTAATAGGTGTGGGCAATTCCTATTTTGCAGGAGAGCGATAGTACTGTAAAATTTGTGATTTTTTAACAAAAAATACTATATTAGCCGGGTATGGTTCGAAAAATAACAAAAGGAATTGGAGTTTTAGTAAAGACAATGTATGAGGGTATTTTGTTACGAAATTTAAATACGTATCACAATTTTAGTTATTATATCACCATAGAAAATAAGTCTGCAGATACCGTACAATTAATAAATAGGTATTGGGAAATATTTGATTCTTTAAATGTTACCGAAATAGTAAAAGGAGAAGGGGTCGTGGGGCAAACACCTATACTGAAACCACAAGATGTATACACCTACAAATCCGGATGCATTTTACATTCCGATATAGGTACTACGAAAGGATTCTTTACGATGACGGATATTGATTCTTTAGAAACCTTTGCCGTGACTATTCCCAGTTCTCAACTAATAACACCGTCAGCATTAAACTAATTAGGAGAAAAAAACAGCTTGTTTCTTATAAAGAACCTGAATGCTACAATTGCGGGTATCCGTTTTCAGGGCATGAGAATTTTTGTCCGTATTGCGGGCAAAAAAATAAAAGAAAAAGAATTACTTTTAAAAACTTTATTGTTGAGGTGTTTAACGGCTTTTTTTCTCTGGATGCAAAATTCTGGATGACCATCATTCCTTTATTAACAAAACCCGGCAAAGTCTCCAGAGATTTTATTAATGGAAAAAGAGTACGTTATTCAAATCCTTTTCAGTTTTATCTGACTGTCTCCATTATTTTCTTTTTGATTTTAAGTGTAACCAACAAGTATCAGGAGTTTACCAGGCTTGGTGAAAATGCTACGAATACCAATTTCTCAATTATTGATTTCCAGGAAACTAACAAAAAAGAAATAGACTCTCTTGTTCATAAAGCACAAACAAATTTAAACAGTGAAATAAAAAAGATAGATTCTATAAACCCCAATATACTAGCCTTTATTCCTGAAGAAATCAAAGATTCCATACAAGCAGAAATTAAAAACCCCAAAGAACTCGGAGATATTGATTTTGATGATAAAAACGGACGTATTACCAAAATGGTCAATTATCAAAAAAAGCATCCCGAAGTTAGTATAGATTCGGCATTAACCAGCCTGGGAGCGCAAAAAACTTTTTTTAACAGATTCTTATATACCAGAGCCGGCAAGGTGAATTCTTTTTTGAAAAACACCAGTGAGGAAAATAATAAATTACGAAAAGAGATTATCTCTTATGCGTCTGTTTCTATTTTTATATTCCTTCCTTTTTTCACATTATTTCTTAGGTTTATTTATATCAGAAGAAAGTTTACCTATGTAGAGCATCTCATCTTTGTTTTTCATACACAAACGGTATTCTTTATCTTATTAACCCTTTTTTACACTTTAAATATGATTACGAAAAATGACTATATCATCTTGATATTTTCATTTATCTTCTTGATATACCTGCTTATTGCTATGAAACATTTTTACAAACAAAGGTATTTTAAAACATTTATTAAGTTTTTAATCATAAATTTCGCTTTTATATTTATGGCCTCTATAGGGTTTGGAGTTTTATCAATTATAACATTTATATTGTACTAAGCATTGCTGAAGTCTTTTTATCGTGTACAAAATCCAAATAGTGTAATGTTACATGTTCCTTTTCTTTTTTTACGGATGTAATACTTACCGTTTCTACAAAAGGTCGTTTCATTTTCAATGCCGTCTCCTGTGTTCCTCTTTCCGTATCCTGATGAAATCGCATCACCTCTTCCTGATTGAGATCGCCTTCTTCTAACCAATCATTAAACCAGTTGGCTCTGTCTTGTTTCATTTGAGCGTCATACAACGTAGATGACGACCAAATTTTAGGCTCATTTTTTAGTTCCTTAACATGTTTTTTAATTCCATCCCAAACTAACTCATACACTGATAACTTTGTATTCCAATCAATTAAAACAATAGTAAAAGGTTCTATGTTTTCAAAATTAAATTCATAGATAGTACTCAATAGATTTTTAGCTTTCAACAATTTCCTGACAATAACGCCTCTACTCATCTTGTAAAAAGCGTTATGCTTATGTTTTTCAAAACCTCCGTTTAGTAAACAGACCAATCTTTTTTTCTCACTAATCCCAATCCATGTACCTCCTGCTAATTCGTCTTTCGGATATACCATCTTCACTCCATTTTCTACATAGGTCATAGGAGCAATCGCTTTTCGATTCGGATTTTCATCTCTATTAGATGTAAAAATAAAATCCTTATTATCAATCGGGATGTAGGTTACCGTACACATAAAAAATATTCAACATAAATATAGTTCAAATCTACAAGAAAAAACGGATAGAGGCCTTTGCAAAATTGATTTGGCAAAAAAGTTCGATACCCGAAGAAAATTTTCAACCGGAGTAACCTGTTGGTTTTGAGGATTTAAAATTTTCGAGAAGGAAGAAATTTGAAGCCAAATCAATTTCAATACGGAATATATCTCTATTTTGCAAAGGTCTCGGATAATTAATTGTAACTTTATACTATCAAAATGAATAGACGCTAACATATAACATAAATAAAATGGGAAAAGGTTTTTTTCAAGTACCAACAGCTAATAACGAACCTGTAAAATCATATGCTCCCGGAAGCACCGAAAGAGCTGCGGTTTCTGCTCAATACACAACCTACTTTAATGGATTTGCAGATATACCCATGTATATTGGAAATGAAGAAATAAGAACCGGAAACACCAAAAATATAGCTCCTCCTCATGACCACCGGCATATAGTTGGTCAATACCATGTGGGAAACAAAGATCACATTCAAAGAGCCATCACTACAGCTTTAGAAGCAAGAAAAAACTGGTCTCAAATTCCCTGGACAGAAAGAGCAGCTATTTTCTTAAAAGCTGCAAGTTTGATTGCCGGTCCGCACAGAGCAAAGCTCAATGCTGCTACGATGATAGCCCAGTCCAAAACAATACATCAGGCTGAAATTGACGCTGCTTGTGAGCTAATAGATTTTTTAAATTTCAATGTTGCATTCATGTCTCAGATATATGCGGATCAGCCGGATTCTGCAGAAGAAATCTGGAACAGGGTTGAATACAGACCCTTAGAAGGGTTTATATATGCTGTTACCCCTTTTAATTTTACTGCCATTGCAGGTAATCTGCCTGCCAGTGCCGCTATGATGGGGAACACTGTCGTATGGAAGCCATCTGATCACCAAATTTTCTCTGCAAAAGTGATAATGGACGTATTTAAGGAAGCCGGCCTACCGGATGGAGTAATTAATGTCGTATACGGAGATCCGGTAATGATTACGGATACCGTATTGGCAAGCACTGATTTTGCCGGGATTCATTTTACAGGATCTACCTATGTATTCAAAGAAATTTGGAAAAAAACCGGAGAACATATTCATAATTATAAGACCTACCCTAGAATTGTAGGAGAAACCGGAGGTAAAGATTTTATCATTGCACACCCTTCCGCAGATGCAAAACAAGTAGCAACGGGAATTTCTCGTGGAGCTTTTGAATTTCAGGGTCAAAAATGTTCTGCCGCTTCAAGGGTATATTTACCGAAATCAATAGCTGAAAAAATCTTAAATTATGTAAAAGAAGATATTGCATCTTTTAAAATGGGTTCACCCGAAGATATGAGTCATTTTATTACTGCTGTAATCCATGAAAATTCTTTTGATAAGTTAGCTTCATACATAGATAATGCGAAATCTGATCCAAATGCAGAAGTAATTGCCGGCGGGAAGTATGACAAGTCCAAAGGGTATTTTGTTGAACCTACCGTAATTTTGACTAAATATCCTAAATACACAACTATGTGTACTGAGTTATTTGGCCCTGTTGTTACCGTATATATTTATGACGATGAAGATTGGTCGGAGACATTGCAACTGGTAGATCAAACATCCGAATATGCTTTGACAGGAGCTGTGTTTGCTACCGACAGATATGCTGTCACGGAAGCAACCAAAGCATTGGAAAATTGTGCGGGGAATTTCTATATCAATGATAAACCTACCGGTGCTGTCGTGGGCCAACAACCTTTTGGAGGGGCCAGAGCTTCGGGAACCAATGACAAAGCCGGGTCTGCTCAAAACTTATTGCGCTGGGTATCACCAAGGCTCATTAAAGAAACTTTTGTAACTCCAACAAATTACAGATATCCCTTTCTCGGGGAATAACAACCATTTTAAGTTTAAATGAGTTCACTGTAATACTGTTTCTGATTTACAAATATTCAACTAAAAAAAACAGTCATTTTTTTGATTAAACAACACTGCTGTCCGTACGTTGAAAATAAGATCGCTTCCGTTTTTAGATGCAAAAATATAGATTCATTACTTTCATATTTCTAGCTTCTATTATCTTTAATCTAGTAGTAAAACGGTCTTATCTCAAAAGATTTGGGAAGTTATGATCAGACAAAAAAGAGCAATTTTTAATAAATTTAAAATCTAATGGGTATAA
Source organism: Flavobacteriaceae bacterium (assembly GCA_014075215.1). Taxonomy (NCBI): domain Bacteria; kingdom Pseudomonadati; phylum Bacteroidota; class Flavobacteriia; order Flavobacteriales; family Flavobacteriaceae; species Flavobacteriaceae bacterium. Next base: position 3,304,541 of record CP046177.1, read on the forward strand.
TTTCTTTATCTTCCGATAGAATTGTTATACTATTTCTGATTTAAAATTTATCTATAAATCTTATTTTATATCAAGTTGCTAAGTACATGACAAAAATTTAGTCAAGTTCATATTGTTTTGATTTACAGGGTTTAATAGCACAGAAGCGATATAATCTAATCCATATTTGAATATGCTTTTAGCCATTCTTCCATGCTTTTTTATTTTGATAGGCTTAATCTGATGTAAATATATACCAACTTTGTAACACCATACGAAAGCCATCATTACAAACAGTACTAAATTTTTCAATACGCTTAATATCTTGCAGGTGTGTGTTTTAAAGCAATGAAAGCCACTGGCTTTCATTGCTTTAAAACACATCTCTATCTGCCATCGTTCTTTGTATTGTTCAAAGGCCTTATCAGGAGCGTTGAACGATACAATGATTAAGAAATCAGGCTTTCCATTTTTTGGGTACAACTTGCATCCGGAAAGGAAACAAAGCTGACCATTAACACGTACAATTTTAGGATAATACACAAACTCATTGATCTTATGTGGATTAAACAAGTGAAATACTTTGATGGTTTTGTTCTTATCAGGAAGCTCTACCTTAAAGTTGTTTCGAATGCGGATATAATATTTGATTCCATTTGTATTCAAGAAATCCAACCAATGATTACCTACAAACTCTCTATCGGCTACAATGGATTTAATAACATCTTTGCCAAAAAGTCTTATGAAACGATTCACAAGATCAATACGCTCCTGACTGTTAGAGTTCCCTGGCTTATCTAACATAGTAAATAACAATGGGAAGGCAACACCTTTATAGACAACTCCCAACACGGCACCGTCAATTAATAAGCGTGTAATAAATGGGAAGGCAACACCTTTATAGACAACTCCCAACATAAAAATGTTGATGTTGGTCTGACCAAACTTCCAATTGGTCCTATCAATACTCAAGATCAATCCCTCTTGCTTAGGAAGGAGACTAAATATAAGACGAGCGATCAAATCTCCATCCAACGAATAATCAGCAATAAATCTTTGAATACGTCTGAGTGATGACTTCGAATCTACTGAGGTCTCAAAAGCGTTGGCTACCTTTTCAAAGGTAACTGTCTGTACCTTACAGAGGGCGATAATGAAATGTGATATGAGTTTGATTCTTGCCAAATTGATCTTACCTTGGAAATGAGAACTTAAAACTGAATTTAATTCACTACTTTTAGTGGAAGCATTGGTTTTTTTCATTAGAAAAATGAGTGATGTTATTCTTCTAATATACTGAAAATCAATGCTTTATTTTAATTATTTAACATTTAATTTACTGATAATCAATTAATTATATTTTTTGTCATGTACTAAAATCAAGTTGTTTTGATTTAATTGTAACTTTATAATATTCTTAACAAAAGATAAGGTCATTAAAAACTATCTTGCTTATCAATTTACATTAAAATCAATTTAAATCATGAAAACAACGAATTCCAGAGTGTTTAGGGTCATTTGGTCACTATTTTTAGTATTTACCATTGTGGGTATTCAGGATATAGATGCACAAAGAAGAAAAAAAAAGAAAAAGAATAAGACAGAGACCGTTGATAAACCAAAGCCAAAAAAAAAGAAAAAAACAATTGCTTCTCTAACAAAAAGCAGTAAGAAAACAGAAGGGTTATTTACCCTGTTTCAAGATACCATTACCGGGGATGTAAAAATGCTGATAACCAAAGATCAGCTAAATAGAGATTTTATTTACTTCTCTCAAATTGCTGATGCTGTTACAGACGCAGGAATGTTTAGGGGTGCCTATGGCAGATCCAGTATTTTTAACATAAAAAAACATTTTAATAAAATTGAGTTTATCGCTCCAAATACATCGTTTTATTTTGATAAGGAAAATATGCTGTCTAAAGCAGCTAGTGCCAATATAAGTGATGCTACTATTGCCAGTTCCAAAGTATTGGCAGCTAACGATAAAAAAGGTGAATATTTGATTAATGCAACAGGATTATTCTTATCAGAAAAATTGAAAAGAATCAAAGCTCCCAGATATCCCGGCAGATCCCCTTTTGCATTTACTTTAGGAAAATTTGATAAAAACAAATCAAAAATTGAAGCTATAAAGAACTATCCGGAAAATACAAATATCAAAACCGAATACGTTTTTAGCAATCCCGGAGTTTTAAATCGAGGTTCCAGAGCCGTTACAGATGGCAGGAATGTATCTATAAAGGTTTTTCACACTTTTATGAATATGCCGGAAGACGGATATGAAATGAGAATGGACGACCCCAGAGTAGGTTATTTTTTAACTCAGATTAATGACATGACCTCTGCGGAAACTGTCAATTACAAAGACCTTATTCACAGGTGGCGATTAGTAAAAAAAGACCCTAATGCAACTGTTTCCGAACCTGTAACTCCCATTATCTGGTGGATTGAAAATACAACTCCCTTAAAATGGAGAGAAACCATAAAAGAAGGTGTTTTGGCATGGAATGCAGCTTTTGAAAAGGCAGGATTCAAAAATGCAATCGTCGTAAAAGTACAACCGGACGATGCAGATTGGGATGCCGGCGATGTACGATACAATGTATTGCGTTGGACTTCTTCTCCTAACCCTCCTTTTGGTGGTTACGGGCCCAGTTTTGTAAATCCGCGGACCGGTGAGATTTTAGGTGCCGACATCATGTTAGAATATGTACACTTTACAAACAGGGTTTTTGCCGATAGATTATATAATGATGCCGCTGCCTATATGAAACTGGAAACAGCAGAAGAACTAGAGGTGAAAAGATTAAAAGAAAAAGAGAGTCATCTATTTTGTTCTATGGGGCACCTGATGCACGAAAATAATATGTTTGGGAATACCGTATTAGAAGCTACGGGCGCATCTGAAATGGAAATGGAAACATTGAAAAAAGAAGGAATGAAATCTCTGATTATGCATGAAGTTGGACACACGTTAGGTTTAAATCACAATATGAAAGCCAGTCAGCTATTCTCTCCGGAGCAATTGGCAGATGCCGACTTTATCAAAGGAAAAGCACTAACAGGATCGGTAATGGATTATGCCGGAATCAACCTGACTAACGATAGAACCAAACAAGGTCAATATTACGACATGAATGTGGGACCTTATGATATTTGGGCGATTCGGTATGGGTATCAGGATTTTAAAGATGAAGCTGAAATGAATGCCTTATTAGAGCAATCTACAAAACCCGAATTGATTTTTGGAAATGATGCAGATGATATGCGTTCTCCCGGTAAGGCAATTGATCCACGTGTAATGACAGGTGATTTATCTAATGACCAGATTACTTATTCCATCAATAGATTCCAATTAGTGAATGATATGATGAAAAATATAAAAACTCGTTTTGCCAAAGACAACGGGACTTATGTAGATGTAGTCAGAGCGTATTATACATTAAACGGTCAAGCAGCAAGAGCCGGTGATGTCATATCCAGATTTATCGGTGGTATATACGTAGACAGAGCTATGGCAGGCCAAACAGGCGGTACAATGCCATATACTCCTGTAAGTCTGGCAGATCAAAAAAGAGCGTTCAATGCTTTAAAGAAATATGTGTTTGCTCCAAATGCATTCAAAGCCCCTAAAGAAATCTATAATTACCTGGCCTGGCAACGTAGAGGGTATAACTTTTTTAGCGGGCCGGAAGATCCGAAAATTCACAAGCAAATTTTAGGATATCAAGCTAGGGTGCTGGCACATATCATGCATCCAAATACGCTACAAAGATTGTCTGACTCCGAATTGTATGGAAATCAATATAAATTATCCGTTTTTATGACGGATTTAAATAATGCAATGTTTAAGCCGGATGTATACGGAAGCATTAATTCTTTCCGACAAAACTTACAAATTATGTATGTAAAAAGATTGATCAATATGATTACCGGCAAAACAGCTAACCGATTTAATACCGCTGCCCAATCCATGGTGCTAATGAACTTAAAAAATATTAAGACATGGGTAAGCAACGGAACAGGGAATATAGCAACCAAAGCACATAAAAACCATTTAAAAACACTAATTACTAATGTGATGAAAGAGATTAAGTAATTCCAAATCTCTGAAATAATAGTAATACCATTTCTGACTTAAATTTACTCATTAAAAATGGCTGTTTTTTATTTGAGTATTTTTAAATTGGAAATGGTATAAACCGCAGTTCAAATTAGATTGCGGTTTTTTTTATCTTTACCCAATATATGGTAAAAGTTTTAATTACCGGTGGCTCCGGTTTAATTGGGAAACAACTCCTTTTTCTTCTAAAGCAAAAAGGTTATGAGGTATGTATTCTGACGAGAACCCCTAAAAGTGATAGTGAATACAAATGGGATATTAATGAACAATTTATAGACGAAAATGCTTTTCACAAATTAGATTATATCATTCATCTGGCAGGTGCAGGTATCGCTGACAAAAGATGGACGGAAAAAAGAAAACAGGAAATCATAGACAGCAGAATAAAATCTACCGAACTTTTATTACAAAAAGTAAAGCAATCCAAACTTCCATTAAAGGGTTTTATTTCAGCTTCAGCCATTGGTTATTACGGAGCCATCACCTCTAAACACATTTTTAAAGAAACCGACTCTCCGGCTAATGATTTTATAGGAAAAGTATGTGTGTTATGGGAACAGGCTGTACTCAAATTTAATTCGGAACATATTCGTACCGTTATCTTTAGAACCGGAATCGTACTAAGTAAAAACGGAGGAGTGTTAGCAAAAATGAAAACGTCTGTTATTTCTCCTATCGGATCCGGAAAACAATACGTCCCCTGGATTCATATCGATGACTTGTGCCATATGTATATCAGGGCTATAGAGGATATTCATATGTCAGGTATATTTAATGCAGTTGCTCCGGAACACCAAACGAGCAGTTCGTTTTCAAAAATACTCGCTCAAACCGGTAAACGTCCTTTTATTGCCTTTGGAGTACCTGCTATTTTACTACAACTTATTTTTGGAAAACTGGCCATACTACTATTGGAAGGAAGTAGAATTTCGTCAGAGAAAATAACTCTTACCGGATTTCGGTTCAAATTCCCTCAGTTAAAAGATGCTTTGAAAAATTTAGCAAAATAAAAAAAGGAGTTATAATAAATAACTCCCCTCTACGGTTATATCTTATGCTACCTATTTAAAGGTAGACGAAATATGAATGGCTACTTCAGACCACGTTTTGCTAATACCGTCCAATCCTTTATGTAAATCTTTACAAGCTACATTTAAAGAATCCATAGGGCTTTGAGTTTTCCATTTCAACACATCCATAGTGGCAGTCATTGAGAACTGTTTCCCTTCAACAGTATAATCAAAAGGTAATTTTTCAGTTACTCCGTTCATAGTTAGGTTAGCATAGCCCAAAGAATCATTTTCAATGATAAATTTTCCTGACAGTATGTTTGTTTTTTCCATCACACCGAAAAAGAATTTTCTGATTTTAAAATCTCTACTGGTATCTGATGTAAAAATACTACTTACCGGTATGGAAAATGCCACATCATTAATTGCCTCTTTTATCGTATTTCCTGCTCCCCCGGAAATAATGTTTACTTTCTTAAACTGCCCAGTTACAGGTACTTTCTCTGTAGTCTTATAAGCTGTCCAGTTTACTTTGGTAGCCGCATCGGATAATGAAAATGCAGCAGTGCTCTTCTCGGTTTCAATTGTATTTTTCTTTTTTTCTTTTTTTTCGGTTTTACACGCTATAAAACTAATAGCGGATACCATAAATAGTAGTGTTGTTAATTTTTTCATGTGTATGAGTATTGATTAAATTTTAATATTTCCTTACCTAATATCATTCATTATTCTTTTTCGGCAATCACCTGCTCTCCTCCTCTGACTACATCTCCAAGCGATACCTTTAATTTAGTTCCTACGGGCAAAAATACATCTACTCTGGAACCAAATTTAATAAAACCCGCGTCTGTTCCCTGGATCACATGTTCGCCTTCCTTTGCATAATTCATTATCCTTCTGGCAAGCACTCCCGCTATTTGCCTGTATAGTACTTCTCCAAACGACGGATTTTCTATCACTATCGTAGTTCTTTCATTATGAATTGATGATTTGGGGTGCCATGCAACAAGATACTTACCGGGGTGGTATTTACTATATTTTACTTTCCCGCTTAGAGCATATCTGGTAACATGTACATTGACAGGGGACATAAAAATAGAAACCTGTACTCTTTTATCTTTAAAATATTCTTCTTCCCGAACCTCTTCTATGACTACTACTTTACCATCTACCGGGGCAATAATATGGTGATCATTAACAGTCGTATTTCTTTTTGGGTTCCTAAAAAACTGAAGTATTAACACTAAAAAGAGCAACAGCAGTACCTGGATCGTTTTTAACAGTTGAAAATTCTCAATATACTTTTCTGCCAGAAATATTCCTGTAAGCGCAAAAATAAATGCCAGTAATATAATTTTATAACCTTCTTTATGAAAGCGAAGCATATGGTTAACTTATAAATTGAATGTACAAATATACAAATGGGGCCGCAAACAACAAGCTGTCTAATCTATCTAATAATCCGCCATGACCGGGCATTATGATTCCGCTATCTTTAATTTTAGCCTGCCTCTTAAATTTTGATTCTACCAAATCGCCTAGAGTTCCTGTTAAGGATATGATAATGGCTAACATTATCCAATTAAAAATGGTTAATGTCTCCGAATAAACAGCAATTAAAACAGCAGTAATTATTGAGAAAAATACACCGCCTATAACACCCTCTATGGTTTTCTTGGGAGATATGCTTTCAAAGAGTTTTCTTTTTCCAAAATTCTTACCTGTCAGGTAGGCAAAACTGTCATTGACCCACATCAATATTAAAATACTGACAAGTAAGTACGGTTGATAGGTATCATTAATAAATGGGATGAATACAATAAAACTTAATGAAAAAACCAGATAACGAACAGATATGTCTAATTTTTGAAGAAAATTAACCGGATCATTTTTCCCTTTGGCGTATATATATGCAATCATATGCACCGAACCCGTTAATGCTAAAATTAACAGGCCTGTAATTACTTTATCGTTGGTTATTTTAAAATAAATCGCTGCAATAATTCCCAAAAAAACAATGTAGGGAATTGCATTTTTTAACTGAATTAACTTTCCGAACTCATATATACACAAAAATCCAAAAACGGCCATTAGCAATACGAAAGATTCTACGGAATATAGAACAGCCGATAAAAAAACAATAACATAAATAAAACCCGAAATACTCCTTTTTATAAGGTTTTGCATTCTATAAATCTTCTAAGAGCAGCAAATATAAGTTTTTTGCATTACCATTCCCATAGTGTAAAAAGCTATCATCATCCGGACTCACTCGATAATTTCTGACAGCACTTATATTTGTCGGAATATTTTTATAGTTGGTTTTAATGCCTGTCAGCCCTTCTCCGATATCTTTCACTAACTGGCTTGTTTTTGCAAAAACAATGAAATTTTCTGTCAACGAAACCAACTTATGACCTCCTATCTGATTAGACGAAAACAAAATATCTCCACAGTCTGAAATCAGATGTTCACAATTTGTAAAAAAAGGAATTTCAGAGTTATGTTTGGAAGTTACTTCAATATCCAAATCTTTAATAAAAGAATGTTCATGTAAGTGCAAACATGCTACCTTATTCCATTGATTTTCTAACAAAATTCGATTCAAATTAGTTTTCAATTCCTCCTCGGAAAGACAATATAGAAACTTCCCTCCTTTCCAAATAAAATGATGCACAAAAGCATCGTCAAGAGATAACTGAACTTCCTCTTCTTTAATTTTTTTAGCTGCCGGGTCTTTAAGGTTAAATATTTTTTTGAAGAAACTCATGATGAGAGCACTGTTTTTTATTCTTTCTTTATTCCTTCCTCCTCTTCCTCTCCAAAAGATCTTTTTCCAAATATTTTTTCCAAATCATCTTTGAAAATAACTTCTTTTTCTAAGAGTAACTCCGCCAATATCGTCAGCTTTTCTTTGTGCTTTTGTAAAATACTTATTGCCCGTTTATACTGACTTTCAATCATTTTAGAAATTTCTTTATCAATTTTTTTGGCGGTCTCTTCACTATACGGTTTTACAAAAGCATCATTGCCCGAAGAATCATAATAGGTAACATTGCCCACTTCTTCATTCAGCCCGTATACGGTAACCATAGCTCTGGCCTGTTTCGTTACCTTTTCCAAATCGCTTAGTGCTCCTGTTGATATTTTATCAAAAATAATTTTTTCAGCTGCCCTACCTCCTAAAGCTGCACACATCTCATCCAGCATTTGTTCGGTTTGTACAATCATACGTTCCGCCGGTAAATACCAGGCGGCTCCCAAAGATTGCCCTCTCGGAACAATAGTAACCTTTACCAAAGGAGCTGCATGTTCCAGCATCCAACTTACGGTGGCATGCCCGGCTTCATGAAAAGCAATTGTTTTCTTCTCTTTTGGCGTAATAACTTTATTCTTTTTCTCTAACCCCCCTACAATTCTGTCCACTGCATCCAGAAAATCCTGATGGTGTATCAATTTTTTATTGTGCCTGGCGGCTATAAGCGCAGCTTCATTGCACATATTGGCAATATCTGCCCCGGAAAAACCGGGTGTCTGCTGAGCGAGAAATTCCACATCTACATCCTTAGCTAATTTTAATGGCTTGATATGGACTTCAAAAATCTCTTTTCGTTCTCTGATATCCGGTAGATCCACATAAATCTGACGATCAAAACGACCGGCTCTCATTAAGGCCTTATCTAACACGTCTGCCCTGTTTGTAGCAGCCAATACAATGACATTTGTATCGGTTCCAAAACCATCCATTTCGGTCAATAGCTGGTTCAGCGTATTTTCTCTCTCATCATTGCCTCCCGTCATACTATTTTTTCCACGAGCCCTGCCAATTGCATCTATCTCATCAATAAAAATAATGGAAGGTGATTTTTGCTGTGCCTGTTTAAAGAGATCCCTTACTCTGGATGCTCCGACACCGACAAACATTTCAACAAAATCCGAACCGGATAAAGAAAAGAAAGGAACACCTGCTTCGCCTGCAACTGCTTTTGCCAACAAGGTTTTACCGGTACCAGGAGGGCCTACTAAAAGAGCACCTTTGGGTATCTTACCTCCCAAAGAAGTATATTTTTCAGGGCTCTTTAAAAAATCTACGATCTCTTGTACTTCTTCTTTTGCACCTTCTAAACCAGCTACATCTAAAAAAGATGTTTTTACTTTGGTATCATTGTCAAACAATCTCGCCTTCGATTTCCCGATATTAAAGATTTGTCCTCCGGGAGCACCTCCGGAAGCAGACATTCTCCTCATGAAAAATATCCAAATCGCTATTAATAAAATAAAAGGTAAAAAAGTAATGATCTGATCAAATATACTGGTTTTTTCAGCATTTCTTCTATCAAAATCCAACCCTCTATCCTCCTTTGCTTTTTTTATTTTATTTTCAAAATTCTGCAGATCTCCAAAATTGTATTCATACATAGGAGAATTACTATTAAAAAAAGCGCTTTTTGTAATGTCCTTATAGCGCTCTTTATTTTGCGCTTCTTTTTTAATAAAAATCTGAGCTAAGCTATTATTGATAATCAGAATTCTATCAATATCATTATCTCTTAAAATCTCATCAAATTTATTTTCCGATAATCCCCGCGCAGAAAAAGCATCGCCATTTATAAAATTAAAACCTAAAATCAGTAAAAAAATGGCTGCATACACCCAATATATACTAAACTTAAACTTAGGCGTATTTGGTTTTATATTTTTATTCTTATCGTTCATACTTTCTTTTCAAAAAAAATTAATTTAAGCAGGGTTTATTTCCGTGATTTTTGCATCTCCCCACAAACTCTCTATATCATAAAACGCCCTTATATGCTTTTGAAAAATGTGTACTACAACATTCACATAATCCATTAATATCCATTCGGAATTGTTTTGTCCTTCTATATGCCACGGCTTGTCTTTTAATTCTTTACTTACCATTTTTTGCACACTTCCGGATATGGCACCTACCTGGGTATTTGAATTTCCCGAGCAAATTATAAAATAATCACAGACCGTATTTTCTATTTCCCGCAAATCTAATAATTGAATGTCTTCTCCTTTTATATCGTCAATCCCTTTAATTATTGCAGCGATTAAATCATCTGCATTCGTTTGTTTTTTTACCATTAAAAATTTTAAAATTTAAGCAAAGTTATTACTTTTTTGCGACTATTTTTATTAATATTGGACTTGTTCACGCTTTATTTCAAAATTGAAAATAATCAAACTTAGTGCCATTGAATCTACTAATTCTTTTTTAAAGAATTTGGAGAAGCAGAGCACTCAAAAGAACTTTACAACTGTTATTGCGAATATCCAGACAAAAGGACGGGGGCAATTAAATACTTCATGGCATTCTGAACCTTTTAAAAATTTGACTTTCAGCACTTTAATAAAAATAAATGCCTTGAAGGTTACTCGTAAATTTTATTTAAATTTTGCTGTTTCACTAGCTGTTTTTGAGGTTTTATCCGAATACAAAATACCCAAACTTAAAATAAAGTGGCCTAACGACATTCTGTCAGGAAATCGTAAAATCTGCGGGATTCTTATTGAAAATACCATTTCTAAAGATCGTATTGTCTATTCTGTAATTGGAATTGGCTTAAATGTAAATCAGGAACATTTTGAAAATGCTGTGATGGCTACCTCAATGATCCATCATCTAAAAAAAGAAACGGATTTGGAAAAACTCTTCATGAGTATTTTAAAAAAAATTAAAAAATATGTCACTTATATGGAAAATAAAAAATGGGAAGAGCTAAAACAGCTATATTTACGGAATTTGTATAAAATTAATACCGCTACTGCTTTTTTAGATAAGCATCAACATCTCTTTATGGGTATCATCAGAAATGTCAATAGCAACGGAAAATTAGTTATTGAACTGGAAAATGCTTCTTTAAAAGAATTTGATATAAAAGAAGTAATCTTTGCTAAAGTTTAGCTATATTTTCAGTCAGTGTATTTATAAAATTGGTTAATGGCTTTTTAACCATCATGGCCATCATAGGGTTAAAATCTCCTTTAAAAATCAATTGGACATCGCTTTGATAATCTGAGATTTTCTCAATCGTAGAAGATAATGTAAATGTCAATTTACCATCAGCAGCGCCCAGAGTTATAGTAGAAAACGGTTTCTTTTCTTTTAAAACCAGTTTTATTTCAGGCATTCCTTTCAAAGCAAACAAAAAAGAATCTCCATACACTTCAAATTTCCGAATGCTCTCCGGCATAAGGTGTTTAAAATTTTCTAATTGTGTAAAAAATGCAAATAATTCTTTATCGGATTTATGTACGCTAACTTTGTTTCCTTGTATTTCCATGATCTTTTATTATTTCCATATATCCGGTTTTTTTCTCCAGTCTTGCAATGTATCTGATTCTTCCTTAGTAATATAGTTTGTTTCCGATGCCTGCTCTAATAAATAAGAATAGCTGCTCAATACCGTTAAGGGTACATTCGCATTTTTAAAATTCTCTATGGCCATTTCAAATTCGTAAGAAAAAATAGCGATCATACCTTTTACAACCACTCCAAATTCTCTTAATGCTGCTACAGCATTTAGACTACTTTTGCCGGTACTTATCAGATCTTCTATAACAACAACATTTTGTCCGGGTCCTATATGACCTTCTATCTGATTTTTTCTTCCGTGCTTTTTCGGTTCCGGTCTTACATATATAAACGGAACGCCTGATTCTTGTGCCACAAGCACTCCAATGGCAATAGCACCGGTAGCCACACCGGCAATTACATCCGGTTTCCCATATTGTTTTTCAACGAGTTTACTCATCTTTTCTTTTATAAACACTCTGGCAAAAGGGTATGAAAGCACTACTCTATTATCACAATAAATGGGTGATTTCCATCCTGAAGCCCAATGAAAGGGGGTGTTGGGATTTAACTTTATTGCTTTAATGTTAAGAAGCAATTCAGCAGTTTTTTTTGCAGTATCTTTGTCTAAATTCATTACCGGCAAATGTATAAAGTTTTTATAAATAACAGCCCTATTATTTTAACTGATTCGTTCCAAAATCAAAACGAATTTCCTTTCTTGATATACAAAAATGTGGTTCCGGATGAAATTATTTACAAATTAAGCAAAAACGTTTTTAATGGTATTTATTTATACGACATGGATTTGGAACCGTGTTGGAAAGATTTTAAAAGCCATTTTAAGGTGATTATTGCCGGTGGTGGTTTGGTTCAAAATTCTAAAAAAGAAACGCTGTTTATTTATCGTGGAAATAAGTGGGATCTTCCTAAGGGGAAGGTTGAAAAAGGAGAGTCTGTGGAAAAAACCGCATTAAGAGAGGTAAAAGAAGAATGTGGAATTGCTAATTTAATTCTAAAAGAATTCATTATCACTACCTATCATATCTTTTATTATGATAACGTATTGAGTCTGAAAGAAACGCACTGGTTTTTGATGTACACCGATCATTCTAAAACGCAGCCTCAACTTGATGAAGGTATTACTATTGCCGAATTTAAACCAAAATCAGAAGTCGATTTGGCACTAAAAAATTCTTATGCTAACATCCAATTAATTTTTAACTACCTGACAAAATAAGATATTGAACAAATTCCTATTGCTGCATTGGTTGATGTCATGTTTATGGTAGTTAATAGGAACTTTTGCTTGGTCCAGTTTTAGAATTATGAATAAAATTCCCGGAACTGATGTATTTGTACTGATTTTAGTATCTGCTCTAACAGTCATTTTTGATCTGGCAATTGCTGTAATTTCCGGGGTTATTGTAAGTACTTTGGTATTTTCCCGGGAAAATGCAAAACGTATTCGCGCCAGAAAAAGAGTGAAAGCAGACGGCGCAAAGGTTTATGAAATTCGGGGGCCTTTATTTTTTGGAAGTATCTTTGTATTTGATGTAAAAAACGACCTTGAAAATGTAGAAATTGACTTTATTGAGTCTTGCGTTTCCGACCATTCTGCTTTGGAAGCTATTTTTGCTTTTACAGTAATTTCAAATAATAACTGGTATAAAACAGGTTAAGAACTCATTTAAACTTTTTCAATTTGCTAAAAAATTGCGGTTTTTAGCTCTGTTTTTATCTGGTACAACAAATGATCCTTTACTTTAGTCTTCTTTGGTTTAACCCCGGTTTTTAACATACCCTTAACAATTTCTTTATTTAAAAAAGCCAATGAAACCTGTCTTTTGCTGCCTGTTTTTAAAAGGTTTTGCCATTTCTGTTACATTATTTTCAAACAAACTAAAAAAACCTTGCTGATTTCGTAAAAATAAGCTCTCCTCTTGCAAGGTATATTTATATTGTCTACTTTTGACTTGTTTCTAACAAAGAGACGAAGATTACTATGACCCTGATAGTTTTTCAGAGTTAAGATGAAGACCCTTTGGAGTAGTGTGCTTTTTTCGGCTGTCCACAGGTAGCTGTTCAAACGGTAGCTTGTCGTTAGTGTTAGATAAGTAAAAATAGTATGAACCCTAAAAAGTTACACTATATGAAAAAAAGCGAAAAGTAAAAAAAGTACGGCTCAGGCGTACTTTTAGTACCGCTCTAGTACCGCTCATCGGTACTTGAGTTTCAAAAAAAGCAAATACGTTTGTCGTATTAATTTATAAAAAAATCAATATATGAGAACTACCAATCAACAAAACACAAGTATAATTCTAAACAAATCATTTTTAAAGAACGCATTTGTTTTTATTCTCGTTGTTACAGTTTATAAACATCAAGCCCAAGAGTTACCAAATATTGTGCCTCCATCTCCGGAGGCATCAGAATTAATTAAATATTCGCAAACACAAATATCGCCTTATACAGGTTTACCTAATATCCAAATTCCGTTTTATACCATAAATCATAAAGGGGTTTCCGTTCCAATTGCCTTAGCATATAGTAGTGGTGGTGTTAAAGTTGAAGATATAGCTTCATGGATTGGAATGGGTTGGAATCTTCAAGCTGGAGGATTAGTGACACGGACGATTAACTGGTTACCTGACAATAGCCCAATGGGTTATATGAATACGAGCTATACCCTAGAGGATTTTGCAAATCGTGAACCCACCCAAGGGGCATATTGTTGTGTAGAAGGTAGCAGGGATGCTCAATTGTTAGGAAGTGTGTCAGAACAAAGAGATTATGAGCCCGATGAGTTTAACTACACCATTCCTGGCTATTCAGGTAAGTTCTATTATGATCAGAATCTCAATGATTTTGTTCAGATTCCCTACTCAAATAATATTATAGAAATGATTGAGGATGCAACTATTCAAAGAATTACAGGTTTTATTATTACTACACCGGATGGCATTCGATATCATTTTGGTGGTTCATCGCATTATATTGAAAAGATTCAAGGTGTACAAAGTATGTCTTTAACATATAATGGTATCATCAATACCCCTGCCGGTTTTTATGGTAATGGTACCATACCTTATAACCAGAGTTGGATGTTACATCACATAGAGTTTCCTATATCTGATGAGCAAATTACATTTGAGTATGATTTGGAAAGTAATGTAAAAACAATTATCAGACAACATGAAGAGCTTGTATTGCCTCTCAATGGCCATCCGCAAGAATATAATATTAATTATATAGAAAGAATCTTTACCCAGCCTAAAATAAAAGAAATTCATTTTCCACAAGGAAGAGTAGCATTTATACGGGAGCAAACCGAGCGCATGGATTTAGCAAACTCATATCCTTTGGAAAGAATCAACCTTTATGATAAAAATAACAATTTTATTAAGGGTATAAAACTAAATCACTCTCAATCTGTTTGTGCTAATGATAATTCTCAAGCTCCGTTTTTTGACCATCATAATATTGAAGCCAAGCACAGACTTCAACTAGACGCAGTTTTACAAGTTGATCAAAACGACCTTGAATTAAACCGTTACAGTTTAGAATACAATCCATTAAAATTGCCTCAACGTTACTCAAGAGCTATAGATTATTTTGGCTATTATAACGGACAGTCAAATGTCGGTTTAATCCCCAGAGCCAGATATGCTCCGAACTATTCAACAAGTTATTTTGGTGATGCCAATCGTTCGGTTTATCCTCAATATACACAGGCGGAAACATTAACGAAAATGATTTACCCAACAGGTGGTTATGACCAATTTATATGGGAAAATAATAAAGTGAGTTACTTTTTAGAAAGCTCAAATACCTATAGAGATTATCTTATTGAACAACAAGATGTAATTCAATCCGGAGCTACCCCTATAGATACTGACCCTAACATTACCTATTCAAAAATATTTACGATTGATCCTGATAGCGACGGTAGAGTTGTTTTTGATATTGATATGCTCAATTGCGGGCCAGATTTAAATTCCAGTAATTGTGCTTACACCATTGGTATTCAAGATTTAAGTACTTCCGATTATACCAATATTCTTCAAAGTGATGTAGAGTTATTGTTAAACCCCGGAGGGAGTTATAAGGTTATTGCAATTTCCAATAGCTCAAACCCAGTATGTGACCCACTGCAAACCCAGTATGTGACCCACTGACCGATCCCTCTTGTTCAAATCTACCGTCATTTTTAACACTTCAATGGACATATTACAAAGACCCTACACCAAATCAATGGATCTTTGGAGGATTGCGTATAGCCAGTATAAATACCTATGAGGGAATAATGTCAACAGAGCCAGAACTTTTTAGAAACTTTGATTACACATACCACGACCCACATCCTTCATCACATTTGGACAGTGGCATGACTTACAGACTACCTATAAATCTTGTAACTGCTGGATATGTAAGTACAGGTAACGCACACACATCATTAATAAGTTCAAATTCCGGATTAGTACTTAATAATGGAAGTTATGTTGGATATCAACATGTTACGGAGACACTTGTAAATAGAAACGATACCAATGGGCGTAAAGAATATATATACTCGGATTTTGATTTCAATATTGATTATAATCACAGTAATATTTACATTGATGGTGGTGGTCCAGTTCCATTTCCAAAGACACTCAAAAAGCAAATAAAACCTACATGGAGGAATGGAAACCTTAAAGCATTAACCTACTTCGATAAAAACAATAATAAAATAAAGAAAGAGATTTATGAACATGAATCTGTCAATACACTTCATAGAAGAGGAGATGCTTTTGCAATTCAAGCCTACAGAATGCCAGACGTAACAGGAGCCGGAAACAATATAGAAGTTGAGTATTATGGTTACACTAATGAGCATCATCGCTTAAAATCCCAAACTACTATTGATTATTTTGACAACAATCAAGTTGTTACCACAACTAACTATCAGTATGATAATAATCCGTTATTAGCTTCAAAAGTTAGTTTAGTAGATAGCACTAACTTAATCAATGAAACACATACTTTATATGCACAAGATATGCCAAGTCCTACATTAGCCGAGCAAAAATTAATTAATCAAAACCGTTTTGTACCTGTTGAAACCAAGACTCAAGTTAAAAACGGTAATACTTTACTTAGTAGTCAAACCCAAAAAACAATCTATCATAATTGGGATAATGATATTGTATTACCAAAACAGATAAAAACTTCAAAAAATAGTAGCACTTTAGAGGATCGCATTATTTACCACAGACTAGACACCCATGGAAACCCTTTAGAAGTGAGTAAAGCGGGAGGCATAAGAATTATTTATGTTTGGGGTTACAACAATACACAGCCTATAGCTAAAATTGAGAATGCCAGTTACGTAGGAATGTCTGCAAGTATGTTAAATAGCATTACAACTGTAAAAAACGCTTCAAACAATGATGTTAACGATGCTACTGAAAATACTTTGAGAAGTATGTTAGCTAATCTAAGAGCAATATTTTCCGAAGCTATGGTAACGGCCTATACGTACGACCCACTTATTGGAGTTACCAGTATTACAAATCCTAGAGGACAAACAGTATACTATAAATATGATGAGTTTAATAGACTCCAGTATGTAAAAGATCACGATGGAAACATTTTAAGTAAAAATGAATATAACTACAAAAACTAAAAATTATGAAAAAGCTACTCTATATCTTATGGTTTATCCCCATGACAGTATGGACACAAACCAGCACGGAAAATTATATTAAAAATACCGCTTATAAAGTAGAGACTACAGACGGAAATACCCATGCAACAAATGGAGCCACAATAGTCAATGACCAAAAAACAGAGACGATTGTGTATTATGACGGTTTGGGCCGGGCCGTACAGAATATTGCCAAGCAGGCAGGAGGACAAAGACAGGATATCATTGTACCGGTGTTTTACGATGAGTTCGGACGCTAAACCATAGAGTATCTCCCTTATGCAAGAACCCACAGCAGCCTGTCTTTTGAAACCGGTATGATACCGGATGTACAAGGAAACATCCCTGTTTTGAATGCCTTTTATAAGAACAGATATCCCGACGAATGGAGCTCGGCAACCACGCCCAACCCCTATAGTAAAAAGAGAATGGAAGCCTCTCCGCTAAGCAGGGTGCTGGAACAGGCAGCTCCGGGGAAAGACTGGAGCATGGGAGCAGGGCATACCATCTTATTTGACTATCAGACCAATACCTCCGATGAGGTACTACAATTTGATGTGGATTTTTCAGGAGCTGATCCGCTGTTTGTAGTAGCAGATACCTACTACCCTACGGGAAAACTCTACAAGACCATTACCAAAGATGAAAACTGGAACTCCAGTCACGGAAAAGACCGTACTACCGAAGAGTTTAAAGATAAGCTTAGCAGGATTATTTTAAAACGTACTTATAACAATCAGCAAACTCATGACACGTATTATGTATATGACGATTTTGGTAATCTGACATACGTATTGCCACCATTGGCAGCAGCAAAAACCAATGTATACCAAACAGGAACCACCAGTTATCCTGCCGGTACTTTTGTCAGTGGCGGAAACCCAACAGGTACCGTTACCTTTGGTATAGAACAAACCGCACCGGGAACTTTTGAATTTGTTGCCGACTTTGATTTGCAAAACCTGGCAAACAGTACCTTTAAAACAGGGTATATTATGGATTTGCCTCACACTCATCCGGCTATGGGTAGCCATACCTATTTGGGCGGTGCATCGGTTTCGGAATCTTCGGGTGGGGTGTTTGCCTACAGGTATGTGAGCTACTATGCAAGAGATGGTAAATTATACGCCTATGGCGGCGGATATAGTTCCAACGGTGTCAATACCTTGGTGATTTCGGATTTTGACAGGACGACAAGAGTCAGCCTGCCTCAAAACCTGCAAGGGTATACCGAAGCGGAAACAGCAGAAAAAGTCCGGTAATTGTTAGACAAACTCTGCTACCAATATAAATACGACCACAGAAACCGGCTGATAGAAAAAAAGATTCCCGGCAAAGGTTGGGAGCATATCGTCTATGACAAACTAAACAGGCCCGTACTGACGCAAGATGCCGGTTTAAAAGCACGAAACAAATGGCTCTTTTCCAAATACGATGTCTTGGGAAGGGTTATCTATACAGGGTTCTACAGCGAAACAAGCAGTAGTTCAAGAGCTGCCATGCAAACGGTTTTTGACAATAAAAGTATGGAACAAAACTATGAGGTTAAACAAAACAATGAAGGTGCTTTGGGAATCTATTATAGCAATAGTGATTTTCCAAATACCCATATAGAGGTCTTAACCGTCAATTATTATGACAACTATACCTTTAACAGGGCAGGAGCACCAACTTCCGCTACAAGCTATGGCGTAAGTACTACCGACAGGCTTACCGGACTGGCCACCGGAAGTCTTATAAAAGTATTGGATACAAACCACTGGATTACTACGGTCAGTTATTACGATGATAAGGCAAGACCTGTGTATGTGTATAGCAAAAATGATTATTTGCAAACCACAGACATTGTGGAGACCAAACTAGATTTTACAGGCAACGTCCTTAGCACAAGAGCTACGCATACCAAAGCCGGTAATACGCCCATTGTGGTAGAAGATGTATTTACCTATGACCACGCAGAACGGCTGCTCACTCAAAAACAAACCGTAAACGGTACAGCGAAAGAACTCGTGGTCAAGAACCATTACGATGATTTGGGTCAGCTCATCCAAAAAAAGGTAGGGGATAGGGAAGCTGCTCCGCTACAGGAAGTAGACTATACCTACAATATCAGGGGTTGGCTAAAAAAGATCAACAACCCTTCGGCAGGACTGGCAGACGATTTGTTCTCTATGGAACTCAAATACAATGACACAGGTTCTTATCTCTATAATGGCAATATCTCACAAATATTGTGGAAAACAGCCTCGGACAATGCCAAACGACAATACAGCTATTATTATGATGACCTCAACCGGATTACCGGAGCCTACTACTATGCCTGGAATGAGACGTCTCGGTTTAACATAGGCAGTATCAGTTATGATAAAAACGGCAATATACAACGCCTTTTCAGAAGAGGAGCTGTGGTAAACAACCCTGTCATCTCCAATGCCGGACACTACGGTACTATGGACTATCTAAGCTATACCTATGACGGAAACCAACTTACCAAAGTAACCGACAACGGAAATAAAAACTACGGATTTAAAGACGGTATCAATACGGATGAGGATTATGCTTATGACACCAATGGTAATATGATACAAGACAAGAATAAAGGAATTACAGCTATTAGCTACAATCATCTGAATTTGCCGACACAGGTATATTTTAGTACAGGTAAGTTTATTGATTACCTGTACGATGCTATGGGAACTAAAATGGAGAAAAAAGTAAGAAACCTCAACAGCCTGATAACCACACAGTATGCCGGCAATTATGTATACGAAAACGATGTTTTGCAGTTCTTTTCCACACCCGAAGGCTATGCTACGCCCAATCATTCGGGAGGTTTTGATTATATTTACCAGGCAAAAGATCATTTAGGAAACGTGAGACTGAGTTATACCAAAAATACGAATAACAGCCAACAGACCGTGTTTACCGATGGATTTGAAAGTATGGCTAACTGGGATAGCAGTAATGGTTTGAGTAGGGCGCTTACTACACTGGACAGCAGTAAAAAGAAATCGGGAAGTTATTCGGGAAGGATTGACCCGATTGCTGCTACTAGTGATTACTATGTATATAATGATAGTTGGACAGCCGTTAACAACCCGGAAGATACTTACTATACGGTATCGGGGTGGGTATTTGTAGAGGATGTAACAAACAACAGTGCGGAGATTTTTCTGACCACCAGGAAATCAGGAGAGACAGGCTGGCCCAGCGGACATCATACATCGGATAAGATTACCGAGAAAAACCGGTGGGTATATGTAGCAAAAACCGTTCATGTGGCGGCAGATGTAAGAGAGGTGGGTATTCGAATAGATAATAATCATGTAGGTAAGGTGTGGTTTGATGATATCAAAATTGTAAAAGGCAATACGGCAAGGACTGTAATTGTTTCTGAATCAAACTACTATCCTTTTGGCTTGAAACAAAAGGGATACAATAGTGTAGTAAGTTCTAACGGAAACAGTACCGCACAGAAAAAACTCTATAACGGAAAAGAGTTGCAAGATGAGCTTGGATTAAACTGGCACGATTACGGGGCTCGTAATTATGATGCAACTTTGGGAAGGTTTTTTGGAACAGATAAGTTTGCTGAAAAGTTTGAAAGTTTATCGCCTTATCAATATGCTAATAATACGCCCACATACTTTATAGATAAGAACGGAGAGTATATTTCTATTTTCTTAACTATTGGAAGTGGAAAAAAGAAAAGAAGACAAGAATTAAGATATGATAATAAGACTAATACGTTTGTTTATCATGGAGGTAAAAATAAGGGGAAAACCTATAAAGGAAAGAACGCTTTTGTAGCTTCGGTTAATAAAGCTCTTATTGATATTGAATCAGGAGGGGATGCAGGGAAAGATCTTGTTTCATTTTTAGCAGATGATAAAAAGAGAGGTGTTAAATTTAGAAATACTAAAGGAGGAAACGCTGCTGGATCAAAGGGAGGTTATATAAACTTTAATCCAAATTCAAAGAAAGGAGGTTTAGATGCCAAAGGAAATACATCAAGACCTACTTTTATTGGCTTAGCACATGAAATGGCTCATGTAAAAGATGCTTGGAGTGGGACACAAGACAATACTTTTTGGTTTAGCTACAAATCTGGAGGGAAAACAAAAGTCAAAACATTTAAAGAAGTATATGCTAGTTATATGGAGAACTTAATAAGAGGAGAGAATGGTTTACCTTTGAGAGCGTATTATTCTCCCACTAAAAGTTCTAAAACCAAAATTTCAGGAACCGTTATTAATAAAATGCTCAAAAACTTGGTTTCAAAAGTTATGACAGTAAAGCCAAAGAAAGTGCAAGCGACACAAATAAACAGAGGAACATTTAAATCAAATTAAAATGAAAACATCAAATATATTATTAACTTTTCTATTAATATTTTTTTCATGCACTGCTCAAAAACAAACAGAAAGTATTTTAAAAAATATTTATACAGAAAATATTGAGTTTCATAAAAATGAAGAAGTAAAAAAGAGTGAGAAATTGGCATATTCTTTTCGTAAGAAATTAGCCAAAGAAGGCAAATTAGATTTCATTTCTTTAGATGATACTTTATATATTCTTGAGGGATATGACTTAGAAACAGGAGAAACTTATACTTCTATTTGGAATAAAACTACTGGTGTTAGTTATGTTGATGATAATAAAAAATTATATCAATTTTCAAATGAAGTTTACATAAGTAAAGGGGCAAAAAAGTTACTAAAAGAATGGAATATAAAGAAAATTAAAAGCCTACAAAAAGGACATGAAACTGCTTTAATAGGAGGATTAGATATAAATGTTTGTAAAATATCTTTTAATAAAGAAGGAAAGGTGGAAGATATAAAGCGTTTTTCTTTTGAACAATACGATGGTTTTTTTAAAGAAATAGAGTTAGTAGAGCCGGAATAATTCGATGGCGCGGAAATGGGTGATGTCCCAAAAGGGTGCTTACAAAAATTAAGTACTATTAAATAATTAGAAGCCACACTTAGCAATAGGTGTGGTTTTTTAAAAGCTAAAAAAAATTATGAAAAAGAAAATCTATGAAACCTATACTTACTTTAAAAAAGTTACAGTGCTATCTACGAGATGTTTCTACAATAAGCTGTCCCTTATAAGGGAGTTCAGTGCTACCTACGAGACCCCAGGATGGTGCTAGTATGTCACGTACTGGCTACCGCTAGAATTTTTCTAGTGGCGGGTAAGAGTAAGAAATAATTATACAAAACTACAGACATTGTAAAAATGTTTGTGGTTTTCTTTTATACAAACTTTTTAATAATGGCTTTTAGCAGGGTTCTATCCTCTGTGGGTAAGTTCTGTGCTTTTTGTAAAAGCTCATTGAGTTCGGTATCATTTTGCTTGTAAAGTCCGCAAAGAATGTCTAGGCTTACCTCTAATTTTTGAGCCAATGCAATCGCTACATCAAGCTTTGGTACTACTTCTCCTCTTTCATAACGTGCAATATTACCTAGCCCTATCCTTAAATGAGTAGCCAATTGCTTTTGAGTGAGCTGTTTTTGAGTTCTATAATGCTTTAGATTTTGGATAAAATCAGTAAGATTTGAGTTCATAAAAAAGAAATTTAAAAAAAGTTTGTGTGTATTTCTGTATAAAAATAAGGGGTTTTAGTGTGGTATCCAGATATGGATATTGATTTATTATTCATTTATGGATACCTTAGATTTATAAACAATTTAAAAGAGTATCCAAATATGAACATTTTAGATACAGAAAACCCAAATAATTATCAGTACAAGACAAATCATTTAGAAATTCATATTCTAGGCGGATTAAGAACTAATAAATTAGAAAGTTTACGAGTAACGTTATCGGTTCAAAAGCTGAAATCAAATAACGCTTCGACAAGCTCAGCCCATAGCATTCTAAGACATAGTATTGATTTATACAACGATAACCAAGTAGAAAAGTTTGTCAGAAGAATAGCAGAACGTTTAGAGATTGGGACGAGTGTCGTCCGCAAAGTTTTACAAGAACTTACGCACGAGCTAGAGAACTATCGTTTTTTACTACTACAAAAAGAAACAGAATCAAACAAACCATTTATAAAAGAATTAACTGCTAGTGAAGAAAAAGAAGCCATTGCCTTTTTAGAAAGGGAGAATTTGCTAGAGAGAACTAATAAGTACATTGGAACAAGCGGCGTGATTGGAGAAGAAACAAATAGACTTCTGATGTACTTATTATTTACTTCTCGTAAAACAAACAATCCACTTCATTGTATAAGTTTGGGAAGTAGCGGAGTTGGAAAAACACATTTGCAATCTAAAGTTGGAGAACTCATACCACAAGAAGATATACTCGAAGTCACTACACTCTCTGCCAATGCCTTATACTACTTTGCAAAAACAGAACTCTCTCATAGAATTATTTTGATAGAAGATTTAGACGGCGTACAAAAAGTATTATACACCATTCGAGAATTTGCCAGTAAAAAGTGGATAAAAAAAAGAGTAGTCCATAAAGATAAAAACGGAGTAAGTAAAACCATTCCCTTAGAAGTACAAGGACCTGTTTGTATTGCAGGAGCTACCACACAAGAAAGTATTTATGAAGACAATGCCAATCGTAGTTTTTTACTCTATATAGATGAAAGCTCAGAACAAGACAAACGTATCATGGATTATCAACGACTGGTTATTGCAGGAAAAATAGATGAGACAGAACAAATAAAAGCTAGAGAAGTTTTACAAAACGTACAAAGAATATTAAAACCCATCAAAGTAATTAATCCCTATGCAGAACACTTATCTCTTCCATTGTCAGTGTTTAAACCTCGACGTACAAACAGTCACTATTTGCAATTTATAAATGCCATCACATTTTATCATCAGTATCAAAGAGAACAAAAAGTAAATAAGGAAACTGGAGAAGTTTATATCGAGACAGAAATCGAAGATATCAAAGAAGCCAATGAATTAATTATTGATGTTTTACTTAGAAAATCAGATACACTTACAGGAGCAGTTAGAAATCATTTAGAGAAGTTGAAATTGTATCTTAAAGAGAAGAATCAAATCAAGTTTACAAGTTCCGAAATCCGTAGAAACTTACGAGTAAAAGAAACCACATTAAGACGTTATCATAAACAATTACTCTTAGAGAATTACATCAAGAAAGTACAAGGTGAAAAAGGACAGTTATATCATTTTGAAATTGTTGACATGAAAGAATATAGTGAACTCAAAGACCTGGTAACAAAGTCACTAAATAACTGTATCGAACAGATAAACCTCGCCACTACGCCATAGGTTCGCCACAACAGAATGGCGAAGTTAAGTATTACATACACAATTTGTTATATCTACTTCGCAACCAAACTTCAAAAAAGGTCAAGCACATGAAAAAATTAAAGCTATACAATGAGAGTTATAAAATATTTGTTACCAATTATAAAGAGTGGTTAGATATCTTAGGCTATGCAGAAAGTACAGTCTATTACTTGCCAAATCATCTACAAGAATTTTTCTATTACCTAGAACAAAATCATATTAGAAATATTAGTTACATCACAACCCAAACTGTAAAAGATTATTACAATTATTTACAGCAAAGAGTTAATGAAAGAAGAAGCGGAGGATTGAGTAAAAGCTATCTAAACAAACACCAACAAGCCTTAAAGAAGTTTAGAGAATATCTACAAAATCACAATCATAAAGGAATTAATATACATCTAAAATCAGAGAGAAACCCCACAGAAGAAAAGACAAATATATTAACGCAATCAGAAATCAAGGCATTATTCAATGCTACTAAGTATAGCCACCAGTACGACCATTATCGGTTAAGAGATAAAGTAATTCTTGTGATATTTTACAGTTGTGGATTACGTCGAAATGAAGCTGTTCATTTAGATATTAGCGATATTTTTTTTGATAAAGAAAGAATACTAATAAGAAAAGGAAAGAATTATAAAGAACGTTTTGTACCCATCAATCGAAAGAATGCAGAAATACTGGAAGACTATATGTATGAATCCAGAGATTTATTTAACCCAAAGAACACCGAAAGCTTATTTGTCAGTAAGCAAGGCAAAAGAATGGGCGGAATGAGTTTAGCGAACCGGTTACAGAAGATTGTACAAGCAAGTAATAACAAAGAGATTGTAGAAAAAAGAATTACACTTCACACATTAAGACATAGCATTGCAACCCATTTATTACAACAAGAAGTAAAACTAGAAAGCATCAAAACCTTTTTAGGCCACAGTTCTTTAGAATCCACACAGATTTATGTTCATTTATTAAAAATGATAAAAGATGAAACAGTATAAAGAATATTTAGAGAAAGAAAATTACAGTACAACAACCATTAAAAGCTACTCAAATCAGATTGATAAATTTATCACTTGGTGCAAGAAAAATGATACATCTGCAGAAGTTATTGAGTATGAAAACTGCATGAAATATCTAAAACATTTACAAAGAAAATACACCAATAAAAGAACTGTAAATCATGCCTTAGGCATTGTAAAAAATTACTTGAATTATTTAGTAAGTGAATGTTATAGAACAGACAATCCTATAGAAACAACCACAATCAAAGGAGTTAAAAAAGTAGTGAATCACAATTTATTAGAAGCCGACGAATTAGAAGATTTGTATTATTCATATCAAACAGAAAACATCACCGATCCTTACCACAGATTAACAGCAAAAAGAAATAAAATGATTGTTGGATTGATGGTTTATCAAGGATTAAACACAACAGAACTTATACATTTAGAAATCGAAGATTTACAACTTTACAAAGGAAAGATTTATATAAAAAGTGGCGCAAAAAGTAACAGCAGAACTTTAGAATTAAAATCGTGGCAAGTCATCCAATTTTTAGAATATATAAAAGAAGTCCGAGAAGAAATCATTGATAAAAAACACATTGTTAGCGAAAGAGTTTTTATACCAAACAACAAACGATTAGGAAATACAATCTATCACATTTTAAAGAAGTTAAAGAAGACAAACAACAAAGTAAATAGTTCAAATCAAATACGAGCTTCTGTGATTACCCATTGGTTAAAACAATACAATCTAAGACAAGTGCAAGTCATGGCAGGACATCGTTATATATCTTCTACAGAACGGTATCTACAGGATGATTTAGAATCTTTACACGAAGTTGTAAATAACTTTCATCCCATACAATAAAGCTTCGCTCGTCCTTCGTCCTCGCTTGCTAAAAAACCAATTAAGGGCGGTTATAAGGTGTTCGCTACGCCCCTCTGTGCAGCACTTTTTTTTGGCCAAAAAAAAATACATCGGCTTACAGCCGTTTTTGTCCAAAAAAAAGCTGCTGCCTCCCTGCTTCTGCTCCGCTCACTCGCAGCTCCTCTGTATTTTTGCTGACGGCTCCTATGGGTCGCCTACAAAAATCCACCGCTGCTTATCGGGCGCAGCCGCTGGTGCCAAAGCCTACTGCGCATTTTTTTTTAATCGATTTATTATTTTTATAATAAGGAGAAAAAAAATGCTTGTGGCGCGTCCACGCTGCTCACTTAATCGTTCGCAGACAATGTGTCCACGTCGGCTTTGGCGCTGCGCTTTCGCTGCGCTGGTTTTGCGTACAACGCAGAACACTCAATCGGCGTTGGCCTCTATAAACAGTACGGTTAAATCAAAAAAAGGGAAATACATAGTGGGCTATTATCCTGAAATGAGTTGACCGTTTTTTTAGCTAAATCCTAAAATAGATTTACAACCCGGAATCAATCCTAAAATGAGTTTACAGTTTTTAAAATCAGTACGGAAAACACTTGAGATATCACAGAGGGAAGAACTTACCATAAACGATGTAGTTCCGATGCTGAACGCACTATCGCTTGTCGGTTTTAAAAAGCTGACGATTTATCTCCCTGCTATAACCCTTTCTATAAATCCTCATCTTTTTAAAACGGAGGTAAACCGTTTTAATAATTGGCGATTTTTTAGAGGTGGAAAAAAGCCAGGGGAAAAATCGACAAGTATTAAAATGAAGCAACCGAAGGGTGCTAGTCTTCACAAAGAGCATAAAAAAAGAAGCTACCTAATTAAAAGATAACTTCTTACTTAGCAAACGATTTTAGTCCTCTAAGACGTCGTAGCTAAAATACGACTTTTTTACTTAAAAATCAAAGCTATTATCATCAATCTTAGTTCCACTGTGCGCTCAGGTAGCTATGAGCCTGGAGTATTTTACATAATTTACATTATAACTTACAAGCGAAGAACCGATCAAATAGTAAACTCCTGAATTTGTATTATAATGCCAATTATGTACAAATATCGAGGGAAAGGAAACGGAAAAAACACAGGGGTTTTGAGGAACGAAAATACTGGGTTTTTGGAGTGCGGATTTAATCATAAAATCATATATTTACAATGGTCATGAAGTGAGGACGTTCTTAAAAAAATCTGTTTTTGTCAGGTATAAGCGATAAAAAATGGGCTTTTATTAAAAAAAACGCATAAAGTTATATCCCTTTGGATTGAAACATAAAGGGTATAATAATGTGGTTTCTTCAAATGGAAATTCGGTTGCTAACGCTTGGAAGTATAATAATAAAGAATTAGAAGAAGAGTTAAATCTTGGTTGGTACGATTATGGTGCTAGAAGGTATGATCCAGCGATTGCACGTTGGACTACACAAGACCCACTAGCTGATATGTATGAAAGTTGGAGTCCATATAACTATACGACGAACAATCCTATACGATATATAGATCCTGACGGAATGATGGTTAATGATGCTTTAACTGGAGATGGTGTTCTTGGAGATACTACTCCAGACCCTGAACCTGATGATGTAGACGGAGGTACTTTAGATGAAGTTGTTATTGTAGCCAAAGTTACAAAAAATGAATCTTCAAATGATAGTGGATGGCTAAGTTGGGTGCAGGGAGGATTAGATTTAATAGGTGCTATTCCTGTAATTGGAGAAGTTGCAGATGCAGTAAATGCTGGGATTTATTTATACAATGGAGACTATGAAAATGCAGCCATAAGTGCATTAGCTATAATACCTGTAGTAGGAGACTTAGGTAAGATTTATAAATATAGCAAGAAACTGGCAAAACTTATTGAAAAAGTAAAAGGTGTTTCAGGTGTTTATGAAATTACTACAAAGAGTGGTAAAAAATATATAGGGCAATCTAAGGATATTGGAAAAAGATTGAAGCAACATAATAAATCTGCTAAATTTAAGTCTGATGAAATTGTCGATGTAAAAGTTACTGAAGTCAAAGGGAATAAAGTTAGTAGAGAAGTTTTTGAACAAAGAAAAATTAATGATGCTAGCGGTATAGACAATCTATTAAACAAAAGAAATCCAATAGGCTCTAAACGATCTGGAGAAATGTCTAGAAATGTTACCAGAGGTAAAGAATTTAAAATGAATTAATAAAAATATCATGTTTGGAATTAAAAATAAATTCAAGATACAATCAGATGATACGTTTGGAAATAATTATGTAACCGTTACATCAGACGATATAGCAGGATATATAGAAACTATTCATAAAAATGATATAAAGAATATCGTTATTAAGACTTATGAGGGATATAATCTTAACGATATAAAATGGTTGGAAAGTTGCCCTTTTATTGAAATAGTTCATCTATTTTGTTATGAAGATAATTTTGAGTTAGAGGGATTACATTATTTGGAGAATTTAAGAGTCTTAAATTTAAATGTTACAGCAAAAAGAGCTTCTCAAATACTAGATTTTAGCTACTTCAAAAACCTTGAAAACTGCTCTATTGACTGGAATCCAAAAATGAAGAATCTTTTTAATTGCATAACAATTAAAAGGTTATATTTAAGAAAATATAAAGTAAAGAATCTAGAGGGAATAAGTAATCTCATCAACCTTAAAGAACTTTTAATTAATAACTCTTCTATAGAGAATTTAGAAGGAATGGAAATGCTAGACATTGAAAAAATTGAACTTTCTCGTTTGAGAAAATTAGCCTCTTTAAAAGGATTAGAAAGCTTGAGAAATAACCTAAGAACTCTAGAGATTGAAAGTTGTACTAAATTAGATGATTTAGCTTATTTAAGCCATTTATCTCGTCTTGAAAAATTAGGAATAAATGATTGTAAAGAAATAAAATCATTATTGCCCATTAAAGATTTGAGCAACCTAAAATGGCTTGATTTTTGGGGAAGTACAAAAATATTTGATGGAGATATGACACCATGCTTAGGCATTGGTAAAGTGGCATTTGAAAACCGTAAACATTATAACTATACAAATGAAGAAATTGACAGGCTTAATCAAAAATAACAGATTTTTGACTATAATTTGTTTATCAATTGTATTGATGTCATTCGATACAGAACTAAAAGAACGTAAAGTATTAAATGGAAAATTGAGTTTGCTTTTGCCTTCAAGTTTCACTTTAATGGATAATGCTACTCTTTTAGTGAAATATCCTAATGTTGGAAATAGACCCAACGAGGTTTATACCAATGCTATCGGAAGTGTTAATGTCGCTTTTAACCATACACCTAATGCACTAAAAGAAAGTGAACTTCCACAAGTTAAAGAAGCTATAAAAGCACAATTGTCTGGAACAAAAGGTGTTTCGATAATTAATACATCGGAGACTCAGATAAATAATTCTAATTATGTTACCGTTGAATTTATATCAAAAGCAATAGATACTGAAATTTACAATAAAATGTTTATAACGGTACTTGATGGTAAGTTATTACTAGGTACGTTTAATTGTAAGAAGGGTGACTTAGATGAATGGAAATCCATATCAGTAAAAATTGTTAATTCAATAAAAAAATAACAAACTGAACTATGATGTAAAGAAACTGAAAACGTTCACTCGAAAAAAGGGTAGTGTCCTAAACTGGCGCTTTTAGAAAATGGTTAAAACTGAATGTTGATAATCAGCAAATTATAAAAATATAAGCCTCAATGAAGAGGCTTATATATGTTCTTTGAAATATTAAAAACCCGTTAAAGGTTATAAAATCTACATTTGTTTCCGCTTTGTGCCCTAAATTGGCGTTTAAAAGAGCTATGAATTGTACAAATTGTGATTCTTCTAATTCTATAAAGAAGGGATTACGAAACAATAGGCAACGTTTTTACTGTAAAGACTGTAAGAATTACTTTCAAGAAAAGTATATTTATAATGCATATAAATCAGATACAAATGATTTTATTATAAGCTTACTTAAAGAAAGCTGTAGTGTTAGAGGAATTTCAAGAATATTGAAAATTTCTAAAGATACTGTTCAATCTAGAATGTTAAAAATCAGTAGAAAGATTAGAGCCCCATATTTTAATAAGTTTGGGTGTAAATTTGAAGTAGATGAGATGAGGAGTTATATAGGAAACAAAAGTAATGTTACTTGTCTTACTTATGCTTTAGAAAGAGAAACCAAAAGTATCATTTCCTTCTATGTTGGGAGGAAATCAAAGGAAACAATAAGACCTTTGATTGATAAAGTTCTCCTACTCCAACCAAATAGAATTTATACAGATCGATTAAATATTTATCCGAGCTTAATTCCGAAAGAAATTCATAAATGATTTCAATATTGTACGAACAGAATTGAGAGAATGAATTTGAATTTACGAACTCATATTAAAAGATTAATTGATTACCCACTTTTATACTAGTATTGATGAGTGACAGCTACTACCAGTCTATCAAATAGTCTTTCAGCGAAATAGCGTCTGTTGAGTTTATAGCAGAACTCGTCAAGATAATTCTGCAAATATTTTCCTTTAATTTTATGGTAAATACCTAACAGAGTGCGTTTTGCATTACTTATGGCTATATGCACCGATTTTAGTGTGGTAATAGTGGTTTCTTTATTTGATTTTTCAGTAATGTGTACTTCCACATAATCACCTATGTCTACATAAGACGTGCTTTTGTCGCTAAAAACAATGCATGTATCATCAAAATTACTATCAATAAGCGTGTTGACTTCTTCTTTTTTATGAGTATCCAAAACTTTCATTTTAAAATAACGACATTGTTTGGATTGTTTCCCAGTCTTTAAATCTTCTAAAGGTACAGACTCTGCCATTACCGCTACGTTAGATTGTTTTTGACTGCCTCTGCCTATTTTAAGCTTTTGTCTGTCGGATTCTTTTGTTGCCACAGTAAAGTAAGCTTGATCAAACTCAATCATATCTTCAAGGTCGTATAAATTATCTCGTTTTCCCATAGCCGAACGTATTCTGTGCATAAGAGACCATATAGTGGTATAACGTGTATGGTTGAGCTGACGTTGTAATTCGGCAGCAGAAATACCTTTTTTACTAAAAGTCATAAATGCCATAGCGAGATACCAAGTACGAATAGGTAAATTGGAGTTCTCCATCATAGTACCGCTGCGTAGAGTAGTTCTAAAACCACAATAAGAACATTGCCACATCCATTTAGACTTTAACCAATAGTGCTTTTTTGATTGACATTTTTTGCAAATGACTCCTTCTTTTGAACGAGCCAACTTCATATGTGATTTACAGGAAAACTCATCTGGAAATTGTTCAATAAAATGTAGTAAATTCATAATTCTAAACTTTATATTAAGATACGAATTTTTAAATTAGTGGCATAATTAAGTGTAATCAATAAAGATTAAGTAGGAAAACAATTTGCTTTTCAAGAAGTCAAAAATATCTTGAAGTACATTTGAAGATTTATTTTTGGGGATAGTAATTCCAAAATGAAGATTCGCA
The DNA here is from genome assembly GCA_014075215.1 of Flavobacteriaceae bacterium. Classification (NCBI taxonomy): domain Bacteria; kingdom Pseudomonadati; phylum Bacteroidota; class Flavobacteriia; order Flavobacteriales; family Flavobacteriaceae; species Flavobacteriaceae bacterium. Next base: position 3,336,375 of record CP046177.1, read on the forward strand.
TAAAAAACATACGTTCTTTGAAAATACGATAATAAAATCAGTAGAAAGGTTTTAAAAATTAGCAAAAACTCAAAAAAATGTAAACTGACTACTATCCTTTTGGCTTGAAACATAAAGAGTATAATAATATCGTTACAAGCAATGGGAATAGTTTTGCTCAGAAAAAACTCTATAACGGAAAAGAATTACAAGATGAGTTAGGGCTGGATTGGTTTGATTATGGTGCTCGTAATTATGATCCATCCATAGGAAGGTGGATAAATATAGACCCGTTAGCTAGTAATTATTACACAATGAGTCCATACACATATGTTTTAAACAATCTCATTAATTATACAGATCCAGATGGGAGATATGTTAGAGGAGATAAAACTACTAAACTTAGTAAATTTATGCAGTATTTCCGTCTATGGGAAGTAGAGGCTATTAAGTATCGAAAATCTTTTTATGGAAAATGGACTACTCATGTAGAGCCTGTAAATGATGCCAAAATTAGAGTATTTGATCATGATTTTCGAGCAACAGAACAAATCATCAATAAGGTAGGAAAAAATGAGAAATTTAGTTATAATAAAGCGTTTGGGAAATATCTGGATGTTGGATTACCTTTAGATGTTGCTCACTTCTTTAAAATGGCAGAATTGGCTAAATCGTATCCTGATTTTGCTGTTAGAATGGCTTATATTAATGAGGAATATAATCAACTCGAAAATGAAAATCCTAAAGGAAGAACAAGTGCTTTTTCTCCTGAAGACTTGTTTTCTAACGAGTTAGGAGTTATCTTTGGTAGTTCAATAGGAACCCATGATAACATGGGTGATTTTCTTGAAGAGTTTTTTAATGAGGTCAAGACTTTATTTACTACAAATGAGTTAAAAGACGGTAAATACCTTAAAGAGTCTAATATTAAAAAATTAAGAAGTTTAGCAAAAAAATATTATGGTACTACAGATTTAAGAGAGTTTACTAAAGATAAAGATATTTATAAATTAGAAAATATTAAAAAAATAAACAACAATGCAGCAAAAAAGAACTTACCATTTTACGACTTTGGAAATGATTAAAGAACATTTTACAACAAATAAAAGATTTGCAATGTATTTTATTTTTATACTGTTTTTTACAGTAGGATGTTATCAATACGAAAAAGACAAAGTTACTATAACTATCATTAATGAGTTAAACGATTGTGAAGAAGATAATATTCACTATAAGATATTGGAGGGTAACTTTATAGAAAAGAGTAGCATAGTTAATATTGAGTTTTCTGATCGTTTGAATAGTAAAGAGAATAATGAATTATTCTTTCCTGCTTGGGGTACAAAGAGATTAAAATTTGAAGTTTCAGGGTATTTTTCCAAAAAAACAAAGAAACAAGATTATTATAGTTGTGATGATGTGTTTTCATTTAAGGTCATTGAAATACTAAACATTGAAGATATAACCGCAATTGATGATTATAAAATTAATAATCAAGAGTAAGGGATAGATAATCTATAAAAAATGAAAAACTAAGAGTTTAAAACGATATCTATAGCATCATCTACTTAGTATAGATATTTAAAAAGGTTTTGAAAAACTCAAATGTTTTCACAATGCTTTCACATAAATAAAAAAGCTGAGACGTAAATCTCAGCTTTTCCTTTATGTACTCAAGGTGGGAATCGAACCCACACTTCCGAAGAAACTGGATTTTGAATCCAGCGCGTCTACCAATTCCGCCACTTGAGCATCTTAAAATAGATCAGCACTGCAAATCTAAAAAATATTTTAGTTTAATACTAAAAAAAAGTATCCCTATGCGAGGTCAAACGCATCATAATTTGAGTATTTTCAATAGGTATCGATTACTCCAAGCTGCTTTGAGTCGTTTTCCTTTCACTCTGATCTTGACCGATTTATCATTTTTAAGCAGGTTTAGTGCAATTTTGGCAAGTATGGCAAAGTTTTGAGCTGCATTTCCTGTTCGTTTTCTTGAAGCATCCTCTGAGAAAGGAACATCCTAAAGTCCAATGTAATTTATTTTCTATACTCTAATGTGATCGAATCGCTTTTTGAAAGTCTTCAGCTTTAGCCTCAAGGCTTGAGATATAATAGCGTGTTGTTTTTTCTATAGGTTTGTCAGAATTTTTAAATTCTCTCAGACTTTCTATTTTGATGACACATTTTAACTGTTTCCATTTATGAATATTTTCTATGTGCTTAAAATCTGTGATGATACTACACACTCTAGTTTCAATTTTTCCATGGTCTACATCTTGATCCATATGTGTCTCTAAATCTTTAGCAAATCTAACTCATCTTCAATGTCTAGATATAATTGTTTCTGATTTTCTTTTACTGCTAACACCTAATCTGCTTTTTTATCGATGATTATCTTTGCTATCTTCTCTTGCCAACCCATTGCCTCTATGGTTACTACTGTATTTTCTAAACAGCGTGCCTTTAGCAATTCTGGAATTGCAGTAATTTCATTTGACTTTTCACTGGTTTTTACTTGACTTGGAACTAAATTTTGTTCACTAGACCATGCGCTGACAATATGCTAGGGTGATTTCTTACCATAACTTTTTGCTCCTCTGAGGGTTTTATCATCTACTGCAACGACCTCTTTGTCATTCAACTTAGCAAGTTCTTTAACCCAATCTATAAAACAATATTCAAATTGCTTCGGATTGATAGCAGAAAATACTCTGTTGAAAGTGTCGTGAGAGGGGATACCCTTATCTGGTTTGAGAAAGGTTTTGAGAAAATCTTCTTTTTCCAGACCATACTGTTCCATTTCATTCCACGAATCCCCTCCACAAATCACAGAAATAATACCAATAAGGAGGATGTCATTTAAATGGTGTCTTTCCTCAAATCACGACTAGGATCGTCTACTTGACTGAAAATAGTTAATAGTTTATTGTTGTTTTACATTGATGTTAAAATATTGATTACTAGTATAATATACAAATAATCAATCACATAAACAACAATTATTTGATTGAATGTCAAATATTTAAACCGCTCTTTAACATATAGAACCCTATAGAAAAATAAGAATAAAATCTAACTTTCAGAAACTTTTTACGGTGCGTTTGCTCTGATAACGGTCTTGATTCTTAATTCTAGTAGCGTAAGCGGTCTTGTTTTAAAATGTATCTTTGCTTGTGCGATTAAAATGACATGAAATGATTCAATCTATGACAGGGTATGGTAAATCCGTACTTCAATTACCCAATAAAAAAGTAATCGTAGAAATAAGATCTTTAAACAGTAAGATATTAGATTTGAGTGTCAGAATTCCTTTTTTCTACAAAGAAAAAGAGTTATCGGTTCGAAAAAAATTAGCAACAAATTTGGTACGAGGTAAAATAGATTTTTCTATTTATGTGGAAATGACCGGAGATGAAACCTCTACTACAATAAATGAAGGTGTAGTTCTGGAATATATGAGACAATTGAAGAATATCGTTCAAATAGATAATTCGGGTGATATTGAATTGATGAAAATGGCTGTTGGTATGCCTGATGTACTAAAAACAGAAAGAGAAGAACTGGATGAAGAAGAATGGAACAAAATAGATCAACATATAGACATTGCAATTAAAGAAAATACTCAATACCGAATCGATGAAGCCGCTTCATTAGAACAAGACTTTAAGAAATATATTGTTCGTATTGAAGAGCACTTAAAAACGATAGGGAGTCTGGATAGCGAAAGAATTCTTCATGTAAAACAAAAGTTAAGAAAAGCATTAAAAGAGCTAACATTAGAAATAGATGAAAATCGTTTTGAACAGGAGCTTATATACTATTTGGAAAGGTTAGATATTAATGAAGAAAAAGCGCGATTAGCAAATCATCTGGACTACTTTTTGAAAGGATTGGAAGACAAAGAATCCAATGGTAAAAAATTAGGATTTATTGTTCAGGAAATCGGGAGAGAAATCAATACCATAGGTTCTAAGGCCAATTTTGCGTCTATTCAAAAATCCGTGATACAGATGAAAAACGAATTGGAAAAAATAAAAGAGCAAATTTTAAATGTACTATAAATATATTGAATATCTGTTTAGACCCCTAAAAGGAATTATCAGGACATTTTTTAAATTTTTCAATCATTTAATATGTTGTATCTCTAAAACACAATTAGGTATAGTAATGGTCAAATAAATATAGATAAAATCCAATTTTTCTGCTATTTTGCCAATGACATTTTAAAAACTTGTAATTATCAGGTATATTCAAAATGAGTTCGATCATAAATAACAACCGTATGAGTGAATTTAAAGGAAAGCTTTTTGTTTTCTCAGCTCCTTCAGGATCAGGAAAAACCACTATAGTTCGTCATTTGTTAAATCAAAAAAGATTTGAACTGACTTTTTCTATTTCCGCTACTTCCAGAAGGCCAAGAAGGAAAGAAGTGAATGGAACGGATTACTATTTTATGACAAAAGAAACATTTTTGAAAAAAATTAAGAACCATGAGTTTTTAGAATGGGAAGAGGTATATCGCGACAACTTTTACGGTACTCTGAAAAGTGAAATAGAAAACATCTGGACACAAAAAAAACATGTAATTTTTGATATAGATGTAGCGGGAGGGCTGCGAATAAAAAAGAAATTTCCGGAGCAAACCTTAGCCGTTTTTATTAAACCTCCGGATATTAATGAATTAATTAAAAGGTTAAAAGCAAGAGGCGAAGAGAGCGACGAAAAAATCAATATGAGAGTAGCCAAAGCATCAATAGAAATGGCCACAGCACCACAGTTTGACCATATTATTAAAAATGACGATTTGGAAACGGCCTTAAAAGAAGCCGAAAAATTAGTTGCTAATTTTCTAAAAAAATCATGATTCATGAAAATTGGATTGTATTTTGGAACATTTAATCCCATTCACGTCGGGCATTTAATTATAGCCAACCATCTATTGGAATATTCCGATTTAGATGAAATTTGGATGGTGATAACACCTCATAATCCACACAAGAAAAAAACCTCTCTACTAAAAGATCATCATCGTTTGACACTGGTATATTTAGCTACGGAAGATTACCATTCAATGAGACCTTCTAACATAGAATTTAAGTTACCAGAACCCAATTATACCATTAATACCCTGGCACATATATCAGAAAAATACCCAACCCATCATTTTTGTTTGATCATGGGAGAGGATAATCTAAAGAATTTTCATAGGTGGAAAAACTATGAAACTATTTTAGAACATTACCATATATATGTTTATCCCAGAATTTCAGAAGGAACCACCGAAACACCATTTGATAACCATCCAAAGATTCATAAAGTGGATGCCCCTATCATAGAAATTTCTTCTACATTAATCAGAAATGGTATTAAAGCAAAAAAAAATGTACGACCTATGTTGCCTAAAGAAGTTTGGCAATACATAGACGAAATGAATTTTTATAGAAAATAGTCCTCTTTTTTTTTCGTTGTATATTTGTTTCATCAATACATGATTTTGTGGCCGACACTAAAAAAAAGAAAAGAAAACTAAAGAGAAAACTAACGGATAAATACAGGTTAGTCGTCTTAAATGAGAATACTTTTGAAGAGCGTTTTTCTTTAAAACTGTCCAGATTAAACGTTTTTGTAATGGGCGGGATTTTTTCCGTAATGTTAGTTATATGCACCATTATTCTTATTGCATTTACCCCGCTTAAAGAATATATACCGGGGTATGCGTCTACGGATTTAAAAAGAAAAACCGCACAATTAATTTTCAAGTCAGATTCTTTACAAAATAAGTTGGACGTCTTAGAGAATTATTTTAATGGTATCCGCTCTGTTTTTACCGGAGAGGTGCAAGGAGAAGAAAATATAGACTCTCTGCAGCATTTGCTCAAAAGAACGCCGACAAATGAAAATCTGTTAAATGCAACAAAAGATGATTCCATATTCAGAGAAGAAGTAGAACGTAAAGACAGATTTCCTCTTTTGGATAAAACAGAAAACAAAGCCGGTGTTGTATTTTTTGCACCGATAACAGGAAGTCTGTCACAATCTTTTGATGTAAACAGCAAGCATTTTGCGGTAGACATTGTTACAAAAACAGGAACTCCGGTAAAAGCTGTTGCAGACGGAACCGTTATTTTTTCAGAATGGACGGCAGAAACAGGTTATGTTATTATTGTAAAGCATAGCAGCGAATATGTTTCTGTTTACAAACACAATGGCAGCTTACTAAAACAGCAAGGAGATTTGGTAAAATCCGGAGAAGTAATTGCCAGTGTGGGATCTTCGGGAAAATTAACAACAGGACCCCACCTGCACTTCGAGTTGTGGAGTGGTGGATATGCTGTAAACCCATTAAATTATATAGATTTCAACTAAATGAGTTTTAAATCTGCTCTTGCCATTCCCTTTGCTAAATTTGTTACAAAAAAAGTATATAGATGGGCTAAGACCCCCTATAAAACCCAGGAAAAAGTATTTAAAAAATTAATTTCCGAAGCAAAAAACACAGCTTTCGGAAAAGATCATGATTTTAAGAATATTACATCGTATGACGATTTTAAGCAACGTGTAAAAATACAGGACTATGAAGGGTTAAAACCCTATATAGATAGGGTTGTAGCCGGAGAATCTAATGTATTGTGGAAAGGGAAACCTTTATATCTGGCAAAAACATCGGGGACTACTTCCGGAGTGAAACACATCCCGATTACAAAAGATGCTATGCCTACGCATATTAAAGCAGCCAGAAATGCACTGCTGTTTTATATTGCCGAAAAAAAGGATGCAAGCTTTGTAAACGGTAAAATGATTTTCTTACAGGGTAGCCCGGTTTTAAAGGACAAAAATGGTATAAAATTAGGAAGGCTTAGCGGAATAGTTGCACACTATGTTCCATCCTATTTGTTAAAAAACAGGCTACCTCGTTGGAAAACCAATTGCATTGAAGATTGGGATACAAAAGTAAACGCTATTGTAGAAGAAACGGTTCATGAAGACATGTCAGTCATTAGCGGTATTCCCTCTTGGGTGCAAATGTATTTTGAAAAACTGATTGCAAAAACAGGAAAAACGATTTCCGAGCTATTCCCGAATTTCAATTTCTTTATTTACGGAGGCGTTAATTTTGATCCCTATAAAAATAAATTCGAATCATTAATAGGTAAAAAAATAGATTATATAGAGTTATACCCCGCTTCGGAAGGGTTTATAGCCTATCAAGATTCACAAACAACACCGGGAATGTTATTACAATTGAATAGTGGCATTTTTTATGAATTTATTTCTGCGAATGTGTTTTTTGATGAAAACCCGCTACGGATTTCTCTAAAAGATGTTCAAAAAGGAGTAAACTATGTAATCATTTTAAATACCAATGCCGGGCTTTGGGGGTATAATATAGGAGATACCGTAGAATTTACATCCGTAAATCCGTACAGAATTAAGGTAACAGGAAGAATAAAACATTTTATTTCTGCTTTTGGAGAGCATGTCATTGGAAAAGAAGTAGAAAAAGCACTCAATGATGCTATTTTAAATACCAATATAACGGTAAGTGAATTTACGGTAGCACCTCAGGTAAACCCTGATAAGGGATTGCCGTACCACGAATGGTTTATCGAGTTTGAAAACGAACCGGAAGATTTAAATGAACTGGCATTGAAAATAGATGCTTCCATGCAAAAACAAAATATTTATTATTTTGATTTAATTAAAGGGAACATATTAAGACCTTTGATTATTAGAAAAGTACAAAAAAACGGATTCCACAAATATATGAAATCCATAGATAAGTTTGGAGGGCAGAATAAAATTCCGCAACTGTCCGATAATAGAAAAATTGCAGAGGTATTACAGCATTTTTTAAAAGAATAAAAAAGGGTTCAATCATATTCACCCTTTAACGGAACAGGTCGCTTCTATTTACATACTATTTAGCAAAGTCTGGGTGTTTCGGATAACCCTATCAAAAATGACTATATACAGCTCGGAAAATGCAATAGATATTAAAGAATATACGATTAGGAAAAGCGGATGTTACCCTATACGATTTGTAAAGACGTCCAAAATTCAAATCATTTATTTATATAGGTTTGTAACAAAGAGATAATAATTTATCACTTGAAATTACCGTAATAAAATGCTCTTTTTTCCTTTCTTGTTCGCTATAAAAAGAAACCGTAGGACTAAGGCTACGCTTTATTTTTCTAACTCTAATAAAGAAAAAAACGATCATTTTTTTTTACAGTAACTTCAAATAATAACTGGTATAATAGTGCTAAGCAGTTATTATTTTATGCTTTGGTTGTATCTTTGTAGAAATTTTTTTCATGAAAGACCGCTTTCCTTTCATTGTAAAAGCTGCATTAATCAGTTTATATTTAATTTTTATAGCCGGTGCTATTGTACGAATGACCGGTTCCGGAATGGGGTGTCCGGACTGGCCTAAATGTTTTGGTTATTTGATTCCGCCTACATCGGAAGAGCAAATCACCTGGACAGCCAATAAGACATATAAAAAAGGAGCCATTATAGTTAAAGATAAAGCCTTATACGTTGCAGAAAAAAACCTTACCACTACCACGGAATTTAATCCAAAGAACTGGGCCCTTTATACCAAACACAACTATGCCAAATTCAACAAATTTCATACCTGGACAGAATATATAAATCGTTTGGTAAGTGTAGTAACCGGGTTCGTATTCTTATTTTTAATTGTGGGTGCGGTTAAGTTTTGGAAAGAGAATAAGCAAATTACCATTTTGTCATTTATTGCTTTTATTTTATTGCTTTTTGAAGCTTGGTTGGGCAAAACAGTAGTAGATACCCATCTTACGCCAACCATTATTACCATTCATATGGTGGTTGGATTGATCATTGTTGGCCTTGTTTTAAAAATCCTTTTTATTGTATCTGAAAAAGGAAAAACATATCCATATCATTCGCTATTCAATAAGTTGCTGATTGTTTCTGTTATATTCTCGCTGATTCAAATTGCATTAGGAACCCAGGTAAGGCAATTTATAGATGAACAAGTAAAATTATATGGTTTTGAGAATAAGCAATATAGTTTGTTAAATCCCGACTTTAAATTCTATTTCCATCGTTCTTTTACAATTGCTATCATAGGGGTAAATTTAGGGTTGTTTTATTTAAATCAGGTAAAAAGTTTAGGTTATGAATTAATTAACTGGATACTTCTTTTATTATTTCTGGAAACGATTACAGGTGTTTTAATGTACTACGCAGATTTTCCAATAGGAACACAGGCAGTTCATTTGTTATCCGGGGCATTATTGTTTGGAGTACAATTCTATTTGTGGTTGCAAAGCAGGAAAATACAAATGAAATAATGCAGTTAGTTATTCTGGTATTTTAAAGGAATTGTCTTAAGAACTTTCAACTTTTATACTTTCAAACTTTAAGAGCATTCGGAAAACTCAAAAGATGTTGCTGATAATCGCATATTTGAAAAATTTCATGTCTGGATAGAAAAAATAGGCACAAGCTAAAAAGTATCAGACGAAAATTTGATTACACTCCAGATGAGTTTTTCTTAATATGTTGATTTATAACTTTTTATTGAACTCGTTTAGATTTTTTGGGTTTAAGCGAACATTAGAAGTTTTTAGATATGTTGAAAGCTTTTTTGAGTTGCATAGCAGCGCTACGGAAGGAAAAAAAGACAAGAACAGAGCTAAAAACACCCATTTTTTAGCAAATTCAAAAAGTTTAAACGAGTTCATTTCCATTTAACTATAATTCCATAGATTTTAAAATAAAAATTGTATTTTTTGGATATCAAAAATATCATATTATGAAATTTCTATTAAAATTATTCTTCTTAGTCTCAATTATTACATCTTGTAACAGTCAAAAACCTATAATTAAAAAATCAATAGAAGACTACAAAAAAGAAGGCTATATTCTAGGTGTAATCGAATTTAAAGATATAACTGATTGTCGCTGGGTTATTACTGTAGATAAATCCAAATTACAATATGATCCTATAAATATTGAAAACAAAAAATTTTCTCACTTTACATCATCTAAAAAAACAAGTATTTTTTTTAAATTTTTTCCTCTTAGAATGAAAAACAGATGCGACGGAATTGTTCCAATACAGCTTATTGAAGTCATTAAAAGCTAAACAAAAAAGAGAATTTTTAAATTCTCTTTTTTGTTTAGCTTTCTCTGTTTATTATTATTCTACAACAATCCTCTTACTGATTCCGGAAGAATTGTTCCCAATCCTGATTAAGTAAATTCCTGAAGAAGCATGCGACATATTTAGTTTGTATCTATAACTACCCGATTCTTTCTTCAGCGTTTTCCATAGTAGGTTTTGACCCAACATGTTGTATACATTCAAATCTAGATCTTCGAATAAGATGTCAGAAGTTATTACAACCTCAAATAGGTCATTTCCTAAATTCAAAATTTTAACATCACTCTCTAAATCATTTTCATCTAAAGACAAAGTAGGGGTAGAACAAATTTGCAATGACCAATCTGATAATACACCTCCATCATTATTAAATTCATCTAAAATTCTCAATGTCTAATCTCCTGCTGATTGCATTCCATTAAAATCTGACAAGCTTCCTTGAGGGCTAAATGTTCCACTAAATGGAGGTGAGCCATCTTCAACAGGAGTTGATGCATCATCATCTAATACAGTGTTTAAGAAATTATCCTGAAAGTTTCCAACATTTTCAAACAAAACAACCTCAGTACTATTATCCGGCGCAATCAATCTTACATCTAAATCGGAAGTATAAGTATGCCTTATGTTTAAGATAACATTCATATCGGAGATAATAACATTATCTGTAATTGTAATTACTGATTCTATTTGAAAATTAGGCGTAGTATCAATAATAATTGCCGTATCGTTGATAACCGTGTCACATGCTGTATTTTCAATAGTTACTTGAGTTGAATTATTAGAAGCGTCAGAATCAGATGGAAGTTGTGTTTGCGCATTTAATACATAGGAACCATCTACAGAAAAATCTCCTAAATTTGTAAACGCATATTCCATGCTCATATTAGGGAGTAAAGGCCCGGTTATTTGTTCTACTACCGGTACACCCCCATTAATTGAGTATGAAACATCAAAATTAGACTGAGAAGTAGTCCCAAAATTTTCAACGGTTACGGTTATTTGCTCATTCCCTATATTTTCTCCACTTACCGGAGAACTTATAGCTGTAACTCCTATATCATTTGAAAAAATATGGGTAATTGATGCAGAGGTAGAGTCGTTCGTATTATCCTCATCACTTTGATAGTTTGCAGAGGCAATAATATTATAGGTTTGTCCTTCTACAGACATATTAGCCGTAGTTGAAAAAGTAAACTGAGCAGATCCTGCGGAAGGAATTGGTTGTCCGGTATATGCTTCACTTATTAGAGCACCTCCGTTTATCTGATAGGTAACATTGAAATTAGAAGCAGTACTTTCGCCAAAATTGAAAATAGTTACTGTTATGCTTTCATTTGACGAGAGAGCTCCTGAGATTGGATTATCAATACTTATGACCCCAATATCATTATTAAAATTTGGTGCAATTTGGAAAACTCCTGCAACATTCTTTCTACCATTATTCATTACTTCATTTACAAACCAGAATTTCTTGTCGTTGGATGGGTCAACATCTATCTTACTATAATCTCCATACCGAGTTGATGGAATGGCACCATCTCCTGCTAAGATTGTCCCTTCAGCAACTGTCATAGTACCTGGAGGATCGTTTACAAAACGGCCCGTATAATAAGAGCCTACAAACACTTGAGAATCCGTACTTTTGGCACTAGACATTCCTGTATATCCCATACCGATATTTCCCTGAACATCCATAATCAAACTTGCATTCCATGCATGCCTACTATCCGGAGCTGTATACGTCCCTTCTTGATGAACTGTCCATGGTTGCCCATCAGCAGTTTGCCTTAATTCGTACCATCTAATACCAGCTTGTTCAGTTGCACTACCATCAACATCTGCAACAAAGTTAAAAACTGCAGAATTGTGTGCCCCAAACTTTCTATACTGTGCTTGATTCATAATTGTCGCCTGTAAGGCATCTACTGATGATCCCCCATTAGGTTGCTGAAGGTTTGAAAAACTTCCTCCGTCAAAGACACCAATGTAAGAAGTGACCCCTTCTGCTGCACCTAAAACCTGTGCCGCTGATACTGTTGAGTTACTTGTGTCTGTCCAATCCATATCTATGGTCCAAATTTTAATATGATCTTCTGTTACTCCTGTCCACGCATCATCTTGCATATATACCACGGTAGCACTTCCCGAGGTTGGCCATGTCCCTCCACTAATATTTAATACTTGAGGGCTATGAAATCCACTAGTAACTAGTCCCGGTAAATTAAAAGAAACAATTTGTGGAGTTGTTCCCGCACTAGCTGCATCAATCATAGCAGACCTTTCAAATACGTGAACTTTATTGGCATTCCCTGTATTCTCTGTCATATAATAACCATCTCTCCAGACAGATAGTTTTTGATAGTCAGTTACCACAGAATAAGTATAAACTGTCCAACCATCGTTTACCGGATCCGGTCCGTCTGAAACTGCTACCTGTACTCCTCCTCCTAAAAATGAGAGTATCCAACGATCTGCATTATTATCATAACTAGCTGTCAAATCACAACATCCGCCAGATGGGAATATCGTAGGGTTTGGAGATACAAGCCCATTTGTAAGTGAGTTTCCACTTTTATCAAATATTTGAAATGCAGTATTAATTACAGAAATATAGTGGTTAGGCCCTACTGCTCCGGCTGGATCCGTAGGCTGAGAACTAGAAGCGCCTGTTTCAAAAACTAATTCTGGGGTTCTGGCAGGGATTCTTCCTGCCAACCTGTGTTTACTTTTAGTCAAAGCATCATCACCTGTAGATCCTTTACCAATAACTACATTGTATTTTGAAGATCTACCATCTTTTATGATGTGTTCTTTTGATAAGTCAGGTCTTATAAGAGAGTTCATACGTGAAGCTAATGATGGAACTTTTTCTACTTTAGAGGGAACTCCCACATAAAAGGGCTTTTGAGGTTCATTTTTCGCAATCTGTGAAAATGCTGTTTGTAATGCAATGAAGAACAAACAAACAATAATTGAGGGGTATTTTTTATTCATTTGATAAAAGTTTAAATAATTAATTTATTAATTAAGTATAAAAGTAGGTTTTTTTCTATTCCACCCCAAAGATTCTATCAGTTTAATTATGTCTTTTTTAATATAAGCTGCTGCCGGTAATACGGAATCGTAGTTGGGCTTTGCATAGAAATACAATGCTCCTTTTAAGAAATTTTTAGTACTGTCCGTTACATGAAATTGAATTTGAGATGCCGCATTACCAGTTATTTCATGTAAGCTACCATATACTTTTTTTTCTTCGTTTATAAAATCTTTAGGAATAATCTGCTCTGCTTTTAGCGTATGTTTATAGACTAGCTTTTCAGATTCAATCAATAGCTCTTTTAAGTTATCTTTTACAGGCCTGTATGTTATATCTATGGAAGCTTTTAGTTTCGGATACATAATTTTAAGCCAATGATTCTCTTCATCTTTAATAACAGCTTTATCAGAAACTAAAAATACATAGGGTCTTTTTACAGCTAGTTTTTTATACACTGCTTTTGCATACGTTAAACTCAAGTATGCTTTAGGTTTGGGCAGTACATCATTTTTGCAGGCAAAAAATATTGATGAAAAAAGGAATATGATTGTTTTAACTTTTAATGTTTTCAAAAAAACAACACCGGTTCCCCAATGTTTTAAAAGAGCTGAGTACACTTTAAACTTGGAACTTTCATACGTTAAATCTGAAACTTTCAAACTATACAACTTTTCTTTCTGCTTTTATTTGAATAATTCGTTTCCTATCTGAAACCTCTATAGTAAACGTATAATTGTTGAAGTTTATTTTGTCTCCTTTGCGGGGAAATTTTCCCGATATTTCCAAAATAAAACCAGCCAATGTTTCCGATTCTCCTTTTTCTTCCTCAAAAATAGCTTCATCTCCTTCAAAAACCTTGCAAAAATCTTTAATACTTATTTTTCCTTCAAAAACATACGTATGGTTATTTATTTTAGAATAAGACAAATCATCCGTATCAAATTCATCATTAATATCGCCGACAATTTCCTCAATAACATCTTCAAGAGTAACAATTCCGCTTGTTCCTCCATACTCGTCAACTACAATTGCTAAGTGGTTTTTCTTTTCTTGAAATTCACTCAGCAAGTCATCCAGTTTTTTGTTTTCCGGAACAAAGAAAGGCTTTCGTAACAACTTTTGCCATTTAAATTGTTTTTTATTCAAGTGAGCTAATAAATCTTTTGCATATAAAACGCCAACAATAGTATCTATATTTTCGTGGTAAACAGGGTTTCTTGAATAGCCGTTTTTAAGGATCTTTTTCACCACATCTTCATAAGGTTCATCATCGGATAATGCAAAAATATCTATCCTCGGTTTCATGATCTGTACCGTCTCCGTACTTCCAAAGTTTACGATTCCTTGTAATATTTTCTGCTCATCTTTTGTCGTAGATTCGTCTGAGGTCAGCTCCAGAGCTTGCGATAGTGTTTCCACTGAAAAATAATTGCTTTTATAGCCGAATCTTTTTTCGATAATTTGAGTAAAATGAATAAGAGGATAGCTAAATGGAGTAAATATAATATTTAAAAAACGGATAGGTTTATGCATCAAATTAGAGAAAAATAGCGCTTTTCGAGAGGCATATATTTTTGGTAAAACTTCCCCGAAAAGTAAAATCAAAAACGTAATAAGTACGACTTCTATTAAAAACCGAATATGAATTTTTAATAAATATAAATCTAAATAATAATTTAAATCCTTAAAAACAACTTCCCCGATTGAGGCAAATAAAAATACAATAAGAATATTGATAAAATTATTGGTTATTAAAATGGTCGCTAGTAATTTTCTGGGCTTTTCAAGGAGTAGGACAATACCATTTTCTCCTTTGGATTTTTCAGATAATATATCCAAATCTGTTTGTGAGAGTGTAAAAAAAGACACTTCACTTCCGGAGATTAACGCAGAGCACGCCAAAAGAATAGTAAGAGCGAGTAAACTAACAACGAGCATATTATTTATACCGGAAAAAAACAGAAAAATACATATAGACTCTGGTGCCAAATTTTAAGAATTCGTTAAACTAAAACAGAAGGTATTTTTCCATACAGCTATAATTCTTTGCTCCGTAATACTACTATGCAATACAAAAAATCCTTCATACGGAAACAAAACCATCAATTTTTGTTTCAATTCAAAAAGTGTAAACGAACTCATTAACTGTTTCGGCTATCATACAAAAATTAGATACTCAAATATACTAAAAAAATCAATCTCTCCCGGATGAAAATGATTTGATGAAATTTGATATTAGCTTAGGTACGGGAAATACTTCTATTGAATTCCAGGAAATAGTTGAATGTCTCATTTCAGGAGTCTCAATGATCCAAAAACGAGTGTATAAATGCTGATGAGAGAGCTTGTGAATAATTTCTTTTTCATTAAACAATGTTATTGATGATGTGGTTGGGAATAATTTTGAGAATTCTTCGGATTGGCAAATATATTTTTCACCTACTGTTTTTTTTGATTCTACAAGCGGGAATTGATATAGTCCCTGCCAAATTCCTTTTCCTTTTCTTTCCTTTAAAATGGTTTTTCCATCATCAGTAACAGTAACTAAATAATTAAAATATCTTTTTTTGACTTTTAACTTTTTCTCTTTAACCGGTAATTTGTGTATGCTTTTTTTTGAAGTGCCAAACAGCTTGAGGAAAACGGACAGGTTTCGCAAAGCGGATTTTGAGGTTTGCAATGTAAAGCTCCAAATTCCATGATGGCTTGATTGTATACTCCGGGTTGGTTTTTATCAATTAACTCTTGGGCTAACCCTTTAAATTTTTTTACGCCTTCAGGTGAATTGATGGGAATATCAATATTAAAATATCTGGCCAACACTCTGTACACATTTCCGTCTACAACAGCATGAGGTTCATTGAAACATATAGAGGAAATTGCCGAAGCAGTATAGTCTCCTACTCCTTTTAGTTTCAAAATCTCTTTATATGTATTAGGAAAATGTCCATCCAAATCATGCACAATTTGTTTTGCGGCAAAGTGCAAATTCCTGGCACGAGAATAATAACCGAGCCCTTGCCACAGTTTTAGAACAGTTGCTTCCGATGCTTTTGCAAGATGAAAGATAGTAGGAAAAGAATGTACAAATTTTACATAATATGGCATTCCCTGAGCTACCCTGGTTTGTTGTAGAATAATTTCCGATAACCAAATAAAGTACGGGTTTTTTGTTTTACGCCACGGGAGATCTCTGTCGTTCTGTAAGTACCAGTGAATTACTGTTTTAGAAAAAATCATGATCACTTTTAAGGACTACAATATTACATTAAACTGTTCATTATTGTTTGATTAAAATTAAAATGTGTTTTTTGTACTGGTAATTTATCCCCGATACTTTTTTCGAAATAGATTAATTATCATATATTTGCCTCCGCATTTTTGAAAATAAATAACTAAAAACAAGAAATATGACGAAAGCGGATATTGTATCGAAAATCTCTGATAAATCGGGTATTGAAAAAACAGATGTATTAACCATTGTAGAAGCATTTATGACCGAGGTAAAAGATGCATTGGAAAATGGAGAGAATGTTTATTTAAGAGGCTTTGGTAGTTTTATTATTAAAACCAGAGCAGAAAAAACAGGAAGAAATATCTCTAAAAATACAACTATTAAAATTCCTGCACACAACATACCGGCTTTTAAACCATCAAAAACGTTTACTGAAGGGGTAAAAAACAAGGTAACAGTAAAGTAAAAAAACAATAATCAAGGCCATAAAGACCTTAACATAAACGAATAATTATGCCAAGTGGTAAAAAAAGAAAGAGAGCAAAAATCTCTACACACAAGCGCAAAAAAAGAGCTAGAGCAAACAGGCATAAGAAAAAGTAAGATCATTTTTCTCTTAACATTTAGTTTAGACGTTCATTGACATTGAGGTTGTTAGACCTCGCACGGTATAGTACCTGACAATATTAAACCATCTGCACAGTTCTGTGTAGTATAAAAACCATTTCAGTATGAAAATAACGTTAATCATTCGATCTAATTCATCTGATATTGATTTTGCCCTGCTAAAAGATGGAAAACTTATTGCATTAAATAGAGAAACAACCGATAACAAATTTTCAGTTGGGGATATTTTTTTAGCCAAAATAGGAAAAGTGTTAACGGGCTTAAATGCTACTTTTGTAAATGTAGGTCATCCGAAAGACGGATTCTTACATTATCATGATTTAGGCGCGCAAGTTCAATCTTTAAATGCATTCATTAAAAAAGTAAGCACAGGTAAGTATAAAGAATTCACTTTAAAAAATTTCCGTTTTGAAAAAGATATTGATAAAGACGGTGGTATTAATGATGTACTAAAATCAGGCCAGAATTTACTAGTACAAATTGTAAAAGAACCAATATCTACCAAAGGGCCGAGAATAAGTTCGGAGCTTTCAATCGCGGGTAGATATTTGGTATTAGTACCTTTTTCCAATAGAATATCAGTATCTCAAAAAATTGAAAATACTAATGAAAAAGAACGCTTAAAAAGATTAGCAAAAAGCATTAAACCCAAGGGGTTTGGTGTTATTTTAAGAACGGTTGCCGAAGGCAAAAAAGTAGCAGAATTGGATAAAGACCTACAGAACTCTTTAGAACGTTGGAAAATGATGTGTAGAAGAATCCCTAATACAAATACGCCAACAAAAATATTGAGTGAATTAAACAGAGCATCTTCGATTTTGAGAGATGTAATGAATGAATCTTTTACAAGTATAATCACCAATGATAAAGACCTTAACCTGGAAATTAAACAGTATTTAAGGGAAATTTATCCGGAAAAAGAAAAGATTGTAAAACTTCATAAGTCTGCCATTCCTATTTTTGAAAGATATGGGATAGAACGCCAAATAAAAACATCTTTTGGTAAAACGGTTTCTATGAGCAAAGGCGCCTATTTGGTAATAGAACATACGGAAGCTTTGCATGTTATCGATGTAAATAGCGGAAATCGATCCAATAAAATAGGATCTCAGGAAGAAACAGCTTTGGAAGTAAATTTAATTGCTGCAACCGAAATTGCACGACAATTGCAATTACGCGACATGGGAGGAATTATTGTAATTGATTTTATAGACATGCATAAAGCTGAAAATAGAAGTAAGTTGTATCTTCATTTAAAAGAGCAAATGTCTTTTGATAGAACAAAACACAAAATATTACCTCCAAGTAGATTTGGTTTAGTACAAATTACACGTCAACGAGTAAGGCCTGAGTTGAGTATAAAAACAACTGAACCTAATCCGAACAAAAACGGAGAAGTTGAAGCACCCATCGTTTTAATTGATAAAATTGAAACGGAGATGAAAAAAATCATCTCTAATCCTAAAAATAAAAAGGTAGTGTTAAATACACATCCTTTCATTGCTTCTTACTTAACCAAAGGGATTTTATCTATCCGGTTCGGCTGGTATTTAAAATACAAAAAGTGGATTACTATTGTGCCCAGAGATGCTTACACATATTTGCATTATAAATTTAAAATAAACCGCAAATAGGGCAATACGCATATATCAAAAAAACCCGCTTCTTACTAAAGATACGGGTTTTTTTATTTAATGAACTCATTTAAACTTTTTGGATGTAAGCGAAAATTAGAAGTTTTTAGGGCTGTTGAAGGATTTTTTGAGTTGCATAGCAGCGCTACGGAAGGAAAAAAAGACAAAAACAGAGCGGAAAACAGTAATTTTTCAGCAAATTGAAAAAGTTTATAGAGATCAGTAGTTAGTTACATATAATTTCACTTTGATAAATTTTATCACTCATGACCATTTTAGTTATTAAGTTATTGAATATTGTGTTTTTGTTTTGCGAGCGATTAATTCTAAAACAAAACTCATTAAAGTATCGGTTTAGATTAAACTCACTTACCCAAGAATAAGTTGTCCTAATCCATGATTTTATTTGATGAATCATCGTATGTAAGGCTTTAAAGTTTAATCCTTTGTCGCTATCAATCTGGGTAATGTTATAGGCTTTTGCAATAGGCCTGTAGCCTTTCCATTTGTGAGTGATTACTTGAGCCTTTCTATCAATATGCTTAATGAACATATATTGCAACGATTGTGCAGAAAAATCTTTGATGTTTAAAGCATACATACGCTTTACTTTGCCCTGGTCTGTGAACTCAACAGCAGTAATAGCCTTCTTTTTCTTAGCATCATAACTACGACCTATCTTGTTTTGCTCATAACCACCCAACACAAATTCATCAACCTGTACATGACCATCCATAGGGTTATTTTCACTAGAAGCCATAGCTTCTCTTACTTTAAGCATAAACAATCGTGCTGTCTTTTCTGTAATACCATAGCGTACACCCATTTGTGTAGCTGATAAACTCTTGGTGGTAGTTGCCATTTCAAAACAGATAAAAAAGGCTTTTCGTACACCAAATCGCACTCTGTGAAAAATGGTGTTAGCCGTTGGGCTTTCTGTATCACCACATTTATTGCATGTTCTTGAAAAGTTCTTACGTACTTGGTAACTGGTATTACCACATTTACGACATACATAACCCTCTTTCCACTTGATTTGACCTAGATATGCTTTGCAATCTACATCTGTTTTAAAGCGTTCAGCGAACTCTAAAAGGTTTTGACCCTTGAAAATTTCCATAAAATCCCTATTTTTATTGACATACAAGTTATGAAATTATCTACTGACCTCTAAAAGTTTAAATGAGTTCAATACCAAAATGAATACTGAAGTGGTCTAAAGATTGTGTGAGGAAAATTTTAAAGTTCGAGTTAAAAAACACAGGCATAACCTTAGCTACGCCGAGTATTTTTAGTGATGAAATTTGAAATTTTCATAGCGAGATTGGACTATTTTAGTATTCATTTTGGTATAATACCTATCTCTTGATATTTTGATTTTTTAATCACTTCTTCCAAACTATATATACTAAATACTAAAAACATACGTTGTTAATGCCATAATGAGTTTTTTACCTGCTATTTTCTTTTTGCTATAAGAGGAAGAAGTAGTATGAGGGAGTTTTATTAATATTTTAATTGACTTAGGCGTTTTATAACTATAAATAAAAATAGTAAATTCAATGGATTAAGTCCAGGTACTATAGAGCAAAGATTTAAAGCCTATCCTTATTTGAATTTCAAGATCGTTTTAAGGCCTCAGAAGATTGTTTAATTTATCTTTCCGAGCTTAAGTGGAAAGATGGTTTTGTATGTAAAAATGGTAATGGCGAATCCTTGTCCTATCAAAAATATTAGTGGTTAAATGCCTAAACCAATATTTTAATTACCAACTAAAACCAATAAAAAAATGGATAGAAAAAAATTTTTAAAAAAAGGTGTATTGGGAATAGGTAGTATCATTGCTATTCCATCTGTTATTTCATCTTGTAATAGTGACAACAATAATATAGGTGATAATAATACGGGTGTTGTTGACCCTAATTGTTCCGTATCTCCTGCGGAAACAGCAGGGCCATTCCCCATTAGGACACCGGCACAACTAATACGTGAAAACATTGTCGGCAACCGCAGTGGAGTAGCCCTGATGATCACACTGAATATCCAAAATACAAATGCCAACTGTAGTCCGATACAAGGGGCATTAGTAGATATATGGCATTGTGATGCAAAAGGCAACTATTCAGAATACGACGGGCAGATAGAAGGCGATTTTACCAGTGAAAATTTTCTCCGGGGAAGGCAAACAACAGATGCTAACGGAAATGCAACATTTGTAAGTATTTTTCCGGGGTGGTATCCGGGTCGTACACCTCATCTTCATGTAGAAATAAAACGTAGCAACGGAACTTCTCTGCTGATTACCCAAGTTTCCTGGTCGGAAGCCATTTCCAATACGGTATATGCCTCTCCAAACTATAACGGAAATGCGGATACCAATAACTCAAACGACGGAATTGTATCCGATGCTAATCTTGCGGATAGTCTTGTTGGAAATGTAACGGACGGATATGTCTTGATGAAAAATATAAAGGTTGCAGGTTGATCATTTTGAGTAATAGAAATTTTACCACAAGTTATTATAACTGGCTGCCACCCTGCTACTAATATACTTTTTAGAAATTTGAGACCTTTGCAAAATAGTGATATATTCTGTATTGAAATTGATTTGGCTTCAAATTTCTTCCTTCTCGAAAATTTTAAATCCTCAAAACCAACAGGTTATTCCGGTTTAAAATTTTCTTCGGGTGTCGAACTTTTTTGCCAAATCAATTTTGCAAAGGTCTCATTTATTTAAACCCCGTCAGCAATTCGTTGAAGCGATTTGGAATCCAAAATATAAATCTGTTTTCCTTTGAGGTCAATTAATTTTTCTTTTTTGAAGGCGGATAACAACCGAATTGTAGATTCCGTGGCGGTTCCGACAATACTGGCAATATCTTCGCGGGAAAGCTGAATATTTAAAGGCTCGTTGTCAGTTGTTTTGAAATTTTCCTGCAAATGCAGTAAAGCTTCAGCCAGTCGTTGCTTCACATTTTTTTGTGCCATGTCTACCACCATATTATCAGCTTCTTTAAGAGACAATGCCAGGCTCTTGAGAACACTCATAGTAAACTGGTTGTTCTTTTTCAAATATTTAACAATCTCTTCTTTAGGAATAAAGCATACCTCCATATCATTAATAGCTGTGGCTTTTAGATTTGAAGCCTCTTCGCTAATCAGACTACGTTCACCTATCAGATCTCCTTTTTTAATCAGTTTAACAACTTGATCTCTCCCGTTTGTACTCATTTTAGTTACTTTACAAACACCCTCTTTGATACAAAAAATTCCATTGATATATTGGCCTTCCTCAAAAAGCACATCTCCTTTTTTAACAAATTGAGATGTTTTACAGGTAGAAATACGAATCAACTCATCCTTAGATAGTTTCCCCAATGAGTTGAGTTGACGGATAATACATTGTTCACATCTGTTGCTCATAGCCTGTTCAAACTGGCAATCCAAATTAGTAAAAAAAGCTGACAATTATCATGTTTTTTGATGAAAGAATGCTCGAATTTTGCCATAGGCAAAGAGCAAATAATATTTATGAAATCACAACCTTGTTTTCATTGTGGTACGCTGTGTGATGATAAGCTTATACAGATAGAAAACAAACCGTTTTGCTGCATGGGTTGCAAAACGGTTTACGAATTACTGTCAGAAAATAACATGGCTTGTTATTACGATTTTGAAAACAATCCCGGAGCCATACCCTCAGAGTTCAAAGGAAAATTTGATTATTTGTCAAATGAGAGTATTGTTTCTAAACTGATTGAATTTGAAGACGATTCTTTTCAAATTGTCAATTTATACATTCCGCATATCCATTGCAGCTCCTGTATTTGGGTTTTGGAAAATCTACAACGATTAGATAAGGGAGTTATTTCCTCTCAAGTGAATTTCCCTAAAAAAACAGTTAGGGTGCATTACGATAATCAACGGACTTCTCTGAAAGATCTGGTTATTTTACTCAGTGCTATCGGGTATGAACCCTACATCAGCTTGGAAGATACCGTACAAAAGAAAAATACTGTTAATAGAACTATTTATTATAAACTGGGAGTTGCAGGGTTTGCATTTGGTAACATTATGTTCTTATCTTTTCCGGAATATTTTGAGGTTTCGGAGTATTGGCTGGAAAAGTACAAATATGTGTTTCGGTGGTTGATGTTATTGTTTTCGCTTCCCGTTGTGTTTTATGCGGCAAGCGACTATTTTGTTTCCGCATACAAAGGGCTGCGGTCAAAATTGTTGAATATTGATATTCCTATTGCTTTGGGAATTTCAGTGCTCTTTGTACGAAGTTCGGCAGAAGTAATCTTTGATTTGGGAACGGGCTTTTTTGACAGCTTGACAGGGTTGGTATTTTTTTTGCTTTTAGGTAAATTTTTTCAGCAAAAAACGTATAGCTTTTTATCTTTTGAGCGCGATTATACCTCTTATTTTCCTGTTGCCGTAACCAGGATGAGGGACAGGAAAGAAGAAAATATCGAAATCTACGATATTGAGAAAGGAGATAGATTGCTGATCAGAAATCAAGAACTTATTCCCGTAGATGGAATATTAATAAGCGCTGCTACACAGATTGATTATAGTTTTGTTACAGGCGAATCCAAACCTGTAATTAAAAAATCGGGGGACAACATCTTTGCCGGAGGAAAACAACTGGAAAAAGCCATTGAAATGGAAGTACTTACATCAGTATCTCAAAGCTACTTGACACAACTTTGGACAAATGACGTTTTTAATAAAGATAAAATCTCAACATTTCAATCACTAACAGATAGTGTTAGCAAATACTTTACAATTACAGTAATAGGCATTGCTCTCATAGCAACTATATACTGGTTATATTTTGATACCGGCAAAGCACTGTCCGTTTTTACTGCAGTACTCATCATTGCTTGCCCTTGTGCCATTGCTTTGGCTGCACCATTTACATTAGGGAATCTATTGCGCATTTTTGGTAAGCATAAACTCTATTTAAAAAATACGGAAGTCATAGAAAAACTGGCAAAAATTAACAGTGTTTTTTTTGATAAAACCGGAACAATTACCAGCAATAGTGAAAGTGACATTATTTACGAAGGGGAAGAACTAACCGATAGGCAAGTTTCTGCTTTGGGCACATTACTGAGAAATTCGAATCATCCGCTAAGTCGTAAAATTTACCATCAGATACGAGAGCCCGAACCACTGACTTTGAAACACTATCAGGAGTTCGCGGGAAAAGGAGTTCAAGCTTGTGTTGAAAGAGATTTTATCAAAGCAGGATCCGCATCATTTGTCCGGGCTGTAGAAGCTCAACACCATTACGATACGGCTGTGCACTTGAGTTTTAATGGCCATTATAAAGGGAAGTATGTTTTAAAAAATACGTACAGAAAAGGCGTTAAAAAGGTATTTATCTCATTAGAACCAAATTATGAATTATCGATTCTTTCGGGAGATAACTCAGGAGAAAAACAATATCTCCAATCAATATTACCGGAGAAAACTACGTTGTATTTCAACCAAAAACCAGAACAGAAATTAGCTTTGATTCAAAAAAATCAACATAAAAACCTGAAAGTCATGATGATTGGGGATGGATTAAATGACTCTGGAGCCCTTGCTCAAAGTGATGTGGGAATTGCTATTTCAGAAGATATCAATGTATTCTCCCCTGCTTGTGACGGAATACTATCAGCAGAAAATTTTGAAAAAATACCTTTATTCTTACAACTGGCTCAGCATTCCATCAAGATTATCAGGCTGGCATTTTTAGTATCGTTAATTTATAATTTGATAGGATTGTACTTTGCTGTCACCGGACAATTATCACCGGTTATTGCTGCAATTTTAATGCCTTTGAGTTCTATTAGCATTGTTGTTTTTACAACCTTAGCAACAAATTTCACCAGCAGGAAATTAACCCGGATGATGTATTAGAGAATCTATTACAGCTTAAAATCGCTTCAAAACAGATCGCTTCACTACATTTTTGAAATGAAGCTATAAACATTGTCCTTCAAAAAAGTCCCCGGATGTCAAAAAAAAATCAAAACATGATAAATGTCATTTTTTAGAATCTGATCCCGAGGTAATTTTACCTTGATTTTATCAGGCACTTATGAGCGTAATTTACCTACTTCTTGCACTAAGTATATTAGTTGCTTTAATATTTTTTGTAGCATTTATCCTATCGGTAAAGAGTGGTCAATATGACGATTCGTATACGCCTTCTGTCAGAATATTGTTTGACGATGAAATCGTAGAAGAAAGTAAGGAAAATTCATCAACTAACAACGTTTAAACGATTTAATTATGGAAGTACAACAATTTTATTACGATAACAAGATCGTAAAAAAATTCATCTATGCAACCATGCTCTGGGGAACTGTTGGATTTACCGTTGGGTTATTGCTTGCATTTATGTTTTTGTTTCCTAACATTACAGACGGTATCGCTTGGTTGAGTTTTGGCCGTATCAGGCCTTTACATACCAACGCAGTGATATTTGCATTTGTTGGGAATGCCATCTTTGCGGGGGTTTACTACTCGTTGCAACGGCTTTTAAAAACAAGAATGGCGAGTGATGTTCTTAGTAATTTCAATTTCTGGGGTTGGCAGCTAATTATTGTCGCTGCAGCCATTACACTACCATTAGGGTTCACAACATCTAAAGAATATGCTGAATTGGAGTGGCCTATTGATATTGCCATTGCATTGGTTTGGGTAGCCTTTGGAGTAAATATGATCTGGACTATCTTAAAGCGAAGGCAAAGACATTTATATGTAGCAATTTGGTTTTACTTAGGAACCTTTGTTACTGTCGCAGTACTTCATATATTCAATAGTCTGGAATTGCCTGTAGGGTTTTTAAAGAGCTATTCAGTATATGCAGGAGTTCAAGATGCTTTGGTTCAGTGGTGGTATGGACACAATGCCGTGGCTTTTTTCCTGACCACACCTTTTTTGGGACTGATGTATTATTTTGTTCCCAAAGCTGCTAACAGACCTGTATACTCATACCGATTATCCATTGTACATTTTTGGTCACTCATTTTCATTTACATTTGGGCAGGGCCACATCATTTATTGTATTCGGCTTTACCCGATTGGGCTCAGAATCTAGGAGTTGCTTTTTCAGTGATGTTGATTGCTCCATCTTGGGGAGGTATGATCAATGGGTTATTAACGTTGCGCGGAGCATGGGATAAAGTAAGAACGGATCCGGTTCTAAAATTTATGGTTGTGGCAATTACCGGGTATGGGATGGCTACTTTTGAAGGCCCCATGTTGTCTTTAAAAAATGTCAATGCTATTGCACACTTTAGCGATTGGGTAATCGCCCATGTACACGTTGGGGCTTTGGCCTGGAATGGGTTCCTGACTTTCGGAATGTTATATTGGCTGATTCCGAGAATGTTTAAAACACAATTGTTCTCAAGAGCCCTTGCAAACTTCCACTTTTGGATCGGAACATTGGGTATTGTGATGTATGCCTTACCCATGTATGTGGCCGGATTTGTACAGGCTTCTATGTGGAAACAATTCAATCCGGATGGAACTTTAACATATGGAAACTTTTTAGAAACGGTCAATGAGATTATCCCGATGTACTGGATGAGAGCCATTCTTTAGATTAGCAAATAGAAATAATTACTTAAAATAAAAACATAATAGTTATGATGAAATTTCTTTTTTTGCTTCTTTTTTTCTTTGTTAATAACTCTTATTTTGTTGATAACCAAAAACACAAAAGAACGGAGTGAACTTTAGCGGCCAGCTAGCTTTTTAGAGCCATCCCCCGTATTAGTCTCCGTTCTTTTTAAAAGTTACTTAGAACCATATAGAATTTCAGTTTCTGCCCTTATTAAAGGTCTTAGTTTAAGTAACTATTATTAATATCTAATTACAAAATTATGAAAACAAATGAAATTATCGGAATCGATGTCAGTAAATTATTAATTGATGTTTGTATCTATTCTAAACAAATTGTTCAACAGTTTGAGAACAGTAAATCTGGATTTAAATTAATGCTAAAGTGGAGTTTTAAAAATTCGTCTTTCTCTAAAGAAGAAACCATGTTTGTATTTGAACATACAGGAATGTACTCTCATTTATTATCTGTGTCTTTAACTGAACAAAAATTATCTTTTTTCATAGCTTCTGGTTTAGAAATTAAAAGATCTATTGGTATTGCTCGTGGAAAGGATGACCAAATTGATGCCAAACGCATTGCTCTATATGGGTATCGATTAAAAGAAGAACTTAAACCCAGTAAGCTACCTAAAAGAAGTATATTACAACTAAAAAGTCTCTTATCTTTAAGGACAAAACTTAACAAACAAAGAGCTGGTTTTAAAGTTACTTTGAAAGAACAAAAAAGAATTTATAAAGCAAAAGAGTATAAAATAATCTTTGACGTTCAACAAAAAATGATTGCAGAACTAACCAAACAAATACACAAGATTAATACTCAAATGCAAGCTATTATTGACCAAAATATAATGTTAAAAGAAACCTATAAACTTGTTACTAGTGTTAAAGGTATAGGAATGCAAACTGCTATAATGATGATTGTGTTTACTGACAATTTTTCAAAATTTGAAAACTGGAGAAAGTTTGCCTCTTATTGTGGTGTTGCTCCTTTTCCTTACCAATCTGGAACTAGTATTAAAGGACGTACAAAAGTCTCTCATTTGGCTAATAAAAAATTGAAAGCAATTATTAATATGTGCGCTATTTCTGCTATACAACATAACCCAGAAATGAAATTATACTATCATAAAAGAATAAAACAAGGCAAAAGTAAAATGAGTACCGTTAACATTATTAGAAACAAATTAATAGCAAGAGTGTTTGCCGTTGTCAAACGACAAACACCCTATGTAGATACTTTTAAATTTGCTGCATAAATTAGTAAAAATAATATCTCAACTTTTACTTGTTTTTATCATAGAATACGGGGGGAGCTTGTTTATTATAGGGTCATTGGTAATGCTTTACAATGTAATCATGACGGTTCGTTCAGGATCAAAAGTTACAGATGAATTGGCAGAAGCACCGGCATTAAAGAAAGTGCCTAAGAAAAGACAAAAAAAGGAAGGATATCATACCTGGTTGGAAAGAAAGCCGGTAAAGTTGACCATCTATGCAACTATTGCTATTCTCATTGGAGGAATTGTACAAATTGTTCCAACCCTATTAGTAGATTCTAATATCCCGACTATCACCAGTGTAAAACCTTATACTCCCTTAGAATTGGAAGGCAGAGATCTCTATATCAGAGAAGGGTGTGTGAGTTGCCATTCACAAATGATCAGGCCATTTAGAAGTGAGGTTGAGCGTTATGGCGAATATTCCAAAGCGGGAGAATATGTATACGATCATCCTTTCCTGTGGGGAAGTAAACGAACGGGCCCCGATCTTTTTAGAATCGGAGGGAAATATCCGGATAGTTGGCACTTCAATCATATGTACGATCCGCAGAGTACATCGCCGGGGTCTATTATGCCGGCTTATCAATGGTTGATCCGAGATAAGCATGACCGATCTCATATTGAAGATAAAATGAAAGCCATGGTAGCTCTTGGAGTTCCATATACGGAAGAAGATATTGCCAATGCTCAAAAGCATATGGCAGAACAATCTCAAAAGATAGTAGCGAATTTATATGAAGATCCGGATATCACGAGTTCTTTTGAACAAGAGAAAGCAGATTTGGGAGGTGATTATATACCGTTGAAAGAACGTGAAATTGTGTCGTTGATTGCTTATTTACAACGATTAGGAACTGATATCAAACTCATAAATACAGAAGATAGCCTAAGTATAAAAAAATAATACCATGTTGAAATTTGTAAAAAATCATTTAGAGACTATTGTTGGAATTGAAGTGTATCCTTTGATATCGCTACTTATCTTTTTTACCTTTTTTGCCGCTCTTTTTTGGTGGGTATTCACAGCGAAGAAAGAGCATATCAAAAAGATGAGCAGCATGCCGTTAGACGAACAGATAAAATTATAACCCATGAAAAAATATTTTCAATCAATAGCATACACTCTGTGTTTATTTGCGGCTTTGTATGCATTATATATAGCCTTAGCATCTTATGAAAATCCATTCGATATTTATGAAAACCCTCTGGTATGGATCATTATCATAGCAATTGTTGTGATGATCATTATGAAGGAGATCCTCAACGTGGTTACATTGGAAAAAGTAGAGCAACTGGAACTCGAAAAACAAGGAATCAGCTCGGTAGCTACCGATAAATATATGTGGCTTAAAACATTATTGAAAAGGTGGGCTAAAACCAAATCTATCGAAGAGGAGGAGGAAATCATCTTAGATCACAATTACGATGGAATTAAGGAATTAGATAATTCACTTCCGCCATGGTGGCTGTACTTGTTCTATGTTACCATTCTATTTGGGGTAGTTTACCTGGCAAAATACCATATTTTTGGCGGAGATAGCCAAGCTACCGAATATAGAAAAGAAGTAGCGGACGCAATGAGAAAGCTAGACCAACATAAAGGTAACACCAAAGAAAAAATCGTAGATGCCTCCACAGCGCAATATTTAACAGATGAAGCATCTCTAAAGAGAGGAAAAGCCATTTTCAATCTCAACTGTGCCAGTTGTCATGCAAAAGACGGAGGTGGAGGCATTGGCCCTAACCTTACCGATAAGTATTGGATCCTTGGCGGAAATATGGAAAGCATATTCACCACCATCAATGACGGGGGAAGATCAGGAAAAGGAATGGTAGCCTGGAAGACCACATTGAAATCTGTTGATATTGAAAAAGTGGCCGGTTATGTACTGTCACTCCAGGGAACCTATCCGCAAAAGCCGAAAGATCCTCAGGGCGAACTTTGGGATGAAGAATAAAGCAGCGTGTTAAGTTAGTTTTAATAGTTGTAATGGAAACACCCGGGAACGAACAATTTAGAGATAATATTGGAACTATCAATGAAGAAGGAAAGCGATCTTGGGTGTATCCTAAAAAACCCGGTGGAAAGTTTTATACCTATAGAAAATGGGTAAGTTATTTTTTACTGACTTTCTTATTCTTGGCACCATTTATAAAAGTAAACGGGAATCAGTTTTTGCTATTCAACGTTTTGGAAAGAAGATTCAATATTTTCGGATTTCCGTTCTGGCCGCAAGATTTCCATTTATTCGTGATATCCATGATCATAGGAGTTGTTTTTGTGACCCTTTTTACCGTAGTTTTCGGGCGAATCTTTTGTGGTTGGGTGTGTCCGCAGACTATTTTTATGGAAATGGTTTTCCGTAGAATTGAATACTGGATAGAAGGCGACAGAGGAAAACAAATTCGGTTGGATAAACAACCCTGGAATACTAATAAGATTAGGAAAAGAGTACTGAAATGGAGTATTTTTTTTATCATTTCTTTTTTGATAGCGAATATTTTTTTGGCCTATTTGATAGGAAGCGACAGGTTAATAGACTATGTATTTTCTTCTCCGTTTGATCATGTAAGTACATTAATTTCACTGTTGATTTTTACCGGGGTTTTCTATTTTGTATTTATATGGTTCCGTGAGCAAGTATGTATCATAGCTTGCCCATACGGAAGATTACAAGGCGTCCTCTTAGACAATCAATCTGTAGTAGTTGCTTACGATTATAAACGCGGTGAAAAAGAAAAGGGAAGAGCCAAATTCAAGAAAAATGAAGACAGGGCAGCCAGCGGAAAAGGGGATTGTATTGATTGCCAGCTATGTGTACATGTTTGCCCGACAGGAATTGATATCAGAAATGGAACACAACTGGAATGTGTAAACTGTACAGCTTGTATTGATGAGTGTGACCACATAATGAAAAAAGTTGGTTTGCCAACCGGGCTCATCCGTTATGCGAGTACTGATAATATTGAGAAAAAATCACCTTTTAGATTTACTGCCAGGATGAAAGGCTATACAGCAGTTCTGGGAATTTTAATTGCTGTTTTAGTAGGAATGTTGTCTTTAAGAAATGATGTGGAAGCTACTATTTTAAGATTACCCGGTCAGTTATATGAAAAGAAAGGACATGATAGCATCAGTAATGTGTATACCTATAAAGTGATTAACAAAACAACTGAGAATATTAAAAATGTAACGTATAAATTATTATCACATGAAGGAACCATCAAACTAGTGTCAAGAGAAACATTTCTAATCCCAAAGCAGGGATTGGCAGAGGGAACTTTGTTTATTGAGATTCCAAAAAAAGAATTAAATAAAAATAAGATACGGTTGCGAATTGGAGTCTACAGTGGATATAAGTTAATAGAAACGGTAACGACAAATTTTCTAGGCCCCAGGAATTATAGATGATTAATGTAACAATGGGGCAATGTAATGATTTGAAGGTTTGAAAATATACGATGTTTGTAATCTTTGATTTTTAAATGCTTCAATCTTTAAATTTTTAAAATCATTCAATAAAAAATAAATACCATGAAAATCAATTGGGGAAAAGGCATTGTAATTGCTATCATCTTTTTTGTAGGATTTATCATGTATTTTGTGATAACGATGACTACGAATACTAAATTTAATTATGATTTGGTAACTGAGAAATATTACGAAAAAGAGTTGACTTATCAGCAAAAGATCGATGCAAGTAAAAATATTCAAGCACTTGAAGGGAAAATTTCTCTGGAAAAAATAGCGGATGGCTTACTTATCAAATTTCCAAGAGATTTTCAAGATAAAGTTTTGGAAGGAAAAGTGTTCCTATACAGGCCATCTGACAAACAACTGGATTTTGAACTTCCGCTTTCAAAGATCCGGAATTATTTGCTCGTGCCTGACAAACGTTTGTTGGATGGCCGTTGGAACATTAGTATCGAATTTACGGATCAAAATAAAAATTACTTTTTTTCCGAAGAAATTATTTACTAATGATTTACACTGCACTACTTTTTGGATTGTTTGGAAGCTTTCATTGTTTAGGAATGTGCGGCCCTATTGCTTTTATGCTTCCCATTGACAGGCAGCAAAAAGGAAGAGCTATCTGGCAAACCGTTTTGTATCATTCGGGACGGATTTTTTCATATGCTTTGATCGGCGGCTTATTTGGATGGTTAGGTAAAGGGTTTTATTTTTTTGGTTTACAGCAACAGTTGTCTATTGCTGTTGGATTGATTATGATTTTACCTGTTATTAGCCCTGGGCTTTTTTTAAGATTTTCGGTAACCCGGCCTCTATTGCGATTTACAGGTAAGATAAAAAATGCTTTGGGGGCATCTTTGAAACAAAAAGAAAACACTGCGTTTTTTACTATTGGG
This sequence comes from Flavobacteriaceae bacterium, assembly GCA_014075215.1. NCBI lineage: Bacteria > Pseudomonadati > Bacteroidota > Flavobacteriia > Flavobacteriales > Flavobacteriaceae > Flavobacteriaceae bacterium. The sequence goes on from CP046177.1 coordinate 3,368,326, forward strand.
TTTTTGAATGGTTTGTTGCCTTGCGGATTGGTCTATATAGCCATGATTGCGTCCTTGACTTCAACCACTATTTTAGAAGGAATCTCCTATATGACTTTATTTGGATTAGGTACTGTTCCTTTGATGAGTGCTGTGGTTATCCTGGGAAATCTTACTCATTATGTGAATCGGCGAAAGGTTCAAAAACTGATTCCTTTTGTTGTTTTCATTATTGGATTTGTCTTCATATTGAGAGGCCTGGGTTTGGGAATTCCATATATCTCTCCCAAGCCTATTCTTGTGGATGCTTTGGAGGTAACCCAAACTTGTCATTAATCCTTTAATTTTCGAATCCGTGAAGCGCTAGACCAGTATAAAATGTCATCATTTAAAGATTTAATTGACTCTGGAATCAAGAACCATAGCTTTCTTGATTCTTAATTCTAGTAGTGTAAGCGGTCTTGTTTTAAAATCTATCCACAAGTCTTATTTATGTTAAGTTATGTTGATTTAGCCCTTATGTTTGTAGAAGTAGCTGAAAGAAAATACCTGTGTATTTTTAAGTACCTTTAAGTCTTTAATATAATACCCGTCACGTGTATTTTAAAAGCACTTTCGATCCCATTTTTTTCAAAAAAATAAGCTCACTTTTTACACTTTTTCCGACTTTAAACTATATTACTTCAGCTTATATTCTCCGAGTCAGAATTGTATAATCGGAAGATAATTCTTACATTTAAAACCGTATTCCTAATAATTTTAACGGATATTATAGTATATTTATCCCTTGATAAAGGTTTCGCAATTATATAAATTACCTAAAAAAATTATATCCACGATGATACAAAAAATTATTTTTCTTTTTTTTGCATTACTTCTTAGTAAGAATAGTTATTCCCAGGTAGAAGCATCAGATTGGGTAAAAGGTTCTTACTCTAACGTGGAAGGGAAGAATTCAAAAGAAAAAATCATGGGCCAATTGCCAACAAACTATTCTGTTTGGAAAATATCTACTGAAGGATTTACAAATAGAATGCATAGTATTGAAAATCAGGAAATTACGTTACCTACCCCCGATGGAAAATTTGAACAATTTATAATCTCTCCGTCTCAAGTAATATCAGATGAAGTAACGCACCTATATACAATTAAAACGTTTACGGGTTACAAAAAAGATAATCCGGGCACTCTCATTTCTTGTGACATAAGTGAAACAGGGTTTCATGCGGCCGTTTATAACAAAGATAATTCATTTTTTATAGAGCCTGTTTATAAAGAATCTTCGGAAACAGTGATCGCTTATTATAAAAAAGATTATATCACTGAAAAATTAAAATGTAATACAGAAACTGCACCCATAGAAGAAATGACAACAGAAATTCTTAACAGGCAAACACCTACTACTAAAATAACATACAGATTGGCTATTGCGGCAGCCGGAGAATATTCACAGCAATTCGGAGGCAGCCCATATAGTGCGACAAACGTATTAAATGCTTTAGCTTCCGGAGTTAATATGATCAACCCTGTTTTTTTAAGAGATTTGGGGGTTACATTTACACTAGTTAGTAATACTGCTTTAGTGTATCCGGATCCAAATACAGACCCATTTAACATAGGAGATGATGTCTCTGCGGCTCATACAGCCTGTACCAATGCCCTAGGCTCTTCAGGTTTTGATGTAGGTCATATGGTTATTTGGGCTAATACCGGTGGAGCGGCAGCTTTTGGAGTGGTCTGCAATGATGCTGCAAAGGGTCTCGGTTTTTCCGGGAATACTAATAGTACTACAACGTTATGGATAGATTATGTATCACATGAGATTGGCCACCAGTTCCGTTCGGAGCATAATTTTGTATCGCAAGAATGTAACCAATCTGCGTCTGGTTTTAGGTATGAGCCCGGGGAAGGATCTTCAATTATGTCGTATGCTAATGTTTGCGGAGGAGCTGCTCAATATGCACCAGGCTCCGATCCGTTTTTCCACTACGCCTCTATCGATCAAATGCAGGCTTTTTTAAATACCATATCTTGCGGAACCATGGATAGTTCGGGAAATACTGCTTCCCCTACCGCTAATGCCAACGCTGATATTACGGTACCTAAACAAACACCGTTTATCTTGGTAGGTACGGGAACTGATGCAAATGATCCTTCCGGTAATTTAACCTACGGATGGCAACAATACGACGGTTCCGGTACTGAAGTTACCGGTTCCCCCAATTGTAACGCTACCAATGCACCTATGTTTCGGTACCGTCCGCCAACAAGTAATAATTATCGTAGTTTTCCACAGTACGGCGATATATTGGCCGGGAATAATGACCGGCAATGGGAAAGACTGCCTTGTGTAGCAAGAACCATGAATTTTTCATTAGCTGTAAGAGATAACAATAGCTCTTTTGGGAGAATTGGGGAAGACAGGGCCGTAGTTATGGTGGCTGATACAGGTCCATTTAATGTAACGAGTCCGAATGGTGGGGAAACGTTAACAGGTAATGCTTCACACACTGTAACGTGGACTGTCAACGGAACGAATGCGCATTGCGGAAATGTAGATATCTTGGTTTCAACTGATGGCGGAAATACCTACTCGGTAGTGGCGAACGCAACTTCTAATGATGGTACAGAAAGTATAACCGTTCCAAATACGGCTTCAACTACGGCTCGTGTATTGGTTAGATGTGATGTTGCAGGAGGCTTTAGAGCTGCTTCTACATTTTATGATGTATCGAATGCTAACTTTACTATAAATACTGTTTTGGGTATTGATGATGTAGAAAGTTTAGGGGTTTCTGTATACCCTAATCCGGTGTCAAACGAAGTATTTATTAAATTAACAAATTCTGAAAATTATACTTATCAATTATTCGATGTTAGTGGCCGAAGTATTAAGAAAGGAGAATTCAATGATTCTATCTCTATTCAAACAAGTTATTTTCAGACAGGAATCTACTTCTTAGAATTAACTCTGGTAAATTCCGGTAAAAGAGTGGTTAAAAAACTTATCATACAAAATTGACTCTGAACTCATTTAAACTTTTTGGATTTAAGCGAACATTAGAAGTTTTTAGATATGTTGAAAGCTTTTTTGAGTTACATAGCAGCGCTACGGAAGGAAAAAAAGATAAAAACAGAGCTAAAAACAGCAATTTTTTAGCAAATTCAAAAAGTTTAAATGAGTTCTCTTATAAGTTTCAAACGCAGTATGATGTTCAGATTACAAAAACTTATTTTTAACATGACTCTAATAAGTTTTGTTATCATATTATATAACTGTTCATCAGTAAATACTAAAACATACGATTTTCAAGTTACGTATGCTAAAACAAAAGGTAGACTAAAAACAAAACCACATTATATAATAAGGCTAAAAGGCGATTCCGTTTCCTATAACGGAATCGCCAATATGTCGATTATTGGTGAAAGAAATTTCAAAATTTCAAAATCAGAGCTCAAGCAAATTAGAAAAGCTTTTGAGGAGAGTGATTTCTCAAGTTTTGATCAACTATACCAGGGTAATGTAAGGGATTTACCTATCACAAATATCACTTATAATGATTATGAAGTAAGATTTCAATCAAAACAAGCCCCGGAAAAATTAAAAGAATTGGCTCTTTTAATGGAAGAATTATTGCATCATTTGAGTCTATAGTGATAACTTACCGAAATCTTTTCTCTTGATTATATTGTGCCGTGACCAGAAAATTAAACTTCTCAATTTTTACAGTATTTCATCGCCGGTTTTTATCTGTTTTACCCGTCAACCAAACGTCAACTGTCCGTGGCAAGTTGCGATTTGTACTCTATACTATTTTTACAATTATGTCATATATGGTATTTGAAAAGATACTTTCTCATTTGACATATCTACCCAGAGAATCATACTACAAACCGTTTATTTATTTTGAATTTGTAAAACATTTCTTTTCCGGGAAGAACTTGCTTTTTTCTATCCCAGTAGTTGGGTTTCTTATATATTTTCGCAATGCTGTTCTTGTTTCCTGGAAAGAGTTTGAGAAAGGAAGTTTACTCAAATTTATCATTGTAATGATGTCTGGCTTACTCACTTGGTTTTATATTTCCTATGACTATAATTTATTTTTTAACCAGAGCCATTTTTTGGATCGGATTTTATTATTTGTATTATTGATTAGCATTTTCTGGAAACCCATTTTTGTATTTCTTTTCCTTACGGTTTTGCTGCCTGTTGTAAATCAATTTAAAATACTCGCGGGTTATTCAGGAGAGGCTATTGTTCACTTGCCTCTCAGTATTTTAATCCTTTTTAGTGTCTTTTTAATCTGTTTTTTTTTCACAAAAAAGTATCGGATTCATAATTTTATCTTTTTATCATGCTGTATAATCGCCGCTCATTATTTCCCTTCCGGATTGGGAAAATTAAATATGAACTGGATAGTACATGATAAACTGTATTATCTTTTATCGGCAACGTATACTAGTGGTTGGCTGGGGTTTTTAGAACCTGAAACAATTACCGTTATTTGTAAGTGGTTTCAACCTTTTAATCAAATTCTAAAAATTTTCACATTAATTATAGAAGTAGGTGCTATTTTCTTTTTTGCTCACAGGTGGTTTGCTCGTTTTTTATTATTAGGTTTTGTATGTGTTCATTTAGGAGCGGCATTTCTTACAGGAATATTTTTTTGGATATGGATGGTTATAGCCATTATGATGTTTATTTTTATCACGAAGAAGAACTTATTTTTTGAGGTTTTAATTTTTAGCAGATTTCATTTCCTGACTGGATTTTTTTTGATACTAACCTCAAGTTATTGGTGTAAACCTGCTAAATTGTCATGGTACGATTCCCATTACAATTATACATTCCGATTTGAAGCTGAATTGGAAAGCGGTAGAAAAGTTCAGTTGATGCCACGTTTTTTTGAACCTTATGATATTCAATTTACATCTACTTTTTTTAATTATTTACACCGGACACCCTTCACTGGATGCTTATTGGGGAGCTTCTAATTACAAGTTAGTATCTTCTTTAGAGAAATTATCTTCTATAGATGAAGTATTGGCTTATGAAAAACAATATGGGAGTTCAAGGTTTGATCCAAAGGCTAGCGAAAAATTACTAGGTTTCGTACGACAATATATTCAAAACTGGAATCAGCGTTTATCAAAAACGTCTGCTTTTAGTGTACTAAAATCACCACGCTTTTTTTTGACATATCCTAATCAAAAAAGTTTATATCCTAATGAGAAAATTAAAAAAATTACAATCGTTCAAGTAACTTCGATTTTTCAAAATAATACCTATCAGGAAATCAGAAAGAGAAACATAAAAGACTTTATCATTTATGAATAGTACTAAACAATCATCTTAAACAGTAGCAGCAACATTGATAAAGTGATACGGATTTTTAGGGTCTTTTGAAAAATTTTCAATGGGTATTTTAGTACCAAGTCCTAATTCCTGAGCTATATCCATAAACAGCTGCATGATGATATGATCTTCCAAAGCCCAACCCGTAGAGTCAAACACACTTCATTGTTTATAAACAAATGAATATTTTTCACTGTTTTGAAGTAATGTAACAATATCCGGGCCTATCTCATCTATAGAGAGTTGCTGACACTCTCCTTCAATCACAGCTTGTTCTATAAAGTCCGGGCATATAAAACTTTTCTTTAAAAAGTTTAACGGCAATTCTATTTTTCCGGGAAAATCAGAACCAATAGCATTGATATGCAATGCAGGATTTGTTTCAAAATCACCGAACAGAGGTCCGGCTCCCGCTTCTATTGATGTGGCCGTACAAACAATATCTGATTGAATTAATATATCTTGGGTAGATGACGGGATGATCTCTATGTCTAAATGTAATGATCTACATCTGTTTTTAAACGACCTTTCAGCTACACTGTCTATATCATGAATCAATACTTTTTTGATAGGAAATATGCGAGATAAGGCATGAAGTTGTGTCACCGACTGAGCTCCGCAACCTATTAGTCCTAGTACAGTTGATATAGGAGAGGCCATATGTTTGCTGGCAACAGCAGAAGCAGCTCCTGTTCTAATGGCCGTTGGCAGTACACCATCCATCACTCCCAAAAGATGCCCTGTTGTTGCATCATAACTAGAAATCGTAGAGATTATCGTAGGAATATTTTGTTGTTTAGGGTTTCCGGGGTGATAACCAACGATTTTAATTGTTACACTTTTCTTATTTGCGTAAAGAGGCATCCATTCTATTAAGCCTGTTACCGGTTTGGTGTAATGAAATCCTGATCTTGCCGGAATTTCCATTTCAGATGCATCGTAGTTTTTAAATGTATTTGTAAGCTTATCAATAACCAAATCCATAAGACGGTCCGGTTCGTAATGTAAAATAATGTACTGAATATCTTCTTGAGATAATATAAGTGAGTGCGTTAAATGGGTATTCATATTACATTTTTAAGAAAATTTATATTGTTTCAAACAACTATATCTTTCTAAGTGCTAAATGTAAATTACATAAGTTTCAGTTTTAGCTTGACAATATACGTAGAAATACATTGATGTTCTATAGACAAACGAAAATAAGATTAATTATTTGAGACCTTTGCAAAATAGTGATAAATTCCGTATTAAAATTGATTTGGCTTCAAATTTCTTCCTTCTCGAAAATTTTAAATCCTCAAAACCAACAGGTTATTCCGGTTCAAATTTTTCTTCGGGCGTCGAACTTTTTTGCCAAATCAATTCTGCAAAGGTCTCATTTTTTACTTCTTTGTTGTTCTCCTGTGATTACAAAAATAGTTCTTTCTTTATAACCTGAAAATATCACCGTTGTAAATAATTCCTTTTTAACACAGAAAAGTAGGATATAATTTCCATTTCTAATGTATATTTGTTTAATATCATAATATGGGTAATTTGTTTTGAACGCATGACATCACGATATAAATAATTGTAAATCACTTCTTTTATTTATACAAGTTTAAATGACTTCTTTATTAATTTTTTTAATATGAATATCAATCTTGACACTTTAAATAAAAAATCCAATTTATCTGATAATCAATTGCTTATATGGATAACACAACAAAGCCATCCTTGTATACCTCTTTATAATTCTCCTTTCCTATTTACTTTCAAAACAAAAATAAATGTCAATTATTTCAAAAAATCGTTTCAAGAATTACTGAATCAACATGATGCATTACGCACTAGAATTATTAATAAAGATGATACTCCTTTTCAGGAAATTGCAGATAAGTTTGATCATGACCTCGAGTTTATAGACTGGGAGCATGATATTGAGAAGGATACTAATATTAATAGCTATCTACAACAAAGAGCCGAAAAGGTTATTGACATTCGTAAATCATGTTTTGACAGCAGTTTGATTAAAATACATTCTGATAAATATATCTGGTTTTTTAATCAACATCACATCACTACAGATATGTGGTCATTTTCCATTTTATTTAAAAAAATAATGGCTTATTACCAAGCGTTCCTCACAGGTAAGCCAGAATCTAACATTTTAACACCTCAATACAAAGAGTATTTAAAGTATCAAGGTAAGTTAGTGAGTACTCCAAGATGGAAACAGGCACAAAAATATTGGTTGGAAAAGGAGAAAGAACTGAAAAAATCTCATGGGCTTCATCAATTAAGAAATAATGAAACACCAACATCTTCCGTTAGAATTACAAATTCACTTGGTGAAGACAGATCTAAAAGATTACTAGAAATAAGTGCGCTTAATGAGTTTAGAAGTTTTACTAAAAATCTAACAGATCTAAGTATTCTTGCCACAATAGTGATCTCCTATATTCATAGAACAACAGATGAAGAAAAAATAACCATCGCCCTGCCCATTCACAACAGAATTAGCAAAGAGCAAAAAAATACATTAGGGCTCTTTATGGATTTGCTTCCATTATCTCTGACAGTAGATAAAGAAGATAGTTTTCTGCAATTGTTTGAAAAGGTAAAGATTGAAATTAACAGTTTTATGCTGAATGCTCAGGCATGTATGGCGACACCCAAAATGCATAGGAATTATGAATATATACTTAGTTACAACAATGTAACTTTTCCAGATTTAGAGGACATTCCGTATACTGTAAAATGGATACACCCAAACGCCATTGATTCTCACCATGTATTTAGAATAGAAATACACGATTTTTTCGATACGGGCCACTATTTATTTGAGTTTGATTTCAATTCATCATTAATTGATAAAACCAGGCAACAAAGTGCTGTAGATCAAATATTCAGATTGTTTGATGCTTTTTTAGAAGATTACAACCAACCTATCAATTCAGTCAAAATTATCAGTGAGGAAGAAGAAAGAAAATTAATGGTATTTGGTAATGCCGTTACAACACTGATTCCCATTGAAGATTCTATCATTGACAGGTTTCGGGACATGGCTAATACCTATCCAAATCGTACAGCAGTTTCTACGGAAGAAGAAAAAGTCACGTATTCTGAATTGAATAAAAAAAGTAATCAAATTGCGCATTATTTAATCAATACCGGAATAAAAAGTGAAACTGTAGTTGCAGTACATCTAGCACGTAATGTGAATCTTATTGCCAGTATTTTGGGTATTCTAAAAGCGGGTGCTGCTTATTTGCCTCTTTCAAAGATATATCCAAAAGAGCGAATAAAGTTTATGATTGAAGATGTAAAAGCAGACTACCTTATCACTAGCAAGGAATTAGAAAATGATGTTGACTTTTTTAGCGGGGATAAAATTATAATAGATACTTTAGATACTACGGAGCAAACAAATAGTTTGCAGAAGATCTTACCAAGCCAGCTGGCATTTATTATTTACACTTCAGGTTCTACCGGTAGGCCAAAAGGAGCAATGAACGAGCATAAAGCCGTTGTCAGATTAGCCCAAGTAATGCATGATGAAATTTGTGAAGATTATAAAAGCCATTTAAATATAGCTATGGTAGCACCGATAGTTTTTGATATTTCTGTTATGCAGATTTTCACTTCTCTTCTATATGGCCATTCGCTTTTTTTGGTGCCGGAAAATATGAGGTTTAGTGGTGCTCAACTCCATAAATTCTTTATTGATAATAATATTCATTTCTCTGACGGAACACCAGCTCACTTATCTTTATTGCTAGACTCACCAAAAAACGGAAGCTTACCAACTCACCTAAATATTGCAGGAGAAAAACTTACTCATAATGCTATTGAAAATTTGCAAAACCATTTTAATATTTGCAAAACAAAAATTTCAAATGGGTATGGAGTTGCCGAATGTGGTGTTATTTCTACGATGTTTACTTTTCCGTTAAGCAGAAAGTTTAAAAATATATCATCAATACCCATTGGTCGACCTCATTCCAAAGACCGGATATTTATATTGAGTGAGCACAATCAGTTACAGCCTATAGGAATTTCCGGAGAACTTTGTATAGGGGGTTTAGGTGTTGGAAGAGGATATGTAAATAATATAAACTTAACTAAAGAAAAATTTATAACCAATCCGTTTAATAAAAATGAAAAATTATACAAAACGGGAGATTACGCCAAATGGCTCGAAGACGGTACTATAGAATATATAAACAGAAAAGATAATCAAGTTCAAATCAGAGGATATAGGGTAGAGCTTGGTGAAATTCAAAATCAATTGCTCAAATTCATTAAAAATCATCATTCTAATACTATTAATATTGGCATTAACAGTGCTGAAATTACTGTTATTGAGGATAAAAATAACGAAAAATATATCTGTGCTTATTTTATGTCTGATCACTTACTCAAAACTGCAGAGATAAGATCGTTTATGGCAAAACAACTTCCTCATTATATGGTACCTACTTATTTTATACAGATAGAAAAAATGCCATTGAATTTTAATGGCAAAATAGACTATGACGCGTTGCCTCGTCCGGATTTTAAAAAACTAAAAAGAGAAAATGATTATGTAGCGCCCAACAATGAAATTGAAAGATTGATTGCAGAAATATGGCAGGAGGTATTTGATATAAAAAAAATAGGTATTTATGACAACTTTTTTGTTTTGGGAGGTCATTCGCTAATGGCTATTAAAATCGTTTCGAGAATTAAAGAGGTTTTAGACTTGACCGTTCCATTACTAGAAGTTTTCAATAAACCTACGATTTCAGATCTGGCAATTCTGGTTGAGAAGATCATTAAGCAATCACTGGTAAATGAGGGATCGGTGTAGTTCCTATGTCTCAGATGACATTAAAAAATAAAGTTTCACTAAGACAACTGTTAGGTTTTTAAAAACCTGTAAGGTCTCTTAATTAGTTGTTGCCAACTCCAGTAGTTTGTATACTGTTCTATAATTTCGGGAGGTGGCAGATACCTTTAATTTTTTTTCGAATAATTGATTACTCAACTTCGTATTCCCGTATCCTCCCAAACAATATAAATATACAACATCATTAACAATTGTATACGCATCATCTTTGGTTCCGTTGACCTCAATATCAGTATTTTTTGGTATCTCATTCAGGAAGGTAAAATACAATAATTTTTCTTCATCTGTCGGGTATGGATTATTCGTAATTGCTTCCTTCCATTCATCAACGGTTCTTATAATCACAGGGACATTATACTCAAATCTGTTTTCAATACCTTCTTTTATTTTCCAGGCAATCTCCGGCTTGTCTTCATCGGAGTTTAAAATAATATTCCCGCTCTGAATATAGGTTTGTACTGTCTGATAATCCAGATTATATAACAAGTTTCGTAAATCTTGCATCGGAAGTCTGTTTTTCCCTGATACATTGATTCCTCTTAGTAAGACAATATATTTTTCCAACATCTTCTATGTTTCTTTTTGTATTTTTTTAAGAACAGTTTTTAATTCTTCTTTTGACCTATTGAGAGAATCAAAAATCACATTATTTTCTATCATGTTAAAAAGCACTTTGTCTTGCGCTCTGCCTTGTGTCATAGCTTGGTAATATCCGATATCTTCACAAAATGTAACCAGGGAGTATTTTGAAAAATATTGAGTTGGAAAATTCTTTTCCAATTTCATTTCTATTTTTCGCTTTTCCTTGAATAAGGGATTTGCAACATGATCTCGCATTTCATAGTAATTGTCAATGGCTAAATCTGCAATGGCATCGGTATCTTGTTTTCTTTTTTTCTGATATTCGGAAAATACCGCTTCCCAGTTCCCCTCAAATTCATTTAATACTTCATCAAAAACAACGATATCTTCAAAAGAAGCATTCATACCCTGTCCGTAAAAGGGAACAATAGCATGTGCTGCATCTCCTATTAATAATGTATTTCCTTTGTAATTCCAGGGAAAACATTTTACAGTTCCTAATTTTCCGGTAGGATTATTTTCAAACTCTTTTACAATATTGGGAATGAATGCCAACGCATCCGGAAATTGGTTTTTAAAGAAAGTGGTTATGTCTTTTTTGGTCTTTAAATTTTTAAAATGGTATGTCCCTTCCGAAAAGCTTAGAAATAACGTTACCGTAAAACTCCCATCCGTATTTGGCAGGGCAATTAACATATAATTACCACGAGGCCAGATGTGCAAATGGTTTTTACTGATTTGATGGTTTCCTGTAGGGTCAGCAGGAATTTCCAGTTCTTTGTATCCATGTGTTAGAAAATCCTGAACACATTTAAAATTACCTGAAATTTGTTTTTCATAACTTTTTCTTAAAGAGGAACCGGCTCCGTCTGTTCCGAAAATAACATCCGCCTTAACCGTAAACTGTTTTTTAGCTTGATAAGACTCAAACATAGCAATTTTATTTTTTACATCAACTCCCAAACAACTACTGTTGAAGTGAATATTTACATTTTCATGCTTTTCGGCTTCGGTTAGTAAAATGCCATTTAGATCACCTCTTGAAATAGAATTAATATATTCTCCTGCTCTGCCGGAGTAATTATACTCAAAAGTATTCCCCTTGATATCATGCATTAAGCGCCCTTTCATAGGGATACAAATCTTCTTGGCTTTTTCTTCTACTCCCACCATACGCAGTGCTTTTAAACCGCGATTTGACAAAGCTAAGTTGATTGACCGGCCTGCTGATATATCCGTTTTACGCAAATCCGGACGGCTTTCATATACTTCAACGTAATATCCTCTTTGTGCCAATCGCAAAGCCAGTAAAGAGCCACATAATCCGGCTCCGATGATGAGTATGTTTTCTTTTTTACTCATGCATGATTTTTCCGTAATAAACTTCCCAATATCTCTGTCATTCTATATACATCTTCAAAACTATTGTATAATGGAACCGGTGCACAACGAATGACATCAGGTTCTCGCCAATCCGTAACCACATTATTTTCCATAAGCTTTTGGTGTAAACTTTTATCTGCATTTTTGACCTGTATAGATAACTGGCAACCTCTCTCTCCGGGATTACCCGGTGTGATAATTTTAACGGTATCCGACTCTATTTGATCTATTAAATATTCAAAATATCCTGTTAATTCGATCGACTTTTTTCGCAATGCATTCATTCCTACACTGTCAAAAATAGCTAAGGAAGCTCTGATAGCTGCCATCGATAAGATCGGCGGATTACTCAATTGCCAACCTTCTGCTCCTTTCATCATATCAAAAGATTGACGCATATGAAAACGGGTTTCTTTGTTATGGTTCCACCAACCGGCAAAACGCAGTAAATCTTCTCTGTCAGCGTGTTTTTCATGTACAAATAATCCTGCCAGACTTCCCGGCCCGGAATTCAAATACTTGTACGTACACCATGCTGCAAAATCAACTCCGCTTTCATGTAAATCCGGTTGAATATTTCCTGCTCCATGCGCTAAATCAATTCCAACCATACAATTTTTAGCATGACCTAATGCTGCAATTCGTTGGATATCAAAATACTGACCTGTATAATAATTGACTCCGCCTATCAACAACAAAGCAATTTCATTGCCTTGCTTTTCTAATATAGCTTCCAGGTCTTCTATTCTAAGAAGTTCTTCTCCTTCTCCGGGTTTCCATTCAATGAGTCCGTATTCGATATCAAATCCGTGAAATTTTAATTGGGATTGTACTGCATATCGATCGGAAGGGAAAGCATCGCTTTCTATAACGATCTTATATTTTGTTTTTGTAGGCTGATAGAATGAAACCATCAATAAATGCAGGTTGGTGGTCAATGTGTTCATCACCACAACTTCAATTGGTTTTGCTCCGACAATTTCTGCCATCGTTTCCGTCAAGAACTCATGGTAAGGCATCCAGGGATTTTTCGCTGCAAAATGACCTTCTACTCCATATTGGGCCCAGTCATCCAATTCTTGCTGAATATATTGTTGTGTAATCTTAGGTTGTAGCCCTAATGAATTTCCCGTAAAATACAACCGGTCATTTCCATTTTTATCTTTCGGAATATGAAACTCCTGCCGTAAATTAGAGAGCGGGTCTTTTTGGTCGAGTTGCTGCGCGTATTTTAGTGAATTTTGGTAGGTCATCAAACAAAATGGCATTTATAGGCCGGTTTGGTGTTTTGTGTTGTGTAAAAATAGCGAATAAATTTTGGTATGCCATCAATAGTTCAATCTATAAGGCGATACATTTGAAGTCAAATAATAAAAAAAGGAATCATTCTAATACAACACCCGAAACTTAATAGTTCCTCCTACACTTTTAAGTGCTGTGATCACTTTTTTGTTGTACTCTTTGTCAATATCCGTAATGACATATCCAACTTTTGCATCGGTAGATAAATATTGACCGGTGATGTTTAATTCAAATTCCGCCAACACCTTGTTGATCTTTGCCATCACCCCGGGAACGTTTTTATGAATGTGTAAAAAACGATGTGCATTGACTTGTCTTGGTAAACGGATTGCCGGGAAATTTACCGCATCGACTGTATTTCCTGAATTGATGTACGCCATGATCTTTCCGGGAACAAAATCGGCAATGTCTTTCTGTGCTTCTTCGGTGCTTCCTCCTACGTGGGGAGTGAGAATCACGTTGTTTAATCCTTGTAATTCCGTATGATAATCTCCGTTAGCTCTTGGTTCTTTCGGATAGACATCTACTGCCGCTCCGGCTAATTTCCCTTTTTGTAAAGCGTCTCTTAATGCTTTAATATCTACTACAAATCCACGTGAAAGATTTACCAGATAAGCTCCGTCTTTCATCCGGCTTAGTTCTTCTTTTCCTATGAAGTTCTTGTTTGAAGGATTATCATCAATGTGTAGCGTAATAACATCGGCTATTGCCAATAAATCTTCCAGTTTTTCAATACGTGTGGCATTTCCAAGTGCCAATCTGTCTTCCACATCATAATAGTAAACATCCATTCCCAGGGCTTCCGCCAATACGGATAATTGTTTTCCAATATTTCCATACCCTACTATGCCCAGTTTTTTCCCTCGAACTTCTTTTGACCCTTGTGCTGTTTTGTTCCATTGTCCGTTGTGCAGTTCCGTACTGCGTTGAAATACGGAGCGCATCAGCATAATGATTTCTCCTATCGCCAGTTCAACCACGGAGCGTGTATTACTGTATGGAGCATTGAATACGACAATTCCATTTTCTTTACAGGCTTCCAGGTCGATTTGTTTGGTTCCGATACAAAAAGCACCTACCGCCATCAACTTTTTGGCAGATGCTACGACTCGCTTTGTCACTTGTGTTTTGGAGCGGATTCCCAGAACGTGAACTCCTTTTAGTTTTTCAATCAGTTCTTCTTCTGATAGACTTTTAGAAACAGTTTCTACTGAAAATCCATCGCTCGATAATTTTTGAAAAGCATTCGGGTGGGTACTCTCCAAAAGTAAAATTTTAATTCTGTTTTTCGGATATGATATGTTTCTCGGTAGCTTATTTACAAAAAGAAACTCATCTAAATTAGGGGCAATATGATCTGCATTTTCAACCGTTTTCTCTCTTTCCACATTTTCCGTATAGGCAAAAAACCGATCTGCTACTCCTGCTTCTTTTGTAACATAATCACTATAGCCGTCTCCTATCACCTGTACTTCTCCTTCTAAATTCAGATCTTTTAAACATTGAATTTTTCCATTATGCGCAGACAATACATTTTTAGAATCAAAACCAACAATCCTGTCATTTTCATCAAATTCAAATGTATTGGCATATACTCTTTCCGATGGAATATTATAATCTTTTACAATGGCATCTATAAACTCTTTGAAACCGCATGAGATTACATATATGTTTTCAGAATACGCTTCAAAAAACCCTTTATTTCTTTCTATGGAGGCAGATACTTTTTTTCTGAGTTCCTCAATGAGAAGCACTAGATCCGCTCTTTTAGCATTTAGTAGTTTTATCCTTCTGTCTAAAGATTCCGTAAATGAAATTTCACCATCAATTCCCAAATTGGTAATATCCGAAATCTCTTGAATAATATCTTCCTTTCTGGGATTATCTGCAAGAGTGATATCTGCCAGAACGTCCAATGCTTCTACTCTTGTTAGTGTACTGTCAAAATCAAAAACAAAGTTCCTTTTAGTCTGCATCATCTTTAAAAATTCTAATGGATAAACTTACAAAATGAAGCATCAAAATAAGGTATTTAACTGTGATTTTTACTACATCGTTTTCTTTATTGTTTTTATTCCAATCTAATCGTATGTATCCCCCAAAGTGAGAGCCACCAAAATATGGGAATTGCTTCTACCCAAAAAGAACTGTAATATGTTGGTTGATTTTCTGTAGCTCTCATCAATACTACGGTAGCGCTAAAGAAGAATAACATGAATATATTTTTTACCGTTGAATCCGGTGCTATGATAAACTCTATACTTATAGCAAATAACAATAATGCCAATCCGATTCTTTTTGCCTGTGCAATACCTGTTTTTTGCGGTATCGTTTGTAATGACAGTTGATCATATTTCATATCTCGGATATCAAAAGGTAAAGTAAGTACAACAAGAATAAGGAAACGTTGTATGGTGTATAAAATAATATTACTCCTATTACCCTCTATTGTATCATTCTCATGATACAGTGGTAATAAAACAGTCATAGATGCCCATACAAATGCAATTACCATAATTTTCAAATGTCTTATACCGCGTAAACTCTTTTGAAATCCGCTCAGAAAAGGAATGGCATACAAGATGGTCAAAATTCCAAGGGGAAGTATAAATAATAATATTCTTATTGGTAAAAAACAGCCATAAAAACACATCCATACGAAACTAATGAAAGAGAAAATCTGAATACTTTTCAAGTTTTTAGTCAAACGTATATGATACCATTTTGCTACTCCCGCATATTTTATAAAATTATAACCGGAAACGGTTGCAAAAAAAATAAAATAACTTAGGTTTTCCTGATACGAAATATCGAAATATATTTCTGTAATCCTGGTAAAAGAACATACAGATAAAGCTACATGAATACTGGAATTAATATAAAAATCAAAAAGTATTTTTAACACGTTCATCTGACAAAAATAATCATTCTTTTTCCAATAAAATTTCTCTTTAAATTGAACTTCCTTTTTATTACGGCCAACCTATTTTAAAGCTCTTTTTTTATAGAATTCATTTAGACTTTTTGAATTTGCTAAAAAATTACTGTTTTCTGCTCTGTTCTTGTCTTTTTTTCCTTCCGTAGCGCTGCTATGCAACTCAAAAAGTCTTCAACAGAGCTAAAAACTTCTAATTTTCGCTTAAACCCAAAAAGTTTAAACGAGTTCATTATTTTTCTTCTGTAAAAAACTAAATTTTGATTAAAAAATACAAAATTTAGTTTCACTTCAGTAACCACTTCGTTAGTCCATAAATTTTTTTTCATTTGTTTTTTGTAAATTTTCAAATGAAAAAATTCATGTACTTTTGATATGCAAAAATTCAACATCCGATTAATGAATACAAATTCATTTCAATTAAGACATATCGGGCCTGATTTGTCCGAGCAAAAACAATTACTATCAGCTGTTAACGTATCTGATTTGGAACAACTTATAGATGAAACGATTCCGGATGATATCCGGCTAAAAGAACCTTTGCAATTAGATGCTCCCATGAGCGAGTATGAATATCTAAACCACCTTGAGGTTATTGCTCAAAAAAATAAGGTTTTCAAAAGTTACATCGGACTCGGATATCATGAAGCAATTTTACCCGGTGTTATTAAGAGAAATATTTTAGAAAACCCGGGCTGGTATACTGCATATACTCCCTATCAGGCAGAAATTGCGCAAGGCAGACTGGAGGCTTTGCTGAATTACCAAACCATGATCTGTGATTTGACAGGAATGGAAATAGCAAATGCTTCTTTATTGGATGAATCTACAGCTGCTGCCGAAGCGATGGCCTTATTATTTGATGTAAGAGACAGAGCTCAAAAAAAAACTGCTGTAAACAAATTTTTTGTTTCCGATCAAATTTTACCGCAAACCTTATCCGTACTCAAAACGAGAGCTACTCCTATCGGAATAGAGATTGTAATTGGAAACCATGAAGAGTTTCATTTTTCTTCCGGTTTTTTTGGAGCTATTGTTCAATATCCCGGGAAATACGGACAGGTATACGATTATACTTCTTTTGTAGCAAAAACTAACGAAAAGGGTATGAGAATAGCTGTTGCTGCCGATATATTATCATTAGTAAAATTAAAAACTCCGGCAGCATTTGGTGCCGATGTTGTTGTAGGTACCACGCAGCGTTTCGGAATTCCGTTGGGATACGGAGGACCACATGCAGGGTATTTTGCCACTAAAGAAACATATAAGAGGAGTATTCCCGGAAGAATTATTGGTGTTACCAAAGATATGGGTGGTAACAGAGCCTTACGTATGGCCTTACAAACCCGTGAGCAACATATCAAAAGAGAAAAAGCAACCTCCAATATCTGTACTGCCCAGGTTTTACTGGCAGTAATGGCAGGGATGTATGCTGTCTTTCACGGAAAAAAAGGACTACAATTTATTGCCGATTCGGTACACTCGGCTACCGTAACCTTAGCAAATGCTCTGGAAAGCTTAAGATTTACTCAAACCAATAGCTCCTATTTTGATACTATTGCCGTAAAAGCTGATACAAAAGTGGTAAGGCCAATTGCAGAGGCTAACAAAATAAACTTCAATTATATAGATGCCGGTACCATTTCTATTTCCATTAATGAAACTATCGGTTTAAAAGAAATTAATGAAATCATAGCAGTATTCGTACAAGCTTTTAATTTAAAGGAAAAAGTAATTCCGGCGTATGCAAAAACAAATGTCATTCCATTGGCAATACAGAGAAATACTTCTTTTTTAGATAATGAAATATTTAACTCTTATCATTCCGAAACAGATATGATACGCTATATCAAAAAATTAGAACGCAAAGATCTGGCATTGAATCATTCTATGATCTCTTTGGGATCTTGTACTATGAAGTTGAATGCTGCTTCGGAAATGTTGCCTTTGAGTCAGGCAAATTGGGGGAATATTCATCCGTTTGTTCCGTTAGAGCAAGCCGAGGGCTATCAAGAAATATTGCATAAACTGGAGCAGCAATTAAATGTGATTACCGGTTTTGCGGGTACGTCATTACAACCTAATTCCGGAGCTCAAGGTGAATTTGCCGGATTGATGGTCATTCGGGCTTATCATCAAAATAACGATGATCATCATAGAAACGTTTGTTTAATTCCGGCTTCTGCTCATGGGACAAATCCGGCTTCTGCGGTAATGGCCGGTATGAAAGTGGTGGTAACAAAAACAGACGAAAGAGGGAATATTGATGTTGAAGATTTAAAAGAGAAAGCTATTTTGCACGCTGATCATTTGGCAGCATTAATGGTTACGTATCCTTCTACGCATGGCGTATTTGAAAGTGCTATCAAAGAAATTACACAAATCATTCATGATCATGGCGGACAGGTGTATATGGACGGTGCAAACATGAATGCTCAGGTTGGGTTGACAAACCCTGCTGCAATAAGTGCCGATGTTTGTCATCTAAACCTGCATAAAACTTTTGCCATACCACATGGCGGCGGTGGCCCGGGTGTTGGCCCTATTTGTGTGGCTCCTCAGCTAGTGCCGTTCTTACCTTCTAATCCTCTGGTGACTACCGGTGGAAAGCAGGCAATCACAGCAATTTCCGCTGCTCCGTGGGGTAGTGCTTTGGCTTGCTTGATTTCTTACGGATACATTACCATGTTAGGAGCACAGGGAGTTACAGAGGCTACTAAAATAGCCATCCTAAATGCCAATTATATAAAAGAACGCTTAAACGGACATTACAAAACTTTGTATACCGGAGAGATGGGAAGAGCGGCACATGAAATGATCATTGACTGTCGTGATTTCAAAGAAAACGGAATTGAAGTAACAGATATTGCCAAACGTCTCATGGATTATGGTTTTCACGCCCCTACGGTTTCTTTTCCTGTGGCGGGAACGATGATGATTGAGCCTACGGAATCCGAGAGTATTGCTGAATTGGATCGTTTTTGTGATGCGTTGATTTCCATAAGAAAAGAGATTGCCTCTGCAACTAAAGAAAATCCTGACAATGTATTGAAAAATGCTCCTCATACCATGCAAATGGTAACAAATGACGAATGGAATTTTCCATACTCCAGAAAAGAAGCAGCATTTCCTTTGGATTTTGTAGCTGCTAATAAATTCTGGCCAAGCGTACGGAGAGTAGATGAAGCGTATGGAGATAGAAATTTAATTTGTTCTTGTAATCCTATTGAAAATTATATGGTTTCAAGTTAAAAGTTTCAAGTTAGCTCAATGTTCTTTTTTGTTTAATATATTCACCAAAGCCTGATACCAAGTTTTTTGACATTATTTTTTGGACAAATATCGTCCTAAAACATGGAATATGCTAATTTATTCGGGTCAACGACAATTTATGGGGATTGATTATTTTAGATGCATAAAAAAAGACGATGCATTTAGAATTATTAGCATCTATCCTCCCTCAAGATTTATTACTTCATTTTGATATTGTATTTTTTGAAGAATTAGGAGATATTTCAGTTAAAAAGGATGCTTTTCACATTTATTTAGAAGAGAAGAATATTCTACCAGAGGGTTACTCAAAGGGTAATTATGAGTCCAAAGGTTTTATTAGCAGTAAACAGATTCAAGATTTTCCCATACGCGGTAAAGCAGTTTATCTACATATAAAAACAAGACGATGGCGAGATAAGAAGACTAAAAAGGGAGCGATTAAAAATGATTATTCATTCATTGCAGAAGGTTCTGGACTTGCTACATTTAGAGTGACAAAGAGTTAAGCTAATTTTATCTAAAATAACTTAACCATATGAAACGAAGAAAATACAGTAAAGAGTTTAAAATTAAAGCAGTAGAATTAAGCAATGTACGAGGTAACACAAAGCAGATTGCCATGGAATTGGGAATCAGTGCAGATCTTATTTACAGATGGCGTAGAGAATTAGAACAGCGTCCTGATTTAGCTTTTAGCGGTAATGGCGTCAAACAACTCACAGAAGATCAGAAAGAGTTAGAGCGATTACGTAAACAGCTCAAGGATGTTACCATGGAGCGGGATATCTTAAAAAAGGCCGTGAGCATCTTCTCCAAGAGCGATCGGAAGTATTGAAATTTATCAAAGATTACAGTAGAGAATATCCGGTTGGGAAGATGTGTAAAATTTTTAAAATTAGTAGAAACAGTTATTACAGGAGTAAGAATTATGTTCCATCAGATAGAGATGGAAAAAATCGTATGCTACTCTCTGAGATTCACCGTATCTGTGAGCGAAGTAAATCTACTTATGGAAGTCCTAGAATTACAGAGGAACTCAAAGCTAAAGGGTTTAAAGTATCTAGGCCTAGGGTAGCACGATTGATGAAAAAACACGGGATTAAAGCAGTTCGTAAAAAGAAATTTGTTGTCACGACAGATTCTAAGCATCAATATCCAGTAGCTGATAATGTATTGGATAGAGATTTTAAAGCTACCGCTGCTGCACAGAAATGGGTTTCTGATATTACCTATTTAAAGACTGCACAAGGATGGCTGTACTTAACGGTAATTATTGACCTGTTTGATCGTAAAGTCATTGGTTGGTCTTTGAGCAATGGACTCAAAGCAAGACAAACTATCATTGCTGCATGGAGAATGGCTGTAAACAACAGAATGCCTTGTGAAGGTATGATTTTTCATTCTGATCGAGGTGTACAATACGCATCTCATGCGTTTGTTAATATCCTTAAAAGTTATCATGTAACACCCAGTATGAGTAGAAAAGGAAACTGTTGGGATAATGCAGTAGCTGAATCTTTTTTTAAAACAATCAAAACAGAACTAATGATAGACAATAAGTTTATATCCAACAAAAGTCTTCAAATTAAAGTCTTTGAATACATAGAAACTTGGTACAACAGATACAGAAGACATTCTGCTCTTGGTTACAAAAATATCATCGAATTTGAAAAATTATATCAAATCAAAAATGTAGCTTAACTTTTTGTACCATTTTTTGTTGCATATCCAAGTTACCGTTTTACCTTGTATCTTAATTACATTATCGTCTGTTTTTACTCCTGGCAATTTGTTAAGTACGTCCTTCATCTTAAATTCATTCCCATTGGTAAATGCTTTTAAATTATATGTAATCGTATCTTTATTTTTTTTAATTGGTTTGTATTTGTAATTGATGACAATCTCATCTAATTTTTCACTTTTGATTTTTAATCTAATATTATAATCAGATTTATCTTCAAAAAAAAGAAGTTCTTTTTTTATTGAATTATAACTTAAATGTGAAATACTTAATTTGTAAGCTACTCCCTTTATTAATTGAAGTTTATAATTGCCATTAACATCTGATATAGCATATTTTATATTGATTCTTTCCTGTTTTGGTTTAGCAATTAAAGTTACATTTGTTAGGGGTTGTTTTAAGCTATCAGTAATAATACCGCTTACAGTTACAGTATTATTTTGTGCAAAAGTTACGTAGTTTAATGATAAAAAAAAGTAAACTATTAAGTTTTTTAAACTCATTTTTTATGGAGAAAAGTAAATATTATTTATTTCTATTTCTCCAACGTTTTTCATCCTCAGCTGCTAATTTTTCAAACTTTTCTTCTGTAATCAATTTTAATCTTTTTAGTTTAGGCATTTTATTTTTCTTATTTTTTTCATTGTCTTTATAAAACTCTATTTTTTCAACACCATAAGAAAACCTTTCTCCTTGTAGTTGCATAATTAAACCTGGCAAATTTCCATATCCAATAGGGCCAAATTTATAAGGTAATTGAGGGGTATACCATGCTGTAAAATTACGCTTAAAAATTTTACCTTTGGGATTTGTAATAGTATATGATGTTGTGGCTTTAAAGCATAAATAGTCTCCTATCGTTTTAGTTTCATCGTGTAATTCCCATTTTTGATATGGGCGGGATACTAAAAACCTACCAAAAGCTTCCTGTAATTCTTCTGTTATATAATTCTTGGATTGCTGTTTAATACGCCCAAAATAACCTGAATTTGTAATTACAAAGCCAACTGCTCTATTATCTGAAAATAATTTTTTTTCTAAATAGAATATGGAAATGGAATCATTAAAAACTAAAGAAAAATCAACTTCGGAATCTACTGTTTCTGCCTTGGCAACCAACCCGGGTGAGTATTTCTCCATGATTTTATAAACTTCTTGATTCTTATCTATACGGATCTTCACACTATAACTAACCTTAGCTTTGGCATATTGTTTTTTTGTTTGCGAGTAAACCGAAATATTTATCAACAAAAAAGATAAAAGTAAGTTTAATGATTTTATGCTCATAATTTAAAATTTAAAAAGAGGTTCGTTTTATTTAAAACAAACCTCTTATAGTTTAGATAAAAATCTATGTGTTTTTAAAAAATTATAATTTATCTTGTTGTTATAGCCAACCTATAAAAATAGATAACCACCCATCAGGTCCATTTCCTCTGCATTCTCTAACAAAGGCTCTTCTTTCAGCTCTAGCTTCTCTATGGGTGTAATTCCCTGTTGCCATTAAAGCATTATAAAAAGAATTCCCTTCACTTCCACATCCAAAAAACATATCATCTTTAGAAATTTCTTTAAATTTATTTGTCAAAACTTCCTTTTCAATAGTAACATTATCTACAGTTTCTCTAAAATCGTTTATCTCAATTTCTTTTTTCTCCGTGGTATTTGCGGATCAAGCAAAAAAGTTGTGGGGAAGACTTGAATAAAAATTTTATCATTTCAGATTTTTTTTTAAATGAATATCCATTAAATAACTGTTTATTAAGTTTTTAAACTCTATTGAATGATGCTTTTGCGATTGACTCAACTTAAATGTTTTCAATAATATCTTTAAAATCCCACAAGTTTTCGGATTGATCCGCATTTACCATAATTGCAACGCTAAATAGTATAATGAATAATAATTTTCTCATGAGTTTAAAATATTTTGTTGATTAATACACAAATAAATAACAAAATACCTAAAAGAACAATAAAAATTAAGATTTTCTTAAGAGTCGACGCAACATAATATTTAATGACTATCGGACTCTTTGCACAAGACGATAAATTTCCGTATCTTTCTTTAAATCCTTAAAAGTCGAATGGGTATACAAACACGACTACCGGCAAAAATCACAAGCAGAACTATCTATATTTGAATGGATAGAAACTTGGTATAATAAAAGAAGGAGACATTCTTATTTAAACTATAAAACAATTAACGAATTTGAATTAAATATGTGTAATCAAAAGTTAGCCGCATAGCCTCTTAACTTATTGTCCGGTTTTTTGTTGCAAGTCCACTGTTTACAGCCTCTGTTTTGTAATACTATTTTAAAGAAACACCTACAATAGTATTTGCCCAACCTAAGTACAGCATATCTTTTTCTACGGTCATGGAAAATGCTTCTATTGTTTTGTCTGTTTTAGACACAGGTGCTTTTATACGGACTACATCTTTGTCTTTTTTATAGGAATATGCTCCCCATTCGTTGGTTGCCGAATTCAGAATAATAGTCCACTCCTGTTCTCCGGGAATGGTAAATAACGAATAGGTACCTGCCTTTACATTCTTCCCGCCAAAAACGACATCTTCGTAAAAGGTGATTTGAGTAGCTTCATTGGCACCTGTTCTCCAAATTTTATCATTCGGTGCCAGTTTGTCTAAGCTTCTTCCTCTTAACTGAGGTCTGCTATATACAATTTTTAATATTTTTTCCGATGCTCTTCTGGAGTGTAAAACAATATCTGCGGGGCTTTTATCCAATCCCGGAAATTTCTGTGCATTGACTTCATTTGAAGTGCTAATTGCAAGTAATACGACAATTGCTGAAATAAATTTTTTCATCATATATTGGTTTATGGAGACTTCTGCAAAATAGTGATATATTCTGTATCGAAATTGATTTGGCTTCAAATTTCTTCCTTCTCGAAAATTTTAAATCCTCATAACCAACAGGTTACTCCGGTTGAAAATTTTCTTCGGGCGTCGAACTTTTTTGTCAAATCAATTTTGCAAAAGCCTCTTATGTTAATAATTTTTCAAATGTACAGTTCCTTGCGGATACAAACTATTAATGTTCTGTTAAAGATTTTCAGGGAATTATTGTCAGGAACAGTTGCAATCTGAGTTACACCTTTTGTTTTTAGCAGAAGAAAATGCATATTTTTTTAGCAGATAAAACGCTGCAATCCCCACGATAATATATACAATGATCTCTTGCATTTAACTTAGTATTTGAAAGGTTATAAACGATGCTGCATAGGCCATTAACCCCATGCCAAATAATTGAACTAACGGCCACTTCCAACTTTTGGTTTCTTTTTTTACAATGGCCAGTGTTGCCATACACTGCATGGCAAAAGCATAAAATATTAATAACGACATTCCTGTCGGAAAATTAAACCTCTTTGTTCCTGTGGCCATATCAATTTCCGATGCCATTCGTTCTTTAATGGTAAAGGTATCTTCTTCTTTGTTTTCAACACTGTAAATGGTAGCCAATGTTCCTACAAAAACTTCCCTTGCGACAAAGGAACTTATTAATGCGATTCCTATTTTCCAATCATACCCCAAGGGTTTAATTACAGGCTCTATGGTTTTTCCAATAATTCCAATATAAGAGTTTTCTAACTTTTCAGTGGCAATTTTTTGCTGTAAATCATCTTCGGACAGGAATCCTTTAGCTGTATTTTTGATAACGGTTTCCTCGGCATCAGCATAAGCTTTCGGGCCATTGGACGCTAAAAACCACAGGATGACAGATATGGCTAAAATTATTTTTCCTGCTTCCAGTACGAACGACTTTGTTTTTTCAATAACATCAAACAATACATTCTTCATGGAAGGGATTTTATAGTCGGGCATTTCTATTACAAAAAAAGAGGTGTTCTTTATTTTTATCACTTTATGTAATATATAGGCAGCTATAATAGCAGTTATGAACCCTAAAGCATATAAAAATAATAGTGTTAATCCTTGTAGGTTTAAAAACCCAAAGATTTTTTTATTGGGAATAATTAAAGATATTAGTATGGTATATACGGGTAGCCTTGCCGAACAGGTGGTAAAAGGGGTTACTAAAATAGTGATCAATCGTTCTTTCCAACTTGCAATGGTTCTTGTTGACATGACAGCGGGAATGGCACAAGCGGTTCCTGAAATTAACGGGATAATACTCTTTCCGTTCATTCCAAACCGGCGCATCATTTTATCCATCAAAAATACGACTCTGCTCATATACCCGGTTTCTTCCAATATGGCAATAAATAAAAAGAGTATGGCAATTTGCGGTATAAAAATGAGTATCCCACCAACTCCCGGGATAATGCCTTTGGTTATTAAATCATTTAAAACTCCTTTCGCTAGTTTTGTTTTTACCAGCTCGCTGAAATCAGCAAAAAAACCATCTATATAATCCATTGGAAGGGTAGCCCAATTGAAAATAGATTGAAATATGAGTAATAATATTCCAAAAAATAATAAATATCCAAATATTTTATGTGTAAATACTTTATCGAGCTTAGCTCTTAGATCTGTTCCTCCGGATCGGTCTATTTTGTATGTTTTTTTTAGTATTTCGTTAATTTTTTGATATCGATAGATCGTTTCTTTATGTTGGTATTTTTTTAATTTGGAGACATCGTGTTTAAAAGCTGTTAATTGTTCTCTTTCTTTTTTTGATAGGGTTGGGGGGTAATTGTTTTGAGTGATCATTAGCCATAATTCATACATAGAATGATTGGGGCTAATTGCTGTTAAGGCATTAAAATAACCGGCATCTATTTTATGATGTATAGCACATAGCGGTGTTGTTTTTGCTTCGATATACGATTTGATAATAGCTGACTTTACTGCTGCTATCCCTTCCCTTTTTCTGGCGCTAACCAACACTACCTCAGAACCTACTTCTTTTTCAAATGCTTCTGGGTCAATAGAAATTCCTTTTCGCTTCATTTCATCTGCCATATTTATAGCTAAAACGGTGGGAATTTTCAGGTCTTTAATTTGCGAAAAAAGAAATAAATTTCTTTTCAAGTTTTCAATATCCACAATGACTAAAATAACATTCGGAACTTCTTTTTTTAAAGGATTTAACAGTGTTTTTAAAACAATACTTTCATCAACGGAAGTAGGATGTATGCTATAGGTTCCGGGTAAATCCGTGATCAATGCTTTATATTTTTCGGATAACTGGCTGGTTCCTGTTTTTTTGTCCACTGTGACTCCCGGGTAATTTCCTGTTTTTTGATGTAACCCTGTAAGTTGGTTAAATAACGAGGTTTTCCCTGTATTCGGATTTCCAATCAAAGCAACATTTATGGACGTCGTAAAAGCCATTATTTTAAGATGTAATGATACCGATTTTTTCGGCTGCTTCTTTTCTAATGGCTAAATGACTTCCGTGAACGCAGATATATAAAGGGTCATTTAGAGGGGCTAGTTGTATGAGTTTTACCTCTGCGCCCGGCAAACAACCCATTTCCAGTAACTTTAGCGGAATTTTATCTAATGCTTTTTCGGAAATATACCCTGTTTCTCCTATTTGTAAAGATGCTATTGTTGCCAAAACAAAACGATATTAAACCGTAAAGGTAATAAATTAGAATGATTCTAAACAGCATTATTTTTCTGTTTTGAATTTAAACGAGCTCTTTAAAAAAATAAGGTGACGAGGTGTTTTAACAACCCAAAATACGTCCATTCTCTCCTTTTAATTCAAAGTTCGAACTATGTCAAATACAGTTAAACAATTAATCGAATCTACCGCTACTACCGCAAGGTGGGTTAGTGACGGTTAAATCAAATTCAATATTTTATAACGCTGCTTCGGAACAACATCTTGAATTTTGAATAAGATAGGTGAGATTATCTTATTCTCCGAACCCGAGAAGTAACAGTAGTTCTAACACGAACTGTTCTTCTTACTGACACCTGTACCTTGACAGGTCTTCTGACTACGGTACGTCTAGTCATTTTTACAAATTAAAATGTTTAGATTTAACTAAATTACAATCCTCTAATGGTACGAACATTAGGGGATTTTTCTTTTCAGCATTCGCTGTACCCTCTTTAAAAGATTAAATGACTATCGGAATCTTTGCGCAAGGCGATAAATTTTCGTATCTTTCTGATTATTAGATATTTAATATTATGACGATTCACGAATTTTTCAAGGAATTTCCAGACGAAGCAAGCTGTAAAGCACATTTTAAATCCAAAGAGATAAAAAGGGTGTCACCTGTAAGAGATACCAACACCAAGAGCATTATTGGATATCCACACGAGATCAATACCAATGTAAGAAGTGTAACTATAGAACCACATTAAAGAGTGGTACGCTTTTACATGGCTCTCACCTACCCGTCACTATTGGTATTTTGGAATGATCTGCGCATCTGTAATTAAATTTTGAGCAATAATATGAATTGCCTGGCCATTTGGTGCTTGTATTTTTGTATATTTTACAAACGTAGAATAATTTCCGGATGTAACCGGCATGGGGATTACACCATTTTGGGAGGTACTAATGTCATAATTATCAGCCAACTGAGCATTAGATGAACAATAAATCATTAAGGTTAGTAGTAGTAGAGAAATTTTTTTCATATTTACAAGAAGAACTCATTTAATAAATAATTATCAAAGCATAGCTTAATATATTTTTACGGAAAAGTCATCTATTGTCGGTTGGTTTGAAGTGATGACCGTATTTTCGGCAAAACCCATGATCCCAACATCGATAACGTCTGTATCTCCTAAGCCCCAATTGTCTAACCCTGATGCATCAATAGACCTTCCAACACCAACCATTGCATTATCTATAAACAGGCTTAACGTTTTGTTAGAATGGCAAAATTGTATTTTTAATATAGCGGTTTCCAATGATTGAGCTAAAATCGTTCTTTGAACATCGATAGGGGCCCCTCCTAACCGGTTTGCTACCAATTGGGCCTGAACAAAACGTTGGGCTCCATTTATGGTTGCTAAATTGCATTCATATACCTTTGAAGACTGACCTGAAGCAACAGGCCTTCCGGCAAAAATACCCGCTCCCACCTGTGCATTTGCTCCTCCATTGCTATTCCAGTGTAGCGGGACGGTCACAGTTAAAGAAATCTCCCAGGATTTATCATATGGCATCTGTGTTTTATATAGTTTCCAGACTTCAAGGGCCTGAGTCGATGCCGTACTGGCAGTTAATTGCCCTTTTCCACCTACCAATGTTATATCAGCACCTTCGGATTCCCAACGTGTACTTTGAGAAAAAAAGCCGGAGAAATTGTTGTCAAAAGCATAGTTTTCTGTTGATGTAGTAGTCATGAATTGACAAGATGGCATTACAGGAGGGTTCGTAGTACTATTACTTGATGAGCATGCGGTAATAAAAACTAGCAAAAAGCTAATAACGGTGATTTTAAATATTGGTTTCATAAATATATAACTAATGATTATTATCTTCTGTAAGTTCCATCCGGTAAGACCGTTGGCAATATATAAGTGGGGTTTGTAAATATTGTATAAGCTGCCGGATCTTGACTTTGTACAAGAACTCTTGTATTTAATTTCCATTCATGAGAAATATCGCTAAGCCTGTTTTCCTGCGCACCCAACATAGAGGTCATAATCCAATATAAATACTCACTTACCTGGCAGCTATAATTACAAGTTGTGTCAGTATAAGTATACCAGGCTCCCGCAGGATAACTCGCAGGCGGGTTTTCAAAACGTCCCCCTCTGGCAATATCCATAGCTGCGGAAATTTCAGAGCCGGTTTGTGAACTAAAAACAGTCGGATATGCTCTTTCGTGACCGGCAGTAGTAATGATATGCCAAACCTCTTCCAGCGAAGCATCAAATGTCCCCGTATGACCATTTGTATGCCAGACCGGAACCGTTTCGTCTGCTCCCAAGTCTTGTCCTGAAAAACCGCTTGGAGGGTTAAAATTATTCATATCAGCTGATGTTTTCCACATAAATAAAAAGGCTTTGTTAGCTTTCATAGTATTATGCACTGTTGTATTGTCTACGGTACCATCTTCATTATTGTCTAAATATTGTGCCATTATATTTGCAGCGTGCAATAATTTGGTATCTTCAACAGCACTTACGGCATAAATAGGAATATCAAATACCATCACTTTTCTATTAAAGTTTGTAAAGCCTATATCTGAATTAGCTACGATGGTAAAATTAGGATCGTTTCCCGGATTTATGGTGCCATTGTTTCCTCCGACATTTGTATTGTCATTTGAAGAACAAGAAATATAGCTGATTAATGTAATAGCACTTATTACAACTGATAGCAACCTCATTGATTTTTTCATAATTCTATATTATTTTTATAAATTAATTTGTTTTTAATTATCGTAGTAAAAAACCATAAAACTTTACACATTATTGCAATAAAAAAGTCCTATTGCTGTTATTCGGACTTATTCAATTGCTTTTGATATTGCTTTGGAGTAATGCCTTCCGTGTTTTTAAAAACACTATAGAATGTTGATTTTGAAGAGAATCCCGCCTCTTGGGCTAATCCTAAAATAGATAGTTGCTTTGATTTTGGAGAAGAGAGCAGTTTTTTAAATTCATCTATTCGAAACCGGTTAATAAAATGGTAAAAATTGTTTTTAGTATTTTTATTGATAATTATAGAAAGTTCTTTTTCTCCTAAATTTAGATGGTTTGATAGCGTTTTTAGATTTAAATGGTTATCTGTAAAGAGCTTTTCTTGTAGTATAATTTTTGAAATTTGAGCGAATTTTTCATTCATTTTAATAGTAACATCCGGCTTCTCGGAAATATCTCCTGTAGTATTTTGAAATTGGATTGACGTAAATATTTCGGACTGAGAAAACCCATTGTGCCCTATCCAGTAAAGCATAAAAAAAGTAAGAATATCAGAAGCAATAACAAAATAGAATGTTACCGCTTCGTTGTATATACCGATGATATCCTCGAAAACCCATATGATGTGAAAAAACAAAGCGATGTATACTAATTGTTTTATCCAGGAAAGCATTTTATTTTCTGTATCGGAATAAAAATCTCCTATGCTTCTTTGGTGCAATTTTAAAATATACAGGATAAAAACAAGTAATGAAATATTAAAAACATAATCAAAATATGTAACGGCATAAACTAAAAAGAGGCTTAAATTAAATAGGATACCCGGAGCAAATAACAAAAAATAGCCCCATTTTATTTTTTTATTCAGGGTTTTGATGATATATAAAAACAAAAAAGGAAATGTAAATAAGGAACACTGTGGAATAGAAGCGGGAATGCCATCCACAGAATAAAGTATAACATCTAAAACCTCCAGAGATATAGACCATAAAAAAAGGCTCAAAAAAACATTCGCTTTTTTATTCTTTGATTTAGCCGTGATAAACAAGAACCCTAATACTAAAGCTACCGAAAAAGACATGATATTCAGGAAAATCCGAAAATAAAAATCAATTACCATAAACTAAGTTTTGATAAAATTACAATAACTTTTCAATACATTTCTTCCGTAAAAAAATAAATTTTGATTGAAAAATAATTTAGTTTCACTTCAGTAACCACTTCGTTAGTACATGAATTTTTTCATTTGAAAATTCACAAAAAACAAATGAAAAAATTCATGTACTTTTGTTTATATGGGATGTATTCAAATAAATAATATAAAATTATATGCTTTTCATGGCTGTTTGGAAGAAGAAGCTAAAATAGGTTCCAAATACCGTGTAGATATAAAAATAAAAGCAAACCTCATAAAACCCTCTCTTTCCGATGAGCTGTCAGATACTGTAGATTATGTGCATGTAAATCATATTGTTAGAGAAGAGATGGCTATCCGGTCCAAATTATTAGAGAACGTGGCCAAACGAATTTTAGACAGAATTTTTAGAGAATTGAAAACAGTTAAAAAAGGAACGGTAAGTATTGCTAAGATAAACCCACCTGTCGAGGGCAATGTAAATGAAGTAGTTGTCGTTCTTTCAAAAAAACGCAAAATCTAAAAAAACTTGCCTGAAAAGATAAATGATGTAAATTTGCAAGTCTTTATCAGGTGTCGTGGCCGAGTGGCTAGGCAGTGGTCTGCAACACCATCTACAGCGGTTCGAATCCGCTCGACACCTCAGAAGCACCGCCTAAAAAACGGTGCTCTTTTTATTCTCATTCCATTCACCGATAAAAAACTGCCATTCATCGATATTATGGATAGATTCAACTAAAGTAAAAAACACTTTTATTTTTTTTTCTTCAATTTGTCCTTTGAATTACAAAGGTCTTACATTGAAAAAACTTAGGATACTTCTTATAGAGGATGACGAAATTGAGAGAATGAAATTTAAAAGAGTATGCACAAAAAATGGTTTTGAACACATCATTGTAGAAGCTCCAAATGGAGAAATAGCATTACATCTTTTAGATAGCAATAAATTACCTGACTTTATATTGCTGGATCTGAATATGCCTAAAATGAATGGAACGGAATTTTTAAAAAGTTTAAAAGCAAATCCTGCTTTACAATTCATCCCAATTGTTGTTTTATCAACGTCAAATAATTACGAAGATGTGAAAAAATGTTATGAAATCGGAGCATCCGGATATATGATCAAACCACTACATTTTGAAGATTACAAACAAAAAGTAATCTCATTACTTAACTATTGGGAAAATAATGAACTAATAGAAGAATAATTATGAAAGGTATTATCTTTACAGAGTTTTTAGATTTGGTAGAAACTAAATTCGGTCTGGAAATGGTCGATGAAATTATTGAAGCTTCCGACTTGGAATCCATGGGAGTTTATGCAGCGACCGGGACTTATAGTTTTTCCGAAATGTTATCGTTAATAACAAATCTTAGTGAGCGTACAAAAATTACTATTAATGATTTACTTACAGTATATGCACATCATTTTTTTGGAGTGATTGAAAGAAGCTATCGGCATATACTGCATTTATATAAAGACCCTATAGATATGCTTGCTTCTATTGAAAATCACATACATGTGGAGGTAAGAAAAATTTATCCTGATGCCGAATTACCCAGGTTTGTTGTTGTTGAGAAAACGAAAAATAGACTGGAATTAGAATATTTTTCTTCGAGGTCTATGTATGCTTTTGCATATGGTTTAATGGAAAAAACATTTCAACACTATAATCGTTCCGCAACCATTTCTTATGAGCTATTAAAAGAAGACGGGCGCCATGTAAAATTTGTAGTCTTGCAAAATGAATCTCCCCAAAGTTGATATATTTGAAAAAATAACCGTTAGTCAGATAAAAGTTGATTAGAAAAGAAGACAGGAGTTATGTAAAATTTGTAATTTTACGAGATGAACTCCCCTAAATCCGAAATACTTCAAAAAGCGCTGGCCAGAGAAAAACTGGCCAGAAAAGAAGCTGAAAAAATTCTGGAAGAAAAATCCTTAGAATTATTTAATAAAAGTAAGGAGCTTTTAGCTATTAACGAAAATTTAGCAAAAGTAATTGACCAAAAAACAATTGAATTTAAAGGTATTTTTGATAATATTATCGACTCTTATATTTTGATGGATTTGTACGGCAATGTTTTAAAAATGAACAAACCTGCCGTAAATTTTTTTGGTTTCGATATTAAAAATGAGCAGTTTAACGTATCTGAAATTCTCTATGAAGATGACTTTGAATATGCTCAAAAGTCTTTTAAAAAATTACTTATCGAAGGTTCTTTCAAGAATTATCAATCAAGAATATATACCAAATCAAAGGAAGTTAAATGGGTGCAAATCAATTCCAGTATTGTTACCGATACAACAGGGATCCCCGCTTTTGCACATGGTATTATCAGAGATATTACCAAAGCTAAACAACAACAACAAGATTTTGAAGAGCAAAAACAACAACTGGATGCTATTGTTGATAATTCTTTTTTAGGAATTGTTTTGAGCAATAAAGAGGGTAAGGTTTTAAAAACAAATACAGCTCTTGAAAATTTACTGAATTACCCTCAAGAAGAACTCTTAAATCTTAAAGTTGATGATATTACTTTGAAAGAAGATAATGATGTATTTCATAAATATATAAATGATTTGAATAACGGAAAAACAGATCATTTTACTCTTAAAAGAAGATATCAGTCAAAAAAAGGGGAAATTATTTGGGGGAAAACAAATGTGGCTGCCGTTAGAAAGACGAATAAATCGCTTCATTATCAGGTATTTTTAATAGAAGATATCACCGAAGAATTAAAAAAAGGAGCACTATTGGAAGCATTAAACAATTTGATGTCTTCTATTTTAGGGAAAACAAATATTTATGAAATATCCCTGGAAATAGCAGAAAAAATTATTGGACTACTTGATTTTGAAAATTGCGTAATCTATTTATTAGATAAAGAAAAACAAGTGCTACAGCAAATTGCCTCTTACGGAAAATCGTCAAATAAAATAGTTCCTCTAGGTGAAGGGGTTATTAGCACAGTGGCAGAAACCGGAATTCCGGAAATTATCTCTGATGTGAGTAAAGATCCCAGATATCTTATGGATACTGAACTTAATATTCGGAAATTGCTGTACCCATTATTTCAGGTGAAGAAATTATCGGAGTAATAGATTCGGAACACTCCCGTAAAAATTTTTATACCAAAGACCATTTGGAAACACTACAAACCATTGCAGGGTTAGCTGCTACTCAATTAAAAAATGCCATGAGTTTACAATTGAGAAAAGAAATGGAAAAACAAAAAGAAATCATTTTAAAAGATTTGACAAAAAGCAATCAGGAATTAAATGATTTTGCCCATGTAGTTTCACATGATTTAAAATCTCCCTTGCGGAGCATGAATGCTTTAGTGTCGTGGCTAAAAGAAGATTGTGCCGATTTTTCTAATGATGATATCAATGCTAACTTAGACTCATTATTAAAAAAAATAGATCGCATGGATTTATTGATCAATGGAATTTTGAGTTATGCCAGCATAGATAGAGTGAAAAAGAAAAGTCAACCTATAGACCTGAATGAATTAGTGAGAGACATATTAGATACTATTCACACCCCTCAGAATATAGAAATCCAAATCAAAACAAAATTGCCTATAGTAAAAGGAGATTCATTTAAAATGATTCAACTGTTTCAGAATTTGCTAAGTAATGCTATCAAATACTCTGATAAAGAAAAAGGGGTTGTAATTATCAATTGCATTTCAGAAAAAAATTACTGGCAATTTAGTATTCGGGATAATGGTATGGGTATTTCAGAAAAATACTTTGACAAAATATTTCAAGTATTTCAAGTATTAGAAAAATCAGAAGATTCTACAGGAGTGGGATTATCAATTGTACAAAAAATAATTGCTTTTTACAATGGAAAAATATGGTTAGAATCTAAATTAGAAAAAGGAACCACCTTCTTTTTTACATTACCAAAATAAACATATGGATACACCCAATTTAAATTACATAAAAGAGCTTTCGGATGGCGATAAAAAATTCGAAGAAAAGTTACTGTCCGTATTAAAAAAAGAGTTTCCTTTGGAATTAAATAGTTTCTTAAACAATTATCAAAAAAAAGATTATAAAAAAAGTGCTGAAGATGTACATAAACTAAAACATAAAATTAGTATCTTGGGACTTGTAAATGGGTACCGTGTTGCTACTGATTTTGAAAACGAGTTAAAATTAGAATCAGATAGTTTATATGAGTCTTTCATGCAGATCATAAATCAGATAAAATTGTTTTTAAAAATTAATCCTCTATAAATCATGAAATGTTTAATTATTGATGACGATGCTACCGCAAGGTTAATTATGCGGCAACTATGTGAAGGATTTGGCAATTTGACTATTGTTGATGAATTTTCAAATGCAATAGATGCAATAAAATTTTTGAACTCCAATTCAATTGATCTTATATTTTTGGATATTCATATGCCGACGTTTTCCGGATTTGATTTTATTCAAACATTGAAAACCCCTCCGAAAATAGTACTTACAACATCTGATAAAAACTTTGCTTTAGATGCTTTTGAGTACGATTGTGTGGTAGATTATTTAGTGAAGCCTATTAAAGAGAGGCTGGATAAAGCCATTCAGAAAGTCCAAAAATTTCAAATGCCCAATGATGATGATACAACAATCGTTTCCAAAGAAAAAGAAAGTATTGAAGAGTTGTATGTAAATGTAGACAGAAGGTTGGTGAAAATCAGTTTTTCAGATATCAATATCATTGAAGCAAAAGGAGATTATATCAAAATAAAAACAGATAATAAAAACCATATCGTACATTCTACATTAAAGAAAATAGAAGATAAGTTACCTACAGATTTATTTTTAAAAATACATAGGTCTTATATTATTAATTTATCAAAAATTATTGATATTGAAGATAATAGTGTTTTAATTAAACAAGATGTAATTCCGGTAAGCAGATCCAATCGAAGCGAGCTGATGAAAAGATTAAATCTTCTTTAAAATAATCACAATCGTATACCATTAATCGAAGTTCTCATATTTATTTATCCGCTTACATCTTGAATTAACCGAAAATAAAGAGAGCAAAAGCTACTAATTTAATTTCGGATCAGTCACAAAAGTTGTGTGTGAGTTCAGATGAAGATTAATTGTTAATTGAAGATTGAATGAAGTGTGTCTTTGCGAGTGAAACGAAGCAATTAGGGATCAGGGTCAAAAGTTTTGTGTGGATTGAATTAAAGTTTTGATCTTTGTAAAAAAAAACAGAGATTGGAATTATCCTTAGACCTTTTAAAATTCATCTTACCTGAGATGCTCGTAGAACATTTTGATTTGGTAAGACACACTCATCGAAATGAGGAACTTCATTTGTATTTTGAAGAGCGTAATGTTGTTCCTAAAGAAGTCATAAATCCTAATGTAATTGCTCATGGTTTCCACAAAGAGATTACTATTGAAGACTTTCCTTTGCGTGGAAACACTGTGTATCTTCACGTAAGGCGACGTAGATGGTTAGATAAAGAGACTAGGCAAATCATTCAAAGAGATTGGAATCTAGTAGCTCAGGGAACTCGCATGACAGGTGAGTTTGCTGCTTTTTTAAAAGAGATTAGTCGATACTGAGAAGAGTGATTGCAAAACCATTGCAAGAATCTATGGCGTGAATGGGAAGAAGTTCCAAAGGCAGTATCGAGATTATTTGAGTGAGTTTAAACAGTGGAAGGAAAAGTCTCATGCCAAAGAGTGGTTGATCTTCCCTGAGAATATAGGAACTCGATTATCTATCGACGAAGTAGCCTTATCAAAAGGAGAACTCTACACCATCGTTACCAATAAAAAAGCTAAAGGAAAGAAAGGAAGTATTGTGGCGATCATAGCTACTACCAAAGCAGAACCTATTATCAAACACCTATTTAAAATCTCATCTGCGAAAAGAAACAAGGTCAGAGAAATTACCCTAGATATGGCGAACTCCATGAAGCTGATTGCCAAACGGTGTTTCCCCAAAGCCATACAAGTAACCGATAGATTCCATGTACAGAAACTAGCTCTAGAAGCACTTCAAGAAATTAGGATCAAACATCGATGGGAAGCCATAGATACAGAAAATGAACGGATCAAACTTGCCAAAACCAATAACAAAGAATATTACCCTGAAATATTAGAAAATGGAGATACCATAAAGCAACTCTTGGCTAGAAGCAGATACTTACTCTACAAAGCACCAAGTAATTGGACAGAAGATCAAAGAGTAAGAGCTAACATCCTCTTTAAAAGATATCCTGATATCAAAACAGCTTTTAAGCTCGTACAAGGACTTAGAAATATCTTCAACACAGCAAACTCAATACAAGTCGCTTATACAAAACTAGCGCATTGGTATAAAGATGTAGAACAAACAGCATACAAGGCTTTTAATACCATAGCAAACTCTATCAGGCTTAACTATAGATCAATATTGAATTACTTCATTAATAGAAGTACTAATGCAGCGGCAGAATCTTTCAATGCCAAAATCAAAGCCTTTAGATTACAATTTAGAGGGGTCAAAAACACAGAATTCTTCCTCTATAGATTAACTACAATTTTTGCATAAACACAACAATTAGTCTTGATCCTTAATTTCTTTGTGCAATAAAATAACGAATATTAAAATTTGGGGAAATTTTATAGTTATTATTTTAGGAAAGAAGAGTGCTCTTTTGGGCACTCTTTTAATTTCTATCATTGTTCCGTCATTTGCACGCCCTTAAGCCCACAGGTAATACTATAGGCACGTTTAGATAAACCGCTTTCTTGCCACAAGCCTAAATGGGCCTCTTTTTATTCCTCACTATATCGGTTCATATCAATATCTATTTTATACAAACCAAAAATAGTACCTCTAACATGCCTATAAAATACCTACTTGCCCACGGGCATACAAAAAGAATATGAAAGTGATCTAAAGGTTGTGTGAGGAAAATTTGAAATTTTCATAGCAAGATTGGACTATTTTCATATTCTTTTGGGTATAAGATCTCAAATAACATTACTCTATCAAGTGTTATCCGCATTAAAAAGAATGGTTTTTATAATCTGCCACTTCCCGGAACGGTCACTACCTACACGTTCTGTAATTCCTTTTTCTTTAGGGGTAGCTATATTTTTATCTACAGTAGTAGTACTAATGCTTTCGGTCGTTTCTTTTTTGCTAATCGTTGGGTTTTCTACAATTAACTCAAGGATTTTTGCCTGACTATCGCCAGCCTTTCATTTTTTTAACTATTCTCTACGATCTCAATCTCCTCCTCAATCAACCCGTATAACTCATAGACCATTTGGTCTATTTCCTTATCAGTTGTATCAATTTGAGTTTTTAGAGCAAATGCTTTTTGTTGCTCTGCAATAAAGTAGTCTTCCCACTCGGCTTCTTCACTGAGACTGAGTGGTATCTTTTTCTTTTTGAGTTCTTTTATAAAGCCTGTAAAAGATAGCTCATACCAACTCGCTAGTTTTTTGGGTAGCTTTTCTAATGACTCCGGAAATTTGCGTTGTAGGGTGCGTTGGAATTTGGCAGATACCTCTTGCAACTTTTTATTTAAAACTAACATTTGATCTGCTTTTTCTATAAATAATTCTTCTGATATAGCTTTTATTAAAGGAAATTTCTCAAAAAAGGTATATTTCATCCTAACTCCTTTTTTGCCTAAACCACCACCTGCATAGAAATTCTTAATACACCAGAAAAAGAAATTTGTATTTACAATTGTCAATATGTATTTCAGATTTTTTCCTGTAATTATCCTTCCTGTATCAACACAAAACATCGTTCCTCTTTCGTGATATGCAAAAGAAGATTCTTGTACCATTTCTTGATAAATGATTTTTTCTCCATTAAATTTATCAATATATGCACAGTTCCTTAAATTATATGGTGTATCGCCTTTATCGTAACGTTTTTCTAATTTTTCATAATACTGGTCTAAATGACTTTTAATTATAGAATAGTTATCAATATTTATTTTTGAATTGTCTTTGTAGCCATTGTGGGTACTAATCAAATACAAATCATTAAAATCTATTGAATAACGTTTAATATCTCTACCTCTTAAAATCGGATGGATAATTTCTGCACTCTTAGGGTCTTTAGCTATCAGTTCATCCCTTTTTTCTTTGGTTATGATAAAAGCTTCATTATAGCCAGTTTTAATTCCATAGTTTATTTCAATATCCCAATCTTTGAGAGGTGTACCTTTTTTTTCAATTTTTTGTTTTATACTTTTTTCCAAAGGGCTGTCTATACTCCATATATCATCATTTTTATACGATACTTCGACTTGCATTTTTTCATATACTGAAAAGTCTATAAAATTAGTTTCTTTGCTTAGATCAACGGCAGTAAAAGGGTTGTTTGCTGTATTTTTTTCAAATAATAAAATATTAGAATCTACAGTAGCGCTTTCAAAAATGCCGGAGCCTAAATCAATTAATAAATAAGGTTTGGTAAATTCATTAAAATATCTTCTCAATTACTTTCCATAATTAGCACGCATCTATTTATTAGAAGTAATGAAGCCTAAAACTCCTTTTTTCTGAGAATATCATTACCTTTTTCGTAAAATAAGCAGTACAAATCTCCGGTACTTTCAAAGGTGTAATCTTCCCTAAAAACCGAACTGTTTAAAATTAGAAAGATTAATTTTAACTTTCAATAGACAAACAAAGCGAAAGAGTAAATTTTCACCTTCACATCTTGCAAAGATTTTGAAAGAGTTTGATCAAGGGAAAACAGTTGTAGAGATTAGCAGGGAACATGGGTTTATTTCAGCAACTTTTTACAAGTGGCGTTCTAAATATGCCGGGATGAGTTCCGGAGAGTTACGTTGCGTCAAAGAGCTTGAGGGTGAGAACCGGATGCTCAACCAGATGTATGCTTCTCTAGCCTTAGATCATCAAATGGCAAAAGAGGTTATTGCAAAAAAGCTTTAAAGCCTTGCCGTAAGAGAACGATAAGTAAAACACTTGCACATTATGGTATTAGCAGGGCGTGCCGAGTCTTAAATATGAGCAAGAGTGTTTATTATTATAAACCGTTACCCAAAGCCGATACTGAGATAGAGCTCGCTTTACAAGAAAAAGCAGTTCAACATTGAGAAGAAGGTTTTTGGAAGGCTTATAGTCGTTTACGTAATCAAGGCAAACCATGGAATCATAAACGATTGTATAGGGTTTACAAAGCATTAGGACTTCCTCTACGTGGTAAAGTAAAAAAACGATTACCATCTAGAGTGAAAGAACCATTAGAGGTTCCGGAAAATCTTAATGATACATGGAGTATGGATTTTGTTACCGATACCCTTGAGAACAAAAGACGTTTTAGAGCCTTTACTATTATCGATGACTGTAATAGAGAGGCATTACATATAGAAGTAGATTTTTCTTTACCAAGTAATCGTGTGTTTTGGGTACTTAACGATCTTGTTAATAGAAGAGGAAAGCCCAATAAGATACGTATGGATAATGGCCCGGAGTTCATTGCTAATATCACCGCTGTATGGAGCCAAATGCATGACATAGAGTTTACCTATATTCACCCTGTCAAACCAACTCAAAATGCATTTGTAGAGAGATTTAATGGAACTTATAGGCGAGGAGTTATTGATAAATATATTTTTGAGAACATTAACCAAGTAAGAGAACAAACCCAAGATTGGATGTATGATTATAATCATCATCGACCCCATGACGGGCTTGGTAGATTATCGCCAATAAAATACGCAGAAATTAATTCTCTTGGGGCTAGCTCCAAGAGAATTAAAACAATAAATTTATCAAATATTAGAAATTTAAACAGTTCTAATTAGGGGAAGCTTACACGTTAGCCAAAAATCTTGGTGTGCATCATTCCATTATTGGAAGATATGAGCGTGACGAAGTAAAACCGACTATTGACGTGGTTAAAAAATTAGCTGATAGTCTTGATACAACTGTTGGTTATTTACTTGGGGAAAG
Source organism: Flavobacteriaceae bacterium (assembly GCA_014075215.1). NCBI lineage: Bacteria > Pseudomonadati > Bacteroidota > Flavobacteriia > Flavobacteriales > Flavobacteriaceae > Flavobacteriaceae bacterium. Next base: position 3,409,175 of record CP046177.1, read on the forward strand.
TGATGATAAAAACGTACTTAAAAGTTCTACAATGCTTAAAAGGTTAAATGATATTAGCGACCTTTCCGATAAAGACCGTGATTATATTCTTTACACACTTGATGCACTTATTAGAGACGCTAAAACTAAAAACGCTTATGCATAAAAAAACCACCCCGAAAGGTGGTTTAATTTCAATTAGATAACTATTAACTAATCTGCATCGTTATTTTCAAATAAATATGAATAGTATTTAGGGTCTTTAATATGATATAATATGTGCCTAAATTCTTCTCCAATATCTAAAAGAATGTCATCTATCTGACTCTCTGATATTTTGTTAGACATTAGTTTTGGTATCAGTTCTTTTGTTATTAAAGATGTTGATTCTGTTATATCCAAAAAAGCATGTGCTAAGGTAGATGACTCTCTATCATTTTTATTATCTAAAGAATTAACTTTTTCAGATTTACTTAAATTCTTAGATAGTTTATTTAATTTTTCAGTATAATCTTCCATATTCTAAAATTATTTTAAAACATCCTTTATCGCTTGTAATTGAGTTTTAAACGTTGTTATTTCTCTCTCAACAGAGCTAGTATGCCCTCCTGCTTTCTTAATTTCTTTCAATTTTTTAAGATGCTCTGTTAACCTACGTTGTATTTTCTTTTGAGATTTAACAACAGATTTTTTTCCATGCTGTTGTAATTGCTTTTGGAAAGCTTTATACATTGCTTTACTATAAAGCTTTTTACCTTTAAAAATACTTTTAAAAATATTCACTAAAGATTTCCATTTGAATATACCACCACCGCCAACATATTCTAACAATCCTAAGCCCCCTACTGGGGTTACTTTATTTTGGTCAGGACCATTTGGATTAATCGCAACATAAAATCCTTCAGGCAATTTTGCATCCGAAAAAATGTCTCCTCCATAAATTGTTTGTCCTACAATATACTGAGAACCTGCACTTTCTTGACCAATAATATTTTCCTCACTTCGTGTATTTAAATAAATATTATTGTCCCCATCATCTTTGTAGTCTATTATCTTTCCCGTATTATCTACAACAGTTGAAGCATTATATTCAGGAAGATAGTTTGATCTTGAATTATCAAAATTCTTTTCTTCATCCATATTATCAATACCAATAGGCATCATTCCATCAGGGTCGGTAAAATACATAGGATTATTAAAAGCATAATTATAGGGAGAGTGTCTACGCATTTCTTCAGCCAACGGATCTATGTTCATCCACTTTCCTAAACTAGCATCGTAATTCCTGGCAGTAATATCATACCAATTTAATCCTAACTCATCTTGTAATTCGTTACCACCAAACTTTCTCTTTTGAGCAACGCTATTTCCGTTGGAACTTACGACATTATTGTAACCTTTGTGTTCAAGTCCAAAGAGTAAATAACTACGTGCTTTTAAACTACTTTTCTTTGAGGTCAGTGCTTTTTTATTCCAAACTAATTTTAGTTCAGTACTTTGATGATATTTCAGTTTTAGACAGCTCAAATTTTTTAAAAACTTTTTGTAAAAAGAATTGTTTCAAAACTACAAAAAAAATATCGTAAGAGAAAAAAAAGGAAAAAGACAAAAAAACCGCTTTAAAAAGACCAAAAATAAACTAAAAAAACATCTGAAAAAAGCCCCACCGCAAAGCGGTAAAAAACCTGTATTGAGCTTGTCGAAATAAGCCCAATCGCCTTTGGCGGATAAGGCACAAAAAAACACGCCGTTAGGCGTGTTAAAAGCAATCCAAAGTAAAAGAGTGTTTTAATGATTAAATTCTTCGTTTAAACGGTAGATTTTCATTCCCCAGTGGTCTGTTCCTGTACAAAGAACGGCTTTGTGTTGTATGAGGCGGTGCAGTACCTTATTGATTAGTTTTTTGCTATGTACGGTATCATAAGCAACCTGCTCGGAAGTAAAACAATCTTGGTCGTAAAAATCCAACAAATCGCCGTAGAGTTCCCAAATGATTTGTTTGTTCTCAAAATCGTTAAAAGTATCTTGGTCTAGTGTTTTCATTTTACATCGGTTTTTACTATTTGATAGCGATAACAAGCCCCTATTTTGCGACAACGTTTTATCTTGTTTTCTTCTTTAAATTGGTTTAAAAACTGATTTACGGTACTACGGTCTATAGCTGTTTTCGCAAAAAGTTCTTTGGTTTCAAAAGGTTCGGTAGGAAAATATTTAAGTATCAAACTCCATATTTGCTCTTTTTGATTGATGCGTTGTTGTTTGGGCTGTTTATGTTGTAATTTAAAAAGTTTAAAAGTGGTTAAAAAATCTTCATCATCAGTTTGTAAAACATCGCTCATCAGTTCAGGTCTGTTGGTGCTTCGTATCATAGCAAAGGTTTTTACCCAATCTAAAAACAACAAAGCGTGTTTTTTGTGATAGGTGCTAAAAATAGCGTTTACGTAGTCCGTATTGTGAAAAACTACTTTTGTCTGTTGCAGTTCATCAAACAAAAGCGGAACGGTTTGTAAAAAATCATTTTCTACTACTTTGCGTAATTTAAAAATTGATTTTTCAGTAATTTTTGTAAAATCAAAATTGGCTTCACGTGTGCGTGTGTGCGTGCGAGGGTTTTGGTTTGGTTGTCGTCCTACTGTCAATCCCTTTGTTTTAGGGAATTTAAGGGTTGGAATAGGGGTTTTGACTAACTGTCCTACTGAATTTAAAAAAGGAACTGCGTTTTGTGAGGTTTTTGCATTAAAATTTTCCATAAAAAAGGGGTTAAAAAGATTAAAATAAAACGCTAAATAAGGCAAAATAAAAAGGCAAAAAAGCAAGAGATATACACAAAGGGCAAAAGAAGAAAAGCCCCATTCCGCCCTCATTTCAGGGGTTTTTGTGGGGCTTTTTTGTGTTTTTCGTTTGGGTTTTTAGGTTTTTTTGGTGGTGGTTTTTCTTGGGCTTTTTTTCGTTTCGTTTTTGGTCTTTTAAAACGTTTTTTATCTTAAATTTCATTTTTTTATTGCCGTAAGGCAAAAGGGCTTTTTTTTGACTGAAACAGTCATTTATTTGTTATTTTTTTGAGCCGATTATTCGGCTTCATCACGCCAAAGACAAACTGTTTTTTTGGGCTTTTTTTACCGCTTTGCGGTGGGGCTTTTTTTATTACTGCCGTAGGTAGTAAAGGATTTTTTATTTTTCTTTTTTTGCTCTGCTCCGCAGTGCAATTTTTGGGGCTTTTTTTTTGGGTTTTCAACCCATTTTTTTAGTTTTTAAACAAACTATTTTTGATATTTTGGCAAACTCAATACAAGTTTTAGGCGGTTCTTATTTGTTCACTTTTTTGTCAATTTAGTATTTGATTTTTAAAAGCAATTTTAAGCCTGTTTTTTGCTCTTTTTTAGCCGTTTTTCGGCTCTCAGATTTAGGGTTTTGTTTCTGTTCTTTTTTGTACTTTTTCTTCTCTTTTTTGCTTTGGTTTTGAGCTGTTTTTGGTTTCGTTTTTCTGTGTTTTTCGCCCCCACAAAAACCCCTGAAATGAGGGCGGAATGGGGCTTTTCTTCTTTTGCCCTTTGTGTATATCTATTCCTTTGTTTTTCGTAATTTCTTTAGAAATTTGAATTTAAATTTAAACCTATTACAATGGAAAACTTAACCCTACACAACACAAATTTTATCACTTTTAATGATGCTTTTTTAAGCATTGATATTTTGGGTGGCGTAGATTTGCAACAAGTAGAAAGAATGGTTTGCACTTTGCGAATTACCCACAAAAATTATCCGTCATTTAGAAGCACACTTGACCTGTACAACGACCACCAAACCGATAAATTAATCCGTACACTTTGCGACAAATGGGAACTTAAAATGTTGGAGGTTTCTAAAACTTTACACAGCCTTATTCTACAATTAGAGAATTACCTATTGCACTCTTTACGATATACAGGAAAAAAATCAAAAGAAAATTTTGAAGTATCCGCAGACGATAAAAAAGAAGCATTGAAAATACTAAAAAGTAAAAACTTGCTTTCACAACTTATAAAAGGTTTAAATACAACTGGTATCATTGGCGAGGATGAAAACGCCGTTATTTTGTTTCTTGCTTTGGCTTCCTATAAATATAGCAATCCATTTTCTGTTTTGTGTTTGGCAAAAAGTGGTATTGGTAAAAGCTATATTTTACAAAAATTAAGTGAATGTATGCCCAATAATTCTTTTAGTTTTCATACACAAATATCTGCAAACGCCTTGTATTATTTCAACTCTTACGAACTTCAAAACAAAGCCCTTTTAATTGAGGATTTAGAATGGACTACACAAATGTTATCGCCTTTGGCAACTCTGCAAACACAAGGAAAATTAGTAAAAACTAGAGCCACCAAAGACAAAGACGGAATGCTACACAGCACTACTTTTGAAGTTACTGGAAATCTTTGTTTACTGGCTTGTGCTTATTCTGATAAAAATTATGAAAGTTTGAGTTTGCCTTTTTTGATGCTCCATTTAAACCATAGCCAAAGCCAAGATATTGCTATTATGGAATATCAAAAAAAGTGCAAAGCAGGACTTATAAAAACGGATGAAATCAAAACCACACAAACAAAACTAAAAAACGTAATTGCAACACTTCAAAATGTATCAATTACAAACCCTTTTGCTACATTGATTGAACTTCCAAAAGACGTAAATCACCCAAGAAAATCATTATTGTTATTGCTCAATTTTATTGAAGTTATTACCTATTTTTTTCAGTTCCAAAGAGAGCAAACAGTTGATAAAACAACAGGAGAAATTTTTGTAAAGACCCACCCAAACGATATAGCATTAGCTTTTAAATATCTTAAAAATTCTTTGTTCCGTAGAGCGGATGAATTAAGCACAACAGCAAGAGGATTTTATCATTGGCTAACTGATTTTTTGGCAGAAGCCAAAACAACTCAATTTACAGCTTTGGATATTAGAAAAGCAAAACCAATTCATCCAAGAACTTTAAACCGATACCTGCAAGAACTCAAATTGTATGCTTATGTTCAAGTGGTTGGTGGAAACAAACACCGTGAGGGTTTTGTTTACAAAATTACACAATTTGGCAATCAAACAGATGTACAAAACCGCATTGAAAAAGACTTAAAATATACACTTGAAAAAATAAAAAAAGAGCATCAAAAAGAACACGAAAAGCAAAACAGTAAGCCAGTTAGTCAAAAGGAAGTGTCTAACTCTAAAACTCAACAATCATAAGCCTTTAGAAGTAAGACGACACTAAATTTTATTTTTTGAACAATGCAAGATTTTATTAACTATTTACAAACCAAAAACCACGCAGAAATCACGCAAAAAAAATACACCAAAAGCGTAGCTGATTTTTTAAAATGGTTTACAAAGGAAGACATTAATACTACTAAAAAAGATGTTTTGGAGTACTTGTCCTATCTTAAAAAAAATCTTCACCAAACCAACAGCAGACGTAAAGGAGATTTAACAGCTTTAAGGCATTATTTTACTTTTTTACAGCAAAATGATTTAATAGCGACCAACCCCACTAACTTTTTAAAAATAAGAGGAGCAAGAAAAAAAACACTTTACAATATCTATTCTTTTGCAGAACTGGAACAGCTAAACGATAATTTTTACCACAACTTTATTAGGAATTTCAACTACAATAAATACGTAGGAGAAAACGACCGAGAACGCTCTCTTTTATGCAGAGAAAGAAACTATTGTATGTTGGGGATGCTTGTGTATCAAGGTTTGCTAACCAAAGAATTAAAAAAAATAAAACTTACCGATTTAGACCTAAACAAAGCCACTTTAAAAATACAAAAAGCAAAAAAAAGTAATGGCAGAACCATTGTTTTAAATGCTACACAAATAGGTGTTTTAATCAATTATACACAGCAAATAAGACCTAAAATAGCAAACTTATATAATCAAGAAACTGAACAGCTTTTTTTGTCTTACCCTATTTCCAATGAAAAAAACAATATTCAAGATTTTCGAGGAGTGGTGCAATACCTTGCTAAACAGGTTAAGAAAATAGACAGTAATTTTTTAAATTTTAAGCAGTTACGAGCTTCGGTTATTACAAATTGGATAAAAAATGAGGGATTGCGAAAAGCACAATATTTAGCAGGACATCGCTACATATCTAGCACCGAAAGTTATAAGGTAAACGATTTGGAAAGCCTAACTGATGACATTGCAAAACATCATCCATTTTGAGCGAAAACCTAACAATTATTAACCAAGAATATAAAGAGTGGTTGGCTACTTTGGGCTTTTCACATTCCATTGTTTACAACTATAATTTTAGTGTAAGGGATTTTTTTAATTGGCTTGACACGCAGGGCGTGAGCCAAATAAACAAGCTGACTGCAAAGCACATTACTACTTATTTTAATTACTTACAAATACGCCCAAACAAGCGAAGAAAAGGCGGGTTGAGTACTGCACATCTCAACAAAACTTTTGATGCCATAGACAAGCTGATGGAGTTTATGCATCAAATAGGAATGCACACCGCACCCAACCCAACAAATTACAGAATTGAACAGGACAAGCAGGAAAGAGTAAACAATATACACCCTTTTACCAAAGAAGAAATAAAGGAATTGCAAAACAATATCTCAAAAACATACCCCAAATATCATTTTGAAAAAAGAGAGAAAAAGCAGGAACAATTAAAACTTATTTTTGCTTTGTTTTATGGTTGTGGCATACGCAGAACCGAGGGGATGAACCTTGAAGTAACGGACATTAATTTTGATACTAAAACGCTTTTTATAAGACAAGGAAAAAATTATAAAGACCGCATCATCCCATTAAGTACAGGGGTTTATAAAGTACTGGAAAACTACGTTTACAATTTTAGAAACCTGCAAAAAATAACACACCGAAAACTCTTTATTCATAGTTCTTGTGGGCTTACAAACAGTCTTAAAGATTTACAGAAAATCACGCCAAATAAAGTCATACAAAGCAAAAGATTAACCTTTCATATTTTACGCCATAGTATCGCTACACAACTACTTCAAAATGGTGTTAGTATTGAAAATATTGCACAGTTCTTGGGGCATTCTTCACTAGAAAGTACGCAGATTTATACACATATCGTAAACCGATAATCTTATCAATTAGCGAACTAAAAACCTAAAGGGTAGCAGAACCAAACTAATTTTACAGTATTTTTTATTATTATTAGCCATACTTTACTTATTTTTGAACTTCACTTTTTTATAAAAAATTTGGGCTGTTTAAAATTAAAATATCATCAAAGTACTGAACTAAAATTAGTTTGGAATAAAAAAACATTGACCTCAAAGAAAAGTGATTTAAAAAGACGTAGTTATTTCCTCTTTGGACTTGAACATAAAGGATACAATAATATTGTAACATCAACGAATCCAGCACAGAATTATACATACAACGGAAAAGAAAAACAAGAAGAGTTAGGTTTAAACTGGCTTGATTATGGTGCAAGAAATTATGACCCTGCGATAGGAAGATGGATGAACCTTGACCCTCTTGCTGAATTATATGACGATAACTCTCCATATAATTATGTGAAAAATAATCCAATCTATTTTGTTGACCCTGATGGAATGAAAATAGACCTTTCGGATATTTTTAAAGATAAAGAAAACTTTCAAAAAGGTGTAGAATTGTTACTTGATTTATCACAACAAACAGGCTTAAGCTTATCAGTAAATAAGAGTGATGGACTTTTAAATTATGGTAAAGACGAAAATGGTAAAGCAGAAGTAGAAGAAAGTGGTGGTCAACAACTTGGAAGTTCGGCAGCAAGAAGCAGTTTAGTTGGAGCTATTGACCACGAAGATACTGTTAATGTTTCTTTAGTTAGTCATAATTTAGGTAGTGCTACAGCTGGGAATGATATAAGATTAGACCCAACACAAATAGAAACTCAAATTGGAAATGTATCAGAAGGATTAAACTCTAAAACTTTAGGCTACGGTATGACTTTCTTGCACGAATTACATCATACAGATGTCGGAGGAGATTTACGAGATACTGATAAAGAGTTTTCTAAAGGTCCTGTAGTTGAGAAGATGAATGTAATAAGACAACAATTAGATGCAAACCCTTTAAATCAAATACTTGGAGAAGGTACACAATATGGTATTAGAAAATATTATATGAGTAGTGAAATCTCAAGGAAGACACACAAGAAAAGATATGATAAAATTTTATCTAAAGTTAGTTTTTCAATACTGAATGAAAAAGGTAGAAAGAAAGGAGCAAGTACAAAAACTCAAGTTGTTAAAAGAAAAAAAAGTAACTAAATGAAATATCTAATTTTAATAACAACATTTTTATTGCAATCTTGTGCAAGTGCTCAAGCCACAGATGTATATAGAAAAATAGTTGATGATATAAAAAACTCAAAAAAGTACGAGGATTTTACAAATCAGAGTAAACAGAAATGTAAAGGACTATTTGTGTCGAAGTATAAATATTCTGTCTGTAGTTTTGGTTCTTTTTTTAAAAATGAGGAGATAAAAGCATTTATTGATAATGAGTGTAGCGAAGAAGAAACCTTTAAAACAGAAAAAAGCAATGTTCTGAACAAACTTTCTGATAAGGGGGAAACGTGCTTTATAGCTGATTTTTCTTTTAAAGTCAAAGATAAGATAGCTGTAAAAATAATATCTAAAAGTGATGAGAATAAGATAGGTTACGAAAGTTTACACTTCTTATATGATGTAAGTAACAACCAAGCACAAAGGTTAGAAATCATAGAAGTCACAAATGATTAACAAGAAAAGACCACTTCATAACGAGGTGGTTTTTTTATGCTTTAAAGTGAAGCCATATTTTTAGAGAAGAAATCTTTAAACTTGGATTTAGTTAGCATACTATCAATAATACGCGGCACACACTATTAAAACCACGACAAAAAGGTTCCAACATTGGAACTTTCCAATAATGACAAGGGTTTTAAGGAAATGACATAAGTTGAAAATTTATAAAGACATAGGAATATTTAATAGTGGATATTTCTATGTTCTTTCATGACTATAAAGTGAATTTTATATAATCGTAACCATAGTTATCTAGGAAATGAGTTTATTTGAAGTATTTTAAGAATTACACCCTATAGGAATTACACAAGCATTAAATTCTTGATTGGTTCGTACCCCTGTATTCTATGATAAAAACAAGTAAAAGTTGAGATATTATTTTTACTAATTTATGCAGCAAATTTAAAAGTATCTACATAGGGTGTTTGTCGTTTGACAACGGCAAACACTCTTGCTATTAATTTGTTTCTAATAATGTTAACGGTACTCATTTTACTTTTGCCTTGTTTTATTCTTTTATGATAGTATAATTTCATTTCTGGGTTATGTTGTATAGCAGAAATAGCGCACATATTAATAATTGCTTTCAATTTTTTATTAGCCAAATGAGAGACTTTTGTACGTCCTTTAATACTAGTTCCAGATTGGTAAGGAAAAGGAGCAACACCACCATAAGAGGCAAACTTTCTCCAGTTTTCAAATTTTGAAAAATTGTCAGTAAACACAATCATCATTATAGCAGTTTGCATTCCTATACCTTTAACACTAGTAACAAGTTTATAGGTTTCTTTTAACATTATATTTTGGTCAATAATAGCTTGCATTTGAGTATTAATCTTGTGTATTTGTTTGGTTAGTTCTGCAATCATTTTTTGTTGAACGTCAAAGATTATTTTATACTCTTTTGCTTTATAAATTCTTTTTTGTTCTTTCAAAGTAACTTTAAAACCAGCTCTTTGTTTGTTAAGTTTTGTCCTTAAAGATAAGATACTTTTTAGTTGTAATATACTTCTTTTAGGTAGCTTACTGGGTTTAAGTTCTTCTTTTAATCGATACCCATATAGAGCAATGCGTTTGGCATCAATTTGGTCATCCTTTCCACGAGCAATACCAATAGATCTTTTAATTTCTAAACCAGAAGCTATGAAAAAAGATAATTTTTGTTCAGTTAAAGACACAGATAATAAATGAGAGTACATTCCTGTATGTTCAAATACAAACATGGTTTCTTCTTTAGAGAAAGACGAATTTTTAAAACTCCACTTTAGCATTAATTTAAATCCAGATTTACTGTTCTCAAACTGTTGAACAATTTGTTTAGAATAGATACAAACATCAATTAATAATTTACTGACATCGATTCCGATAATTTCATTTGTTTTCATAATTTTGTAATTAGATATTAATAATAGTTACTTAAACTAAGACCTTTAATAAGGGCAGAAACTGAAATTCTATATGGTTCTAAGTAACTTTTAAAAAGAACGGAGACTAATACGGGGGATGGCTCTAAAAAGCTAGCTGGCCGCTAAAGTTCACTCCGTTCTTTTGTGTTTTTGGTTATCAACAAAATAAGAGTTATTAACAAAGAAAAAAAGAAGCAAAAAAAGAAATTTCATCATAACTATTATGTTTTTATTTTAAGTAATTATTTCTATTTGCTAATCTAAAGGCTCGTCCTAGTATGTCACGCAACCGCTACCGCTAGCATTTGCTAGTGGCGTTTGTGAGTAAAACAACGAAAAAAAGGAGTTTAAGAAATTAAGATATTTTTTTCGTTGTTTTTAGCAAATTACAGTTTACAAAAACGCTTGCAATACCTGTTCTAAAGCGGTTATTTTATTTTGGTTTTAAAACCTGCTCCGTTCACACCCCAAAATTTACCGAAAACAAAAAAGTTATTAACATTCCTTTTTTTCTTCTCTACCCCTTTATACGCCTATCTTTCTTCCGTTTTTTCTTTGTTTTTGTTTTCCGCCCCATTCCGCCCTCATTTCAGGGGTTTTTGTGGGGGCGAAAAACACAGGAAAACGAAACCAAAAACAGCTCAAAACCAAAGCAAAAAAGAGAAGAAAAAGTACAAAAAAGAACAGAAACAAAACCCTAAATCTGAGAGCCGAAAAACGGCTAAAAAAGAGCAAAAAACAGGCTTAAAATTGCTTTTAAAAATCAAATACTAAATTGACAAAAAAGTGAACAAATAAGAACCGCCTAAAACTTGTATTGAGTTTGCCAAAATATCAAAAATAGTTTGTTTAAAAACTAAAAAAATGGGTTGAAAACCCAAAAAAAAAGCCCCACCGCCTTTGGCGGAAAAAAAGCCCAAAAAAATACTCCGATTTTCGGAGCATAAAAATCAATTTTGCTAATAAATTGACAAAAATCAGCTTATAAAATGGGTTGCAGAACCACAACCAACCAACACCGACAAAATGGCGTAATTGTTAATAACTCAAAGTCAAAAAACAGTCAATATTTAGAGAGAAATGAGAAGTAAAACGCCTAAAACCAAAAAATAATTCAGCCTTAAAATAAGAACAAAAATTTAGGTCATAAAATCTTAAATTAGGCGCAAGATTTGTCAAAATAATTGCGGAAAATCGCAAAAAAAACCTGTGTCGGCTCACTAAAAAAGTTCAAAAATTGCCCTGCAAAGCAGTGTAAAAGAAGAAGAAAAAACAAAAAAAATGTTTGTGGTTGATTACCACAAAAAGCCCCACCGCAAAGCGGTAAAAAAAGCCCAAAAAAACAGTTTGTCTTTGGCGTGATGAAGCCGAATAATCGGCTCAAAAAAATAACAAATAAATGACTGTTTCAGTCAAAAAAAAGCCCTTTTGCCTTACGGCAATAAAAAAATGAAATTTAAGATAAAAAACGTTTTAAAAGACCAAAAACGAAACGAAAAAAAGCCCAAGAAAAACCACCACCAAAAAAACCTAAAAACCCAAACGAAAAACACAAAAAAGCCCCACAAAAACCCCTGAAATGAGGACGGAATGGGGCGGAAAACAAAAACAAAGAAAAAACGGAAGAAAGATAGGCGTATAAAGGGGTAGAGAAGAAAAAAAGGAATGTTAATAACTTTTTTGTTTTCGGTAAATTTTGGGGTGTGAACGGAGCAGGTTTTAAAACCAAAATAAAATAACCGCTTTAGAACAGGTATTGCAAGCGTTTTTGTAAACTGTAATTTGCTAAAAACAACGAAAAAAATATCTTAATTTCTTAAACTCCTTTTTTTCGTTGTTTTACTCACAAACGCCACTAGCAAATGCTAGCGGTAGCGGTTGCGTGACATACTAGGACGAGCCTTTAGATTAGCAAATAGAAATAATTACTTAAAATAAAAACATAATAGTTATGATGAAATTTCTTTTTTTGCTTCTTTTTTTCTTTGTTAATAACTCTTATTTTGTTGATAACCAAAAACACAAAAGAACGGAGTGAACTTTAGCGGCCAGCTAGCTTTTTAGAGCCATCCCCCGTATTAGTCTCCGTTCTTTTTAAAAGTTACTTAGAACCATATAGAATTTCAGTTTCTGCCCTTATTAAAGGTCTTAGTTTAAGTAACTATTATTAATATCTAATTACAAAATTATGAAAACAAATGAAATTATCGGAATCGATGTCAGTAAATTATTAATTGATGTTTGTATCTATTCTAAACAAATTGTTCAACAGTTTGAGAACAGTAAATCTGGATTTAAATTAATGCTAAAGTGGAGTTTTAAAAATTCGTCTTTCTCTAAAGAAGAAACCATGTTTGTATTTGAACATACAGGAATGTACTCTCATTTATTATCTGTGTCTTTAACTGAACAAAAATTATCTTTTTTCATAGCTTCTGGTTTAGAAATTAAAAGATCTATTGGTATTGCTCGTGGAAAGGATGACCAAATTGATGCCAAACGCATTGCTCTATATGGGTATCGATTAAAAGAAGAACTTAAACCCAGTAAGCTACCTAAAAGAAGTATATTACAACTAAAAAGTCTCTTATCTTTAAGGACAAAACTTAACAAACAAAGAGCTGGTTTTAAAGTTACTTTGAAAGAACAAAAAAGAATTTATAAAGCAAAAGAGTATAAAATAATCTTTGACGTTCAACAAAAAATGATTGCAGAACTAACCAAACAAATACACAAGATTAATACTCAAATGCAAGCTATTATTGACCAAAATATAATGTTAAAAGAAACCTATAAACTTGTTACTAGTGTTAAAGGTATAGGAATGCAAACTGCTATAATGATGATTGTGTTTACTGACAATTTTTCAAAATTTGAAAACTGGAGAAAGTTTGCCTCTTATTGTGGTGTTGCTCCTTTTCCTTACCAATCTGGAACTAGTATTAAAGGACGTACAAAAGTCTCTCATTTGGCTAATAAAAAATTGAAAGCAATTATTAATATGTGCGCTATTTCTGCTATACAACATAACCCAGAAATGAAATTATACTATCATAAAAGAATAAAACAAGGCAAAAGTAAAATGAGTACCGTTAACATTATTAGAAACAAATTAATAGCAAGAGTGTTTGCCGTTGTCAAACGACAAACACCCTATGTAGATACTTTTAAATTTGCTGCATAAATTAGTAAAAATAATATCTCAACTTTTACTTGTTTTTATCATAGAATACAGGGGTACGAACCAATCAAGAATTTAATGCTTGTGTAATTCCTATAGGGTGTAATTCTTAAAATACTTCAAATAAACTCATTTCCTAGATAACTATGGTTACGATTATATAAAATTCACTTTATAGTCATGAAAGAACATAGAAATATCCACTATTAAATATTCCTATGTCTTTATAAATTTTCAACTTATGTCATTTCCTTAAAACCCTTGTCATTATTGGAAAGTTCCAATGTTGGAACCTTTTTGTCGTGGTTTTAATAGTGTGTGCCGCGTATTATTGATAGTATGCTAACTAAATCCAAGTTTAAAGATTTCTTCTCTAAAAATATGGCTTCACTTTAAAGCATAAAAAAACCACCTCGTTATGAAGTGGTCTTTTCTTGTTAATCATTTGTGACTTCTATGATTTCTAACCTTTGTGCTTGGTTGTTACTTACATCATATAAGAAGTGTAAACTTTCGTAACCTATCTTATTCTCATCACTTTTAGATATTATTTTTACAGCTATCTTATCTTTGACTTTAAAAGAAAAATCAGCTATAAAGCACGTTTCCCCCTTATCAGAAAGTTTGTTCAGAACATTGCTTTTTTCTGTTTTAAAGGTTTCTTCTTCGCTACACTCATTATCAATAAATGCTTTTATCTCCTCATTTTTAAAAAAAGAACCAAAACTACAGACAGAATATTTATACTTCGACACAAATAGTCCTTTACATTTCTGTTTACTCTGATTTGTAAAATCCTCGTACTTTTTTGAGTTTTTTATATCATCAACTATTTTTCTATATACATCTGTGGCTTGAGCACTTGCACAAGATTGCAATAAAAATGTTGTTATTAAAATTAGATATTTCATTTAGTTACTTTTTTTTCTTTTAACAACTTGAGTTTTTGTACTTGCTCCTTTCTTTCTACCTTTTTCATTCAGTATTGAAAAACTAACTTTAGATAAAATTTTATCATATCTTTTCTTGTGTGTCTTCCTTGAGATTTCACTACTCATATAATATTTTCTAATACCATATTGTGTACCTTCTCCAAGTATTTGATTTAAAGGGTTTGCATCTAATTGTTGTCTTATTACATTCATCTTCTCAACTACAGGACCTTTAGAAAACTCTTTATCAGTATCTCGTAAATCTCCTCCGACATCTGTATGATGTAATTCGTGCAAGAAAGTCATACCGTAGCCTAAAGTTTTAGAGTTTAATCCTTCTGATACATTTCCAATTTGAGTTTCTATTTGTGTTGGGTCTAATCTTATATCATTCCCAGCTGTAGCACTACCTAAATTATGACTAACTAAAGAAACATTAACAGTATCTTCGTGGTCAATAGCTCCAACTAAACTGCTTCTTGCTGCCGAACTTCCAAGTTGTTGACCACCACTTTCTTCTACTTCTGCTTTACCATTTTCGTCTTTACCATAATTTAAAAGTCCATCACTCTTATTTACTGATAAGCTTAAGCCTGTTTGTTGTGATAAATCAAGTAACAATTCTACACCTTTTTGAAAGTTTTCTTTATCTTTAAAAATATCCGAAAGGTCTATTTTCATTCCATCAGGGTCAACAAAATAGATTGGATTATTTTTCACATAATTATATGGAGAGTTATCGTCATATAATTCAGCAAGAGGGTCAAGGTTCATCCATCTTCCTATCGCAGGGTCATAATTTCTTGCACCATAATCAAGCCAGTTTAAACCTAACTCTTCTTGTTTTTCTTTTCCGTTGTATGTATAATTCTGTGCTGGATTCGTTGATGTTACAATATTATTGTATCCTTTATGTTCAAGTCCAAAGGGATATAACTTTATGCGTTTTTTTTAATAAAAGCCCATTTTTTATCGCTTATACCTGACAAAAACAGATTTTTTTAAGAACGTCCTCACTTCATGACCATTGTAAATATATGATTTTATGATTAAATCCGCACTCCAAAAACCCAGTATTTTCGTTCCTCAAAACCCCTGTGTTTTTTCCGTTTCCTTTCCCTCGATATTTGTACATAATTGGCATTATAATACAAATTCAGGAGTTTACTATTTGATCGGTTCTTCGCTTGTAAGTTATAATGTAAATTATGTAAAATACTCCAGGCTCATAGCTACCTGAGCGCACAGTGGAACTAAGATTGATGATAATAGCTTTGATTTTTAAGTAAAAAAGTCGTATTTTAGCTACGACGTCTTAGAGGACTAAAATCGTTTGCTAAGTAAGAAGTTATCTTTTAATTAGGTAGCTTCTTTTTTTATGCTCTTTGTGAAGACTAGCGCCCTTCGGTTGCTTCATTTTAATACTTGTCGATTTTTCCCCTGGCTTTTTTCCACCTCTAAAAAATCGCCAATTATTAAAACGGTTTACCTCCGTTTTAAAAAGATGAGGATTTATAGAAAGGGTTATAGCAGGGAGATAAATCGTCAGCTTTTTAAAACCGACAAGCGATAGTGCGTTCAGCATCGGAACTACATCGTTTATGGTAAGTTCTTCTCTCTGTGATATCTCAAGTGTTTTCCGTACTGATTTTAAAAACTGTAAACTCATTTTAGGATTGATTCCGGGTTGTAAATCTATTTTAGGATTTAGCTAAAAAAACGGTCAACTCATTTCAGGATAATAGCCCACTATGTATTTCCCTTTTTTTGATTTAACCGTACTGTTTATAGAGGCCAACGCCGATTGAGTGTTCTGCGTTGTACGCAAAACCAGCGCAGCGAAAGCGCAGCGCCAAAGCCGACGTGGACACATTGTCTGCGAACGATTAAGTGAGCAGCGTGGACGCGCCACAAGCATTTTTTTTCTCCTTATTATAAAAATAATAAATCGATTAAAAAAAAATGCGCAGTAGGCTTTGGCACCAGCGGCTGCGCCAGATAAGCAGCGGTGGATTTTTGTAGGCGACCCATAGGAGCCTAACAAAAATACAGAGGAGCTGCGAGTGAGCGGAGCAGAAGCAGGGAGGCAGCAGCTTTTTTTTGGACAAAAACGGCTGTAAGCCGATGTATTTTTTTTTGGCCAAAAAAAAGTGCTGCACAGAGGGGCGTAGCGAACACCTTATAACCCCCTGTTTAATACTATTTTTTAAAGCCTATTTGCTTTCGTGGAATTGAATTCTCTTTCTTTTCTGTTAATTCATCTAAATAATCAAATACCAATTCTATATTCTTACTATGATTCGTTAACTTCTTTTTGATTTGTTCAATATCAAGTTTTACACTTAAATTATCTGTTAATATGGTTCGTAACTTAGTAAAAACTCTAATGATTTTAATATTTACTATAATTGCTCTTTCGCTATTTAAAATGCATGATAACATTGTAACTCCTTGCTCAGTAAAACAAAATGGAGCATATCGTAATCCTTTCTTATCTTGATTAGAAGTAACAAATTGCGATCTCCAAATTTCTAATTCTTGCTTTGTCATTTCAAACATAAAATCTTCTGGAAAACGTTTCTCATTTCTTCTTACAGCTTGTTTTAAAACTCTAGTTTCTACTCCGTAAAGTTCTGCTAAGTCTCTATCTAACATTACTTTTTGATTTCTAATAAAGTAAATCTTATTAGAAATTATTTCATCTGGAATAGTAATTTCGTTGCTCATTTTTTATACTTTAATTTGTGTAAAAATAGTTTTTTTAAATTGGAGATCACAAATTGTGACCTCCAATTTAAGGTGTTAATTTGGCTCCTTAATTTTTTTAATTAATTGGATGAAAGTTATTTACAATCTCATGTAAAGATTCTAAATCGTTTTGTACATAACGTTCTGTAGAAGATATATAACGATGCCCTGCCATGACTTGCACTTGTCTTAAATTGTAGTGTTTCAACCAATTTGTAATTACTGAAGCTCGGATTTGATTGGAACTATTTACTTTATGATTTGTCTTTTTTAACTTCTTTAAAATATGATGGATTGTGATTCCTAATCGTTTGTTATTTGGTATAAATATTCTGTCAGTCTCTAGTTGTTTTCTAATCAATATTTCTTCTCTAACTTCTTTTATATATTCTAAAAATTCTATGACTTGCCAGGGTTTTAATTCTAATGTTCTTGAGTTACTTCTTGCTCCACTTTTTATATAAACTTTGCCTTTATAAAGTTGTAAATCTTCGAGTTCTAATTGTATGAGTTCTGTTGTATTTAATCCTTGATAGACTAGTAAACCAACGATTACTTTATTCCTCTTTGCACACAGTCTGTGGTACTTATCTGCGACATTGTCGCTTTGATAACTATAATATAAATCTTCCAATTCATCAGATTCTAAGATGTTGTAATTGACTGTTCTTTTGATGCCTTTAATGGTGGTAGTTTCTATCGGGTTATCTGGCCGCAAGGCGACAGCTATTAAATAGTTTAGATAGCTTCTTTATGATTCCAAGTTTATGATTTACCGTCTTTTTATTAGTATTCTTTCTTTGTAAGTGTTTAATATATTTCATACAAGTTTTGTAATCTATTTGATCTGGAGTTGTATGATTTCTGTTACACCATTTTATAAACTTACCTACCCCGTTTGTATAACTATCTATTGTTGTTGTTCTATAATTCTCTTTCTCTAAATATGTTTTATAGTTCATTATTTAAATTGTTTGGGTGTCATTTCGGCTTCGCTCAATACAGGCTTGCCTCTCGACTAAATGAGTATAAATTTGAGTGGATTCTAAAGAGCTATGGCCTAAAAAAGTTTTAATGCTTTCTAGCTTTACTTGTTGTTGTAATAAATGTGTTGCAATGCTATGTCTTAATGTATGTAGTGTAATTTTTTTTTCTACAATCTCCTTGTTATTACTTGCTTGTATAATTTTCTGCAATCGGTTTGATAAACTCATTCCACCCATTCTCTTGCCTTGTTTACTAATAAATAGTGCTTCTTCACTTCGACTTCGCTCAGTGCGAGTAAATTGTGGTCGTGATTCAAAGACATAGTCTTCTAGGATTTGTAAATTGTATCTATTGACGGGTATTACCCGTTCCTTGTAATTCTTTCCTTTTCTAACGTGTATGCGCTCTTTATCAAAGAATATATCTTTTATATCTAGGCTGACGGCCTCCGTCCTGCGTAATCCACAACTGTAAAAGATTACTAAGATGGCTTTATCTCTTAATCTATAATGCTCATAATTATGACTATACTCTGTTGCTTTAAAGAGTTCTTTAATTTCTAATTGTGTAAGTATATTGATTCGTTCTTCTGTTGGATTCTCTTCTGTTTTTAAATGTATATTGAAGTCTTTGTAGTTGTGTTGTTTTAAATATTCTCTAAATTTCTTAAGAGCTTGTTGGTGTTTGTTTAAGTAACTTTTACTTAAACTTCCATTTCTTGTTTGATTGGGCCTTTCTTGTAAATAACTATAATATTCTTTGACTGTCTTTGTACTAATATCATTGATACTTTTAATACTACTTTGCTCTAAATAATAAAAAAACTCCTGAAGATGTAAGGGTAAACTATACACTGTACTTTCTGCATAACCTAAGATGTCTAACCATTCTTTAAAGTTCTTCACAAAGATTTTATAAGGTTCGTTTTGTAGTATTAATTTTTTCATTCTTATCGTTTTTTATTTTTTACTCGGTATGTGTTTTTTGAAGCTTTGTTGCGAACCTTATTTAATAAACTGATTGTTAATTAAATAACTTCGCAAAAATGCTACTTGCGAAGTGGTTGCGAACTTGCGAGGGTGCGTGTCGTACAGACAAGTATTATTCTTTACCTTTTATTCTATCTATACAGTCTTGTAACGCTTTATTTATCTGCGCTTTAAGGTTTGTATATTCGTCTATATCAACAATTTCATAATGATACATTTTCCCTTTTTCTGCTTTTACGTATCTTATATAACCTTCTAATAAGAGTTGTTTAGTATAGTTTCTTAATGTACTTTCTTTGAGTCTTAATTTTCTTCTAATTTCAGAACTTGTAAACGTGGTTGTATTCTCTTCCTTTAAGTATGTTTTAGATTCTCTAAGTGATTTCTACAAGCTCCTGTTAATGTATCTGACTTTCTTAATAATACTTCTATAATTAATTCATTTGCTTCTTTAATGTCTTCTATTTCTGTTTCTATGTATTCTTCTCCAGTTTCTTTATTTACTTTGTGTTCGCGTTGGTATTGTTTGTAAAATGTGATGGCACTTATAAATCGTAAATAATGAGCATTGGTTCTTCTTGGTTTAAAAACGGATTGCGGAAGCTCTAAATATTCTGCATACGGATTAATCACTTTGATGGGTTTTAAAACTCTCTGTATATTCTGCAATAAGCTTTTGGCTGTATGCTGTAGGCTTTCATCTACTTTTCCTGCAATGACTAATCGCTGATAATCCATAATACGTTTGTCTTGTTTTTGGCTTTCATCTATGTATAATAAAAAAGAACGATTGGCATTGTCTTCGTAAATAGTCTCTTGGGTGGTAGCGCCTGCAAAACAAACAGGGCCTTGTACTTCTAAGGGAATGGTTTTACTCTCTCCGTTTTTATCTTTATGAACCACGCGTTTTTTAATCCATTTCTTACTAGCAAATTCTCTAATGGTATACAATACTTTTTGTACGCCGTCTAAATCTTCTATCATAATAATTCGATGAGAGAGCTCTGTTTTAGCAAAATAGTACAAAGCATTTGCAGATAAAGTAGTTACTTCTATAATATCTTCTTCTGGCATTAAAGCTGCTATAGAAGATTGCAGGTGTGTTTTACCTGTTCCAGAACTTCCCAAAGAAATACAGTGCAAAGGATTGTTGGTTTTTCTTGACGTAAAAATTAAATACATCAGCAATCTATTAACGTCTTCGCCAATAACTCCAGATTCACTGATGTATTTGTTGGTTCTCTCTAGCAAGTTTCCCTGTCTTAAAAATTCTTCTGATTCTGCAATTTCTTTAGCTGTTAACTCTTTTGTGTAGGGTTTATAGGCTTCTGCTTGTTTGTCTAATAATAAAAATCTATAATTCTGTAATTCGTGTGTGAGTTCTTGTAATACTTTTCTTACGACACTCGTCCCAATCTCTAAACGTTCTGCACATCTTCTTACAAACTTCTCTACTTGATTATCATTATACAAGTCTATACTTTGCCTTAAAACGTTATGCTGTTTGGGTTTCTGTATGCTTATTGTTACTCGTAGACTTTCTAATTTGTTGGTTCTAATTCCACCTAAAATATGGAGTTCTAAATGTTTTGTAGTGTACTTGTAGTTGTTGGTGTTACTTGTGTCTAAAATATTCATATATGGATACTTTTAAAGTGCATTGAAAAATCTAAGGTATCCACAAATGAGTAATAAAACAATATCCATATTTGGATACTTGCTCTTAATCCCTTATTTTTACAGAAAAATTGCACGAATCTTTTTTTAAAACACCTTTTATGAACTTAATTTTATCTGATTTTATCCAAAACCTAAAGCATTATAGAACTAAAAAAGAGCTTACTCAAAAACAATTGGCTAACCATTTAAGGATAGGTCATGGAAATATTGCACGGTATGAACGTGGTGAAGTGGTACCAAAACTAGATGTAGTATTGGCGATTGCTAAAAAACTAGAAGTCTCTTTAGATGCCTTATGTGGACTTGATAAAGAAAAGGATACTGAACTAACTCTTTTAATACAAAAGTCTCAGAAACTTGCTTTAAAAGACAAAGAACTACTAAAACAACTTATTGTAAAATTTGTGAACTTCAACTAATCTTTTTAAAAGCTATTTTGTAAATTAGTGCTATTATAAATACTAATTTTTAGCTATGAAGTTTCACATTAAAGATGAGCACGATTTTTTTAAGCATTTTGGCAAACAAACAAATGAAAGCTTAACATTACCTAATGACCAAAATTGCCCTTATAAATTTGAAGAAAATATACGTCTCTTAGCAGCGCATTATGACAATACCACAGAGGCTGACCAAGGTTTCTTTTTTGATTTTGAACAAACTCCTGAATATAAAATGGTTTTAGACTATTTGGTTACTTTCTACAATTGGAATCTTGAACAACCTTTTTTTATTAGAAAACCCAAAGAGTGAAAGCCTATTCAAAAAATCCTGTACTATCTATTTCTAAAATAGTAGTATCATCTGCATAATTCCTAGCACTTGAGTATTTCCAATCAATAGAATTTGTTACAAAACCACTCTCTACAGGATTGTTATGTATATAATCTATTTTCTGTTTGATAACTTTTTCACTCCATAACTCTACAGGTTTATTATGATGTTGCCAAAACTGATATTTAGAGATATTTCCCTGTTTCTTTCCTGCTCTTTTAAACATCCATAATAACCATTCTTTTCTACTTTCTTGTGGATTGTTTTCTATAGCTTCTATAGTTTTCTTTGAAGTATGTCGTTTAAAATCTCTTAATAATTCTGAAGGTTCGCTATTTGATGAACGAAAAATAAAATGTACATGACTTGGCATAAAACAATAACAATACAACTCCATTCCTTTTTCCTTTCTACAATAATTTATACTGTCTGCTAATACATCAAAATAGACTTGTCGTGTAAAAACATCTATCCAATTGATTGTTGCAAAACTCACAAAATATAAACCACTCTTATTATAAAATTTATAATTTCTACTCATAGCATTGCTAAAATACAAAAAGCTACGCTTTGCAGCATAGCTTTTTGTTGTTATCATCTTTGACGCCACTAGTTACAAACTAGCGGGGAAAGAGGTTTCTACGATTGAAAATCTAGTAACTGATTCTGCTAACTACGGAAAAACAAAAGTTACTTTGTATTATCATGCGCTTAGAAATGGTTTGGTGTTTTGTGGAAAATCTACCTTTAATAAATATGCATCTGCTTTAGGGTATATAAAACCAAAGCGTTTTAAGTCTGAAAGAAAAAAAGGATTGAAAGCCAATAGAATTTTTGAATGGTTACATGTGGATATTACTAACGTGAATACAGTAGAAGACGGAATACAAAAAGTAGCTTTTGTAAAAGACAATTTTTCTAAAGCGATATTACACAAAGCATCTACTAATGGAAAAGCTGGAAGCGAGTTTATTAAAAAACTTTTTCAAGAGACTTTTGAAAAGTACGGTTTATACAATGCTGTAAAACCCATTAATATTTTATCTGATGGTGGAAGTGAGAATAAAGGAGAATTCTTAACGTGGATAGATAGCATAAAAGCACCTCCAGTAGTTACCAAAATAACAGCACAAACCAAAGACTTTCCTTTTTCGAATTCTATGTCTGAGAGTACACACAGTATTTATAAAACTGAATTTCTACATGGAAAATATTCTCTTAATGAAAAATCACATCTTAAAGATTTAGAACGTTTTGTTGAATATTATAATTACCATAGATTTCCCACAGAATTATATGGATTAGCTCCTATGGAAGTCATCCTTGGCAAAATTCCCAACAAACATTTCTTCAGAGAAAAAATACAGGATGCTAGAAAAAATAGAGTACGAACCAATCAAGAATTTAATGCTTGTGTAATTCCTATAGGGTGTAATTCTTAAAATACTTCAAATAAACTCATTTCCTAGATAACTCTGGTTACGATTATATAAAATTCACTTTATAGTCATGAAAGAACATAGAAATATCCACTATTAAATATTCCTATGTCTTTATAAATTTTCAACTTATGTCATTTCCTTAAAACCCTTGTCATTATTGGAAAGTTCCAATGTTGGAACCTTTTTGTCGTGGTTTTAATAGTGTGTGCCCTGAAAAAGTGAATTTACTAATCTGATTTTAACAATGGATTGTAGTAAACAATTTTTAAATAATCTTTGCCCTCTTCTTTATATACATTGCATAAGAATAAGTTATTATTTTTACCTACAACAGGAAAAGAATAAGGCTCTTTTTTTTCAGTACATCTTTCAAAGTCTTTGAGAGCCAAAACACCATTATTATATAAGATTTCATTTATGGCATTATTCAAATTTGAACTATTTAAGGTAATATACCAAGTTTTATATAAAATTGCTTCATCAGTAAACTGTAATTGAACTAAAGTGTCTTTTACTTTTTTCTCATAGATTAAAACATCAGCCACTTCTCTTTTATAACCTTGATTATTTAAGTTTTCATCTTCAAAAGAATCAACATAAATATTTTTAATATTATCAATATTAAAAAGAGCTTCTGAAACTACCCTTTCTTCTTGGTTGGTACACTTAACAAGAAGCAAAATTAACAAGGTAGCACAAAAAATTAAACCTATCTTTTTCATAATTATTTTTGATTTTTAATTTTATTATTTATTCGCCTTCCTCGTCCGTGGTCTTTTCCAGTTTTTATATTATAATAACTTCTTAAAACATTAGCTCCTTCATTTAAATTCTTATTAGGGCTAATGTGAAATAATAGTTCGTGTAAGGCTACACCCCCTATAGTCCATTGACTGGAATTTGAAGAACTATAAATACTAAGAGCATTGGATAATGATATTCTATTTTTACTATCTGTACTACCACCTCCAAAATCTGAAAGATGCCCTCTTCCTGTAGAATATTTCATTCTATTATATATTTTTCCTTTATCTCCAATTATATCAACTGTTATGTCTTCTGTGGAGTTTATTATTTCATATAAAGCTTTAGTATACTTGTCTTTATCCCAATCAAAGCCTATGCTACCTTTTAAAACGTATACTTCATATTCTTCTTCTTTATATTCATCGTCTCCAAACCAACCTCCATCTTTGACTTTGACTTTTCTCTTTCTAGTTTGTTTTTCAACTGAGAAAGGAGATTTACCATATTTATTTTTATAAATACCATTCAAATCATTAGCGATAGTCTCTAATTCTTTTTTGCTAGGGTTAGTAATATGATCTTCATCTTCAGCAGTTGCTCCATTTGAACCTGAAAAAGTTCCATCATTATTGTTAGTCCAAGTTGTTTTTCCCGAACCTGAATTATTCCAAATATCATTAATTAAACTTTCTGCATCCGCACCAGATGGGTCTGCCCAATAAATGGGATTGTTATCAAAAGCAACACTTGTTCCTTGTGAATGATGAGTAACAGGGTCAATACCGTTAAACCTACCAATTGCAGGGTCATAATTTCTAAATTCCATTTCATACAGATTCAGTCCTAATGATTCTTCTAATTCAACACCGTTATACTTAAATTTCTGTGCGGTACTGTTTCCGTTAGAACTTACTACATTATTATACCCTTTATGTTTCAGCCCAAAAGGGTAAACGTTAACACGTTTTTTTTAACTCAGGGTCAGATTTCAGGCTGTTTCCTCTCAAAAAATTTTAAAGAACGTATTTGTTTATGCTTGTAAATATACGCAATTGATATTTAATTCCTCGCCCGCAAAACCCAGTTTTTTGTATCCAAAAATCCTCTGTCTTTTGCGGGCTCCCTTAGCCTCCTATTTATACATAATTTGCATCATAATACGGCCGCTACGTCCGGGCTTAACCCAAGCCGTATTTATAATGTAAACTAAAATACTCCCAGGCTCATAGCAGTCTGATCGCACAGTGGAACTAAGATTGATGATAGTAGCTTTGATTTAAAACAGGATGAAGACTACCGCCACCTTTCGCCGGCTGGCTCGTTCGCTAAAAAGGTACACTGTACCTTTTCTTAACGCTCCGCTCTGATTCATTTTAATACTTGTCGATTTTTTCCCTGGCTTTTTCCATCCCTAAAAAATCGCCAAGTATTAAAACGGTTTACCGGGTCAACGACAATTTATGGGGATTGATTATTTTAGATGCATAAAAAAAGACGATGCATTTAGAATTATTAGCATCTATCTTCCCTCAAGATTTATTACTTCATTTTGATATTGTATTTTTTGAAGAATTAGGAGATATTTCAGTTAAAAAGGATGCTTTTCACATTTATTTAGAAGAGAAGAATATTCTACCAGAGGGTTACTCAAAGGGTAATTATGAGTCCAAAGGTTTTATTAGCAGTAAACAGATTCAAGATTTTCCCATACGCGGTAAAGCAGTTTATCTACATATAAAAACAAGACGATGGCGAGATAAGAAGACTAAAAAGGGAGCGATTAAAAATGATTATTCATTCATTGCAGAAGGTTCTAAATTAACGTCAGAACTTTCTGATTTTTTAAAAGCTACAGGTAGAGGCCCGAGAAGATACGATCAGTAATATAGCGAGTTATTACGGTATTTACCCACGAACTTTACAACGCCATTATAAGAAACAGATAAGTGGGTTTGATAGTTGGAATCAAAAGCCCCATTGTGAAGATTATCTTATTTATCCGAAGAATATAGGAGAGTATTTAAGTCTTGATGAAGTAAGTCTATCTAAAGGTGAACTTTATACCTATTTGACCAACAAGAACGCACGAAGTAAACAAGGAACTTTAGTGGCTTGTGTAAAAGGAATTAAAAGTGATGATATTATTACTGCTATTGAAAGAATACCCTTAGAACAACGCAAACAAGTCAAAGAAGTAACTTTAGATATGGCAAATAATATGAATTTAACAGCTAAGATTTGTTTTCCAAATGCTAAAATTGTTACCGATAGATTTCATGTGGTAAAACTGGTAACAGAAGCTTTACAGCATGTTAGAGTACAGCATCGGTGGAAAGCAATAGAAGATGAAAACAAAGCCATTGAAGCTGCTAAAAAAGCAAGGAAGAAACACAAACCCATAGTGCTATCTAATGGTGATACAAAAAAGCAACTTTTGGCTAGAAGTAGATATATTTTAGCTAAAAAGACAAACGATTGGACACCTAATCAAAAACAAAGAGCAGAATTATTATGTAATCTTTATCCAAACATCCAACAAGCCTATAAACACACTTTAGAATTTAGAAGCATTTATCAAGAAAAATGTAAAGTAAAAGCCAAACAACGATTTGAACATTGGTTTGAGGATACAGAAAAATTGGAATTTAAAAATTTCAATACAGCAATGAACAGTATTAAACATCATTTTAATACCATCTTAAACTTTTTTTACAATAGGAATACAAATGCAAATGCAGAGTCTTTTAATTCAAAAATAAAACTCTTTAGAGCCAATCAAAGAGGCGTAAGAGATACACAATTTTTCCTCTTTAGACTTGAAAAATTATTCGCTTAATACCCATAAAATTTACTTGAGCCGTTTTTATCAAATGCAATGTGAGCTATTGATTTTGGTACGAAATCACTCAATGCTTTCAAGTCCAGAATTGAGGTGCCTTCTGAATGTTTCAGTTTGAATCCTTTTGGCTTCTTGGCTTCACGTAGGAATTCGAGTACCTCCGTCTCAAGAATAAAGTCAGGTTCGTCAACAACAATGAGTTCTTTCGATTGAATTTCAGTGTCTTTCGTTTTATTATTATGGACAACTACTTTATTATATTTCTTAATGTCTGTATTGGTATAGTTGGAACATTTATCGAATAGCTCATTAAGATGATTCAGAGCTTCAATGTATTTTTTCTTTTTTATTGCGGTGTCAGCGAGTTTGCGGTAAGTTCGCAGTAAGTAAGTATAATACATGTGGTCTCGGTGATACCAATCGTAAATACTCAACCATTCCTCTTTAGCTTTCGCATACCATTGTCGGTTGTAATGAGAGTGAGCTTTTTGTGTAACGGAGTAGTATTTGTCCCAATTCTGCTTTACACTGTCAGCCTTTAGATTAGCAAATAGAAATAATTACTTAAAATAAAAACATAATAGTTATGATGAAATTTCTTTTTTTGCTTCTTTTTTTCTTTGTTAATAACTCTTATTTTGTTGATAACCAAAAACACAAAAGAACGGAGTGAACTTTAGCGGCCAGCTAGCTTTTTAGAGCCATCCCCCGTATTAGTCTCCGTTCTTTTTAAAAGTTACTTAGAACCATATAGAATTTCAGTTTCTGCCCTTATTAAAGGTCTTAGTTTAAGTAACTATTATTAATATCTAATTACAAAATTATGAAAACAAATGAAATTATCGGAATCGATGTCAGTAAATTATTAATTGATGTTTGTATCTATTCTAAACAAATTGTTCAACAGTTTGAGAACAGTAAATCTGGATTTAAATTAATGCTAAAGTGGAGTTTTAAAAATTCGTCTTTCTCTAAAGAAGAAACCATGTTTGTATTTGAACATACAGGAATGTACTCTCATTTATTATCTGTGTCTTTAACTGAACAAAAATTATCTTTTTTCATAGCTTCTGGTTTAGAAATTAAAAGATCTATTGGTATTGCTCGTGGAAAGGATGACCAAATTGATGCCAAACGCATTGCTCTATATGGGTATCGATTAAAAGAAGAACTTAAACCCAGTAAGCTACCTAAAAGAAGTATATTACAACTAAAAAGTCTCTTATCTTTAAGGACAAAACTTAACAAACAAAGAGCTGGTTTTAAAGTTACTTTGAAAGAACAAAAAAGAATTTATAAAGCAAAAGAGTATAAAATAATCTTTGACGTTCAACAAAAAATGATTGCAGAACTAACCAAACAAATACACAAGATTAATACTCAAATGCAAGCTATTATTGACCAAAATATAATGTTAAAAGAAACCTATAAACTTGTTACTAGTGTTAAAGGTATAGGAATGCAAACTGCTATAATGATGATTGTGTTTACTGACAATTTTTCAAAATTTGAAAACTGGAGAAAGTTTGCCTCTTATTGTGGTGTTGCTCCTTTTCCTTACCAATCTGGAACTAGTATTAAAGGACGTACAAAAGTCTCTCATTTGGCTAATAAAAAATTGAAAGCAATTATTAATATGTGCGCTATTTCTGCTATACAACATAACCCAGAAATGAAATTATACTATCATAAAAGAATAAAACAAGGCAAAAGTAAAATGAGTACCGTTAACATTATTAGAAACAAATTAATAGCAAGAGTGTTTGCCGTTGTCAAACGACAAACACCCTATGTAGATACTTTTAAATTTGCTGCATAAATTAGTAAAAATAATATCTCAACTTTTACTTGTTTTTATCATAGAATACGGGTGCATAACATTTTGTCGCGAAATAGTTATTTTTAAGGATTAACTTTTAAAAGCGACACCATTATGATTAGCGAAGAGGAATTTTTAGCCCAAGCCAAGAAGCGTTATCAAGCGATAGCAAAATTATCAAACATAAAGAGTTACTATGATTACGAAAAGACTTTTGATCAAATATGGACGGACTATGGTCGAGAGGTTTTAGAGAGAAGTATAAGCGAACCATCTAAAGACAGGCGTAAAAAAAAACTTATCACGTTACGGAAAGATAGAGATTAACAACACTCATCCCTTTAGTGAAAAAGTCAATGGATTTAAGATAAGTCCCTATATGCAAGACAAAATGATTTATATTGGTCAAAACGATTGTTATGGAGATGGTCATGAAGTTTTATCGAATCTTCTAGGTGTTTCAGTCAATGCGATGCAGCTTTACAGAGTCACAGACTTTTATGGTGGTTTATTAGAGCAAGAAAAAGTATTGGAGGTTGATGCCGTTGAACCTGATATTCTTAAGGTAGATAACCAAGAGTGCATATATGCTATGGTCGATGGGTCGATGCTTTTCACTCGGGAAGAGGCTTGGAAAGAAGTAAAATTAGGCAGAATTTTTAAACAGAGTAGCTGTATGGACATATCAAATAAACGTGGATGGATACGCCATTCGTTGTATGAAGCATATTTAGGCAAAGCTGATAAGTTTACAGATAGAATGGATAGATACTTAGGCTGTTACAGGAGTATTGATAAGCGACTGATTTTTGTTGGTGATGGTGCTAGATGGATATGGAAATGGGTAGATCAACATTACCCTTTTGCCACACAAATATTGGATTGGTATCATGCTTTAGAACATTTACACGATTTTGCTAAGGTTTGTCTCTCTAATCAAGAGTCATATAACAGTTGGGTTGGTCAACAGGAGCAACTACTAAAAAACAGTCAAGTAAATCAAGTCATTGAGAATATCAAAAACTTAGAATTGACAAAGCAAAATCAACGTAAACAACAAAGCCAACTTATCACATATTATACCGAAAATAGGTCGCGTATGGACTATCAGCAATATCAAAATACAGGAGCAGGTATTATAGGATCTGGAGCCATAGAAGCAGCTAACAGGGAGGTTGTTCAAAAAAGAATGAAACTCTCTGGACAACGTTGGTCTAAAATTGGAGCTCAAAATATGCTCACATTAAGAACAACTAAACTGAGTGATAAATGGAACAAAGTAGTTAACCTAATCTGTACTGAGAAAAATAAAGCTGCTTAAAACGACAAAATGTTATGCACCCCATCCATACTTTTACCGTGTGTTCTGCAGTTACTGCTAAAGCAATAGGCGGTTTGGGTTTTGTAATAGACTTGGAAACTCGGGGTTTTGTCCTGGTGGAATGGACAGTTTAAGCGGTTGTTCTTGTCGGCTTTTAATCCGTAATAATGCAATACGGTTGCCATGGTAAGTTGTTGTTTTATCTCGGGAATTTCCATTTGAAATTATTTTTTGTCTTTTATTACAATGAAACAAAACTAAGTATTATTGTGTTAATATACAAGTTCATTAATGTAATACTTGTATTAAAAAGCCACTTTAACTAACTTTGCTGTATTAAAAGTCAGCAATTATGAAGATAGGAGAGAATATTAAACGAATAAGGACAGCTAAAAAACTTTCTCAAAAAGAAGTTATTACCGTAGCTCATTTGGATTCTGCTCAATACAGCCGTATTGAAAACAGTAAAACTGACCCTACTGTAACCACTTTAGAAAAAATTGCCAAAGCTCTTGGGGTTTCTCTTTCTGATTTATTCGCTTCTACTGATGAACTTAAAGAGATAAACTCTTACGATAAGTCTATTATGGAAAAAGTAGCTTTACTGGAAGCTCTAAATGAAAACGAAAAGCAAACTATTTATACTATGCTTGATGCTTTTATTGGTAAGAAAAAATTGAAAGATGCCCTTTCAGGCGTACTTAAAGATGTTGAATAAAAAAAACTACCCGCTAAATTAACTTTAGGGGTAGTTTCGGGGTTTCTTTCATAAGCATCCGTTTGGGAGATTACCTTACTAACCTACCTCTTTATATTAAATCTACCAATTTTGTTTTATTATTTTTCCATTATCGTCAAACTCTATTTTATAAGCACGATCATATATAACACTCTGAGATTTTCTAAGTAAAAATGGATCAGACTTTTCATCATTAAGTCTTTTTAGAATTTCTGGCAAACTTTCCATAGTTGCAAAAGAAAAATCAATTTCAAAAAAAAGAGGATATAAAACATCTTTTATTAAAACTTTTCTATTAGTTTTTCCTTTCCAATATACATCTAAATTACTCACGTGTACTATATAGTTTTTTTCTTTCTTTCTGAAATCAAAATAAACATTATTAGATTGTTTGAATTTTAATAATAGAAGATTGTTTAAATTTTCCTCAATATTTTTAGGTAAAATATAAATAATATCTTGGTCTCGCTGGTTTTCAGTAAGTCTTGGGCTACAGCTTACAAAAAAAATTACTAAAAATAAAAATACTGTTCTCATTATTTATTAGGGGCTAATTTACGTGCTACAAATTTACTTAAAGCATTTTTTCCAAAGTTAAAACTGTTTGATGTACCTACATTATTTGTTTGTTTTCCATCTGCTGTTCTATGAACACTTACATTAGATTTACCTGTATACGAGTCCAAAGCATAAACTGATATATTTAAGGTACTAGCTGTAGGCTTATCATAATCAGGTGATGTCCCAGGTATATTTTTTAGATTAGAATCTTGAGTTTTATTATGAGTATGAACCTGACCAATTAAAACTTCTCCGTTTTCTGCCATCGAGACTCCTGTACTTCTTTTTCCACTATTTATAGTTGTTTGACCATCGACACCGTCAGCTCCTCTCATACTACTTACTGTTGCAGTCGGAACGTCATCTCCTTTAGTAATACCCATTGTAATAAGTGTCTGCCTTTCTTTAGTTTGGTCTACAAGTGTTTCTTCGTGAATATCGTTTACATCAGATTGAATATCTTTAGTATCAATTTGCACTACGCTACTTTTTCCTTGTAATTGTTTTGTCGCTTCTGATGAAGTTGATGAGCCTCCATTTTCGCTAACAATATCTTCATATTCATCTTTATAAATTACTCTTACATCATTAGTTTCAGCACCGTCTTCACCTAAATAATGTCCATTTTCATCTAAATAAACATCAGTAGGAGCCATTCCATCAGGGTCAATCCAATAAATAGGATTATTAAAAGCATAATTAAATGGACTGTGTCTACGCATTTGTTCAGCCAGTGGGTCAATGTTCATCCACCTTCCTAAAGCAGCAGCATAATTCCTAGCTCCAAAATCTAACCATTGTAATCCAAGTTCATCATTGAGTTCTTTTCCTCCAAAACCAAATTTCTGCGCGGTGCTATTCCCATTCGAAGAAATCACGTTATTATAGCCTTTGTGTTTGAGTCCAAATGGATAGACGTTTACACGTTTTTTTTAACTACGGGTCAGTTTTTCGGGCATTTCTACTCAAAAATTTTATAAGAACGTCCTTTCTGCATCATCATTCAGTCCATAAATATACATTAATTTGATAAAGCCCTCGCAAGTAAAAGCCAGTATTTTCGTTCCTCAAAAACCTCTGTCTTTCACTTGCTCCCACGTCCTCGGTATGTTACATAAAACGGGTTATAATACATTCCCTAAAAGTCCAACGCTTCGCCACCTGTAGTTATAACCAGTTTTATGTAAAATACTCCCATTCGCCATACTTCCAACGCTCTGGGCGGAACTCGGATTGATGTTTTTAGTTATTATTCAGAAGATTATAAATACTAACGCCTTTCAGTTGTTTCATTTTAAAAGCTTGCGGAACTCATCCGCATCAGCCAACAGCTTCCGCAACCTTTTAAAACGTAAAATCGTTTTCAGAAGAGCAAAAACGTTTTTAAAAGATGAAGATTTAGGCGGTGGATTTTTGAGCGCAAAGGCAATCTTCAGCTTTTAAAAATGATAGCCTAAGTGGCTACGGAACGTCACGCAAAGATTGGCGGAACGAGTTGTGTAAAAAAACAAGCAAAGAAGTAAAGCAAGCTTTTCCGCTTGATGTCTTTTTATGAAGCTTTTTTTATGCAAATTCGGTGCGTTGGCTTACGAAGTAAATATTTCCGTTTTCCTAGTGCGATGGAAGAAGTGGCTGGATTTCAGCGGTGGATTAGCGGATATTTTACATAATAGCAATTATAACGACGATTTTTTATCTTCTAAAATAACAACACTAAAAATTGTGCGAAGCGAACTTATAATGTAAGGCGTTTTATGTTAAATAGCTTACCCCATTTTTTTTCTGGCGTAAGCCGTAGTGGTGGTGGCGGTTGGAACGTAGGCGACTTTTTGTTTTGTTTTTTTGCGTTGGCAACAGCTCTTTTATTTTTTCATTTGACCTTTAAAATCAATAGTATTTCAATTGAAAAATAAATGTGCTGTGGTGCGGTTGGCAAAAAACAACACAAAAAGTATGACAGAAAAAAATAGGGGCACAGTAAACTTGTTTGTAATAGCTTTTGCGTTGGCGGGTGGGTCATTATCTCATCCTTTTGTTTTGGGGGATTTTGGTTTTACCGCTTCTTTTTCTCTTGGTCTTTCTTAAACATCTTCTGTAATTTCAATACCTTTTCCGCTGTATCTTTCGGGATGTCGAACCAAAACTTTGAACCGTCTTTTTTGATGATATATGCTTTTCGTGTTTTCATAATTTCCTTTTATTGTAATGGATGCAGTCTTTCAATAGCTGATTTCAGTTCCTCTAATCCTGTTTGTTTGTAGGCTTCTGTGCTTGCTGTTCTTCTGTGTCCTGCAAATTCCTGAACTAGCCGAAGGTCGGCACCCGATTTTAGTAAATGAGCAATTACACTTTGTCTAATCTTTAAAGGAATGAGTTTATTTTGTTTGTCTTTTCCTTTGTTTATCATTCTATTTATTCCGCCTTGCCAAAGTTGTAAACCTTGTTCGTTCATCAAAAAATAATCGGTTCGTTTACTTGGTTTTTGCTTTCTCCAGTAACGTTTCCAGTCTTGTTTTTGGTAGTTATGGAACAGTAATATTTGATTGGGTTTTAGACTTAATTTTCTTCCTTTGTTCTTGGTGTTTCCCTTAATGTTTATCGTTCCATTTTCAAGGTTTATATCGCTTACTTTTAGTTGTGATATTTCCAGAACGGTCAGAGCTTGGTAAATCAAAAGGCTGATGATTATCTTATCTCTTTGTTGATGTTCCCCATTTTTACTTTTCCAGTTGTCGTACAGCTCTTGTAGTATTTCTTTTGGGTAAAGGCTTTCTACTTGGATTTGTCTATTAATTTGGTCTTTTAAATACAGGTATTGGCAAGGATGGTCTTGTCGCTTTCCGGTGGCGACTAAATACCGGTAATATATTTTGATGGCAAACAGGTTGTTCCGAAGTGATTTGGGATGTAAATTTTGTTCTCTTAATAATCCAATATAATCCAGAACGTCCGTGTAATTTGCTTTTTCTACTCTGTTTCCAACTGCCAATAAATACCGATTGATGATATTTTTATAGCTGTTTACAGATGTTTTACTGTATTCGTTTTGTAGATATTGTTCAAGTGTCATTGCATCAAGTTTTCTATTTGTTTTCTGCTGATATGCGTATAAATTTGGGTGGTTTCCAACTGTGAGTGTCCTAAAAATAATCTCACTTGCTCTACTGGTATGCCTTGTTCTAAAAGATGTGTTGCGATTGAGTGCCTTAAATTGTGTATGGTTATTTCTTTGTCTTTTATCTCTTGG
Organism: Flavobacteriaceae bacterium; assembly: GCA_014075215.1. Taxonomy (NCBI): domain Bacteria; kingdom Pseudomonadati; phylum Bacteroidota; class Flavobacteriia; order Flavobacteriales; family Flavobacteriaceae; species Flavobacteriaceae bacterium. Next base: position 3,443,367 of record CP046177.1, read on the forward strand.
TTTTCGGTTCTTTCTACCAATATTTTTAAATGCTTGTTGTACGTTCCTTTCTGCATTCTTCCACCTCTTGAGTGCAACATAAAAGCACTTTCCTTTGGATTGTAATCTCGTCCTTTGGTTAGGCTTTCCCTTTCATTGTAATAGTAATCCGCTAAGTCTTTAACTACTCCGTTTGATAGTGGTACAACTCTTCTTTTATTGCCTTTTCCTTTTGGGATAATGATTATTTTTTCTCGTAGTCTGATGTCCTCAATATTGCAGTTTACAAGCTCTCCAACTCGCAGACCACATCCGTATGCTAAACTTAAAATTGCTCGTTCCTGGGCGGTTTCTGATGCTTTGTAAAGTTGTTTGATTTCTTCCTGGTCTAATACGGTTCTTTCTTCTCTTGCTTTTGGGTATGGGAACTGCAAGGATTGGTTTTTACTTTGCCCTCATTCTGCAACATTATAAAAAGGTCTCGGATAATTCGCATATGGCTATGCGTTGTTTTTTGGCTTAATATTCCGCCTGTTGTCTTGTTGGGTCTTTCGCTGATGTACTGATAGTAATTTGTAATTTCTAAAGCTGTGATTTTGGTAATATTCAATAATCCTTTTTGCTCTAACCAGTTTAAGAACTCACATAAATAATTGTATCTTGATTTGCATCCTTTGGCATTGTAGCCCAATCTTAAAAGGTATCTGTAAAAGCTTTCTGCCAGTTTTTGGTAATCTTCGTTTATGACTATGATGTTTTTCGGTCTGCCCATACACACTTACTTTTTGGAACAAGGAACAATCCACCTAAAACACACCTTTACTTATTGATTAATAGTTATTTGTATTGTTCCATTATTGTTTCCTATTGTTCCCTTTTCCTTTATAGTTCATTTATTTGGTTGGTTAAATCATCCTTTATATTGGCTCTGATTTTTGCGTAATTATCCCAATAATCTACTTTGTAACTTACTCTCCTTAAATTATTTGAGTATTTACTCGTGATATATTCCATTGCTCTTAACCGTCCAATATTTCTACTGCATTGGGCTTTACTGATGTTTAGCTCCTGCCGTATTTCTCTTTGGGTAAAGTCTTGGTTTTGTTCTTTTAAATAGCTTTTTAATCGCTCAAAAAATTGCCTTAAACTTCCGTCCAGCTCGTCCACTTTTAAAACGATACTTTCAAAAAGGATATCACAAGCCGTTTGTAAATCTGCTTTTTCCGTTATTAACCTGCCTTGTTTGTCTCGCTTTCTTTGGTACTGGTTGAGTAATGTTATTTGCCGTACAAAACTTTGGTAGAGTTCGTTTAATCGTCTTATTTTATGTGCCGTTTCGGGTAGTTTTATTTTGGTGGCATACGGATTGACTACATCATACGGCTGTAATAATCGGATGCAATTTTGGGTAAATGCAACTATCTTTTTAGCTTCTTCTTTATCTATAATTCCCGATGCTTTTTGGTTTTGGTACTGGATTACTTTTAAGGTCTGTTCTCGGCTTTCATCTACTGCGATTAAAAAACTCCTGCTGATATTATCCTCATAGGTTTCGCCTTTGGTGGTACACGATAGCTAAGCTATTGGACCTCTTACAATACGTTCGCCTCCTGTAATGCTTCCGTTTTTATCTTTTAAACTGGTGGATGTCCTTAGTATTTCATTGCTCTGTAATTCCCTTACTGCCAGTTGTGAATCTTCTTTTAAGCCGTCTAAATCTTCAAAACATACGAGCTTGTTTACAAAAAAATATTCGTCTTGATTGTAAAAACTGTTGTCCGTTACTCTGGTGTATTTCTTTACATCTTCCGTTGGCATTAAATCGCTGATGATTTTGAGTAGTCGTGTCTTTCCACTTCCCGAACTGCCTTGTATTAAAGCGTGTAAGGTGTCAGGCATTTTGTAACTTGATACAATCACGAACAATAATATTCGGTTGTTTTCTTCTCCAACGATACCGCATTTCCCGATGAGCTTATTGAACTTTTGGATTAGGTTTTCAGATTTTAGGAACTCGATACATTTTGTTGCCGAAGCTGTGGGAACTTCTATTTTATTACTGCTATGGCTTTGCTTTTGGTGGATTTTCTTTTCTCGGTAAAACTCCAGTAATTCGGTAAGCTGTGATAAATCCTTTTCGATTAAGTCCTTTCTAAGCCCTAATTTTTCAGCTACTGTTTTGCAGGTTTTTTCCACTTGATTAAACTCGTACAAGTCTAGTTTTAAAGTTATTCGGTTCATTTCATTTCGATTTGTAGGGTTATCTTTAAGCTGTCCATTTGATTGATGTTAAAGCCTTTTATTTGGTACTTGGCTTCATTGCCTTGGTATTTCAAGTTGTAAGGGTTGTTGGTATCAAGCCCTGTTTGCTTTGGCTGTTTTCCTTGGCTTTCTTGAACCAGTCTTTTTACTGCTTGGTTTTGTTCTTCTTCAGTAGGGATAAATAATTTAGGTGTAGGATATTGCTCTTTTTTCTTTTCAATTGATTTTTCATTTGAAAATAAAAAATCGTATTCCTTTCGAGTGTTTACCAAGTGATTTAAAATATCTCCGCTATGTCCTTGCAATAGGCTGTTTACATCTTCATTTTCGGGAACTTGTACGTTTGATATGGTAATGCTTGGATAATCTGCTTTGAGCATTGGTGCATACTTTTCTACTGCTTTTGTTCCTGCTTGGTCGCCATTTAAAAAGAAGATGATTTCCTGTAATTCCTTTAGTTCTGCTATGGCTTTGGTGTGTTCCTCTCTTAGTCCGTTTGTGCCAAAAAGTGATAGTACTTCATAATGAGTTTTGATTTTATCCTGTTCTAAAAGCGTAGCGGTATCGATGATGCTTTCCGTTAAAATCAGTCGTCTTGTGGTGGGTTTTGGGTAGTTGGGATATAAACCTTGTCTTTCTCTTAAATAAAAGTGCCGTTGCTTTTTCTCGGATAGTGCACTTCTAAAATAGAGTGATACGATTTGATTTTGTTTGTTCTTTAATGCGAACACAATACCCCATTTTCCAAAAGGTTTGTAAGCTGGGTTTCCTGTTCTTCCTTTTGTTCCCAAGTCCAGTAATAAACCGTATTTGATACAGCTTTTTATCAGTGCTTCATCCTTTCTTGTGCCGTGATGGAACTGACCAGAGTTGTAACCAACTTCCGTTTTTGTAAAATCCAAACACCTACTTTCTATATATTCCCTTGCTGGTTTTGAGTTGTGTATCGCATTCTTGAAGTAGGTAAACATTTTCGTGAGTACTGTTATTCGGGTTAGTTCTGCCGTTGGTTGCTTATGGGTTTCTGTATTTCCACTAATTAAAGATTGAGCTTTTAGTATGGCTTCCCTTTTGGTTAGACTTTCTTTGTGCATTATAAAATCAATGACATCTAAACTTTTTCCGTGGGTTTTGCAGTTGCTACTAAAACAATACGCAGTATGCGTTTTGTAATACACTTGCAGGCTTGGGGTTTTGTCGTTATGGAACGGACAGTTTAAACGAAGCTGTTTATCGGGTTTTAAATGGTAGTAGTGCAGTACCGTTGCTAATGTGAGCTTGTTTTTGATTTCCGTTATTTCCATTGAGAAAAAAGTTTAAAAATAATTTTGACAACTGTTTAGGTGCAAAGATACCCTTTTAGTTTTATTTTACAAACTTTTCTGTTTTTGAATAACTGATTTAGTTTCTATATCTTTGTGTTTTAGTAATAGAATAGGTTTTAAACCCTTATACAGTTTCTTTTTATGGATTTTGGAAGTATAGTAGTAGAGCTTAGAAAAAAGCAAGGCATTTCTCAAACAGACTTAGCCAGTCAGTTGGGTATTCATAAAAATGTACTCGGAAGATACGAACGTAACGAAGTGTTGCCCTCTGTTGAGATTGCTCGTAAAATTGCGGATTTACTGGATGTAAGCCTTGATTATCTTACAGGAAAGGCAGACGTACAAATGGATAAAACCACTCGGGAACGCATTTTGGAAGTCTCTAAATTTACCGAGGATGATAAACTACATATTTTTTCTGTCATTGATGCGTTTATCGCTAAAAGGAAAATACAGAGTATTTTGTAAATGAAAAAAGCCACTCAATGAGTGACTTTTTAAATTATTTGAGCTTATAAAATCGGACTATATTATCATCTTCATTTATTAAGTAATCTCCAATAGCAGTTACATCTATTCTATCATTTTCATCCTTTGTTATGACCCCATCCGAATAGCTTAACTTTTGATGAAACGGAAGCCCGTAATATTCCAATAAACTTATGTCTTCAATTAGCTTTGACCTGTCATAATTTAAATTCCCTTCTGACTTATAAATTTCAAGTTCTTGGATGTCTCCGTTTGTGTCGTAAATAGCTTTGCTTCTCAATAAGTACTCCACATTCCCAAGTTTGAGAATTGACTCATCAGAATAATTGTAATCATCACTCTCGATTTCTATTCCAGTCAATATCTCCACAACTGTTGTTTTGTTTTGAACCTTACAGCTTGTAGAAATAAGTATTGCAACAAAAAAGAACAACACTTTAGTTAATTTTTTTGGTCGTTGGAAATTCATTGCCTTCTCTTTTTTCAATTACTACTCTTATATGTCCTGGATTCGTTTGACTCTTATTGGCTTGACCTTGGATAGTATTCAAAATATTATTTGAGTACGTATTAGACTGATTAGAGCTTGAGTTACCTGGGTTACAAACTCCAAAACAACCTTCCGAAGCTGCAACTCTATTCTTTCCATTTTTGTCATAATTTCCACCTACGTGTATCATAACACCAGCAGCTACATCTGCCTTATTTCTATACCCCATATTTACAGATGTTTGGTTTGGTTCTGCGTGAACCACCTCTGAACCGTATTGGGTAAGTTTTAAAGCTTCTGTTCCATTACCTTGTGGATATCCATTCGGCATCACTTTACCCGTGAAATGATTTACGTCTCCGTCTTTAGGTTCAAATGCTACATTAGAAGCTGTTGAATTTCCTTGCTCTACTGTCCAAGCATCCCTTGTAATTGAAAATTCCATCTTAAAATTAGCGTCTTCTGTGTCTGTAACTACAACTTTATATAAATCTGCCTGAGTTGTCGCTCCACCACTATAACCTAATACTCTTTGTTCTGCGGTTTGACCAGTTTTTTGTTTCGTTATGGTAACAATTGGGTAATCTAATGCCCCATCTGGGTCAATACGATTAATTGGGTTGTTCTGTACAAAATTATATGGTGATACCCAACTTCTCTCCTCCGCTAATGGGTCAACACTTAAAAACCTCTGTGCGTTATTTTTATCAAAACTAAGGTTTCTATACACGACTTTTAAGCCTGTAAATTCATTTTGTAATATGTCCAGTTTGATACAACCCATTGATTTACAAAGATACTTTTTTTCTTTCAACTGACCTTTTTTTCAATTGAAGAAGTAAAGCAAACAGGGGATCAAGCAAAAAAGTTGTGGGGAAGACTTGAATAAAAATTTTATCATTTCAGATTTTTTTTAAATGAATATCCATTAAATAACTGTTTATTAAGTTTTTAAACTCTATTGAATGATGCTTTTGCGATTGACTCAACTTAAATGTTTTCAATAATATCTTTAAAATCCCACAAGTTTTCGGATTGATCCCAAACAGGCTCCCATCCCAAGGCTCACGCACTGCCCATAATTCTGTATATACGTCATTTAAAAACGAACGCATATACACGCTTCCATTATGGGCAATGCTCCCGAACCATTCCAACCTGTTTGCTTTACTTCCAAACTCATTTATTTTCAGTTGAAAGAAAAAAACACATCAGATTTAAGGCTCGATTTTTTGTAATTATTGCCTTTCCCAAAGCTTCATTTTTTACTATAAATTTTCTTGGCAATGATTATAAAAAATGAGCAAACAACCGCAGGGCGTTAGTTTTCAATAAAAATTTGCGAAGCTCCTTACTGCCAGTCGGCTCTACCATTGTCTGACCGCAGGAAGTGGTATGAAAAAACTTAAAACCAAAATCCCCCAAAACAAAAGGATACCTTATTTCGGGTGGGAAGCGTTGGAAAAAGTTATTACAGGCTGGTTTACTGTGGATATTTGGGCTTGTTCCCTTGAACATAAAATGAATTATAGGACAAAAACAATACCTTTTAAAATTAATCAACTCATTGTTTTTGTACTATAATGGAAGCGATTTTATGTTAAATAGCTTACCCCATTTTTTTCTGGCATAAGCCGAAGTGGTGGTGGCGGTTGGAACGTAGGCGACTTTTTGTTTTGTTTTTTTGCGTTGGCAACAGCTCTTTTATTTTTTCATTTGACCTTTAAAATCAATAGTATTTCAATTGAAAAATAAATGTGCTGTGGTGCGGTTGGCAAAAACAACACAAAAAGTATGACAGAAAAAAATAGGGGCACAGTAAACTTGTTTGTAATAGCTTTTGCGTTGGCGGGTGGGTCATTATCTCATCCTTTTGTTTTGGGGGATTTTGGTTTTACCGCTTCTTTTTCTCTTGGTCTTTCTTAAACATCTTCTGTAATTTCAATACCTTTTCCGCTGTATCTTTCGGGATGTCGAACCAAAACTTTGAACCGTCTTTTTTGATGATATATGCTTTTCGTGTTTTCATAATTTCCTTTTATTGTAATGGATGCAGTCTTTCAATAGCTGATTTCAGTTCCTCTAATCCTGTTTGTTTGTAGGCTTCTGTGCTTGCTGTTCTTCTGTGTCCTGCAAATTCCTGAACTAGCCGAAGGTCGGCACCCGATTTTAGTAAATGAGCAATTACACTTTGTCTAATCTTTAAAGGAATGAGTTTATTTTGTTTGTCTTTTCCTTTGTTTATCATTCTATTTATTCCGCCTTGCCAAAGTTGTAAACCTTGTTCGTTCATCAAAAAATAATCGGTTCGTTTACTTGGTTTTTGCTTTCTCCAGTAACGTTTCCAGTCTTGTTTTTGGTAGTTATGGAACAGTAATATTTGATTGGGTTTTAGACTTAATTTTCTTCCTTTGTTCTTGGTGTTTCCCTTAATGTTTATCGTTCCATTTTCAAGGTTTATATCGCTTACTTTTAGTTGTGATATTTCCAGAACGGTCAGAGCTTGGTAAATCAAAAGGCTGATGATTATCTTATCTCTTTGTTGATGTTCCCCATTTTTACTTTTCCAGTTGTCGTACAGCTCTTGTAGTATTTCTTTTGGGTAAAGGCTTTCTACTTGGATTTGTCTATTAATTTGGTCTTTTAAATACAGGTATTGGCAAGGATGGTCTTGTCGCTTTCCGGTGGCGACTAAATACCGGTAATATATTTTGATGGCAAACAGGTTGTTCCGAAGTGATTTGGGATGTAAATTTTGTTCTCTTAATAATCCAATATAATCCAGAACGTCCGTGTAATTTGCTTTTTCTACTCTGTTTCCAACTGCCAATAAATACCGATTGATGATATTTTTATAGCTGTTTACAGATGTTTTACTGTATTCGTTTTGTAGATATTGTTCAAGTGTCATTGCATCAAGTTTTCTATTTGTTTTCTGCTGATATGCGTATAAATTTGGGTGGTTTCCAACTGTGAGTGTCCTAAAAATAATCTCACTTGCTCTACTGGTATGCCTTGTTCTAAAAGATGTGTTGCGATTGAGTGCCTTAAATTGTGTATGGTTATTTCTTTGTCTTTTATCTCTTGGTTTTCGGTTCTTTCTACCAATATTTTTAAATGCTTGTTGTACGTTCCTTTCTGCATTCTTCCACCTCTTGAGTGCAACATAAAAGCACTTTCCTTTGGATTGTAATCTCGTCCTTTGGTTAGGCTTTCCCTTTCATTGTAATAGTAATCCGCTAAGTCTTTGACTACTCCGTTTGATAGTGGCACAACTCTTCTTTTATTGCCTTTTCCTTTTGGGATAATGATTATTTTTTCTCGTAGTCTGATGTCCTCAATATTGCAGTTTACAAGCTCTCCAACTCGCAGACCACATCCGTATGCTAAACTTAAAATTGCTCGTTCCTGGGCGGTTTCTGATGCTTTGTAAAGTTGTTTGATTTCTTCCTGGTCTAATACGGTTCTTTCTTCTCTTGCTTTTGGGTATGGGAACTGCAAGGATTGGTTTTTACTTTGCCCTCATTCTGCAACATTATAAAAAGGTCTCGGATAATTCGCATATGGCTATGCGTTGTTTTTTGGCTTAATATTCCGCCTGTTGTCTTGTTGGGTCTTTCGCTGATGTACTGATAGTAATTTGTAATTTCTAAAGCTGTGATTTTGGTAATATTCAATAATCCTTTTTGCTCTAACCAGTTTAAGAACTCACATAAATAATTGTATCTTGATTTGCATCCTTTGGCATTGTAGCCCAATCTTAAAAGGTATCTGTAAAAGCTTTCTGCCAGTTTTTGGTAATCTTCGTTTATGACTATGATGTTTTTCGGTCTGCCCATACACACTTACTTTTTGGAACAAGGAACAATCCACCTAAAACACACCTTTACTTATTGATTAATAGTTATTTGTATTGTTCCATTATTGTTTCCTATTGTTCCCTTTTCCTTTATAGTTCATTTATTTGGTTGGTTAAATCATCCTTTATATTGGCTCTGATTTTTGCGTAATTATCCCAATAATCTACTTTGTAACTTACTCTCCTTAAATTATTTGAGTATTTACTCGTGATATATTCCATTGCTCTTAACCGTCCAATATTTCTACTGCATTGGGCTTTACTGATGTTTAGCTCCTGCCGTATTTCTCTTTGGGTAAAGTCTTGGTTTTGTTCTTTTAAATAGCTTTTTAATCGCTCAAAAAATTGCCTTAAACTTCCGTCCAGCTCGTCCACTTTTAAAACGATACTTTCAAAAAGGATATCACAAGCCGTTTGTAAATCTGCTTTTTCCGTTATTAACCTGCCTTGTTTGTCTCGCTTTCTTTGGTACTGGTTGAGTAATGTTATTTGCCGTACAAAACTTTGGTAGAGTTCGTTTAATCGTCTTATTTTATGTGCCGTTTCGGGTAGTTTTATTTTGGTGGCATACGGATTGACTACATCATACGGCTGTAATAATCGGATGCAATTTTGGGTAAATGCAACTATCTTTTTAGCTTCTTCTTTATCTATAATTCCCGATGCTTTTTGGTTTTGGTACTGGATTACTTTTAAGGTCTGTTCTCGGCTTTCATCTACTGCGATTAAAAAACTCCTGCTGATATTATCCTCATAGGTTTCGCCTTTGGTGGTACACGATAGCTAAGCTATTGGACCTCTTACAATACGTTCGCCTCCTGTAATGCTTCCGTTTTTATCTTTTAAACTGGTGGATGTCCTTAGTATTTCATTGCTCTGTAATTCCCTTACTGCCAGTTGTGAATCTTCTTTTAAGCCGTCTAAATCTTCAAAACATACGAGCTTGTTTACAAAAAAATATTCGTCCTGATTGTAAAAACTGTTGTCGGTTACACGGGTGTATTTCTTCACATCTTCTGCCGGCATTAAATCGCTGATAATCTTTAACAGCCTTGTTTTTCCGCTTCCCGAACTGCCTTGTATCAGAGCGTGTAAGGTGTCAGGCATTTTGTAACTGCTGGCAATCACGAACAATAAAATACGGTTGGTTTCTTCTCCGATTATTCCCGATTTTCCAATGAGCTTGTTAAACTTATGGGTCAGGTTTTCTCCCTTCAGGAACTCAATACATTTTGTAGCTGAAGCTGTCGGAACTGTAACCGCCTTTTTATTATCGCCTTGTTTTTGGTCAAGCTGCTTATCTCGATAGAACTCTAATAAATGGGTAAGCTGTGATAAATCCTGCTCGATTAAGTCCTTTCTAAGCCCTAACTTTTCAGCTACTGTTTTACTGACCTTTTCAACCTGGTTAAATTCGTACAGGTCTAATTTTAGCGTAATCGTGTTCATTTGATTTGTATTTGTAAGGTGATTTTTAAGCTGTCCAGTTGGTTGATATTGAAGCCTTTTATTTGGTAGTTGGCTTCATTGCCCTGGTATTTCAAGTTGTAAGGATTGTTGGTATCTAAGCCTGTTTGTTCTTCCTGTATTGGCTTTGGCTCTTGGACTGCTCTGGCTTGTTTAGCTTCTTTTTTTTCAACTGAAAATAAAAAGCTGTATTCCTTTCGGGTCTCGATTAGATGGGTCAATATTTCGGAGCTATGTCCTTGTAACAAGCTGTTTACATCTTCATTTTCGGGTACTTCTACATTACTAATCGTAACATTTGGATATTCCCCTTTCAGCATTGGGGCGTATTTCTCAACTGCTTTTATCCCTGCTGCATCTCCGTTTAAAAAGAAGATAATTTCTTCCAACTCTCGCAGATCCTTGATTGCGTTTTGATGTTCCCCTGTTAATCCATTCGTGCCGAACAATGCCAATACTTCATAGTTGCTCTTGATTTCCTCCTGTTCTAAAAGTGTGGCTGCATCAATGATGCTTTCGGTTAAGATTAGTCTTTTGGTTTCCTTGCTTGGGTATTTCGGATAAAGTCCTTGCCTGTCCCGTAGGTAAAAATGCCGTTGCTTCTTATCTGATAAAGTGCTTCTAAAATAGAGTGATACAATTTGATGCTGCTTGTTCTTCAATGCGAACACTAAGCCCCATTTACCAAAGGGTTTGTACGCTGGATTTCCTGTTCTGCTCTTTGTCCCCAAGTCCAAGAGTAAACCATATTTGATACAGCTATTTATGAGAGCTTCATCCTTTCTTGTGCCGTGGTGGAACTGCCCACTATTGTAGCCTACTTCTGTTTTGGTAAAGTCTAACCCTCTTTGTTGTAAATATTCCTGTGCTGGCTTGCTGTTGTGGATGGCATTCTTGAAGTAGGTAAACATCTTGGTAATTACTGCTTCCCGATGGCTATCGGGACTGGTCAGTTCGCTTGTTGGCTTATGATTTCCTGAACTTCCGTTTATCATTTCTTGGCATTTTAATATCGCTTCTCTTTTGGTGCAGTTTTCTTTGTGTAGGATAAAATCTATCACGTCCAAGCTCTTGCCGTGGGTTTTGCAATTGCTACTAAAACAATACGCTGTATGCGTTTTGTAATACACTTGCATACTTGGTGTTTTATCGTTGTGGAACGGACAGTTCAACTGTAATTGCTTGTTGGGTTTTAAATGATAATAGTGTAGCACTTGTGCTAAGGTGAGCTGCTGTTTTATTTCTTGGATGGTCATTGGCTCAACTTTTTAAGGGTTTGTTTTACTTCTTTCAAGGCTGATTTATAATCTTTTTTCTCTTGGTCTTCCGCTTCCATTGGCTCTATGATTAATAGCTTATCTCGCATTGTAATGTTGACCAAATCACCAATCTTAAATCCAAGCTGCTCTATCCATACTCCTGCCAAACGTAACTCTGGCACTTCTTTGCTACTTGCCGACCTGTTGAGTCCGTACACTTTCAGTTGTCTCGATGCTTGTTTTCCCATTCCTGATTATTTTTTGCCTTATGTGTTAATTAGACAAAACTACATATTATTACCTAATTAAGCAACTTTTAATCCTCATCATAGCTAAATAATTGCCTAAAACGTTATAATTAGATACCTTTGTTGCTATTAATGGTAATAAATCAAACGTAATGGACATAGGAAAGCGGATAAAGAGTATCAGAGAAGCCAAAGGAATGACAGCTAAAGAAGTGATTTCTTCTGTAGGGATGGGCGCACCGATGTACAGCCGTATTGAAAATGGTGTTAATGAACCTTCTCTTACTACTTTAGAAAAGATTGCCAAAGCTCTTGGGGTAAAGCTTTCCGATATTTTTGATACCGATGATAAGCTGGCAGATGTAAATTCTTACGATGCTTCCCTGATGGAAAAAATCAAACTGGTGGAGACGCTAAATGAGGAAGAAAAGAAAATGGTCTTTTCCTTTGTAGATGCCCTTGTCGGTAAGAAAAAATTGAAAGATGCCCTTTCAGGTGTACTTAACGATGCTAAATGAAAAAGCCCTGCATTGCTGCAAGGCTTCTGTAAGCAATTAACTTTTAATTCGGTTTTTTACTTGAATATCAACTTGATTGACTGAAAGAAAAACAGGAATAAGAATAAGATACCGGTAATTCCATTATACACTCCATTCATTAAGCTTGCCTGAGAGGCAAGATAAGTATAAGCAAAATATTCTGCCACCAATACTGCTCCTATAATCAGCATAAAGTAACGTTCATTACTCACCTTAAACGAAAAGTAAAGAGGAGCAGAAAACACCAAAATACTAACTATTGGCAAAAATAAAATCAACCACAAGTAGTAAAACCAATCTTCTCCATTTTTCAATGTATCAACTTTCAATAATTGGTAGTTGCCATTTTTGAACATCAGAAATACATAAAAAGCGATATACTTTACAAACAAGTAAAGCAAGATATTTATAAAGGAAGGTTTTGCCATAACTTATTTTTTATATCGATTGTAAAAATTAGGAGCTGGTCTACGTTTAATAGTCTCTGTAGTAAAGCTTCCGCCCCTTCCATTATCTCCTATGACTGTTCTCGTATCTCTTCCGTGAGTAGCTCTAAATGAGGGTTGATTATATTGAAAAAGTTGTGTTCCATTTACACCAAGAGTAGCCGATGGGAAAACATCTGTACCCGCTGAAATCGACAACTGACTGCCTGACGTACTAATATTCAGCTTTTGTGCAACATTTACAATATCAAAACCCATCAAGTTTAACCCAAATCCTTCAATTGGAGATACACTTGCGTGTTGTTCAAAATTCAAACTAAAATTAGATAGGGTTCCATTCGCATTCGTAGATTGACTGGTTGTAAATTGGTTTTGGTTATCTCCAAGTCCTGGAAAATAATCCCTTGCCGTTCCAATAGGTGTTGTACCAACTTGTATATCTTTTGCAGCTGAAATCCCTGTTAATTGACCACTACTATTTTCACTTGCTGAAAGAGTTATAGTTGAAGTTAGTTTATCCCCAACTGGTGCGCTTCCACCTGGTCCATCCCACAAACCACCATCAATGTTACTGTTAAAAGTGAACGTAAGGTCTTTCCCTAAATAAGTTTCTCCTGCTTGAGTAATAGCTTGTGAGTTCGCATTATCATCCCAATATATTTCATTCTCACCATTTAAAACCCAGTCTAAAGCACCATCAGGGTCAATGCGATTAATAGGATTGTTCTGTACAAAATTATAGGGTGATACCCATGTACGTTGATCTGCTAAAGGGTCAACATTCATAAACCTACCTAAACTAGCATCATAATTTCTTGCTCCGTAATCGTGCCAATCTAAACCAAGCTCTTCGCTTAATTCTTTTCCATTATACCCAAACTTCTGCGCGGTACTATTTCCTAGGGAGTTAACGACATTATTATACCCTTTTTGTTGCAGACCAAAGGGATAGACGTTTATGCGTTTTTTTTAATAATAGCCCATTTTTTATCGCTTATACCTGACAAAAACAGATTTTTTTAAGAACGTCCTCACTTCATGACCATTGTAAATATATGATTTTATGATTAAATCCGCACTCCAAAAACCCAGTATTTTCGTTCCTCAAAACCCCTGTGTTTTTTCCGTTTCCTTTCCCTCGATATTTGTACATAATTGGCATTATAATACAAATTCAGGAGTTTACTATTTGATCGGTTCTTCGCTTGTAAGTTATAATGTAAATTATGTAAAATACTCCAGGCTCATAGCTACCTGAGCGCACAGTGGAACTAAGATTGATGATAATAGCTTTGATTTTTAAGTAAAAAAGTCGTATTTTAGCTACGACGTCTTAGAGGACTAAAATCGTTTGCTAAGTAAGAAGTTATCTTTTAATTAGGTAGCTTCTTTTTTTATGCTCTTTGTGAAGACTAGTGCCCTTCGGTTGCTTCATTTTAATAGGATCAAGACTAATTGTTGTGTTTATGCAAAAATTGTAGTTAATCTATAGAGGAAGAATTCTGTGTTTTTGACCCCTCTAAATTGTAATCTAAAGGCTTTGATTTTGGCATTGAAAGATTCTGCCGCTGCATTAGTACTTCTATTAATGAAGTAATTCAATATTGATCTATAGTTAAGCCTGATAGAGTTTGCTATGGTATTAAAAGCCTTGTATGCTGTTTGTTCTACATCTTTATACCAATGCGCTAGTTTTGTATAAGCGACTTGTATTGAGTTTGCTGTGTTGAAGATATTTCTAAGTCCTTGTACGAGCTTAAAAGCTGTTTTGATATCAGGATATCTTTTAAAGAGGATGTTAGCTCTTACTCTTTGATCTTCTGTCCAATTACTTGGTGCTTTGTAGAGTAAGTATCTGCTTCTAGCCAAGAGTTGCTTTATGGTATCTCCATTTTCTAATATTTCAGGGTAATATTCTTTGTTATTGGTTTTGGCAAGTTTGATCCGTTCATTTTCTGTATCTATGGCTTCCCATCGATGTTTGATCCTAATTTCTTGAAGTGCTTCTAGAGCTAGTTTCTGTACATGGAATCTATCGGTTACTTGTATGGCTTTGGGGAAACACCGTTTGGCAATCAGCTTCATGGAGTTCGCCATATCTAGGGTAATTTCTCTGACCTTGTTTCTTTTCGCAGATGAGATTTTAAATAGGTGTTTGATAATAGGTTCTGCTTTGGTAGTAGCTATGATCGCCACAATACTTCCTTTCTTTCCTTTAGCTTTTTTATTGGTAACGATGGTGTAGAGTTCTCCTTTTGATAAGGCTACTTCGTCGATAGATAATCGAGTTCCTATATTCTCAGGGAAGATCAACCACTCTTTGGCATGAGACTTTTCCTTCCACTGTTTAAACTCACTCAAATAATCTCGATACTGCCTTTGGAACTTCTTCCCATTCACGCCATAGATTCTTGCAATGGTTTTGCAATCACTCTTCTCAGTATCGACTAATCTCTTTTAAAAAAGCAGCAAACTCACCTGTCATGCGAGTTCCCTGAGCTACTAGATTCCAATCTCTTTGAATGATTTGCCTAGTCTCTTTATCTAACCATCTACGTCGCCTTACGTGAAGATACACAGTGTTTCCACGCAAAGGAAAGTCTTCAATAGTAATCTCTTTGTGGAAACCATGAGCAATTACATTAGGATTTATGACTTCTTTAGGAACAACATTACGCTCTTCAAAATACAAATGAAGTTCCTCATTTCGATGAGTGTGTCTTACCAAATCAAAATGTTCTACGAGCATCTCAGGTAAGATGAATTTTAAAAGGTCTAAGGATAATTCCAATCTCTGTTTTTTTTTACAAAGATCAAAACTTTAATTCAATCCACACAAAACTTTTGACCCTGATCCCTAATTGCTTCGTTTCACTCGCAAAGACACACTTCATTCAATCTTCAATTAACAATTAATCTTCATCTGAACTCACACACAACTTTTGTGACTGATCCTTTTAATACTTGTCGATTTTTCCCCTGGCTTTTTTCCACCTCTAAAAAATCGCCAATTATTAAAACGGTTTACCTCCGTTTTAAAAAGATGAGGATTTATAGAAAGGGTTATAGCAGGGAGATAAATCGTCAGCTTTTTAAAACCGACAAGCGATAGTGCGTTCAGCATCGGAACTACATCGTTTATGGTAAGTTCTTCCCTCTGTGATATCTCAAGTGTTTTCCGTACTGATTTTAAAAACTGTAAACTCATTTTAGGATTGATTCCGGGTTGTAAATCTATTTTAGGATTTAGCTAAAAAAACGGTAAACTTTTTGTAGGATAATAGCCCACTATGTATTTCCCTTTTTTGATTGGTACCGCAGAGTTTGTAGAGGCCAACGCCGATTGAGTGTTCTGCGTTGTACGCAAAACCAGCGCAGCGAAAGCGCAGCGCCAAAGCCGACTTGGACACAGGGGCTGTGAACGATTAAGTGAGCAGCGTGGACACGCCACAAGCATTTTTTTGTTCCTTGATTTAAAAAATAAAAAACTCCTTTTAAAAAAAAATGCGCAGTAGGCTTTGGCACCAGCGGCTGCGCCAGATAAGCAGCGGTGGATTTTTGTAGGCGACCCATGAGCCGTTAACAAAAATACAGAGGAGCTGCGAGTGAGCGGAGCAGAAGCAGGGAGGCAGCAGCTTTTTTTTGGACAAAAACGGCTGTAAGCCGATGTATTTTTTTTTGGCCAAAAAAAAGTGCTGCACAGAGGGGCGTAGCGAACACCTTTGATTCCGCTACTAAAGTTTGTTTCAAGTTTGAGAAGTTTCAAGTTACAGCAACTCTTAAATCACCCACTAGAAGCGGTATACTATCCATTTTTCTTATGGCGCTATAAATAAAATTGATAATAGAAGTTCCGAACTTGGGGTTCCGGATTCCGGGTTTAATTCGATTCTTTTTCTTTAATCCTGTAAACATAAGCACATTGTATTTTCCCTACAATCTCGACCAATTCTCGATCTACTAACTCAGTTAAATAACGGTAAGCAGTACTTTTAGTTTTTCTAAGCGCTAAAGCTGCTTTTCTACTGGTAAATTCGCGGTCGTAAAACTGCCGGTAGATTTCTTTATAAAACCAACGGGTAGCTGCAGGTAATAAAACATCTCGCTGTTTTAATTCTAATTCATTCTGCAGAAAATAAACAGCATTGCCTAAATCTTCTCTTGTGGCATACAATCTTCCGTATTTATCTTTATCTCTATACAACTCATTGATCATCGTAAAACTCTTGACCGTCTGATCAATGATTTGTAAATGTACTTTGGTAAAGCTCTCACTGTAGGCCAATAATTTGTTGTATGGATTGACCACTTGCCTGTTGGGATACATCAGTTTGATAATCAGATTAAAATCCTATGTGGTATTTTCTGTGGCTGTTTCTTTTGATTTTTACATAGCGTCCTACACGCTGTTTTTTGTAGCAAAGTTTCATAATAGTGAATGGGTAAAGGGTGATTTTTATAGCAATTTTATTTTTCCTTATATATTCTTGTTGTGGAATTTTGGAACGCTACTACTTTATATATTCATTATCAGTGTTTTGACCGTTCCAAAAGCGTTCCTTTTCCGTTCCATAGCGTTCCAAACATATACTGTTTTTAGGCGTTTTTTTGGTTTTTCCTGTAATTATCTATCTGATTGTAGAGATTCTCCCGGATTTCTTGTCGTAATTTCTCCTGATTGTCCAGATACACGATTTTATACACAAAGGTATTTCTACTTTTTGTAGTGCTTTTTTGGATGTATTCCAACTCTTGCAATTCGGTAAAATAACGGAACGTCTGTGTTTTACTAATGCTAAACTCCTGGCGTATTTCTCGTTGTGTAAACTCAATCTCTACCGGCATCTTGTCTTGCTTTGCTGCTTTTTTAGTAATGGATTCTTTTAATCTTTCATAGAACTGGCGAAGGATGCCATCGAGTTCATCGGTCTTTAAGACAATGCTTTCAAACATCAAATCTACGGCTATCTTTACATCGTCTAATGCTGTGATTAATACTTGCTCTGCTTTACGTTGATACTGATGCAATACCGTAATTTGTGCAATAAAGTCATGGAGCATTTGGGTAAGACGTCTACGTCCTTGAGTACTTTTAGGTAGATGTAAGCGGTAACTATTTTGTACCGGGTACGCCTCTAACAGATGTACCATATTTTGAAGTTCTTGTATCGCTTTTGATTCACTCTCATCGGTAATCATCTTGGAGGCTTTTTTTGCCATATAATCCAGTACCTTTTCTGTCTGTGCTTCGCTCTCATTAATGGCCACGGTAAACACTCTACTTTGGTTATCCTCGTAAATATGGAACCTGGTAGTAGTGGATATGCAACAAAAAATGGTACAAAAAGTTAAGCTACATTTTTGATTTGATATAATTTTTCAAATTCGATGATATTTTTGTAACCAAGAGCAGAATGTCTTCTGTATCTGTTGTACCAAGTTTCTATGTATTCAAAGACTTTAATTTGAAGACTTTTGTTGGATATAAACTTATTGTCTATCATTAGTTCTGTTTTGATTGTTTTAAAAAAAGATTCAGCTACTGCATTATCCCAACAGTTTCCTTTTCTACTCATACTGGGTGTTACATGATAACTTTTAAGGATATTAACAAACGCATGAGATGCGTATTGTACACCTCGATCAGAATGAAAAATCATACCTTCACAAGGCATTCTGTTGTTTACAGCCATTCTCCATGCAGCAATGATAGTTTGTCTTGCTTTGAGTCCATTGCTCAAAGACCAACCAATGACTTTACGATCAAACAGGTCAATAATTACCGTTAAGTACAGCCATCCTTGTGCAGTCTTTAAATAGGTAATATCAGAAACCCATTTCTGTGCAGCAGCGGTAGCTTTAAAATCTCTATCCAATACATTATCAGCTACTGGATATTGATGCTTAGAATCTGTCGTGACAACAAATTTCTTTTTACGAACTGCTTTAATCCCGTGTTTTTTCATCAATCGTGCTACCCTAGACCTAGATACTTTAAACCCTTTAGCTTTGAGTTCCTCTGTAATTCTAGGACTTCCATAAGTAGATTTACTTCGCTCACAGATACGGTGAATCTCAGAGAGTAGCATACGATTTTTTCCATCTCTATCTGATGGAACATAATTCTTACTCCTGTAATAACTTGTTTCTACTAATTTTAAAAATTTTACACATCTTCCCAACCGGATATTCTCTACTGTAATCTTTGATAAATTTCAATACTTCCGATCGCTCTTGGAGAAGATGCTCACGGCCTTTTTTAAGATATCCCGCTCCATGGTAACATCCTTGAGCTGTTTACGTAATCGCTCTAACTCTTTCTGATCTTCTGTGAGTTGTTTGACGCCATTACCGCTAAAAGCTAAATCAGGACGCTGTTCTAATTCTCTACGCCATCTGTAAATAAGATCTGCACTGATTCCCAATTCCATGGCAATCTGCTTTGTGTTACCTCGTACATTGCTTAATTCTACTGCTTTAATTTTAAACTCTTTACTGTATTTTCTTCGTTTCATATGGTTAAGTTATTTTAGATAAAATTAGCTTAACTCTTTGTCACTCTAAATGTAGCAAGTCCAGAACCTTCTGCAATGAATGAATAATCATTTTTAATCGCTCCCTTTTTAGTCTTCTTATCTCGCCATCGTCTTGTTTTTATATGTAGATAAACTGCTTTACCGCGTATGGGAAAATCTTGAATCTGTTTACTGCTAATAAAACCTTTGGACTCATAATTACCCTTTGAGTAACCCTCTGGTAGAATATTCTTCTCTTCTAAATAAATGTGAAAAGCATCCTTTTTAACTGAAATATCTCCTAATTCTTCAAAAAATACAATATCAAAATGAAGTAATAAATCTTGAGGGAGGATAGATGCTAATAATTCTAAATGCATCGTCTTTTTTTATGCATCTAAAATAATCAATCCCCATAAATTGTCGTTGACCCAGAAAATCTTGCCGATCACAATGCAGTTGTTTGTAAAGCAAAAAAGGAAGCCTCTAAAATACTGCCATGGGTACATATTGCCATAAGTAATGCAAAGAGGCTTCTACCGGACATACACCACTCAATAGGAAGTGACTATCTACAAAGCTATCTTGATGAGTTTTGCTATAAATTCAACAGAAGATACTTTGATTCTGTCTTTGATAGGATGTTAGTGGCAGCGCTAGAATACAAGTGGAAAAAGAATGTGCAAACTATCGGATAGTCATTATAAAAAATACACTTTTTCATTGATTTTGTAAACTAATTAGTTAACTTTGTGTTGTGATAAGAAAGATTACAACGTACAAAAACTATTTCATAGATTTTTACAAATCACAAGAGCCTAAAGTTCAAGAAAAGATTGAATATGTTCTTGACCTTGTTCGTTTTGAGCGGCAAGTGCCGAAAAAGTACTTCAAATCATTGGTTAGTACAAATGGAATCTATGAAGTAAAAGTAATAACAACGTTTAAGAGTATTAGAATTCTGTGCTTTTTTGACGGAGGGAATTTGGTTGTACTGACTAATTGCTTTTTAAAGAAAACACAGAAAACACCAAGGCGAGAAATAAAACTGGCTGAACGATTAAAAAAAGAATATTTTAACAATAAAAAAACGTGAAATGAATAATATAACTGATTTTGAAGACATACTCATCGCAAAATATGGTAAAAAAGGAACAACTATGCGTGATAAATATGATGCTGACTCATTGGCGTTCAGACTTGGGGTTATGTTAAAGGAAGCACGTAAAGAGGCAAATTTAACACAGGAGGAACTTGCTGAACGAACAGGAACTAAAAAAAGCTATATATCACGAATTGAGAGAGGATTGAACGATATCCAAGTTTCAACATATTACAAGCTAATTGAAATTGGACTTGGGAAAAATTTAACAATATCAATCAGATGAATACAGCTGAGAAAATTGAAAGATACTTTCAGAAAGACAACTATCAATGATTACTTTTACAATCTTTTTGCAAATTTTTGAGCCATTTCATTAAGATAATAAAGACCCTTTTCCATTGCTTCATTTATATCTTTAGAATAATTTAAAATAGCATCTGAATAATGAACTCCAAAATTTTTAAGAATCTCTGTATCTAAATCTATAATTCCACAAAATGAAGCAACTTTTATATTTTCTTTTTTAGCTGATGATATCACTCCTTGAATTGTTTTCCCAGACAAAGTTTGTTTATCTAATTTTCCTTCTCCAGTGATAATCCAATCAGAGTTTCTTATATTATCGTTAAAATCAGCCAAGTTTTTTACAAGTTCAATACCTGATTCTAAATTTCCATTTAAAAATACTTTAGAGGCAATTCCCATTCCTCCTGCTGCACCGGCACCTTTTACAGATTGTACATCAATATTATAAGTTTTCTGTATAATTTTAGAAAAATCTTGTAACCCTTTATCTAAAAGTTTGATATCTTTTTTAGAAGCTCCTTTTTGAGCTCCATAAATATAAGCCGCTCCGTTATTACCATATAATGGATTGGTAACATCACAAGCTATTTTAAATGTTATATCCCTTAAACTCGGGTAAACATTCTCGGTGTTAATAGTTACAATTGATGATAAATTTGACCCTATTGGTTTTAGTTCTTTACTGTCTTTATTTAAGAACCGATATCCAAGTGCAGTAGCCATTCCAATACCACAATCGTTAGTTGCACTACCACCAATACCTAAAATAATTGTCGTTGCTACTTTATAAATTGCATCTAAAATTAGTTCTCCAGTACCAAAAGTAGTTGCATTTTTACAATCAAATTCTTGTGACTTTAAGAGTTTTACTCCGGATGCTTCTGCCATTTCTATAAATGCTGTTTTTGAAGTTTCAGCAAATAAATAGGACGCTCTTACAGGTTTAAAAAAAGGGTCATTAACAACCACACTAACAGTCTTCCCTTTTAGATAATAATTTACTATTTCAATGGTACCATCTCCCCCGTATTCTATGATAAAAACAAGTAAAAGTTGAGATATTATTTTTACTAATTTATGCAGCAAATTTAAAAGTATCTACATAGGGTGTTTGTCGTTTGACAACGGCAAACACTCTTGCTATTAATTTGTTTCTAATAATGTTAACGGTACTCATTTTACTTTTGCCTTGTTTTATTCTTTTATGATAGTATAATTTCATTTCTGGGTTATGTTGTATAGCAGAAATAGCGCACATATTAATAATTGCTTTCAATTTTTTATTAGCCAAATGAGAGACTTTTGTACGTCCTTTAATACTAGTTCCAGATTGGTAAGGAAAAGGAGCAACACCACAATAAGAGGCAAACTTTCTCCAGTTTTCAAATTTTGAAAAATTGTCAGTAAACACAATCATCATTATAGCAGTTTGCATTCCTATACCTTTAACACTAGTAACAAGTTTATAGGTTTCTTTTAACATTATATTTTGGTCAATAATAGCTTGCATTTGAGTATTAATCTTGTGTATTTGTTTGGTTAGTTCTGCAATCATTTTTTGTTGAACGTCAAAGATTATTTTATACTCTTTTGCTTTATAAATTCTTTTTTGTTCTTTCAAAGTAACTTTAAAACCAGCTCTTTGTTTGTTAAGTTTTGTCCTTAAAGATAAGAGACTTTTTAGTTGTAATATACTTCTTTTAGGTAGCTTACTGGGTTTAAGTTCTTCTTTTAATCGATACCCATATAGAGCAATGCGTTTGGCATCAATTTGGTCATCCTTTCCACGAGCAATACCAATAGATCTTTTAATTTCTAAACCAGAAGCTATGAAAAAAGATAATTTTTGTTCAGTTAAAGACACAGATAATAAATGAGAGTACATTCCTGTATGTTCAAATACAAACATGGTTTCTTCTTTAGAGAAAGACGAATTTTTAAAACTCCACTTTAGCATTAATTTAAATCCAGATTTACTGTTCTCAAACTGTTGAACAATTTGTTTAGAATAGATACAAACATCAATTAATAATTTACTGACATCGATTCCGATAATTTCATTTGTTTTCATAATTTTGTAATTAGATATTAATAATAGTTACTTAAACTAAGACCTTTAATAAGGGCAGAAACTGAAATTCTATATGGTTCTAAGTAACTTTTAAAAAGAACGGAGACTAATACGGGGGATGGCTCTAAAAAGCTAGCTGGCCGCTAAAGTTCACTCCGTTCTTTTGTGTTTTTGGTTATCAACAAAATAAGAGTTATTAACAAAGAAAAAAAGAAGCAAAAAAAGAAATTTCATCATAACTATTATGTTTTTATTTTAAGTAATTATTTCTATTTGCTAATCTAAAGGTCAGCCAAAGGCAATTTTATAATTTCTGCTTCCGGGAGAATTGCTTCAATCCCTTCTGCCACCGCATTACAAAATTCTAATGCTGTTAGTGAATTTTTAAACTTATCCGGGGCTAATACAAATTTCAAAAGACTGTTTTTTAACTTAAAACTTTAACTACCAACAAAGAGATCAAATAAATAAGAATAAAGTATCCCACTAAAATAATTACTTCCCGCTTTCCGGCTTTATAAAATACCATTTGTAGATTTTTATTGGTTTCTTTTTTGATAAGGATGCTTATAGTATAAGCCACAAATAATGTCACAAAACAGCCTATTGCATTCCACCAAAACCAAAATACATTTGGTACATATAGCCATAGATACATATTAAAAAATACACCTGCCACAATACCAATATTTGCCCCTAAAGCATGTGTTCTTTTCGTTAGAATTGCCAATACAAAAGCTGCTAAAATAGGACCGTAAAAAATAGAACTTATTTTATTAATGACCTCTATAACAGTCCCTTCAATATTTCCTGCAAAAAAAGCAAAAAATAAACAAACCACCCCCCAAAAAACAGATAACAATCTAGAATATGAAACGTATTCTCTATCTGACATATCGGGTTTATAGCGTTTGATAAAATCTTCTAGAGACACTGCTGACAGTGAATTTACCGTAGAACTTAATGATGACATGGCAGCAGACATAATGGCTACAATAAGAATTCCAATCACGCCATTTGGAAGGTATTTTATGATAAATACAGGTACCATTAAATCTGCTTTTTTCCCCTCTAAACTTCCAATATTTGTTTGATAAATACTTTCCATTAATGTCTGAAAACTACCGTCTTGTAATAATAGAGTTCCTAAAACTAGCCCCATGATACAATAGGTAAGTGTAATTGGAAAACGAAGCAAACCATTTGCTAAAAGCAGTTTTTTAATGGTAGGCATTCCTTTTGCAGATAATAACCGTTGTGATTGTGTTTGATCTGTTCCATAATAAGATGCATACAAGAAAAACCCTCCGATAACCATAGGCCAAAACCCAAACTCATCACTTTTATCTGCATTATTAAAACCCCATTTAGAGAAATCTATCGCTGTTAAACGGCTTTTATCTACATGCGTTAAAAAGTTTTCAAAACCTCCTAACTCGCTAATACCGTACACTAAACAAAGAACAATTCCAAAGAACAAAATACACATTTGTATCACATCTCCCCAAATAACGGCTTTCATTTCCCCTTGGAAAGAATAAATTAGGGTAATTACTCCTATAACTAAAACGGAAATCCAAAAATTAATACCTGTAGTTGCCTGTAAAATAAGTGCCATAGTATAGACCATAACTCCTGTAGCTACGGAACGACTTATTTGAAAAACAAAACTGTGGATATGCAACAAAAAATGGTACAAAAAGTTAAGCTACATTTTTGATTTGATATAATTTTTCAAATTCGATGATATTTTTGTAACCAAGAGCAGAATGTCTTCTGTATCTGTTGTACCAAGTTTCTATGTATTCAAAGACTTTAATTTGAAGACTTTTGTTGGATATAAACTTATTGTCTATCATTAGTTCTGTTTTGATTGTTTTAAAAAAAGATTCAGCTACTGCATTATCCCAACAGTTTCCTTTTCTACTCATACTGGGTGTTACATGATAACTTTTAAGGATATTAACAAACGCATGAGATGCGTATTGTACACCTCGATCAGAATGAAAAATCATACCTTCACAAGGCATTCTGTTGTTTACAGCCATTCTCCATGCAGCAATGATAGTTTGTCTTGCTTTGAGTCCATTGCTCAAAGACCAACCAATGACTTTACGATCAAACAGGTCAATAATTACCGTTAAGTACAGCCATCCTTGTGCAGTCTTTAAATAGGTAATATCAGAAACCCATTTCTGTGCAGCAGCGGTAGCTTTAAAATCTCTATCCAATACATTATCAGCTACTGGATATTGATGCTTAGAATCTGTCGTGACAACAAATTTCTTTTTACGAACTGCTTTAATCCCGTGTTTTTTCATCAATCGTGCTACCCTAGACCTAGATACTTTAAACCCTTTAGCTTTGAGTTCCTCTGTAATTCTAGGACTTCCATAAGTAGATTTACTTCGCTCACAGATACGGTGAATCTCAGAGAGTAGCATACGATTTTTTCCATCTCTATCTGATGGAACATAATTCTTACTCCTGTAATAACTGTTTCTACTAATTTTAAAAATTTTACACATCTTCCCAACCGGATATTCTCTACTGTAATCTTTGATAAATTTCAATACTTCCGATCGCTCTTGGAGAAGATGCTCACGGCCTTTTTTAAGATATCCCGCTCCATGGTAACATCCTTGAGCTGTTTACGTAATCGCTCTAACTCTTTCTGATCTTCTGTGAGTTGTTTGACGCCATTACCGCTAAAAGCTAAATCAGGACGCTGTTCTAATTCTCTACGCCATCTGTAAATAAGATCTGCACTGATTCCCAATTCCATGGCAATCTGCTTTGTGTTACCTCGTACATTGCTTAATTCTACTGCTTTAATTTTAAACTCTTTACTGTATTTTCTTCGTTTCATATGGTTAAGTTATTTTAGATAAAATTAGCTTAACTCTTTGTCACTCTAAATGTAGCAAGTCCACTGATTAATAAACGCGAGGAAGCATCAAAACGTTTTTCTAAATATTCATAGACACTTACAATTCCGGAATTGTATAAAGTAGGGATAATTGCAATTAATAAAAATGCCATGGCTAAGGGAACCCCAAATTCATAGGTTAACCATTGCAAACCTCCACCATCTTTTAATCCAACAAATGCAGGGGCAGAAATAAAACTAATAGCAGACAATTGAGTTGCCATTGTAGATAAACTTAATGGAAACCAACTCATAGACTGCCCCCCTAAAAAGTAATCTTTGGAATTTTTGTTTTCTTTAAAAAAATACCCTATCCCTAAGAAAGCAAATAAATATGCTACAATGATAATATAATCTATGTAATTCATAATTTTGAAATTTTAGCTTTTAATTGTGTTTTTACAGTAGTAAACCATTCTTCCCTCAAAATACTCATCAGAATAGCATCTGCTCTTCCTTTTCCATTAATAGCAGGAAACATATTTCTTAAAACGCCTTCTCTTTGACATCCTACACTTTTCAGAGCTGCTATACTAATTGTATTATCCATATAAGCTCCAAAACCAACCCGTTCAACCTTTAATTCTTCAAAAGCAAATTCAAATAATAAGTATTTACAATGTTTATTAATGCCTTTTCCTCTAAAGTTTTTTCCATACCAAGTATACCCTAATTTTATTGTTTTTAATTCTGCTGAATATTCATAAAATCTTGTAGTTCCTGCATATTGATTTGTAATTTTATCAAAAACAATGAAAGGATATTCTTTCTGCAAATTTCTATTTGCTATTGCATTTTCAACATATCTTGTTATGTTTTTAATACCATTCCCTTTTTCAAGAAAAAAAATCCAAATGTCCGGATCATCAGAAATTTCTAAAAGAATTTCTGTGTGTTCTAATTGAAGAGGACTTAATGTAATGAAATCATTTTCAAAAATAAATTCTTTTTTGAAGTCCAATTTTTTCAATTAGAAAATCAATTATTTAACATATCAATTACCAAAGCTGCACTCCAAGAAAAATCATTTCCGCCATACCCGGCATTTTCTTTTAGATGGACTTCTTTTCTAGAATCAAAATATTCATAAAATCCATTTTTCTGAACTATTTCAATTGTATCTTGTTTTATACGCTCAGCAATATCATAATATCCATAATGTTTTAAACCATAAAAAAGCATCCAATTAAGGTTTACCCAAACCGGTCCTCTCCAATACTTTTTAGGGTTGAAAAGGTGACTCGTAGGATCGAAAGAAGCACATAAATATTGGTTTTTATTTCCAAATTTATCTATCATTATCTTTACCACTGTTGCAGCTCTCTCTTTTGAAGGAATAGTTGCAAACAAAGGAGAAAAAGAAGAGGAAGTTAGATATCTAAGAGGTTTCTGATTTCTTAAATCATAGTGAATATAAGCCCCAAGTTCTTCATCAAATAATTTATCATTGAAGGACTTCTTACTTTTTTCTTGCCATTTTTTTAATTGTTCAATCTTGCCGTTATTATTACCTAATAATTTATATAAATAAAGTAAACTCTCATTCGATTTTATAAGCATCGCATTAAACATAGGATCTTGTACTAAAAAAGGAGATAATTCTGCAATTTTCTTATCATCATAATTCTGCTTTTTAGCAAGCTCTATAATATGCAAATAATAGTCATATTCCCTTTTTGAAGGTCTTTCCGAAGTATCTACATGCATGGTATCTCTTCTTTCAAAACTATATTCAGGAGGATTCATAGTTTTCCACACATCATCCCAAATAGGAGAATTATCCGTACCTGACTCCCAATTGTGATAGATATAAACTAATCCTTCATTTTGTGGATCTCTGTTTTGATATAAATAAAGATGATTTGCATACACTTTATCTATAACCATTTCCAAATAGTGTAAAGTCTGTTTTTTATTTTTACTAATTTTATATATTTCTTCTAAAACAAAACCTATAACAGGAGGCTGTGTCATTCCTGTAGATTTATATTTTTTTGATGATAATGGATGCAAACTGGACTGATGAAAATCTGCTCCGGGAAAATAGCTGTCATTTTCGGTATGAAAAACAATATGTGGTATAAAACCATTATTCCATTGAGCATCTAACAAGGTGGTGATTTCTCTTTCTGCTTTTTGCATATCGAAATATGCAAAACCAATTGCAATAAAGCCGGAATCCCATTTCCACTGAAAAGGGTATAGATTTGCACAAGGGATGCTAAAACCATTTTTCCAGTTATTATTTAATATTTTTACAGCTCTGTTTTGTAGTTCTAACATTTTACAATTATAATTAAAATACTCACTATCCACATACTCCGTGGATAATGAACTCATCTTGACTTTTTCTATTTCCTAAAAAATGAATGAAATTCACCTATATTTCGTTACTTTTCTTACCTATAGCGCTGCTATAGCTTTCAAAAAGCGTCTTATCTGGTTAAATTTCAGCTCATTTTTTAGGAAATAGAAAAAGTCAAGATGAGTTCAATGAGTATTTGCTAAAATCAAAGTTTAACTTTACTTTATTATTCTTAACAAACTATTAAAAGTTTAATGTTGCTGTTAAAAACATTCTTCTAGGTAAAATAGGTCTTCCAAAGAAAAACTCACCATCTGTAGATTGCCCTGCAATTCCGGCTCTGGGATTTCCTTCAGTTAAGCCGTCACTATCAAATAAATTAAATATAGAAAGCCCCACTCTAAGTGAATTCGTATTTTGAGTTTTAAAAGTATACCCAACGCCTAACCTTATAATAGAAATCGCATCCAGTTCAACACCATTTGTATCATCTGTGAATTTTGCTCCTGTATGATTTACAGATAATAGTGCATCAAACTTTTGATCGTCATAGGCCAAACCTAAAGTACCTAAAATACTTGGTTGTCTAGCCAGTTTGTTTCCAACATTAGCTTCTGTTGAAGTATTGTCTATCAAATTTTCTTGAAGGTTTTTTGTTATTTCATGATTTTGATATGTAAATGTTGCAAAAGCAGCTAATTCATTAGTAAATTTATAATTTCCTGTAGCTTCTAATCCAAGTGTTTTGGTAGATTGGTTTGATCGTGACTGATCTACAAGCTCTCCATTTACAATTGCTTGACCTATCTTTATTCGATCACTCAAACTTACATAGAAAGCAGCTAAAGTTCCTGAAAATTTAGATGCTCCAAACTTTGCTCCAATCTCACCCTGTAGGATTTTCTCCATGCTATAATTCGTGTTTCTAATTCCCGGAGATGGGGCAAAACCTCTTAGTTGAGGTATGAAATAGCCTTTTGAAAAATTGGCATATAAATTGGTAGACGGAGTCAATTTGTACAGCCCTGCTAAAGAAAGTGCCCAGTCTGTAGCATCCACATTACCCGTTGTAAAGCTACCGTCTGCAAAACGAACCGTGCTCAACTCTGTAGTTAATTCAGAATTACTATATACTTGAGTATTTTCTAAACCTCCGTTTCTAAATATTCCCTTTGTATTTTCTATACGTATACCAACATCAAAGCGCCATTTATCAAAACGCATTTCATCAGTAAAATAAAATGCAGTTCTACTTTGGGTTAAAAACCTGTTTGATGTCATTCCAATTCTATTGTATAAACCTCCGTCAGAATAAATGACATTTCCTCCGCCGGCATCTGTGTACGTCAAATTTACCAATCTTGGGATTATTATTAAATTCCGAAAGTACTCTATATTGGTAATTTATATCTTCTGCTTCAGTCCTTGCAACGTACATACCACCCGTTAGTGTATGATTTCCATTTGGTGAATTATAAATAAAGTTAGCCTCACCGGAATAATCTGTCATTGGTCTTAATCTGTCTACATGTAAATTTTCTACAACCAAATCCGATGCACTTATTTGATCTCCTGATCCACCTTGATATGTTGCACTATACCCTATATTACCCGGTGCTATTGCAGAAGCATAATTGCTTAAAGTGATTGGATTTCCATAATTTCCGTTTCCACCAACATACAATGCAAAATTGTGCTCATAATCAGCATACTTTATTTTAGATTTAAACTTTAAGTTATCACTTAGGTTGTAATCAAAATCAGCCAAAATATAGCTTCCTTTTGTATAAACACCATCATCAATTGGACTTTCATACACCCCTCCCGGTGTTAAAAATGAGGTATTGGCTAATTCTCCGGAGAGCAGTTGCTCTACCGGACTGCCATCATTACCTGCAATACGTTCTCTTGATCCACCTTGTAATGGCAGTGGTAAGAAAAACTGTGCACGGTCATTAATGTATTGCCCATGAATAGTTAAAGACCCATTATCAAATTTTTGCTTAATGTTACCTCTTAGCTGGAAACCTCTCGTATCTAATCCTGTTTCAATGGGTCCGTTATCTTTTCTTACAAAACCGGTAAATGCATAATAGGTGTTTGAATCTTCGCCACCTAATTGGCCTCCGGTATAAAAATCAGTTTTTAAACGACCTCTACTCCCATACTCCATATTAATAATATTCTCATCATTGGAGTCACCTGTTTTGCTTGTGTAGTTGATCATCCCTGCAACTGAACCGGGACCATAAAGTATAGATGCCCCGCCTCTTACAAATTCAACCCCTTTAAACCCAATATCAGGACGTGCATATACGTCATGCGCCGAGGAGTTTAACCCAAATGTACTCATCAATGGCATTCCATCATACATTAAAGGATTAAATACATACTGACCCCCGGAAGGCAACCCTCTGACAAATAAGTTAGTGGCTGTTTCACCTCCACCTCCTTCAGCAGTAATACCCGGAACACTTCTTAATATATCTGCTTGACTATTTGCAGAAAGTCTTATAATTTCTTTTTGTTTTAAGGAACTTATAGACATTGGAGTTTCCTTTTGGGATCTGAAAGTCGCAGAAGCTGTTAATACAATTTCATCTAAATTGTTTCCCTCAATTAAAACAACCTCTACAGTAATTGTATTGCCATCCAAATTCACATTTTTTTCGAATATTTGATACCCTATAAACGACACTTGTAGTGTTTGTTCTCCTGAGCTTGTTGTCGTAAAATTGAAATTTCCATCAAAATCAGAAGTCGTCTCGGAAGCTGTTCCCTTGACAATAATAGTTGCTCCGGATATAGGCTCTCCAACATTATCTTTCACGGTTCCTTGTATTTTTGTTTGTGCTGATATTGTAGCAAAACAAAAAAAGGATAGTAATAGTAGTAAATTTTTTTTCATTGTTTTATTTATTAATTGATTTGGAGTAAATCTAATGATAACGACATCACTATTTTTGTTTATTTTTGGTCAAAGTGACCGCAAACGTTTGCAGTAACGTTTGCAATTCCTATTATTAATTTTTAAATACATAAAAATGAAAAAAGAAATCCCAACATTAAAAAAAATGGCACAATTACTGGGCCTTTCTATTTCTACAGTATCAAGAGCGTTGAATGAGCATCAGGATATTAGTGCTGAAACTGCTGAAAGAGTCAAAAAATTGGCAAAAAAGCTCAATTATATGCCCAATATTTTTGCAAGAGGTTTTAGAGATCATAAAACAAACATGATAGGAGTTATTGTACCTAATATTATCTCTTATTTTACATCTACAATTATCAAATCTATTCTATTGCAGGCAGAATTAAAAGGATATAGAGTTATTATCTCTGAAACCAACAATGATGTTAGAAGAGAAAAAGAAATGTTGCAAACCATGTTGCAATTTGGAGTGGACGGAATTTTAATGTCTTTGTCTAAAAATACAAAAAATATAGATCCTATATTATCCATTTTAAGTCAAAAACCATTAATCCTTTTCGATAAAGTTTCCAGTAAAATTCCGTGTACGCAAATCATTATTAATGAAGAAGAAGCAACATTCAACGCCATTGAGCATTTAATAAATATTGGTAAAAAAAGAATTGCTATTATCAAAGAGTTTGAATATTCATATAATTCCGAAAGACGTTATCAAGGGTATTTAAAAGCTTTAAAAGAATATAATATTCCTATTGATGAGCGATTAATTTTGAGTACAGATGATATTTCTCTAAAAAAAGGAAAACTTCTGGCAAGTCAATTAATTAGTTTAAAAAACAGGCCGGATGCTATTTTTTCTATTACAGATTCCGCAGCAATTGGTGTATTACAGATTCTAAAAAAAATCAATATAAGAATCCCTGAAGAAATTGCAGTAATTGGTTTTAGTAATTCTTTAAGTTCTACTATTGTAGAGCCAAACTTAACTACTGTTGATCAGCCTGGTAAGAGAATCGGTAAAATTGCAGTAGACCGATTAATAGAAGAGATTGAAGAACCCAAAGAATATTTAACAAATAAAACTATAGAGATACAAACTAATTTAATTATCAGAGAATCTACTTTTTTTTCCAGGGCGTGTTAACACTAAACGAGAATCATGGATTTTTTGCTGTTTTTTTGGATTTTGAGGCAGTTTTTGCAGAACATAGGCCGAGCTACGTTTAAAATAACTAACGAAAAAAGGCAGAAAAAGAGCAAAAAAGACAATTTTTGGCTTAGTGTTAACACGCCCTGGTTAAAATGGGTGCATAACATTTTGTCGCGAAATAGTTATTTTTAAGGATTAACTTTTAAAAGCGACACCATTATGATTAGCGAAGAGGAATTTTTAGCCCAAGCCAAGAAGCGTTATCAAGCGATAGCAAAATTATCAAACATAAAGAGTTACTATGATTACGAAAAGACTTTTGATCAAATATGGACGGACTATGGTCGAGAGGTTTTAGAGAGAAGTATAAGCGAACCATCTAAAGACAGGCGTAAAAAAAAACTTATCACGTTACGGAAAGATAGAGATTAACAACACTCATCCCTTTAGTGAAAAAGTCAATGGATTTAAGATAAGTCCCTATATGCAAAACAAAATGATTTATATTGGTCAAAACGATTGTTATGGAGATGGTCATGAAGTTTTATCGAATCTTCTAGGTGTTTCAGTCAATGCGATGCAGCTTTACAGAGTCACAGACTTTTATGGTGGTTTATTAGAGCAAGAAAAAGTATTGGAGGTTGATGCCGTTGAACCTGATATTCTTAAGGTAGATAACCAAGAGTGCATATATGCTATGGTCGATGGGTCGATGCTTTTCACTCGGGAAGAGGCTTGGAAAGAAGTAAAATTAGGCAGAATTTTTAAACAGAGTAGCTGTATGGACATATCAAATAAACGTGGATGGATACGCCATTCGTTGTATGAAGCATATTTAGGCAAAGCTGATAAGTTTACAGATAGAATGGATAGATACTTAGGCTGTTACAGGAGTATTGATAAGCGACTGATTTTTGTTGGTGATGGTGCTAGATGGATATGGAAATGGGTAGATCAACATTACCCTTTTGCCACACAAATATTGGATTGGTATCATGCTTTAGAACATTTACACGATTTTGCTAAGGTTTGTCTCTCTAATCAAGAGTCATATAACAGTTGGGTTGGTCAACAGGAGCAACTACTAAAAAACAGTCAAGTAAATCAAGTCATTGAGAATATCAAAAACTTAGAATTGACAAAGCAAAATCAACGTAAACAACAAAGCCAACTTATCACATATTATACCGAAAATAGGTCGCGTATGGACTATCAGCAATATCAAAATACAGGAGCAGGTATTATAGGATCTGGAGCCATAGAAGCAGCTAACAGGGAGGTTGTTCAAAAAAGAATGAAACTCTCTGGACAACGTTGGTCTAAAATTGGAGCTCAAAATATGCTCACATTAAGAACAACTAAACTGAGTGATAAATGGAACAAAGTAGTTAACCTAATCTGTACTGAGAAAAATAAAGCTGCTTAAAACGACAAAATGTTATGCACCCGTTAAAATCATTTAAAAAATGAATTAAAATTAATTAGTATTTTTATATCTTACATCGCTAAGTTATTAAAACAAAAACCGCTATGCTTAAAAAAGTCTATGGATCTGCCGTTTTTGGCATTGAAGCCACCACCATTACTGTTGAAGTGAATATTGATAAAGGAATTGGCTATCATCTGGTAGGGCTACCTGATAATGCAGTTCGCGAAAGTTCGTACCGGATTTCCGCTGCTTTAAAGAATAACGGTTATAAACTTCCCGGGAAAAAGATCACAATCAACATGGCACCTGCTGATTTACGAAAGGAAGGCGCAGCCTATGACTTAACATTGGCAATCGGGATTCTTGCTGCTTCCAGTCAAATAGTATCCGAAGAGATTGAAAACTATTTAATTATGGGCGAACTTTCGCTTGATGGTAGCTTGCAGCCCATAAAAGGTGCTTTACCCATTGCCATAAAAGCGAGAGAAGAAGGGTTTACATATTTAATTCTTCCAAAAGAAAATGCTAAAGAGGCTGCTATTGTAGATAATTTGGAAGTTTTGGGTGCAACAAGTATTTTAGAAGTCATTCATCATTTTGACGGGAAACACAAAATAGTACCTACAACTGTTGATACAAGAACAATGTTTTACAAAAATATCAATGCTCCCGAGTTCGATTTTTCAGATGTAAAAGGACAGGAATCCATCAAACGTTGTATGGAAATAGCAGCAGCCGGCGGTCATAATATTATTCTGGTCGGCCCGCCGGGAGCCGGAAAAACCATGTTGGCAAAACGGCTGCCCTCTATACTCCCGCCTATGACATTGCGCGAAGCTCTGGAAACAACTAAAATTCATTCTGTCGTAGGGAAAACCCAACATCATGGATTGCTGTATGAACGCCCTTTTCGTTCGCCTCATCATACTATAAGCGATGTTGCTCTTGTCGGTGGTGGACAATACCCCCAACCAGGAGAAATCTCTTTGGCTCATAACGGGGTTTTATTTTTAGATGAATTACCCGAATTTAAAAGAACAGTTTTAGAGGTAATGCGTCAGCCCCTGGAAGATAGAGAAGTCACAATTTCCAGAGCTCGATTTACAGTCAATTATCCCTCTTCTTTTATGCTGGTAGCAAGCATGAACCCTAGTCCTTCCGGATTTTTTAATGACGGTACGAATCCTTTCACCGGTTCGCCTCAGGAAATGCAACGGTATTTGAGTAAGATTTCAGGGCCTTTATTAGATCGTATTGACATTCATATTGAAGTAAATCCGGTTCCTTTTGAAAAACTCTCCGAAGAACGTAAGGGAGAGTCCAGTATCGAAATCCGAAAACGAGTTTCCGAGGCGAGGGAGATCCAATTAAAGCGATTCTTTGAATTTGAAACCATTCACTATAATGCTCAAATGAATGTCAAACAAATCCGGCAGTTTTGTGAATTATCTGCCGAAAGTAAAAGTTTATTGAAAACCGCTATGGAAAAACTCAATCTCTCTGCCAGAGCCTATGACCGAATTCTCAAAGTATCCAGAACCATTGCTGATTTGGCAAATGAAAAGGACATTCAGCCTCATCATATTTCAGAAGCGATTCAATACAGAAGTTTGGACCGTGAGGGTTGGTTGAGGTAGTCGGCACAACTGTTTTCTCCGGTGTTTGCTATTTTATATCATAAGCCAAAAAAGGCTATTTTTAGCGGTAAATTTAAGTCAAAAATGTATTAATTGAATGCCTGTTTAGATACCTAAGCAGAATCATTAAAGTATTTTTTAAACTCTTAAATCTTTCAATCTTTTAATTCATTAAATACCAACTAAGGATAAAAAAATAGCATTCCTCAGTACGCAGTCAAAAAAGATTATTAATTGTCATTAATTCCTTTATTCACAAGCTTTCTGATCAGCGATATCAGATCGTACGTAACAACAGCGCTATTTTGAAAGCTCATTTTTCCTGGTGCACATCAAATTTCGATAAAGAGATTAACCGAAGGTTTATAAGGAGAGCAGAAAAATTGAGAAATAAAAAATTGGGGTATTACTTTTCTATAGTAGAATTGTCATATCAAAATTACTTAGGAGAAATTGTTTTTTAAATAATAGAAATATCAATACTGTTTATGAATATCGTTTACAAATCAGAACGCTCTAACTTTCAATTGCATTATAGTCCGAAATCGTTATGTTTTATTATACTTTTCAACCTTTCATCACAAAGCACGCTCCCCAGTGTATGATTAGGATCGAACATACATACTACTGTCAAGTCAATCATTTAATGTCGGATAAAGTTTTTTTAGTTTGATTCTAGAATCTTTGGTTGTAAACTGCTAATTTATTTTTGCCTTTTTTTGATTTCTATACTTTACCCAAGCATTGACTTCTGTTTTGACCGTTTCAATATTGTCTATTCTTCTATTTAAACATTGTCCACCTAGTACGTTGAGTTCTATTTCCGCCATATTGAGCCAACTACCGTGTTTAGGTGTATATACAAACTCAAACCTATCCCATAACTTTTTTGCTTGTTCTGGGTTTAAAACGTTCATATAAGGAAGATGGCTTGTGTGTATTTAAATTATCCATAACGAGTGTTATTTTATTCGCATTAGAATAACTTTGAGCGATATCATTCAAAAAATCAGCCCAATCTAATTTTGTTTTTCGTTCTGTGACTTTGACTATTCGTTTTCCTGAAAGCGGTTCATTAGCCATAAAGATATTACAAACTCCATTACGTTTATATTCATAGTCAACAACCTTACTGCCATCTTTCAACCTTATTGGATGTTTGATCTCTCCAATGAGTTGTTTGAGTGATTCATCCATGCAAACTACCGGATTCCCTGAACAATAAGGGCGTTTATAAACATCTAACACATTTTCCATATTGGCAGCAAAATCAGCATTTTGATTTGGAGGAATCACCCAACCCTTAACTTTCCAGGGTTTCAACTCGTTTTTTTAAAACTCGACGAACCGTTTCATAAGACAGACTCTCTACATAATTTAATTCCACCATTTTGTCTGCTAGAAGTCGAAGAGACCACTTTGCCATCCCTTTGGGGGGTTCACTACAGGCTATCGATATAAGCTTTGCTTCTTTGCCTCCATCAATCTTCCTTTCATAAACACGAGTAGTCGATTTACGTTGCAAACAAGATTCAAAGCCTTCCTCTATAAAACGTCTCTTTACTCTGTCAATAGTTCGCATCGATATTTGTAGAACTTTTGATACTTCTTCATTGGTGACTAATCCCTCTGAATGAACTCCCTCATCTTTGTTTAAAAGAATATAAGCACTGCGATAAGTTTGACTACTATGCTTCCCCTTTGAAATGATTTGAGATAACTCTTCTCGCTCTTGCTTGGTTAAGGTTATTGTATATTTTTTTGCCATGGTTTCTTTCAAAGATACTAAAAATATACGACTTTTTATTCATGACTTGACACTAGTGTTTAGATAAAATTTCTCTTAACAGTAAGGAGTCTTTTTCTTTTTTTACAGTAATTACTTTTTGAATAGCATCATTAGGGATTGCAACAGATAGTATATAGTGTTTTATTTTCCATGAGTTTTTAGTCTTTTCCAAAACACCGGAACCTCTGCATATTCCCATCCAGGTATCTAATAACTCATCAAACCAAACTATTTTTTTTTCGGCACCTACATACATATTTCTTTCAACCGGCTTAAAAGACCATGCCTTTCCCCTGTCAAAATAAGGCTTGCTAAATTTTTTAAACTGCTTTTTATTCCAATTTTCAGAAGCATCAGTTCCTATAAATACGGAAGCACTATCCATTTTACTAAAGTAGTTACTAAAATCTGCATTCGCAGCAGACAAATGCCAATCATCTAATATAATATTAATTTCAACCTTAATTTCTGATGTATTTTGATTGCTGTTTTTTTCGTTACAGCTTACAAAAATCAAAAGTGTAAGTAGAAACTTTAATATATTTTTCATTTTCCGGATTCTTTGATATCTGATTTTAAATGTACTTCAAGCTATATATAATAATATCCACTTCTGAAAATACGATGCTTATTTTTAGGAGTGGATAATCTATTTAATTTAACCGCTTTTTACCTTTTTTTTATTCCAAGATAATTTTCTTTATAGCTTGTTTATTAGCACTGGTAATTTTTACAAAATATAATCCTTTACTATATCCTTTCAAATTTATTTCATGCTCATTTTGTAAAGTGCTTTCTTCGTTTAAGATCAATTTACCTAAATAATTATATACACTAATAGAAGCTTTTTCATTCGTATTCCAATGAATAGTAAATAGTTCATTTGACGGATTGGGATAAATGGACAAAGATTTTAATAACTCCTCGTCAGAAACAGATAGTACTCCGTTTATAACCAAATCATCAATCACTACGCCTTCTTCATTTACTGCCTGATCTGTTACAAATTTAAATCGGAAAATTATATTGGTTTCATTGGTAAATGCACCTAAATCATAACTGTAATCAGTTATGATTGCATTTGTATTTCCGGAAGGGTTGCTACTTTCTCCCAGCCCTGTCCATTGTCCCCCCGGCAATCCGTTTTCGATTGACGCACTTGTATACCAATTTGAATCCGAAGCACTTCCCAGAATACTCCAGCTTACTCCACTATCTGTTGAATACTCGGCAACCAAATAATCCCAGTTGTTTTCTATATCGAAACTCATTTTAAAGGCTAAAACAGGGCTTGTAAGTGTACTTAAATCGTAACAATTGGTATATAAATAGCTTATCGTGTTATCAGGATAATTTCCACTTGCTGCGGTGATGTACACTTTATTTCCCGAACCGGCAGCGTTAAGTAGTGTTTTTCCCGGCCTTGCTATTACAAAAAGAGAAGTGTTAGTACTTCCTGTAGTTACAGATGCAAGTGCATCATTCGTATTATCTTCAAATGAATTTACAGTGGCCGGAGTCGTATTGGAGCTATTCACTAAAAAAGGTATATCCAACGTATTATTAGATGCATATGCATCTCCGGCAGTAGTTACTTCTATTGATATGGTGTGTGATCCGAAAGCTACCTGCATGTCCGGAATGTTAATATTCGTGTCCTCCCCGGAATTTAAGTTCCCGGACCAGTTAAATGTATTTGTAGCTCCCAAATCTACTGTATAGTTAACAGTAATGGAAGTTAAAGGGTTAGCTCCTTTATTTCTTACGGTTATATTAGGAGAAATAGTAGTACTGCAATTTACCTGATTTGAAGGGGCGTTAATTGATAAGAGTCTTACATCTGCAGGAGGCAGTTGTTCGGGAATGTCAGTTTGAAAAACACCTCTGCCGTATGTTGCTGCTATCAACTTTGCTTCTTCTTCGTTAATTTCCAAATCTCTGATAGCTACATTGGGCAGATTGTTATCAAATACTTGCCAATTGCTAATATCGTCATTAATTGTATAAACCCCTAAAGCAGTTCCCAGATATACGGAATTATTGCCACTTCTTTCGTGATGTCTTAACACAAGTTTTGATTCTAAAGGTAAATTACCGGTGATATTAGAAAAAGTAGGAGTGGCACTTAATAAGTTCGTTATCTTATAAACAGAACTATTGGTAACTATCCAGGCAGTATTCTCGTCGGTGTGACTAACTTCAATAACATTTATAATACCATTAGCAAATGTTAACTGTGTAAAATTAACTCCTTTGTTGGTACTTCTGTATAAATCGCTTCCCATACTCACATAGATATTGTCATCATTTTTAGGATCTATTTCTATGTGTTGTAAATCTCCAAAAAAAGTTTCATTGGATATTTTTGTCCAGGCGCCATTTTCCAGTTTGTATAAATTTCCATATCCCGCATAAATTTCACCCTGGCTATTAGAAACCATAGGAGTAACCCACCTGCCACCACTATCTCCTGTTCCTGTCTCTTCTGACGGTGCTCCTATACCGTTATTACGTGTCAGGCCTCCATCTTTTGTTTCATATAGAGCACCTCCATATTGAATAAACCCAAAATAATTTTTTGGATCCAAAGGATTTACCGAACAATCCATACCATCCGCACCATGATAATTGTTCCAGTTATTTTGATAACGTGCATACCCTCCGTTATCCTGAAGGCCTCCCACAATATTTCTATGATTTTGAGCTGCAACAGCTATTCTGTAGAATTGACCAACCACTATGTTTTTCGTTAAATCCGTAAACTTAGTACCATCATTGGTAGAAACATATACTCCCCCGTCTGTTCCTGCAAAAAGTTTACCTCCTATATAACGCATAAAATGAATATCTGCATGGGTATAAGAATCCTGAGTAGGAGCATTCCAACTATTGATTCTTGTAAAATTTCCTCCGCCATCAGTGGATCTCCAGATATTTAAAACTCCTACAAACACTGTATTGGGTTGTGTATCAGAAACTGTTAACGCCAGATCAAACCAAGCTTGAGAGCTGCCAAAAATATCATCCGTTTCGACAGTTTTTGTAAAACTCACACCGCTATCTGTAGATTTATATACACCATTAAATGCATATGTATTAGCAGCAGCACTTACAAAATATACCAAATCGGGATCAGCGGGAGTGACATCTATAACGATTCTTGCCGAATTGGAAAAACCTGCAATAGTAACTGATGTAAAATTTTCTCCTCCGTCGGTAGATCGGTAAATAGTACTTCCGGAGGCAGCATACCAGGTAGAAGCATCATTGGGTTTCATTTTAAGGTCTATGATATTCGCATTTAATTTTCTTACCCAATTGGTTCCTCCATTCGTTGTTTTATATACTCCCGTACTCGTAGCTACCAATACCGTTTCATGGTTACTAGGGTGAATATAAATTTCATTCATTGAAGAAGCATTTAACGTTCCTGTATTATTCCACGTTGTGCCCCCGTCAGTAGATTTCCAAACGCCCACAGCACTGGAATCTCCGGCATCGTCATCACCGGTTGCGATATAAATAGTGTTAGAATCCGTAGGGTGTATGGCAATGCCTGAAACCCCTATTTGAGGTAAATGATCCGTTAACGGAGTCCAGTTAACTCCTGCATCCGTAGATTTCCATATTCCTCCTGCCGGTGCACCCGCATAATACGTATTTGAGTTAGAGGGGTCTACCGCTACTACATTTACACGCCCTTGCCCGG
The DNA here is from genome assembly GCA_014075215.1 of Flavobacteriaceae bacterium. Taxonomy (NCBI): domain Bacteria; kingdom Pseudomonadati; phylum Bacteroidota; class Flavobacteriia; order Flavobacteriales; family Flavobacteriaceae; species Flavobacteriaceae bacterium. The sequence continues at coordinate 3,483,607 of CP046177.1, forward strand.
AAGACCAGGAAGCTGTATTTGTGTGACTATATGGCCCGACTGAAGTCCACATATTAGTAGAAGCAGCTCTTTGAGTAGCTCTCATTGCATTTTTCATCTCCCAAGCTTCCCATAAATCGTTAGAGTTAGAAATCGTTCCATCGGGCTTTATAAAAAAACTTGAGCGATATTTCCATCTTTCATAAGGTTTTAAACCACTTCCTTTTTTAAACTTATCTACGGTTTTGAAATAAGCTTCGGCTGCTTCAGTGATTTCCTTAAATGTCTTTTTACTGTTTTTTGAATCAGTAGCACCTGCATTCATCCAGGGTGCACTTTTTTGTAGCCCTTGTGTAAAACCATTTATAGAAAACACAAGTATACATATAAGTAATATATTTTTCACAATAGGAGTGATTTTAATTAATATATTGTCTATCGCGTAGTTCATTACTTTTTTGCTTTAACTATTTTAATTAATATTATTTACTTTGAATTTACGACTTTTTCTTTTTATATCCTTTTTTTAATAGGATATCTTCTTCACGGTTTGTGTTATTTTTTAATGGGATGCCTTTTTTAATAATACGCTCTTCCGCCTTTTGTCGGTTTTTATTCCATTTCCTGTCAGCATTATTTTTAGTATCTTTTATAATGACACCAAAATCTTCAATAATCACTTGTTCATTCAAATTCTTTTCTAAATAAACTGTGTTTATTTTTGAATTCATTGCAGAAAAAGCAGCTACTATGTTACTAATTTGATCATGTATTTCGTCAGCTTTTATTGACGAAATTTTCGTCATATCAGAAAGGCGTAAAGATTCATTTTCCAGTACATGTATTCTGGCTTTGAATGATAATGTATTTAAAGGTTCCGGTTTTATATTGCCTTTCAAAGCCTTAATTAAGGAACTTAACTCCAAAGCATTACTCAAGGCTTCATTTGGACTTGTTCGTTTAAATTTTTCCATAAATTCCTGAAGTACAATATAATGGCTCCAATCGGATAGTTCTTTTTCATTTGCCGTATCAATTTCAATTGGAATGACATACTCTTGAGGAATACTAAATTTTGATCCGGTTGCCGAGATTTCTTTTTTTTCCGGGGCACTATCTCCACAAGAAATAAAAATACTTACTACGAAAAAAAAAGGAAGAAAATTCATCTTATTATTTCAAGATCAAACACTTCAAAATTAATAAAAATCAAAGAATAAAGCGTTAAAAAATGTAAAATAAAATAATACAACTTTAAACACCTCACAAAATTTTCCTTTCTTTAGCTTTTATTTTTTAAAAATATGTAATTTAAGTACTTTTGAAATTAGAAAATCACAATTATTTATGAAAGAACGGATTTTAATTATTGGAGCTTGCGGCCAAATAGGAACTGAGTTAACAGCTCAATTAAGATCTATATATGGAAATACGAATGTTATTGCTGCTGATATAAGAAAAGGGGATGATTTAATGACCAACTCCGGGCCATTTGAAATTATAAATGCTACCAATAGAAAAGAGATTTCAACCGTTGTAAAAAAATATAAAATTACTCAAATATATCTGTTGGCAGCAATGCTTTCTGCCTCAGCAGAAAAGTATCCGGGTCAAGCGTGGAATTTGAATATGACATCTTTGTTAGCTGTTTTAGACATGGCAAAAGATAAGTCAGTTGAAAAAATCTACTGGCCAAGTTCAATTGCTGTGTTTGGACCTACCTCTCCAAAACAAAACATTTCCCAACAGGCAATTACGCAACCTTCTACGGTATACGGTATCAGTAAAATTTCCGGCGAGTTTTGGTGTAACTATTACCATAAAAAACACGATGTAGATGTGCGTAGTTTGCGATATCCCGGCATTATAAGCTGGAAAACCAAACCGGGAGGAGGTACTACAGATTATGCGGTAGATATATTTTTTAAGGCTGTTGAGGAAGGAAAATACAATTGCTTTTTAAAAAAAGATACCCGCCTGCCTATGATGTATATGAATGATGCAGTGGATGCAACCATACAACTCATGCAAGCAGATAAAAATCAAATTAAAATTAGGACATCTTATAATCTGGCTGCAATTGATTTTACTCCCCAGGAAATTGCTACCGAAATTCAAAAAATAATACCTGATTTTACCATTTCGTATCAGCCGGATTTCAGACAGGTCATCGCAGATAGTTGGCCTCAAACTATTGATGATTCCGAAGCCAGAAAAGATTGGAATTGGTCTCATCAATACGATTTAACAACTATAACTGCAGATATGATTCGCAATCTAACATCTAAAAATCAATTACCGGAAAATAAGTAACACTTTTTGAGGGTTGCAAATTAAAAAACGTAACTAACCCATATAAAAGCATAGCTAAGTTTTGATACCGTTGAGAAAACAGTAAAGGTTTTTATCTTTAACCGCAAAATTCATTTTATGAAGCGTTCTAAAAAGATAGGTTTACTTTTAGGCCCTGTTTTGTTTTTTTAGCATTCTTAATTTATCATTTTATTTGGTATCTGAAATAGGTGATGCCGTTATTGCCGTTGCTGCCTGGATGGTAATTTGGTGGACTACAGAGGCAGTGTATATTGCTGTTACTGCATTATTGCCACTGGTTTTATTTCCACTCTTAAAAGTAATGCCGGCAGCCGAAGTAGGAGCTAGCTAATGAGTAATGTTGCTTTGGTCGCTGTTCTGGCACCGGTAGTGGCAGGAATTGCTATCGGATTAAATATTCCTATACTAAATGTACTTATCCCGGTAACCATGGCATCCAGTTGTGCATTTATGCTGCCAATGGCAACACCTCCTAATGCCATAGTCTTTGCAAGTGGTTGTGTAAAGGTGAGACAAATGGTACAAGCAGGGATTATCTTAAATACTCTTGCTGTTGGTTTGTTAATTTTGTACTACCTTTTTGTAGTTCCGGTTATTTTTTAACCCGGATGATGCATTAGAACTTCGTAATGAAGGTTGAAATCGTGATAAAATATAGCGTTTTCCGGAATGTAGCGTAGCACTGCTACGGTTCATTTCAAAAAAGCAGTGGAGCGATATATTTTGAAACGATTTCAAGCTGTAATAGATTTTCTAATGCATCATTCTATCTAACTTAATTCCTGACACACTGATAATGTGCTAATATCGATTTTATGTTGTTTCATAATTTTTTTGAATTTGTCTTGTTTTGATTTGTTTTAATTTTTCTTTGTCTTGTTCTGAATCTATGGGATGATAGGCTTGTTTTTTGATAATCATATTCCATATAAGTATTGCTATTTTTCTGGCTATAGCTGTTATAGCTGCTGTTCTTCCTTTTTTATAGGCGATACGTTTAAAGAACTGAGCCAAATAACCTTCTTTTTTATTTTCTATGGTATTAGCTGCATTAGGCAAAGCTATTGCAAATTTATTTTTACCCTTAGGAGTTCTACTACTTAGGGTTTTACTGCCTGAAACTTTGTTATTGGTTGCTAGTCTTAACCAATTTGTAAATTTTTTGGCACTATCAAATTTATAGATATCGGTGCCTATTTCTGATAAAAAGCTTAGAACAGTGCTTATACTTACCGATTCAATAGCCATACAGAAAGTCTTTTTTGCATTCTAACCAAAATTCGGGCGGGGATCTTAATCACCATTCATACAATAGGCTTAATTATCGAACTCTTTGGCAAGTTAGCTCTTAACTGTCAAAGTGTAATCAGTTTCTTAAAATCCGGGTTTAATGAGTTCAATTATGATACGGTTTCAGATTAGAAAGTTTCAAGTTAAAATGCTCAACTTGTACAACTTTCAAACTTGAAATCTGGAACTTAAAACTATATTACCCACCAATTGTTGACATACTTTCGGAAATGCGTCCTTGTATACGACTGGCCTCTGCAACAAAACCATTTTTGGGTTTCTTTTTTACTAAAGACAAAAATAACTCCTTTACATCTTCATTGTCAGCTCCGTTTCTTAGGAAGTCCCGAATATGAAAGGCACCGTCGTCAAACAAGCAATTTTTAATAGTTCCTATCGGTGTAATTCTAATTCGGTTGCAATCTCCGCAAATAGTTCTGCTAAATGCAGGGATAATTCCTATGCTTCCTCTGTGGCCGTTAACACGAAAATTTTTAGAAGTCGATGACTTTTCCGAAGCGATCGGTTCAAGATGAAATTCGGTACGGATGGTTTCTAAAATACGGGTATAATTCCAATTTTCCCGGATATTGATCCAACCTTTTCCATTAAAAGGCATTTCTTCAATGAACCTGACAACGATGTCTTTATCTTTCGTTAAAGCAACAAAATCTACAATTTCATCCGTATTGAACCCTGCTTGCACAACCACATTTAGCTTTACATTTAAATGACTTTTTTCAAGTAACTCAAAGGTCTCGTATACTTCCGGAAACACATCACGTCTTGTAATTTGGAAAAACTTTTCTTTTTGCAAGCTGTCCATACTCAAATTGATGTTTTGCACTTTTTCCATTCGCTCCAGATCCGGAATATATTTGGAAATCATTGCTCCGTTGGTAGTAATATTGATGGTTTTTAATAAATCGTTAAATGATAATATTTCCAAAAAGCCCATAAAATCTTTTCGTACAAAAGGCTCTCCGCCGGTCAACCGGACTTTTGTTACTCCTAATTCTGTCAGTACCCGAACGATGCGATACATTTCCTTAAAAGTTAACAAATCTTTTCGCGGAGCAATTTCAATTCCGTGTGATGGCATACAATATTGACAACGCAAATTACATCGATCTGTTACGGCCAAACGGACATAGCTTATTTGTCTCCCAAAACTATCTATCAATTGTTTTTGCATACTAAAAAGGTACTAAATCCGGGTACAAAATAGTAGCTTTTGCTTCCGGCGAGCGAAAAATATCTTGGCTATAATGTTGTTTTATAATTCCTTTAAAATCTTCCGATAAAGAAGGAAACTCTTTGATAAAATCAGAAGAATGATCACTTTCGGATTGCTGCATATAACGATTCATGATTTGTAAAGAAGCGTAGGTTACAGTGGCGTTGAATTTCATAGTAGCCCCATACTTAATTGCAAAATGGTATATCTGTCTACCCATATGTTGTATGGATTGCTCTAATCTGTATTTCTTAATATGTATATAAGCCAATCTCAAATGAGCTTCGTGAGAAAAATAGAGCGGGGGAAATTTTCCTGACTTGAATTTTTCTTCGTAGATATCATCCGAATATCGATAATGTCTTTCCAACTTAATCAGGTAATTTCTTATGTAATAATCCGTATACGAATGCTCCTAAAATTGCTCCTAACAGCACAATTAAGATCATTATGGCTCCATGTCCGATTAACACAAAAACAGGGCCGGGGCATGCTCCTGCCAATGCCCAGCCTAACCCAAAAATACTTCCGCCGATAAAAGTTCTGATAAATCCTTTTTTCTTGGGCTTTACATGAATTGGATTTCCTTGAAAATCTCTGATAATGCCTCGTTTAAATAATTGCATGATGATGATTCCCAATACCACTGCAGACCCAATGATCCCATACATATGAAATGACTGAAATTTAAACATTTCATAAATTCGATACCATGAAACCACTTCTGATTTACTCAAAACAATTCCAAATACAATTCCGATAATTAAAAATTTTATATACTTCATGGCTTAAAATAATAAAGGAAATAGAAACCATACCATTAGCAATCCGCCGGCAAAAAAACCTGTTACGGCAATTAATGAGGGTACTTGTAAACTACTCAATCCTGTAATAGCATGACCCGATGTACATCCGCCGGCATATCGCGCTCCAAAACCAATACACAATCCTGCTACCAGTAAAATGCCAATACCTTTAAATGATGTTAGATTCTCCGTGCTAAATATTTCGGCAGGCAGGTATTGACTTCCGGCATCAGGAAAACCCAATGCTGCTAATTCTTTTATCGTTTCCGGATTTAAATCAATTGTTTGAGAAGGCATTAAAAATGTATTTGAAATGAATCCGCCCAAAATGATTCCGACTACAAAAATCAAACTCCACCGTTTTGCTTTCCAGTCAGTTTTAAAATAATCTGAAAACTTTCCCGCCCCTCCCATAGTACAAAATGTTTCCAGATTGGTAGAAATACCAAAGCTTTTTCCAAAATAGAACAGTAGCAGTAATACCAAAGCAATTGCAGGCCCTCCAATATACCAAGGCCAAGTTAGCGTTATGAGTTCCATAATTAAATTTTAAGTCATCAATATAGTACAGCAAGTTAGCGTATACGATTTAGATGGGCAATATTTTTTTGCTGATATAATCCATAATTATATTTGTAGCTCCCTTATTTTCCCGAACGTATTCTTGATTGATGTCCCCTGTTTCTTTTCTGTACTTTTTATCTGACTTTAATTGACGGAAAATACTTGAAAGCTCTTGTTGATTCTTTACGGAAAAACATCCTTTTAATGCTACCAAATCTACGGCCTCTTTAAACTTGCTAAACTGAGGCCCAATAACAACGGGAATCCCAAATGTAGCGGGTTCTAAAATATTATGCAGTCCTCCTTTTTTAAATCCACCGCCTATATAAGCAGTATCTGCATATGAATAAATAGCAGCTAATAACCCTATTGTATCCACTATCAAAACCTGATATTCCGAAAGATTGTACTTGTCTTTTTCAGAAAAAAGAAGAGTCTTCTTTTGAATTGCCGTAGTTAATTTTTGAATTCCTGCCGAATGGATATTATGTGGAGCAATAATAAATTTCTCATCTTCGGAATCGTTGATGTAGCGTACTAATAATGCTTCGTCTTCCGGCCATGTGCTCCCTGCGACAACGGTATATTGATGGTTTTTAAATGTTGAGATAGAGGGAATGGAATGATGCTGTTCAAGAATCGTAGTAACCCGGTCAAAACGGGTATCTCCGCTCACGGAAACATTATTAAAATGAATAAATGCCAATAGTTTTTTTGACGCCTCATCCTGCACAAAAAAATGATCAAATGCTTCCAACGAGTTTTTCATCCATTTTCCAAAAGGTGTAAAAAATATCTGGTTCTTTCTAAAAATTCCTGAGAGCAATAGAGTTGAAACAGCTTGTCTTTTCAATTCATGTAAAAGATTTGGCCAAAATTCGTATTTTATAATAATGGCGAGCTTGGGTCGGATCACGTTAATAAATTGCGATACCTTTTTTTTTGTGTCAAAAGGTAGATAACAAACAACGTCAGCCAGCTCGTAATTTTTTCTGATTTCATAACCTGACGGTGAAAAAAAAGTAATGAGTATTTTATAATCGGAATATTTTCTTTTGATTTCTTCTATTACAGGTCTGCCCTGCTCAAACTCCCCCAGAGAAGCAGTATGAAACCAAATAATTTTATCTTTTTTTCTAAAAACAGAGAGTTTTTGAAATGTCTTTTTTCGCCCATCTACAAATAACTTTATTTTAGCATTGAATAGTGCATACACCTTAAGAAATAAAAAAGTAAAATGCGCTATGCTGTTGTAAAGATTCATCAAGGTAAATATACTATAATGCGGTGAAAGGTTTCGATTTAAAATATCAGATGAAGAGATTTTGCTTAGGAAGAGGTTTTAAGGTTTTTATATTATTTTTAATAAGAAATAATTTTTTTTACCTCGCTGAAGCAGCACGTACTTTTCTGAAATTAAATTTGTAGTAGTAATGATAAAGCTTTCTTTTACTTTTTCTTTATTCACTGCAATTGCATTTTCTTTTAATGCTCTTCGGGCATCTCCGTTTGAAGTCATAAATCCTGTTTTTGCAGCCAATGCATCAATCATGCCCAGGCCATTTTCCATATCTTTTTTCGAAATAATTGCCTGCGGAACACCATCAAAAACCTCTAAAAAAGTCTGCTCATTCAACAATTTTAAATCACGGGCTGTAGACTTGCCAAATAAGATAGCTGATGCTTTTATGGCGTTCTCATATGCTTCTTTACCGTGTACCATGATCGTAATTTCTTCCCCGATTTTTTTTTGCAGCAAACGCAAATGCGGAGTTTCTTTGTGTTTGGTAATTAGTGCATCAATAGCTTCTCTGCTTAAAAATGTAAATATCCTAATATATTTTTCAGCATCTTCATCAGAAATATTCAACCAGTATTGATAAAATTTATAGGGAGAGGTTCTGCCTGTATCTAACCAGACATTTCCTCCTTCGGTTTTTCCAAATTTTGTTCCGTCAGCTTTGGTTACCAAAGGCACAGTTATAGCGTATGCTTTCCTCTGGGTTTTTCTTCGGATCAATTCGGTTCCGGTCGTAATATTTCCCCATTGATCGGCGCCTCCCATTTGAAGTGTACAGTTTTTCTCTTTGTACAAGTGATAAAAATCATATCCTTGAAATAATTGATATGTAAATTCTGTAAAACTCATTCCTTCTTTGGATGCTGCTCCCAAACGTTTTTTTACGGAATCTTTGGCTATCATATAATTTACGGTAATATGTTTTCCCGTATCACGAACAAAATCAATCAGAGAAATTGGTTTCATCCAATCGTAGTTATTTACTAATTCGGCAGCATTTTCCAGATGGATGTCAAAATCCAGAAATCGAGTTAGCTGGTTTTTTATTCCTGTGATATTTTTAGTTAAGGTTGCTTCGTCCAGTAAATTTCGTTCGGCAGATTTGCCGGAAGGATCTCCTATCATTCCTGTTGCCCCGCCAATCAATGCAATAGGTTTATGGCCTGCTCTTTGGAAATGCATCAGAATTAGTATTTGTACCAGGCTGCCAACATGCAGAGAATCTGCAGTAGGATCAAACCCAATATAACCGGTAGTCTTATTTTCCAGCAGATGCGTTTCGGTTTCCGGTATCATATCATGCAACAGTCCTCGCCAGCGTAGTTCTTCTACAAAATTTATCATTCTTCTACAAGATTTAAAAAAGTAAAGATACATTTATCCTTTAAAAAAACTAAATTAGCCGTATGATTTTAGTCACCGGAGGAACCGGTTTTTTAGGGGCTCATTTATTATATCATTTAACACAAAATGAAGATAGCATCAGAGCTGTTTACAGAACCGTTTCCGGCTTGGAAAAAGTAAAAAAAGTATTTTCGTATTATACGGAGTTTGCAGACACTTATTTTTCTAAAATCGAGTGGGTCCAAGCAGATATTACTTCTGTTCCGGAGATGATTCCTGCATTTAAAAATATTTCCAAAGTATATCACTGCGCTGCTCTTATTTCTTTTTATCCAAAAGAGTATATCACAATGAGAAAAGTAAATATACACGCTACGGCTATTATGGTGAATTTAGCAATTGATGCTAATGTTCAAAAATTATGTTTTGTGAGCTCTATTGCAGCATTAGGAGAAGGGCAAAAAGGAGTAGCGACCACCGAAGAAAATGAATGGGATACACATGGTAAAAATCATGGATATGCTATTACAAAGCACGGGGCTGAAATGGAAGTTTGGAGAGCAAGCCAGTAAGGGATTGATGTCATTATTGTAAACCCGGGAGTTATCTTAGGCGCGGGATATTGGAATACCGGTTCCGGAAAACTGTTTACTCAGCTATATAAAGGGTTTAAATTTTATACTGAAGGAATCACCGGTTTTGTAGGGGTAAAAGATGTTGTAAAATCAATGCATCATTTAATGGAGGGCACTGTCAAAAACGAGCAATTCATTTTGGTGTCGGAAAACAAATCTTTTAAAGAAGTTTTTTTTACAATTGCAGATGCATTTCATAAAAAAAGACCTTCATTTAAAATAAAACCCTGGCAAACGGCTGTTCTCTGGCGGGCGAACAAAATGTTGATGATATTAACAGGAAAAGAACCTTTAATAACAAAGCATACTGCAAAATCTGCTCATGAAAAAACATATTACTCTTCGGATAAATTCATTCAAAAAACAGGTTTTGCTTTTGAAAACATAGCAAATGTAATTAAAGAAACGGCTTCTTTATTTCTTCAAAAAAATACAGTTAAAAAGTCGAAAAGTATAAAAGTTCGAAAGTAATACCACTTATCACTTGAAATTACCGTAATAAAATGCTCTTTTTTCCTTTCTTGTTCGCTATAAAAAGAAACCGTAACGAATGCACGCTTTATTTTTCTAACTCCAATAAAGAAAAAAATCATCATTTTCTTTTACAGTAATTTCAAATAATAACTGGTATAAAAATATTGGCATGAGCATTGAGCATGTCCAAATAGGGTCTGCTGAAAAATACTACATTTCTGAAAGGCAATGACTTATAATAATTCTCTTGACAAAAAGTGCATGCCTTTTAACCTAACTGATGCTAAAACCTTGCATTTTGTTACACAATTAAAGAACATTTTTTTGTTGCTCAGAGGCACATCACTTTTGCAACTTTCTCAATTTGAAGTATTTATATACATCTACATCTTCGAAAATTACAAAATTAATGCACCTCTGAACTTTTCAGCAAGCCCTATATATGACGTCTGATATCTTTTTTTGATCGGATATTGGAAAGTTCGTGATGTTGGTTTTTATTTTTTCTAAAATAAAGCTATTTCCTCAGTTTTTAGAGGAATTTGCAGTACGGCTTTTTCATGTTAAAAGAAAAATATCCTCATTTTTTTTAAACACAACATTGGATATAAAGAAATATTTTTATAGGTTTGTTGTAGTGATAACTTTAATAACCCCTAAAATCTTTATCTTTTGAATAAATTTTTCCATTTTTTTTGAGTAAAACAATAGGCATAGTCAGGCAATAAATAAATGCCTGTAAAAAGAGATATTTGGTAGCCATTTGAAAACAATATTGCGTTAAAATCAGAGGTTCCGAAAAAAGAAAAGTTGTACATTGAAACAACAAAAGTCATTCGCTTAAAGAGATTTGAACATTATGAGTAAACAAAATAGTAAAATTGAATGAATACCAAAAACGGGAATAATTCCCAAACCTACAATTTGTAGGGTAATTTTTAAAACCTTTTTAAAATATGAAAAAAGTAGTTTTAATTTTTGTTTTTTTATTTGCATTAACAAGTTCTTATGCAAATAATTTTAGTAATAATGACTTAAAAATTTCAGAGATTGAAGACATATCAATTGAGAATGTTGCTTCTAATGATTTGGATTTTGAGTCATTATCTATTGACTTAATTAGTTTTACTTCTTCATATGAAGTAAAAAATAACTCAACCTCAATGAATACATTTCAAGCAGAAAATATTGAAGTTGAAGTTTTTGATTATTGGGTAAGATATTGTATTTACAGAAACGGTAGAAAATATTGTACTGAATGGGAGTATGTTATTGAACTTGAAGAAATAGTAATTATTGCTAATTAATCAATATCTATCTGGTCTTAATTAAGACCAGATAGATTATTACTTAAATATAGAAATATGAAAAATAAAATTTTATTTATTATGTTTTTTGGTTTATTCATTAATATGAATGCACAAAAAAATAATATTTGTGGAAAAATAGAATACACTTATACCATTAATTTAGATTATATAAATCAAGAAAAATATGAGTTATATTTTAATAGAAAAATTTCCTATTCAAAAGAAATAGCCATAACTAAGGCTGAAAATGAAAAATCACAAGAGAATAAACCAATGGGTACTCAAGTGAATATAGTTGTTGGCAGAAAAAATACAACAAGTAAGTTTTATTATAATTCAATAAATTCTTTTTTCTTTAGAGATAACTTTTTCGATGAAGTAATACTAGTAAAAGAAGAAAAATTTAAAAACTCTTGGAAATTACATTCAGAAACCAAAAAATTGTCTAATTTTTTATGCAAGAAAGCTACGATTCTATTTAGAGGCAGAAATTATACAGCGTGGTATACAGAAGAAATTCCTGTTTCATTTGGTCCCTGGAAATTAAGAAATTTACCAGGAATGATTTTAGAATTTTATAATACTGACAAAGTATTTCATGCAGTTGCTAATAAAATTAAAGTTGGAAATGATAATTGTTTTTTTGAGTTTGATAAAAAAGAGTTAGAGAAAGCTATAAATTTAGATGCTTATTTAAATAAAAAAGAAGAGTTGATTGATAATATGTTTGCTGAAATGTCTGCTAGAAGACCAAAAGGGTCTAAACCATTTAAAAGAGATAAAAAATGTGATGATTGCAGTAAAGAAATAGAAATATTTAATGAGAAAAATTAAACTATTAATTGCTTTTTTTTTATGTAATCTTACCTTTTCTCAAACTACTTTAAAAGGATTGATAAGCGATTATTCAAAAAATCCTATTTCGTATGTAAGTATTATGATAAAAGATAGTTTGAATAATAATATTAACTATACTTATTCTGACGAAAATGGAACTTATTTATTAGAAATTAATAAAAAAGGTATATATAATATGTCTTTTTCCTCTATGGGTTACAAAACAAAAATGATTGCTTTAATATTAAAAAAAGATAAAAGTGAAATTGTTAAAAATATTTCTTTGCAAGAACAAACTTTAGAATTAGATGAAATCATTATTCAATCAGAAAAGGTTATAAAAGTAAAAAAAGATACTGTAGAAATAAAAGTCAATAAATTTTTAAAAGGTAGTGATGCTACTGTAGAAGATTTGTTAAAAAAAATACCGGGCATTACTGTAGATATTGAAGGAACTATTAAAGTAGGTAATCAAGAAATAGAAAAATTAATGATAGATGGTGATGATTTTTTTGAACGAGGCTATAAAATATTATCTAAAAATATGCCTCCAGACCAATTAGAAAAAATACAAATTTTGCAAAAATATTCTAATAATAGGTTACTAAAGAATATTGAGGAAAGCGACAAAGTTGCGCTAAATTTAGTGTTAAAAGAGGATGCGAAAAGGCAATGGTTTGGTAATGTTTCTCTTGGTTATGATTTGCATTCAGTTAATAGATATCATCTTAAAACTTATATGATGAATTTTGAAAAAAAAAATAAATTTATTTTTTTTTCTAATTTTAATAATATTGGTTATAATGCAACTGGTGATATCAATCATCTCATCAAATCTTCAAGATTTGATGAGGATGCAAGCATAGGCGATAATCAAACTGTAAATTCATTACTAAACCTATTACTTAACAATCTTAATTTTAAAAAAGACAGAACTAACTTTAATAACGCAGAATTAATATCATTAAATGCCATTTTTAACCCAACAGAAAAACTAAAAACAAAAATTTTGGGATTTTTCAATTGGGACGAAACCAATTTTTTTAGAAAAAGCATTGACGTTGTTGATGTCAATGGAACAAATTTTACCAATACTGAAGATTATAAATTGCGTAACAAAAAACGAATAGCTTTTGGTAAACTTGATTTTACCTACAATATTTCAAAGACCAAAATGCTTGAAGCGACTACTAAATACAATAATGGCGATTTTAACGATAATTCTAATTTAATATTTAACGGTAATTCTACTATTGAGAACTTGCAGTATCAAAATACACTTTTTGACCAAAAAATAAGCTATACCAATAAGTTTGCAGACAAAAAAGTATTTTTATTGACTGGTCGTTTTATTGATGAAAAAACACCACAAAACTATACCATTAATCAATTTTTTTATCAAGATTTATTTCCTGCTTTTACCAACGCTAATAATGTAAAACAACAAAGCACTAACCAAATGCAATTTGCAGGTGTTAATGCACATTTATTAGACCGAAAAGCCAATGGTCATTTATTAGAACTTCAATTAGGTAATGAATACCGAAAAGACATATTATCTACTACTTTTTCACTTTTAGAGAATAATACCGTTTTAGAACAACCAATTGGCTACCAAAACCAAACCAATTATGTGTTCAATGATTTGTACTTTAAAAGCAAATACAGATTAAAACTTAAAGATTTTGGGATAGTCGGCAAACTAGATGTACATCAGCTTTTTAATAGTTTAGATAACAATAATATAAATAGTAATCAAAATCCATTTTTTGTCAATCCAAGTTTAGGTTTTGATTGGGAAATAAATGATAAAAACAAAATAACATCTTCTTACTCTTACAACACCACAAATGCAAAAGTTTTAGATGTCTTTAGTGATTTTGTATTAACTGGCTTTCGTTCTTTTAATCAAGGTACAGGAAATTTTAATCAATTAGAGGCTTCAAGTGTTGTTTTTAATTATCAACTTGGAAATTGGAGCGACCGTTTTTTTGCAAATACATTTATCCTTTACAACAAAAATCACGATTTTTTTTCAACAAATACAGCAATAGAACAAAACTTTACGCAGGCTGAAAAAATACTGATTGAAGACCGAGAATTTTTAAGCATCAATTCAAAATTAGATTATTACTTTAAATTTATATCGTCAAATTTAAAAGTAGATTTAGGCTATACAAAAAGTGAGTTTAAGAACATTGTAAACAATTCTAATTTAAGACAAGTAACCTCAAATAATTACAACTATGGTTTAGAATTGCGTTCTGGTTTTAAAGGTGTTTTTAATTATCATTTGGGTACTAAATGGACAACAACTGAAATAGAAACTACTATAAATAATTCGTTTACTAATAACGTGAGTTTTCTAGATTTATCATTTATTTTCAATAATAGACTAGATGTTCAATTACAATCAGAACGTTACTATTTCGGAAACTTACAAACTGACAATACCTATTATTTTTTAGACCTTGATGCAAGATGCAAACTCATTGATAACAAACTGACTTTGGGTTTAACTGGGAAAAACCTTTTTAACACCGAAAGGTTCAAGAATTTTATAATCAGCGACATCGGAACATCAACAACTGAATATAGATTATTATCAAGATTTGTACTTTTAAAATTGGAATACAGGTTTTGAAAGTTGAAACGAATAAAAACGGCTACCAATAACTAAGCGTATGTTGCGCCGATAGGCTAGCAATATACGCCTTGTTGACTGATTCGTTTTTGATTTTTCATCCCCTATGGGTAAAACGATTTTTAGATTCGTTTGCTGCTTATCAATTGGTCTTGATTACGAGGTTTTTTCTATTGTGAAGTGTTTTAAAAGTTTACCTATCATCACTTTATTGAGTTTATTTTACTTTTTGAGTCTCTTTTTCAGTGTTTTTTAGGGATATTCGTAAAATATTCAATTATTTGTTTTTCAGTAAATTAGATTAGATAAAGATCCCTAAAAAACCCCGAAAAGTGAGCAAAAAGCCCTAAATTCGGGGTAATCTTATTTTTTATCTATGACTAAAGTACGAAAATTATCCCAGTCAATCAACCAAATAAATTTCGAAACCCCCTCAGAGAAGTTTGAGAGTTATTATCAAAACTTTCTCGGTTCCGATTTGGGTTACCTCCATCAATCTATTCCATGGGGTTCACTTGCCCAATCGTTTAGCAAAAAGATCAAGCGAAGGTATACAGTGGCTGGAACAGCAACGAGAGTGGTACACCACCAAAGAGAAGCCCAAGGATCTTATTGTGAGCATAGACAAAAGGTATATCCGTCCTATAGTAAGGGGCAAGGAAACCAAGCGTGTTGAGTTTGGTGCCAAGGTCAATACCGTTCAAATCGATGGCATCAATTTTATAGAAAACTTAAGCTTTGACGCCTTTCACGAAGGTATCCGCCTGCAAAGCTCCGTCTATCAAGCCCAGTCCTTAACCCATACCAAAACCAAAGCTATTGCCGCTGACAATATCTACGTCACCAATGCCAACAGAAGTTACTGCACCAAAAACAATATCCAAATCAGTTTTGTCCCCAAAGGGAAACCTTCTAAAGACGCCCAACAACAAAAGCAATTAAGGCAAATCTTGTCCAAAGAAAGGGCTACCGGAATGGAAGGTAGTTTTGGAACCGAAAAACAGCACTACTCCCTTGACAAGATCAAGGCAAGAACACAGAAAACGGAAACCTTGTGGATCTGCTTTGGCATCCATACCGCCAATGCGGTAAGGATTGCCAAAAGGGTAAAGGATCAAAAAGCATCTGCCAAAGCTCGGCAACACGTAGCTTAACAATACCGCAAAAAAAACACTTTCTTAGCCAGGTCCATGGGATAACTATGTCTAAAAATCAGTGAAAAAAACACTTTTTGCCAATAAAAGCGTGCAAAAGCCTCAACGTATGGATATTCTTCTTGCTCAAAAAGAAAATCTTAGTGGAATATTAATCTTGATGGATAGTTTTACGAATATCCCTTTTTATGTCTTTAAGCGTAGCGGTCTTATATCTAAACTTTCGGATGCTATTGACTTTCCAACTTTTTAACTTTAAACTGTATTAAGCGTCATAGCCCGCCATTATTTTTTGGAGGCCTTTGCAAAATAGTGGTATATTCTGTGTTTGAATTGATTTGACTTCAAATTTCTTCCTTCCCGAAAATTTTAAATCCTCAAAACCACCAGGTTATTCCGGTTGAAAATGTTCTTCGGGCATCGAACTTTTTTGTCAAATCAATTTTGCAAAGGCCTCTTGTTTAATAAATCTCCCGAACCTTTTTTATATGTCTTATTTGGAGCTTCTATAGTTGTCTTTGGAGCTAGTTTTTTAATAGAATCTCTCCTGATAGAATCTTTTATCCGTCTTTCATCTACATATTTTTTCTTGTAATTTTCCAAATTACGTTTTACCTGTTCCAGTAATTTTTGATATTCATCTAATCTTGTTGTATAATAAAAATTACTTCTTTTGAAACGTGAGCTGTCAATTTTATACTTATTATATATCAAGGGAATATAATCCACTTTTGCCTGGAAATAACTATTTTTTAAGTCTCTGGAAGCACCGGCAATATACAAATCGGTAAGTAAAGAAACTATGGTATCTCTTGGAATTAAATCCTGAGGCTTTTTATAGATAGTATTACTGGTACAGGAGAAAAAAGAAATGATTATAATAATTAAAAATAGTCTTTTCATGTTGGCCATTATCTGTCAAAAGTAATTCTTCTTCCTTTAGTTACTTCATTAAATATTCCGTTATTATATGCTAAAGTTCCGTTTACAAAAGTATGTGTTATGGTTGATGAAAATTCAAGCCCCTCAAATGGAGACCAACCACATTTATACAATAGATTTTCTTTAGTTACTTGTTGAGGTTTTTCTAAATCTATCAAAACCAGATCTGCAAAATAGCCTTCTTTGATATATCCTCTTTTTTCAATCCGGAATATTTTAGCCGGATTATGGCAGGCTTTTTCTACTAATTTTTCTAAGGAAATAGTTTTGTCTTTCACTTTCTCCAGCAAAGCCAATAAGGCGTGTTGTACCAAGGGGCCTCCGCTGGGGGCATTTTTATAGTGATTCGATTTTTCTTTCAAAGTATGCGGCGCATGATCTGTGGCTATGATGTCTATCCTGTCGTCGAGCAGCGCATCCCACAAGCTTTTTCGATCTTGTTCGGTTTTTATTGCGGGATTCCACTTGATAAGCGTTCCTCTTGTTTCGTAGTCTTTATCGGAAAACCACAAGTGATGTACACATACTTCAGCGGTAATTTGTTTTTTTTCTAACGGGATATCATTTCTGAATAGGTTTGTTTCTTTAGCTGTCGATAGATGAAAGACATGCAATCTGGCTCCTGTTTTTTTTGCCAAAGCAATTGCTTTTGACGATGAAATATAACAAGCTTCCTCACTTCTGATAACAGGGTGTAATGTTACGGGAATATCTTCACCATATATAGCGGAATAATGAGCCGTATTTTTTTTGATTGTAGCCTCGTCCTCACAGTGTACGGAAATAATAAGTTTTGTTGATGAAAATATTTTTTCCAGTACGGTTTCATCATTTACTAACATATTTCCGGTAGATGAACCTAAAAAAAGTTTGATTCCGGCTACATTTTTCGGATCTGTTTTTAGCAGTTCGTCCAGGTTGTCATTAGTACCGCCAAACATAAAAGAGTAGTTTGCATACGACGTGTTTGCTGCTATCCGGAATTTTTCTTCTAATAATTCCTGAGTAGTTGCCTGGGGAATGGTATTGGGCATTTCAATAAAAGTGGTAATTCCGCCGGCAATGGCGGCCCTGCTTTCTGTCGCGATATTTGCTTTGTGAGTCAATCCGGGCTCTCTAAAATGCACCTGATCGTCAATTAATCCGGGAATTAAAAGTTTTTTATTGGCGTCAATAATAATAGCACCTTTTTGTGGAGTAATATGTTTGGTAATCTCTTTTATGTACTCATTTTCTATAGATACATCTCCAACAAAGGTTTGGTTATCGTTAACAATCGTTGCATTTTTAATTAAGTAAGCACTCATTTTAACCCGTTAAATCTCATTTTGATTACACCAAACAATGCTTCATAAACTATTGAGCCACTCATTTTAGATTCCCCTTGTGTACGGTCTGTAAAAATTACCGAAATTTCTTTAATATTAAATTTATGTTTCCATGCTTTAAATTTCATTTCTATTTGAAAAGCATATCCCACAAATTTAATTTTATCCAGTTCTATAGTTTCTAAGACATTTCTTTTATAGCATACGAATCCGGCAGTAGTATCGTAAATAGGAATTCCGGTTATTAAGCGTACATATTTCGAAGCAAAATAAGAAAGTAATACTCTTTTCATAGGCCAGTTTACCACATTAACACCTTTAGAATATCTTGACCCAATAGAAACATCTGCTCCCTCATACACACAAGCATTATAAAGTTGGATCAAGTCATTCGGGTTGTGAGAAAAATCAGCATCCATTTCAATGATATAATCGTATCCCCTCTCTATGGCCCAATAAAAACCGTGAATATATGCAGTGCCTAACCCATTTTTTTCAAGTCTGTTTTCAATAAAAAGGGTTTTGGGGAATTCATTCATTAGAGCGATAACAATTTCAGATGTCCCGTCCGGTGAATTGTCATCTACCACAAGTATATGAAATGCTTTTTTTTGATTGAATATGGCCCTGATAATGCTTTCAATATTTTCTTTTTCGTTATAAGTAGGTATGATTACTAAAGCGTCAGACATCTAAAATTTGAAAATATTAAAAGCAAATATACATTATTTAATTGCTAATTTTGTGTTAATTGCAGTTTCAAAAACGTCAATATGGAAGCAACAGAACGGGTATTGATATCTAGAGATTGGGTTACGTTAATGGTTTTAGTATCATTTTTTTTTCTGGCGTTATTGAAGTTCTTAAATCAAAAAAAATTAAGAGGCTATTTCTTATCATTCTTAAACAAGAGTTTTATAGAATCGGACTCTTTTGAAAACTCTTCTTTTTTTTCTGTGTTTAATATTTTTTTTTCTGTGTTTAGTTCATTGGTTTTTTCTTTATTTCTTACACAGTTTTTAGACTTTTATAAAGCATCAAATGAGCTAACTTTTTTAAATTTTTTGGTATTATTTTGTGTATTGTTTTTATTCCAATTGGTGCAAAATGGTATCCAGGTGGTACTGGTTTCTTTATTTTCGATAAAAAGTACTGCAATTGACATTTTATTTGTGAGTCAGAGAAGTTATTTGTTTTCCGGTTCAATCCTGATGTTTATTTTATTTGTCTTATATTTTTATACAGGACTGAACTTCAACTATATACTATTTGTTGTTATTGCTATCATCAGTCTGATGTCATTATTTTATATAAATACAAACAAAAAGCTGATTATTAACAAGTTGTTTTATTTTATTTTGTACCTTTGCGCGATTAAATTGGCACCATTACTGGTGCTGATTAAATTGATTTTATAAAACGAAAAGAATGAGTATGAAAGTGAGAACAATATTGGTATCGCAGCCGGCACCAAAAACAGAGACATCTCCTTACCACGATTTGTCTACTAAGCAAAAAGTAAAAATTGATTTCAGGTCTTTTATTCACGTAGAAGGGGTTACTTCCAAAGAGGTCAGAGCACAAAAAATTGATTTATCTAATTTTACGGCAATTATTCTGACAAGTAGGAATGCAGTAGATCATTTTTTTAGGATTGCAGAAGAAATGCGTTTCAAAGTTCCGGATGCTATGAAGTATTTTTGCCAGTCGGAAGCAGTGGCTTTTTATCTTCAGAAATATGTAGTATACAGAAAACGTAAAATTTATGTTGGAAACAGAACGTTTACGGAATTATGCAAGTTGATAAAAAAGCATAAGGAAGAAACGTTTTTATTACCCTCGTCTGATAGGTTGAAACCAGAGATTCCAAATTCGTTAGAGATGTTGGAAGTAAACTGGAAAAGGGCTGTTTTATACAAAACCATAGTTAGCGACCTCTCCGATTTGGAAAATGTTTTCTATGACGTATTGGTATTTTTTAGCCCGTCGGGAATTGATTCGTTATTTAAAAATTTTCCGGACTTTAAACAAAGTAATACCAGAATTGCAGTATTTGGAAATTCGACTATAAAAGCAGCAACTGCTGCAGGGTTAAAGTGCCATATTACAGCACCGTCGCCCGAGACACCTTCTATGGCTATGGCTTTGGAAAGATACATTAAAGAAGTAAATAAGAAATAAGTTGAGTTTTCTTAGTTTTTATGCAAATAAGGTAGCAAAAGCCTCTTCTATTTTTCCTGCCGGAATGAGTTTAATTGTACGTTTTGCCGGAGTGATTTTATTATACTTGGAAGTAACAAAAGTAGTATACCCTAATTTTTCGGCTTCAAGGATTCGCTGATCAATTTTAGAAACGGGCCTGATCTCTCCTGCCAAACCTATTTCCGCAGCAAAACAAACTTGAGGAGAAATGGCAATGTCTCGTCCGGAAGATAGTATGGCAGCAACAACTGCCAGGTCCATTGCAGGGTCGTTTACGTGTATTCCGCCGGTAATGTTTAAAAAAACATCTTTGTTTCCTAGTGCAAATCCGGCGCGTTTTTCTAACACAGCCAAGAGCATGTGCAAACGTTTTAAATGATATCCTGTGGCTGCCCTTTGCGGTGTTCCATAAACCGCACTACTAACCAATGCCTGAACTTCTACCATTAACGGTCTTATTCCTTCCAAAGTGGAAGCTATTGCCGTACCGCTTAAATCAACATCTTTTTTTGAAATCAATATTTCGGAAGGATTGGAAACTTCCCGTAAACCGTTGGATAGCATTTCATAAATCCCCAATTCAGCTGTAGATCCGAATCTGTTTTTTGGGGAGCGCAAAATTCTGTACGTATGATTCCTGTCCCCCTCAAACTGCAAAACAACATCTACCATATGTTCCAGAATTTTAGGACCGGCAATATGCCCTTCCTTATTTATATGTCCAATCAGCAGGACAGGAGTGGCGGTTTCTTTAGCAAACTTTATTAACTCGGCAGTAGTTTCTCTTATTTGGGAAATACTTCCGGGAGAAGCTTCCATAGTATTTGTATACAACGTTTGTATGGAATCAATTACCAATAGTTGAGGTTTTACCTCTTCAATATTCTTAAAGATTAATTGTGTATTGGTTTCGGTTAGAACTAAACAGTTTGAATGGTCAGGTTGTAACCTTTCTGCCCTCATTTTTATTTGAGATTGACTTTCTTCTCCCGATACATATAATACACTTTCGGAAATGTTTAGAGCTATTTGTAGAAGCAGTGTTGATTTTCCAATTCCGGGCTCTCCGCCTAACAGTATAACAGAACCTTTTACCATACCACCACCTAAAACCGTATCTAGTTCAACATTATTTGTAGTGATTCTCTCCTCGGGGTTTAATTGGATCTCATTTATTTTTAATGGTTTGGAAGTGCCTTTTGTATTTGTAGGTTGCTGCCAACTCCTTTTTTCTCCTTTTTGAATACGTTCTTCAACAATGGTATTCCATTCATTACATATACTGCATTGCCCCATCCATTTCGGATATTGAGTACCACAATTTTGACAGAAAAAAGTAGTCTTTATTTTAACCATTAAAAGTAGGTTTTATACATAGAAGGAAAATTTATTTAGGCGGCCTTATTATAAATAGGCAACAGTAAAAAAGCCAATCCGCCAAAAATAATAATCATAGCGGTTTGGGCAGACCACATAACACTTCCAAATGCAAGTGAAGGCTCTTCAGCTACTCCAAATAAATTAAAAGCCGTGGCTACAGCTATAGGGTATAACCCAACACCGCCGTTAGTGGCGGCAATACTTAACCCGCCGGCAATAAAACCGACCAAAATACCTCCAAAAGGGACATGCAATCCTTTGATGGCCGGTATGGTTGCCCAAAACATTAAAACATATAGTACCCAAATAAAAACAGTATGAAAAATAAACGCCCATTTTTTTTTCATCTTAAAAATACTGGAAACACCATCGATTAAACTAATGATGAAATTCTTTATTTTTAATAATATTCCTGATTTGGCTCTTTTAATGAAAGATAAAAAAATAAAAAACCCAACAGCTATAGTCAGTAATACAATGCTTATTTTGATTGGATTAAAATTTTCAATTAAAAGAGTATATATAAAATCGAATTGAAAAAAAAGTGTAATGATAATAATGACAAACATCATTATTAGATCTGCAATTCTCTCGGCAACTATGGTTCCAAAACCTTTTTCAAAAGGGATGCTTTCATAGTTTGTCATGACCGTTGCTCTTGAAATTTCCCCTGCCCTGGGAATCGCTATATTGACAAAATATCCGATTAAAACAGCTAATGTACTATTTACAAATCTCGGCTTATAACCCATAGGTTCTAATATGAATTTCCACCGATACGCTCTCGAAAAATGACTCAAAACACCAAAAAGTAAACCTAAGGCAATCCACCAGTAATTGGCATTTTTAAAATACTCTAAAAGTGTTTCAGGAGGAATGATCGTAAATAAATACCAAACTAGAAGCCCTCCAATGACCAGTGGCAGTATTACTTTTAAAAACTTTTTATGTCTAGGATTCAAAATTAGGCTAAAGTATTTGTTGTTTCATTTGGAAAAACCAATGCAGGGTTAAAGTTTTTAGCTTCTTCTAAATCCATATATGCATAAGCAATTATTATAAGAATATCCCCTACGGCAACTTTTCTGGCAGCCGCTCCGTTTAAAGTAATTTCACCCGTTCCTCTTTTGCCGGGAATGACGTAAGTTTCCAGCCGCTCTCCATTATTGTTATTGACAATCTGCACTTTTTCACCTTCTATGATATTAGCAGCACCCATCAAGTCCAAATCTATGGAAATACTGCCGATATAATTTAAGTCGGCTCCTGTTACTTTAACTCGGTGGATTTTTGATTTTACTACTTCAACTAACATGTTACAAAAATACTATTTTTTTAAATCTTATATAAATTACAAATTTTAAATTCACCATTACGGGCTCGGCTATGCGTAGTTCGGGATTTTGAAGCACTTCACTTTTAGTTTAGTACTTGGTTTATTTGATGCAAATAACTTCATTTTCAACACTTTGCCCGCATTACGTATAGCTTTTGTTGTGCCTCCGTTGTTATTTCTAAATATTATCACTATATGGCAATGTTTTAATATAATTTTCCATAAACAACCAATCAGGATTCCCGTCTTTTTTTGTTGGAAGCTTTATTATTTCATTTTTAAATTTATTCATAAATGCCTTACGTCCAAACTTAAATTTATATTGATTTTGTTTCATTATCGTAGTGATAAATAATGCATTATACTTGTTCAAATTAGGATTATGAAAAGCATAGATTTCGTCAGAGGCAGTAAACTCTCCGCTTACCCAAAAGGCAGTTCCAAAAGTAGAATAAACAATACAATCTTTTTCTACAAAAAGAGGATTCTCTATACTGTCAGTTAAGCTATTATTATATTCCGAAGCAGAATAATAAGGCATTTCACCTTTGATTCTATCTGATTCAATAAGTCGTTCTCCGTGTTTAATTTTTGTCCATAATTTTTTATCAATAAAGCTAAACTCTTTCCAATCACTCCTATCTATTGGTGTGCCTTTACTTTGATTTTTAGTATCTATTTTTCTAAAATTAATTTTATTTCTCAAAGATTTTATATACTCTTCCATATATTCAAAGTCAGGATTTCCATCTTTGTTAATTGGTAAGTATATTTTTTCTTTTTTTAATCTATCGTTACTTATTTCTCGCCCGAAATTGTATCTGTATTTTATTTTTTCAAAAATTGGTTTGAAGAATATTGCAATATGTTTGGTCAATTCCCTGTTTTTTAACCAAATAACAGTAACGTGGTCAGATGCGACAAATTCATAATCGTGATAAAACAGATAACCGACACTTCCACTATTTGAAAGTGTCATTTTGTTGTTATGAATTACCATATAGTCAGGAGGAGAAATGTAATTATCTACGCCATTATTATGAGCAGTTGAGGAGATATAAGCAATATCACCTGAAATCTGATTTTGTGTAGTTAATCTTCTCCCACGCCGGAACTCACAAACTTGACAAAATTTAAAATATTTATATTGCTTATTCATCTTGATTATTTTCGTAATAAGAACTAACTGCACCCAATAATTCGGTTTCTGATAAATCTTTGTCCAAAATATTCAAATCTTTTTTAACCTGAAAAATCATATAATCAGAAATAGATTTGATGAAATCGTCTTCATTCAGTGTTGAATAATCTGTTTTACTATGAGCATAAATTGTCCATTCATCTTTAGGTTTTATTTTTGTACGAACAAGTGTAATGTCATTGGGCGTTGAAGTTGGTTTTAATGCATCAAGTAATTGTTGTTCGATTGATGTCCATCTTCCATATACATCAGTTCTCCCTTTATTTTTGGCAAGAACAAAGCCGTCATCTCTTAAATCATAAAATACTACTTCATCGTTTTTGTAGTCAAAACTTCGGTTTGTTTCAAATACGGCTATTGCGGTATGTGTTGATGCATTAGGTTGAAATAGTTCCCCCGGTATATTAATTACATATTTTAACGTGTGTTTCTTCAGAATTTGTTCACGAATATTTTCCTCTTTGAAATAAGTAGATAAAGGAGCAATAATTATACCGTATCTTGAACAATTATCTAACATCTTTACTAAAAAAGTAATCTCTTTTGGAGTAGGGTCATTTTTATTCTCTTTACCACTATATGGTGGATTGATGAATCCAATAGTTGGCTTAAATTTATCTAACTCATTTTGTGCTTTTGGGTTTCGTATTGAATCGTAATTAAAAATAGATGATTTACCATCACCACGAAATAACATATTAGATATTGCACTAATATACATAGTAGGATTTAGTTCAAAACCAAGTAGTTGATTTTCTTTTACTTTCTTAATTGCAATATTTTTATCTGTACGATGACTTTTACTGATTTTATCAATTAAAGCATTCATCCCTGCAATTAAAAATGCACCTGTCCCGCAACAAATATCTACAATCCTATCATTATCTTTCAAATCTATTAACTTGGTAAATAGAGTAGTAATATGTCTTGGTGTAAGTACAATTCCCTTTTTTACATTTGAAACTCCTGCATATTTTAAAAATTCTTCATAAAATTTTCCTATAATATCGTAGTTGGAATTGCTTGCAAACTGATTTTCAAATAATGGAATTACTGCTGTTTCTAGCTCAATTAAAATATCTTTTAAAATACTTGTACTGTTCAATGTCTGGTCAGTAGATAGAAACGCTAATTCTGTGCTCAAGGCTTGAAGTTTTTCATCAGGAATACCTTCAATCTTAAGAATATTCTTTACTGTGTCAAGAACACGATTAGTAATTGTAGTAGATTGATATGTTTTATAGTGGTCAGGAAAATCATTAATGTAATTTTCAGAATTCTTTTCAACTCTATGTAAACAAATCATCAGTGCGGAAAGTAAAACAGGACGTTTTTGAGAATCAACACTACGTAGTAAATTGTTGATTTTCTTACTCGAACTACTTACAGTTGCAACAGCTTCTTCTTCATTTAACGAATTAAACAATGCCAAAAATTGTTCTTCATTCATAAAATTAGTAACCTGACTAAGCGGGATAATTTTATTTTGCTTTGTATCTATGGTATAGCAATTAAATTTATATTGATATTCCAACGACATATCTCCACTTACGGCAATGCCAAGAATTTTCCATTTATTAAAAAAATCTTTAAGATTATTCTTTAAGTTACTGTTGAAGAAACGACTTAAATACCATTTAATTCCACTTATAGCACCTTTTTCTTTATCGGGATTCTCGTGGTCTTTGATTGATGATTTTTCTTCAACTAAAACAAGAAATTTATTATGAACATCAACAAAAATTCTGTCAGGGTATCCTATTTTCTGGTTTTCCTTTTTTGAAGCTGTGCTTAAAACTTGTTTGATTTCATTAGTCAACTTATTTTCTGTTTGGCTATCATCCCAATCAGCTACATTATATCCTAATGATTGCAACTTTTGAGTAACACTTGGTGTTATATTTTTATCTTTTCGTGCCATAATTACAATTCTAATTTACCTTGTTTGGCGTTAATATTCTTATAATAATGTGCAGTACTTTCAGCAACGGCAAAAACATTGTCAGAACAATGATTTTTATATGCTTCTTTAGCAAATTTGTCAGCAAATAACAAATCGCGTATTTTCTGTAAGTCAATTTCAAAAATCTCAGAGAGTTTTTTTAGTTTTGATACACTAAACTTTTGAGTACCATTTTCTATACGGCTTATAGCACTCGAATTAATCCCAATTTTAGCTCCAAAATCAGTTTGTGTCCACTCTCTTTTTTCTCTCTCGGCTTTTATAAAATGTCCAAAACTTGTCATTTTCTATAATTCTATTATACGATTTGATGTATTTTTAGCAAATGTAATCATAATTTGCGAAATAATAGTCGAGATTTTTGTTTTTATCAGAGACTTAATATCGTTTTAGTGGATTCTTACAATGAGGCACAACGAGTTTTTATCTCCTAAATATCAACTGATTAAATTTAATTTTTGTGAAGTTAATTTTTAGATTCAATATAGTGAACTCATTTAAACTTTTTGGATGTAAGCGAACATTAGAAGTTTTTAGGGCTGTTGAAGGATTTTTTGAGTTTCATAGTAGCGCTACGGAAGGAAAAAAAGACAAAAACAGAGCGGAAAACAGTAATTTTTTAGCAAATTGAAAAAGTTTAAATGAGTTCAGTATAAAAAAGAAGAGATTTTTATAAAAAGGTGATATATTCCGTATTAAAATTGATTTGGCTGCAAATTTCTTCTTTCTTGAAAATTTTAAATCCTCAAAACCAACAGGTTATTACGGGTCAAAATTTTCTTCGAGCATCGAACTTTTTTGCCAAATCAATCCTCCAAAGGTCTCAAGAAGTTAAGCTTCCAGTGCAATATTGTCTATCAAACGTACTTCTCCTGCAAAAACAGCAATAAAGGCCCTGTATTTTTTAGCGCTTTCTTTGTTCGAAATTTCTTGTAAGGTAGTAGCATCGGCAATTGTAAAGTACTCTAATTTTAGAAAGGAATTGTTTTGAAATTGATTTTCAACCCATAGCACAATTTCTCCAACAGGCTTTTCTTTAAAAAGATGTGTTACTTTTTTTAAGGTAGCATAAATGAATGGAGCTTCTGATCGTTGTTTTTTACTCAATCTAAGATTTCTGGAACTCATAGCCAAACCATCTTCTTCTCTATGGGTAGGACATCCGCGTATTTGAACAGACATTTGCTGTTTTTCAACCAGTTTTTTTATAATCTGCAGTTGTTGAAAGTCTTTTTCCCCAAAATATGCTACATCGGGCTGTACAATTTCAAGAAGTAATTTTACAATGGTGCTAACACCATCAAAATGACCTGCTCTATATTTCCCTTCCATTTCAAGCTCTAGCCCTTCAAAATTAAAACACTTAGCCACAATACTGTTGCCATACATTTCATGTACTGAAGGAAGAAATAAAACATCACATTGTTCTTTTTTTAGGAGCTCAATATCTTGGTCGATGGTTAAAGGGTAATCGGTGAAATCTTTTTTATTGTTAAACTGAGTGGGATTAATAAAAATACTGACTACAGTGACGTGGTTATTTCTCTTTGATGCTTTTATCAGGGAAAGATGTCCTAAATGGAGTACGCCCATAGTAGGGACAAAACCTATGGAAAGATTTTGAATCTTTACACTTGAGAGATGGTTGATTAAATGATTCTTTGTCTTACAAATATACATTAATCTCGGTTATAGCATATATACAAACTTAGCATTTTAACAACAATTTTACATAAAAATTTGTAGTTTTGCACTTCTTGTAAAGATTAGGCTTAATGAAAGATAAGAGAATATTATATGTTTCTTCCGAGGTAATTCCCTATCTGCCTGAAACAGAAATAGCGTCAACTGCATTTAATGTAGCGAAAAACACACATTCTAATGGAGTGCAAACGAGAATATTTATGCCTCGTTTCGGAGTTATTAACGAAAGAAGGCATCAATTGCACGAAGTGATAAGGCTCTCGGGTATGAATCTCATTATAAATGATATGGATATGCCTCTTATTATTAAAGTAGCCTCTATTCCCAGAGAAAGAATGCAGGTATATTTTATTGATAATGATGAATATTTTAAGAGAAAAGCCATTTTTACTGATGAAGATGATGCGCTTTTTACTGATAATGATGAAAGAGCTATCTTCTTTGTCAAAGGAGTTGTGGAAACGGTTAAGAAACTAAACTGGGCACCGGATATTATTCATGTACACGGATGGATGGCTTCTTTACTTCCTTTATATTTAAAAGAATATTATCCCGAAGAACCTTTATTTACGGGGAGTAAAATAGTTACTTCCATATATAATAAAGGGTTTGAAGGCTCGTTAAATAAAAAACTAATCGATAAAATTCGGTTTGATAAATTACCTGAACATAAAATTTCAGAGCTTTCAAAACCAAACTATATAAATATACTAAAGAATGCTATTGTAAACTCTGACGCTGTTGTTTACGGAAGCACGGAGGTTGACGAAGAATTGTCTTCTTTAATTGAAAGTGAAAATAAACTGGCTCTTCACTATAATCCGGAGGATTATTTGGAGCCTTATTTAGGCTTTTATAAAGAGATTATCTCTGCAAATTAATTAAGAATTTATGTTGAAAGGAAATATGAAAACAGTGATAACGGTTAGTTGTTTGACTTTACTGTTGATTGGTGTGATTTCGTGTGAAAAAGATTTCATCGATATTGGCTCATCTATTATTAACAACAACGAATTTAATGTTAAAGATACCATATTGGAAGTTGTGGTGACGGAAAAACCCGTTACCAGTGTAAGAGCAGATGGTTTCTCACTGGGAGGAGCTTTAGGTCAGTATTTGTTAGGCGTATATAATAATGCTAATTATGAAAAAATAGAAGCTTCCGTAATTTCTCAATTATTAATTAATCCTATTGCCAGAGTTGTGGATATGGATTATGGAGCAGATACAACTGTTGTTACTAAAATAGATACTGTTTATTTAAAATTACCGTACCAATCTACATTAAGAACTGACGGTTCCAATGAATATGATTTGGATTCTATTATCGGGAATAGAAATGCGCCTTTTAATCTGAATATTTACCAAATATCAACATTTTTAAATACGCTGAATCCCATGAATCCGGCTGTTTCCAATTCCTTTCAGTCCAATGCAGTCTACCAAACCATTTCTGCTGAATTAAATGCTGATGTAAATTATCAATTTATTCCAAAAGCGAGCGATACCATAGTTATTGTAAGCAGAAAGTTGCATGATGGAAGTATTTATGATAAAGATACTATCAAATTAACACGCAGTATTCCATTTGCCAGAGTACCACTTAAAAATGACCTGTTAAAACAATTGTTTTTAGACAGATATCAAACAGCAGATTTTGCAACACAGGAAGCCTTTAATAATTATTTCAGAGGAATTCTCCTGGAAGCAAGCGGAAATACAGGATCTTTAATTTCTTTTAATTTTAATAACCCTACTACCGAATTCGTCCCGTCAATAGAAATCTATTATACAAATACGGTGTTAGCTTCGGGAGCAGTGATTGATACGATAAAAAAAAATGATTCTTTTAGATTGTCCGGAGTTAGAAACAGTATTTATAAAATGACACCCAATAATCCTTCGCCTTCGGGAAGTTTTCAAATTCAAGGTACGGCAGGAAGCCATGCAGATATTACTGTTTTTGGACCAGATGCCAATAATAATAACCTCTCTGATCAAATAGAAGCACTAAGGCCAAGAAACTGGCTGATCAACGATGTGTCCTTAACCTTTCATATAAATCAGGATATTGTCGGATTTGATACCATAGCAACACCATTCAGGCTGTTTTTATACAAAAACGGGGAGGGTCAAAATTTAAATCCCTCACAGATTAAAGATATATTATCCGAAGGAACAGGTATTTTTGGAGGGATATTAGAGTTGACTACTGAGAAAAAACCAGATAAGTATACTTTTAGAATTACGGATTATGTATCCGACTTATTAAGTGGAGCGACAAATTATTTACCTCCTTTAACACTTAAAGTTTTTAACCCTACGGATATACCGACAAACAATGCAGATACGATTGTTAATACATATAACTGGAATCCCAAAGCTGTGATGCTCTTAAATCATTTACCAACGAATGGGGACAGAAGAGCTCAATTAAAGATTTCGTATTCTGAAAAAATAAATAACTAGTTAAACATAAAAAGGAAAAAGCATGTGTGGAATTACGGGTTATTTAGGCTATAGGAAAGCATATCCCATAGTCATAAACGGACTCAAAAGGTTAGAATACAGAGGCTATGACAGTGCAGGAATCATGATGTTTGACGGAAAACAAATGAACCTGTCTAAAACAAAAGGAAAAGTTTCCGATTTGGAAAGAATAATAGAACAAGAGCCCTATAGAAAAGAAGGAAATATCGGTGTAGGTCATACACGATGGGCAACACACGGAGTGCCAAATTATTTGAATTCACATCCTCATTTTTCCGAATCGGGTGATTTGGTAATCGTACACAATGGAATTATAGAAAATTATGATACCTTAAAAAAAGAGCTGATTTCCAGAGGGTATATCTTTAAAACAGATACCGATACAGAAGTCTTAGTCAACTTAATAGAAGAAGTAAAAAAACAAGAGCAATGTAAATTAGGGAAAGCTATGCAAATAGCTTTAACTCAGGTTATAGGGGCATATGCAATTGCGGTTTTTGATAAAACAAAAACAAATGAAATAGTTGTTGCCAGATTGGGAAGCCCGATTGCAATTGGTATAGGTAAAAATAACAATGAATTTTTTGTAGCTTCAGATGCTTCTCCTTTTATTGAATATACTAAGGATGCAGTCTATCTGGAAGACGAAGAAATGGCCATTATTAAACTCAATAAAGAAATTAAAGTACGTAAGATAAAAGATGACTCTCTTGTTGATACAAAAATTCAGGAGCTACAATTAAGCTTAGAGGAAATAGAAAAAGGAGGCTATGAACACTTTATGCTCAAAGAGATTTACGAACAACCTAAAGCCATTGTAGATACCTATAGAGGAAGAATGCTTCCGGATAAGGGAATCATCAGAATGGCGGGAGTTGATAACAATTTGGAGCGTTTTTTAAATGCCGACAGGATTATTATCGTAGCTTGTGGCACCTCCTGGCATGCGGGATTGGTTGGAGAATATTTGCTGGAAGATATGGCAAGAATTCCGGTAGAGGTAGAATATGCTTCGGAATTTAGATACAGAAATCCGATTATAACATCAAACGACATTGTAATAGCCATATCACAATCGGGCGAAACAGCAGATACACTTGCCGCCATTAAATTAGCAAAATCCAAAGGAGCTTTTGTTTTTGGAATATGTAATGTTGTCGGATCTTCTATAGCAAGAGAATCACAAGCGGGAGCTTATACACATGCAGGACCTGAAATAGGAGTTGCATCTACAAAAGCTTTTACAACACAAATTACCTTATTGTCTCTCATCTCATTAAAATTAGCAAGAGCTAAGGGAACGCTTTCTCATTCTACATTTCATATGTACTTACAAAAAATGCAGCTAATCCCGGAAAAAGTACAAAAACTGTTGGAAATTGACGAAAAGGTAAAAGAAATTGCAGCAGTTTTTAAAGATGCCAAAAATTGCCTGTATCTGGGAAGAGGATTTAATTTTCCGGTTGCTTTGGAAGGTGCTTTAAAATTAAAGGAAATATCATATATCCATGCGGAAGGCTACCCCGCTGCCGAAATGAAACACGGCCCCATAGCGCTAATAGATCAGGATATGCCCATTTTTGTTATAGCAACAAATAAAGGACACTATGAAAAAGTAGTAAGTAATATTCAGGAAATTAAATCCAGAGCAGGAAAAATAATAGCTATTGTAACAGAAGGAGACGTAACAGTTAAAGAAATAGCAGATTATGTGATTGAAATACCGGAAACAGAAGAAGCACTAACCCCATTGTTGACGACAATTCCCTTTCAGTTACTATCCTACCATATAGCAGTGATGTTAGAAAAAAATGTAGACCAACCCAGAAACCTGGCTAAATCAGTAACCGTGGAGTGAAGAAGCAATTTGGGCCTAAAATAATGCAGCCACATATGATTTTATACCAAAATGAATATTAAAGTGGTCTAAAGATTGTGTGAGGAAAATTTCAAAGTTCGAGTTAAAAAACACAGACATAGCCTTAATTACGCCAAGTATTTTTAGCGATGAAATTTGGAATTTTCATAGCAAGATTGGACTATTTTAATATTCTTTTTGGTATTACCTCATGATTGCAAATATACTCTTATTTTACCTATTTTACAATAAGAATGATAATTGCATTTTCCTTGTTCTGGTAAAGAAGATGAACTCATTTAAACTTTTTCAATTTGCTAAAAAATGGGTGTTTTTAGCTCTGTTTTTATCTTTTTTCCTTCCGTAGCGGTGCTATGCAACTCAAAAAAGCTTTCAACATATCTAAAAACTTCTAATGTTCGCTTACATCCAAAAAGTTTAAATGAGTTCGATATAAAAAAACAAAATAATTATTCGAGTTTCGGAAAATTTTAACGAACTTGCTACACAAATTAATTTATCTAACCTTAAAAAAATAGATGCTATATGTCCGATGATTTTGATTTACTAGAAACAAATTCTAACGAAAAAACCGATAAAGTTGACGTCAACTGGGGGAAAGCCATAGATACTATGAAATCTAAATTGGCACAGGAAGACGATCCTGAAATGCGCCAAAAGATATTAAATGCAACATTAGATGATGTTGTACACATGGCAGAAAAAGACAGAACCAGTTTGCTGGATGCTATCAAAGATTTGACAGATTACCAGGATGAAGTGGGGATCATTTTTGAAAAATTTTCATCATTAAATGCAGATGAACAAAAAATAATTGACGACGCACAAAAAGATCTGGAACGTGCAAAAATAAAACTCGAAAACGCAGAGAAGAAACCGGATACATGGTGGAATAACCTTTGGGGGCGAAAAAGTAAAATTAGAAAAGCCCGGGAAGAATTAAAAGAAGCTCAAAAAGTAAGAGATAGTGCCGATAATAAAGCAAAAGCCATGTTCCAGGAACGTATTGAAAAAGCCGATATTCAAACACTTTTAAATGAATTGTCCTATAAGAGCCAGGCTGCGGTCAAGAGGTTGAAAACCCGTGAGGTTGAAATTAAAGAAGTAGAAGATAAGTTGCAAACAGCTATTGTAGAAGCCACAAAAAATCACACCAAAGCCTTAGAAAAAAAGAAAGAAACAGAAGCCAAACTGGAAGAACAATACAGTTTGCTAAAACAGGCACGACAAGAACTGGAAGAAATAGCAGATAAACAATCTACCGAATATGCAGAAGCAATTGGTAAAGTAACCGAAGTAGAGCAAAAAGTAGAAGAGTTAGAAGGCCTGCGAAATGCATATACAACACTGGCGGCCAGTAAAGATAGTTTTGTTCATAAACACAATTTAACCATTAAAGTACTAACATCATTAAGAAGTAACCTGCAAACACATCGTGCAAAACTAAAAAGCGATACCGAAGAGCGATTAAAATATTATGATGGATATGTAGTGGCTTTAAAAGCGAGAACAGACCAGGAATTTGCAGCTATTTTGGAACATTTGGGCGTAAAAACAGATGAACATATCGGGGAAACACTCGCATCCATGCATACGGCTAGTGCAAAAGCACGTCAGGAAATGATGGATAATATCCCTGTTCATGAGAAAGTCATGCAAGGAGTCTATAGTAGTTATGCCGAGGCTTTACACGAGATTAGAGAAAAAGATACCGATATTCAAAAGAATTTTTCAGACCGTTACGGAATAGATATGAAACAGCTTTTTGAAGATTATTATAAGACAAATCCTTCAACTGATAATAGCCATGACCCTTCGGAAGCTCCAAAACCTAAAGGAAATACAGACGACTTATTATCCTGAATTTGATGTAACACTTGCGTAAAATAGATAACTAATTTAAACAAGGAAGAAGGTCATATGGTTTTTTGAATAGCTAAAAAAGGCTTTTGTAGCTATTGGTCTGGTAAAGAAGCTCAACCTCCAAAGGAAATTTAAGAGAAAGCCATTTGAAACCAAATTCATACAAATACAGAGGGCTTTCTATTTTGCAAAAGCCTTTAAAAGTTAATAGAAGTATAAAATATAAAAATGTCTGTAAGTCACATTACCACACCTTTAGACACTGCGGTTTTAGATTCTAAAGAGCAGTATGTGTTCTACCATACAATGTTGGATTTTTCGCTCAAAGAGTTGGTAGTTAGTACACAAAGACAGCAGATATGCAATAGCAAAGAAATTATTTTCTTTAAACAATATTGCGATTTGCTTTTGTATTCCGTTGAGGCAATGCGCATAAAATATATGTACGATGCAGAGGAGAATATGAAAATAGACTTAACCGACTCAGGTTTTCCAAACTACCTGGAATTCAGATATTTATATAATGATTTGCAATTGCGTAAAAATTATTTGGGGAAACTGATAAGCCCGGATATTTTAAAGGAAGAATTTTTACACACACTACTCCATAAGAAAAAACCCGTTGAAAAAGACAAGCTGTTTCAAGCAGTGTCCGTAGTGTATTATACCTCTGTAAAAGAACAATATATATTTAATCGTTTTGTACAGGGAAAAATAATTGACGCGCCAAAAAATATAACAGCAGATTTGCTAACCAGTTGGAGTTTTTATGATGTTACCACCAACAGGCCTTACATCTGTTTTATGTATTTTGATTTTGCCGGTGATCATATGGCGAATTATAAAAGAAGATTATACAACGTTTTAAAATCCAATGCGGATAGAGATATGAAACTGGATACCATGGCATATGCCATTGACAAAAAATTGCCGGAAATACACCCCAAACATATCAAGAGAATAGATCTCGGTCCCCTGCATACTGTCTTTGCAAAAGATAAAAATGAAATTACACATACCATCTTAGAAGCCATAGGAAAAAAAGAAATAGCTTTAGCATCCTACGCGCTATCACTCACTGTAGATGAAGTACGGTCCGGAGGTACATTTAACGAAGGAAGTTTTTTTGCTAAACAAAAAATGCAGCGATGGAATAAAATTGCTACACAAAAATATGTTTTGGCACCACATAGAATTATACAATTATTATATAATAAAGTACCGGAAGTTTTACATAATTTAACAAAACCTCCAATTCAAGTTGCCGACCTTAAAATAAATAAAAAATAACGCTAAGAAGTTTGGATTCGCAATTGCAGAATATTGAAATATAGAAACAAATGGAACAAAACCCAACATTTCCGATAAAAAAATCAGAACTGAATATACTCAGAGATGAAGCATCATCTTATATAAAAAGTATACAATGGCAACAAAGTCAACGCGCAAAAAATAAAGATAAAAACGCAAAAAACGAATCTATTTTATTGTACCTGTCAAGAGCAAATAGCGGAAGCAGTGTAGCGGTTACTTCAGTTTCAAAAACAATATTAGCACTCAAAAAACGCCTGCTACCCGACTCTGTTGCACTTCCTCTATATCTGAACCAAACCTTATATGCAGTACAAGAAGGGCTTACAGTAGGCCTTTGGATTAAAGATAGTTTTTACGACAGTTCCGGTTTATCCGGATTAAGCGAACGCAGGGATACATTGGATTCAAGTGGAAAACGAGCGTTTGAGAGCAAAATGCACACCGCTACGGCGTTTATACTATTCTCAGCAGCATATCATATGCTGTATCACTTAAAACCACACGCTTCCGATGACCTGAGTGTAATGGAGCAAAAGTTTGCCGGAATTCCGGAGGTATCGCTTCTATCACCTTTAAAAGGGGTGGCCTGTAGCCTGTTTTATTACGATAAATATCTGGGACACCCGGAAATCATAAAGTCAGATAAAGATGTTATTGACTTTACAGTAGTCTATTTTGAAGCGTTGACAGATGAAATTCAACTGCGAAAAAGTAGCTTGGAATATACGGAAACCATTGAAGACAGAACGTACAAACTTGAAGGCTCGGACTTTACGATTTCAGGTTGGAACAACGTCTTTTCGGGAACAGCCGTTAGTATTGAGTTTAACAAAATTCAATTCGAACAGATAGTAGGAAACAGAGATGCAAAACATTTTGCAAGGCGGCTGACCGAGCGTATGCTAAGCTATGATTTTGAAGCTAAAAAAAATCCGTTTCAAGAGTTAGGCGGATTTATGCCTGCATTTATGGGATATGGCATCCCGGGAACCGGAAAGAGCATGTTGATTGCCGCCATAGCCACACGCTTAAAAGAACACTGTGATCATTTGGAAATTCCATTTCTGTTTCATCCTATGCCGGATACTCTGATTAGTACATTTCAAGGAGGCTCTGCAGAGAAAATGGTAGCTTGGATGAAACCAATGCAAGACCCGACCAAACTCATTTTTGCACCGATTGACGATGCCGAAAATAATTTACAAGAAAGAACCGCACAAGGAGTTTCTGCAGGAGTAAAGGAAGTCATAGGAGTATTCCTGCGCTATACCGAAGGAGCCTATGCAGTAAATTATGGAAACAGCTCGATAGGCTTGTTTACCAACCTGCCGGAAATGTTAGATAAAGCAGTGATTTCCAGAGTGCAAGGCAGGTTTAAAATCGATGGAGCAAGAACAACACATGACTTTTTAGATCAGGACTATTTGTGGTGGTCTAAACTGGATAAAACGATGCCTGATTTTGTAAATATGAAAAACCCGTCAAACTATACGTTTTTACAAGATCAGGGGTTGGCTAAAAATATGGGCGACATTTTGAATACTGTAGAAAAACCCGTGGAAGAACGCGTTTTGCAAGCCTACGACAAAGCAGAAGCCAGACACAAAACAGATGAACATGCATTCTACGCTGCTCTCTACAAAGAAATTCAGACTATTTTTCCGTTTTTTTCTTCAAGAGATATACGTAATATACAATCCGCTATTTCTTTAAGGTTGACAGATTTTGACTTAGAACAAGACTGGTTCAATAATCCGGAGATATATTTTAAACAAAATTACGAAACAAAATATCAAATGCTTCGGGAACTTATGAAATCAAATATGAAAGGATTGAACTTCTCTGAAATCAGAAGACAGGAAGTAGTGCACTATCTGGATAACGTGGCAACCATTGCAGATACTGATTTTAAACGGAAAGTAGAGGCAAGAGTAACCCAATTACATATTGATATGGAGGCAAGAGAAAAATTTGAAAAATTATGAAAAAGGAAGTCAACCATAAAAAATAGGAAGTTTATGGATGGCTGTATATTTTAAAATATGATTTTGATAAGAGAAGAATGGAAAAACTAAAAGAAGCAAACCTGTATTTAAGCAAACTGATTCCTGTTAGCGGGAAATTAGTAGAACGCTATAATGCCTGCTTGCTGAAATTGGGTTTTACTAAAACAAAACTCAAATCATTTTCCATAGACGGTATGGGCTGGAGTCCTGAAATTGCGGAAGAAAAAAAGAATACACACTATTTAAACAATGGAGAAGCAAACCCGCATTGCATTATCATTAGCCCTTTACAAAGAGAATTACCCATATATATGCCCTTTCACTCTTTTGATAAAGAATTAATGAAACAAATATTTAAAATCCACGGAGATAAGATCAATGATATTACCCGGGATGCTGCAATATGTGTAGATTTTGATCAAAAAATAGATGTTTTTTATGAAGTGTGGGATATCATAAAATATAAAGAAATTGTTATTAGTTTTCGATTGATGAATGATTTGGATAAAGCCAAAGAAGAACAATCGGAACTCATCGCTTATTTTCATAAAGAAAACAACTTTATAGATGAGGTCATCCATTGGAAATTATTAGAATCGGGTAAAAAATATGGTGATTTAAGAAACAGGAATCTGAATATGGAAGAAATCCACTATCCGTTAGAATCATTTTATACAAAAGCTTTTGGCGGGGTGTATATGTTGCGGAATATTGTGTTACCGGTACTCATTTTTGAAGATGATACACATTATGATGAAGCATTAAAAAGCAAAACCGGAGACGTGCTAATGTATCATATTTCAGATGCCGAATTAATAGAAAAACTACAAAGTTATTCTTTGATTGAACTTGATTTGGAAGAAGAACTAATGAAGAAAAGATATCCCCGGATAAAAAAATACATGTTTTCCGAATATTTAACAAAAACAAACCATTTGGTTAAAGATATTTTGGAAGACAGAATGCTGTTTAAAAGCTATCTGAATAAAATAGATATAGATGCACGTAAAAAAGTAATGAGCGTTGAATTATATTTGGAAAAGAAAAAATCAGGAATGTTTATCAAACCGGATGAAGTTATTGATAAAGAAATGTTACATGCTTTGTATAAGCCGCATTCGTCGTTACAACCTGATTATCAGGATTTAATATGGAAGTTGCTGGTAAATATAGCACCAAAAGATATATTGTTTATGTATTGGTATGACAAAGAAGAGTTTTATAAACAGTTTAAAACCTGGAATACTTCCATGAAAGACTGGGCAGTGGAAGTGATACGTAACCATATATAAGCGAGCTCAATTATAAACCAATTTAAAAACAGATTATCATGACACTGGAATTTATCGCATTTATTGCTTCTGTATTATTTGGAATTTTAATCTATTGGAGAGAATCCAATGGAAATGGACTGTATCGGTTTTTAAATAAACTAATCCATTCAAAGAAATTACAAATGAAACCCGAAGATAAAACAGGTTTCGTATATCAGCAGAAATTTATCTTGCGGCTTGTTTTTATAACATTCTTGTTTTTGATAATTATTTTAGCCTTACGCTTTTTAATTCCTGTTAGTTATGGTACAGTTTCTATGTTTGTATCCGGTATAGTAGGGACACTCATCGGAACATATATTGCCGGAATTGTTCTGAAATCAAGTAAAATAATAGATGAAAAAGCAGCAGATTTGAAAGACATGATTCACGATACCTTTGACGATACAAAAGCAGATGTTACAAATACATCGGAGACGCCTGAAGAAAAAGAAGAGAAAAGCGCCCGGGAAAGATTAAAAGATAAAGGGCTTTTATAGAATACCTGTTTAGATACTTACATGAACACTCTTTAATATTCAGTTAAAAAAGGTGTAATAACGGATAGAGACCTTTGCAGAATTGATTTGGCAAAAAAGTTCGACGCCCGAAGAACATTTTCAACCGGAATAACCTGTTGGTTTTGAGGATTTAAAATTTTCGAGAAGGAAGAAATTTGAAGCCAAATCAATTTTAATACGGAATATATCACTATTTTGCAAAGGTCTCAGATATCAAATAATAATTATGATCAAAAGATATTGGCAAAAGGGAAGAAAGCAAAAAATAATTGTCAGCGGATGTATATTACTAGCAATGCTTGCCCTATTCATTTTGCGGGATGACTATCAACCCGGGCTGTTATTTCTTAGAAAATACATTGCTGTCATACTACTAAGCCTGGCAATATTGTTTTTCGGTTTACAAAAGTTTAGAAGATCTGCAAGCACTCTGAAAAGATTGGGAATTTTAGGACTGCTGGCGTTGTTTTTTAGCTTGTCATATATAGCAGGTTGGCGCTATGAACTCTATAAATATATGAAAACATATAATGTTTTTAATAATTTAAACAGATTAGCAATCAACGAATTACCACTTACTCGAAATGAACGTATTCAACCATTACAGAATATCTTTTCAATGGCAAACGAATCCGTAGGGGAGACAAAAGATGTGTCGTTGCCCCAGTTGGTAAGGGTAGACGGAGAGAATAAATGTACCATGGCAATACAACCTACGAAAAAATATATTTGGCAACGAATTAGCGATCATACCGAAGAAGTTTTTGCAGTATCAAGTACCACACCCTTTCCAAGATTTTCTAACGAAAATAGAATTCCGGTAACTTTTTCAATTGGAGAATCACTTAAATTTAGTCGAAATACTTACAATGCAGTAGTACAAAGGTTTGGTTTTTTTCAATTGTTTACTACAGAACCCGGTGATACGTTTTATATGAAAGATGATGAAGGACAATGGGTACAGGTAGTAAGCCTCATTAAATGGAAAGGTTTTTTATTTCCTTACCCGACTTTTGGAGGCGTGATGATAATAAAAAACGGAAAACATCATTTTTCTGATTACCTGGAACGTATCTTTATAGGAAAAGGAACCTATATAAGCCCTGAAAATATGGCAAAATATCCCTATTTAAAGAAGCAGAATATACTGTCGGAAAAAGTATCGCGCTTACAAGCAGAATCATTAAAATTCTTAGGCGGGTTTACCGATCCCTTACCCTGGAAGATGAAGACAGCCGTTAAAATTCCTGATTTGCCCGATGACCAAAACCAGCAGCCCTTTGTCACAGATTGTGAATTCAAAGGAGTAGTACCCGATGCATACAATGGGTTATATCATTGGTTCGGATTAGAACCCATAGGAGACGAACGTACCAGTTTGGCTTACAGTGTTTTTATTTCTGCAGATGGGACAGATGCACTTTATTATTATGATCATGCATCAAAAAGACAAGGATATGCAGGCGTTTCTGCCATGCCTTTAAAAGTCATAGAATCTCGTAAAGAGTTTGACTGGTCTGTAAATAAACCGGTAGAGTTCAGACCCTACATCAAACATATTGCAGGAAGGAAAAGAATGTTTTTCCTCGGAACAATCTCGACTGTTAGAAAAGATTCGGAAAAGTTTGACGGTGCTGCCACTCCGGATCTGGCACTGATAGATAGCGAGTATCGTGATGTAGTCTGGATAGATGCCAAACACCCAAGCAAATGGGATGAACAAGTATATGATCAACTAAATGAAGCATGGAGAGCCGGCGAAAAAATTGATTTTTATTATAAAAATGATGATTTCTTGCCAGCAGCCGAAAAATCAAAACAATATACGGACTCTATTCAGTTGGTTTCCGAAAAAGAAAAAGATCTGAAAGAAATTGAAAAGCTGGAAAAAAAGATAGACTCTATTAAAAGAAATCAAAAAGAAAAATAAGAAATTTTTAAACATGAAAAAAATACTCGCCTTTGCAGGAAGTATCAGTAGTACTTCTATTAACAAACAATTAGCAGTATATGCCGCCGGTTTACTAGACAAAGTGGAATACGATATTTTAAATATGAATGAGTATCCTGCACCTCTGTTTAGCATAGATGAAGAAAAAAACGGTTTCCCGGAAAATATGCTACGATTATCGGAAAGACTAAAAACATATGATGGCTTTATAATCTCCTTGGCAGAACATAACGGTTCATACGCTGCAGCATATAAGAATACCATAGATTGGCTCTCTCGAATTGAATTAAAAGTATTTAACAAAAAACCAATGCTACTGATGTCAGCTTCGCCGGGAGGTAGAGGAGGAGCTTCCGTATTAGCAGCAGCAAATGCATATTATCCTCATTTAGTAGCCGAAATTATCGCAAATTTTTCTTTACCAAAGTTCTATGACCACTTCAAAGAAGGAAAAATTACAGATGCGGAATTAGATCATGCATTAGAAAATGCAGTAAGTCTTTTTCTCAAAGAAATACAGTTGGAAAGTTAGAGAGTTTCAAGTTCAGTTTTAAAAAACACTTTTATAATGCAGGTGATGAATATTTATAATAGATTTTCTTATAGCACCATAGATTAAATCTATCAAATATCAAAAAGTAGGTATTAAAGTTCTCCTGACTTGTCCGCTATTTATTGGGTTCAAAAATTTAGTTTTGATAATCAGTAGTTTATCTTCAAAAAAGTGTACTTTGACCGTACTAATTGGGTCAAATGCTACATGTCAGAGTCATCAAAACCAAAGGGGATTCTAAATCCGTACAGGTATATCATTACCAAAAAAGCAAACGCGTTATCGTTAAGCACATTGGTTCGGGTTCTACTGAACAGGAGATAACTGCTCTATTAGAAATGGCTAAAGTTTTCATAGCAGACCACACTAAGCAAGTCTATTTATTTGAAGAACAGCAACCCAATGAGCAAAACGTTTTGCTTAGTCAATGCGTTTACTTGGGTTCTTACTACACATTCTTATATGATATCCTTAGATCAATACAACATCACATAGGCTATACCTTAATAACAGATAGCTTACTTAATGATTTAGCTTTGATGCGTATTGTAGAACCCGCTTCAAAGCTTCGCTCGATAGTATTAATGGAAAGCTATTTTGGTATTGTTCATAGACACCAAGGTTATTACGAGTCAGTTCTAAAGTCTTTAGAGTTAAAACATGCCATAGAAAAACAAACTCTAAAATTTGCCAAGACAGATTATGGTTTTGACTTTTCAATGGTATTCTATGATGTAACCACCCTTTATTTTGAGAGTTTTACAGCTGATGAACTTCGTAAAACAGGATTTTCAAAAGATGGCAAAGCACAACAGCCTCAGATATTAGTAGCACTTTTGGTAACACCTCAAGGTTTTCCTGTGGGATACCATGTCTTTTCCGGTAATACTTTTGAGGGGTATACGCTAATACCAGTCATTCAGGATTTTATTAAAAAGCACAAGGTAAAGCACTTTACCGTAGTTGCAGATGCCGCCATGATAAGTGCCGATAACATACAAGCACTAAAACAAGAAGACATCCACTACATTGTAGGTGCTAGATTAGGCAACCTGTCTTCGGATATGTTAACCCAAATAGATAACGCTTTAAAAAGAGAAGATGGCAAAAATATAAGGCTCAAAACAGATAAAGGTTCTTTAATCTGTAGTTTTTCTAAAAAGAGATATAACAAAGACAAGCACGAGATGAACAAGCAAATAGATAAAGCCAAAAATCTTATGCAACAACCCTCAAAAATCAAAAAAGTAAAGTTTATAAAAACTGATAATAGCAAAACTAGTCTCAATGAAGAACTCATTGCAAAAACCAAAATGCTACTTGGAGTAAAAGGCTATTACACCGACATTAAAGCTAATGTCGTAAATAATGCAACAATCATCAAAAATTATCACGAACTCTACAGGGTAGAGCAAGCCTTTAGAGTATCAAAGAACGATTTGAAAACCAGACCTATCTTTCACTTTAAATCACACACCATACAATTGCACAGAGACCTTTACAGTTGAAGGCTACAATAGTTTATTCAGACATTTCTTAGCTCGATTAAGAAGAAAGAGCAAGTGTTACTCAAAGAACGTTAACAGATTAAAAGAAGCCATTATGATGCTAATGTTAAAAAGAAATAATCAACTAAATATACTTTATTAACAATGCCTGAATTTGGTTATTTCCGTACTTCAGAGGCCTCCATATCCTTTTTAAAATCCGACAGGTTCTTTTCCAAAATAGTTTTTATTTTGGCAGTATCCGTATTGTATTTTAGAGCTATCGGCTTTTTCTCCGGAAATTGTTCTATGGTTACTGTGGTAGACGGAAAAGCAAATTCCACACCTAAATCTTTAGCTAATTTTAAAATTGCCAGATGTAATATATGTTTTGATCGTTGCTCTTCTGCCCAGGCCAAGCTTTTAAAATACACATTTACCATAATGAGCAAGGCCGAATCTCCAAAACCGGTAAATTCCACATGATACGAGTCTGCTTTTGTTCCCGGATATGCTGTAATAATATTTCGCACGCCTTGTATAAAAGCTTCTATTAGCTCTGACGGAGTATCATAGCGTAATCCCAAATGAGTAGTATACCTTCTGTATAAGAGCAAGCCTTTATTATTAACTACCATTTCCGACAATTTACTATTCGGAATCTGATATAAAGAAGTGTCTGCAGCTCTTATTCTGGTAGATCTGAAACCTACTTCTTCTACGGTACCTTTTACCTCACCGGCTTCAATCCAATCGCTAATATGAAAGGGTTTATCAGCAAAAATCATTACTGTTCCAATTAAATTTTTAACAGTATCCTGTGATGCAAAAGCAATGGCCAAACCACCAATAGACGCGCCGGTTAAAACAGCTGTGGCATTCACCCCAAAAAGAGTGATCACTTTTAAAACACCGATAAAAATGATGAGTCCGTTTAGGAAATTACCGAGTATAGGCACTAACTGATCATCTAACTTTCCTTCTGTTTTTTTAGCAAATTCCTGGTAAATAGTCGTTAGTACCTGAGCCAGTTTTAGAAACACATAAATCCAAAAAACAGTAGCTGCAATATTAAATGCCAGAAAAAGCCATTTATTTACGGTTAAACCGAACTGTAATGACGGATATACTTTATTTAATAAAGTAATTGCTATTAACAAACTTATAGGATGTGCCAGCTTTTTTAATGCTTTTTTAATAAAAGGATTTCCTGTCTTGATAAACCGGTATAGAATTCTTTGTAAAATAAAGTAAGCAATGCTCCTGGAAATATAAAACAACAATATTGCTACTATTATTAACAGGATGAATGCAACGAGTTGCCATATTTCCAAACCTACTATTTTTTTATGTCCGTAACCCGGTATCATTTCCTGGATTTTATCTATATACCAGGGAAAAACAGCAGCATATAAAATATCTATTTTTTGTACGGTTTCCGATGAATAATACCATTGATCTCCTTTTT
Organism: Flavobacteriaceae bacterium; assembly: GCA_014075215.1. Classification (NCBI taxonomy): domain Bacteria; kingdom Pseudomonadati; phylum Bacteroidota; class Flavobacteriia; order Flavobacteriales; family Flavobacteriaceae; species Flavobacteriaceae bacterium. The sequence continues at coordinate 3,528,416 of CP046177.1, forward strand.
TTTCTACGGAAATTAACGGCATTCTCTCCGGAAATAACATATATTTATGAACGGTAGTAACACCTATTGTATCGTTGTAATCAGGATCATTAGGAATCGTATTAAATTTTATCTCCAATCCTTTTCCATCTAACACTTTTTTAATTTTGATAGCTATAGTTATTGCTTCTTTTTCGGGTAACCCGTGAATTGTTTTTGCCGATTTTTTGGGTTGATAACTATCTTGTTGTAAATAATAAATATGTGTATAAATAGTAGCATTAGGGTTGCTCAAATCTACACTGTCCTTTACTTGTGCTATTGAACATAGAGAAAATAAGAAAACCGGAATAAATATTTTTTTCATTATCAAATGTTAAAATCATATTAAAAGGAATATCAAATTTAAACCTTTTTTTTGTTCTTAGGTCTTAAAAGCAATAAACTTATTTAAACTTTTTGGATGTAAGCGATTTTTTAGCAAATTGAAAAAGTTTAGATGAATTCAATAATAAAATAATGTATAAATATTTGAATCACATGAAAAAATTAATGTCCCTTTTAGTACTTGTATTAGCTTTTACGATAACAGCACAAGCACAGAAAAAACGCGTAAAAAAGTATATAGAAAAACTTACCGTTGAACAGCAGGCTTCCCTGATAGTTAAAAAAATGACTTTGGAATTGGAACTGTCTGACAAACAACAAGACCAAGTTAAACCGCTGGTATTAGCCCAAGTTAAAGATAGGAGAGTAAATTATGAAAAAATGAAGGAGCTAAAGAAAAAGTATAAAGAAAATAAAAAAGAAGTAACTGCAGATACCCGTTACAAAATGGCGAATGCTCAGTTAGATAAAAGAATTGCTTTTCAAAGAGAAATGAAAGCTATCTTGAATGAAGCTCAATATGAAAGATTCAAAAAGTTGGAAAAAAATAATAGAAAAAGAATGAAAGGAAAAATGATGAAGCGTAAAAAAATGATGAAAAAACATAAAAAGCATATGGAACACAAAGAATATAAAGAGGAGCACGAAGAAAAAAACGAATAGTAAACATATATAAATTACGAATTATAAATTCACAATTACGAAATTTTTATCTCCTCAATACCAACTGATTAATTTAATTTTTAAGCTAAATAGTTAACCCTTAAAAATAGGCTATTTGTTGGTTAGGTTTTATTATTAGAGTCCGATTTTTCTCTAACAAATTTTTGCACAGGTAACCAAAGGTATTAAGAACAAGCCAAAGAATTTCTTGTTTGAGTTTTCTCATTAATTTTTTGAAGTTGAACCCAGCGGCGGCCATCATAAAGTTGATACTATCTCCCATCTGACCTTTTAGGAAGTTGTTTGCTACCCTATGGTCTTGTTTAAGATGGGATATTGTTCATTCTTGCCCAATACGCTGACGAAAGTGAACTAGATCGCTGGCAGCGAAAGGTTGGCCACAACGTTGAACGGTAGCACCACCTAAATACTGAAAATAAGCGTTCACCTCCCAGTGTTCTTCTACCAAACGCTCATCGGATAAATTGTAAATGGACTTCAAAATCAAAAGTGAAATCATCAAACGAATCGGACGAGCAGGGAGACCTTTATCCGAATAGAACTTTGAAAACTCTTTATCAAAATAATACCAGTCTATCTCGTCTGCTAACAGATAAAGCTCATGCTTGGCATTCAATTGTTCCTGTAAGGTTGGAGCTAGAAAAGTTAACTGATTTTGAGGATTATTTTTTGAACGCATTTGACAAGGTTTTACAATACAATTTAAAAAACGTTGTCTTTTTTACAATAGTTCTCCAGGCTTTTTTGTATGAACTCATCTTGACTTTTTGTTTTTAACCGAAAATGAACTGAAATTTAACTAGATAAGGCACTTTTTGAAAGCTATAGCAGTGCTACAGGTAAGAAAAGTAACGAAATATAGGTGAATTTCAGTCATTTTTTAGGAAATAGAAAAAGTCAAGATGAGTTCTATATTAATAACTGAAATTCAATATGTTAAAATTTTTTTAAGAGTTGACTAAATATAATTGCGACACCTGTAATTTACCCGGTTTTATACTGAACTCATTTAAATTGAAAAAGTTTAAATGAGTTCGCCATTGAAATCGGGTTCACTTTGAACTTGAAACTTTTGAACTTAAAACTACATCATATGTGCAAAGCCTGCTCTAGGTCTTGCAACAGGTCATTTATATCTTCTATTCCTACACTTAATCGGATTAACGAATCTGTGATTCCGACTTTTAACCGCTCTGCTTCGGGTATGGATGTGTGTGTCATCGTAGCAGGATGATTTGCCAGGCTTTCCACACCCCCTAAGGATTCGGCCAATGTAAAAATCTTTGTATATTCCAGAAATTCAAATGTTGCTGCTTTGCTTCCATCCTTCAATTCGAATGAAACCATACCACCAAAGTCTTTCATTTGTTTTTTAGCTACCGAGTAATTCGGATGATTTTCGAATCCCGGATAGTACACTGTGGCTACTTTAGGGTGATTTTTTAAAAAATCAGCAACTGCCTTTCCGTTTTCGCAATGACGTTGCATTCTTACATGTAAGGTTTTGATTCCCCGCAAAGCTAAAAAGCTATCCATAGGGCCGGCAACAGCACCCCCTGCAAACTGAATAAAATGGAGTACTTCTGCCAAGGTTGCATCTTTAACCATAAGAGCACCCATCACCAAATCCGAGTGCCCTCCGAGGTATTTTGTTGCTGAATGCATCACAATATCCGCACCTAACGTGAGGGGCTGTTGCAGGTAAGGAGTTGCAAATGTATTATCCACCGCAATGTATGTATCTTTATTTTTTGCCTTTACCTTTTTGGAAATTTCTTCAATATCGGCAATCTTCATCAGCGGGTTTGTAGGAGTCTCCAGCCAAACTAGTTTTGTGTTTGCTGTAATGGCTTCGGCAACAGCATGTGCCGAATACATGTTTATAAACTGAAATTTTAATCCGTATTTTTCGAACATGTTTGTAAACATTCTATAAGTTCCTCCGTACAGATCATCTACTGCAATCACTTCATCGCCCGGATGTAGTATTCTGAGTACACAGTCAATTGCTGATAACCCCGAAGCAAAGGCAAATCCATGTGTGCCGCCTTCTATTGCTGCAAAGTTGTTTTCCAGTGCTGTCCGGGTGGGGTTAGCTGCCCTGGAATATTCATAACCTTTATGAATCCCGGGGCTGGATTGTGCAAAGGTAGAGGTTTGAAATATGGGGGGCATTACCGAACCTGTTGCTTCTTCATGTGTCTGCCCTCCGTGTATTGTTTTTGTATTGAATTTCATGAATCTATACTCTTAATGATGTTAAAACTACCCTAAATCTATTGTGTTTTTGGAGGTAGTGTATTTCTTAATTAATTTTCCAACTGTAAGCCCTTGTACAATGATTGAAAATATCACGACCATATAGGTAACCAGTAAAAACAAATCTCTTTGCATTGCTTCGGTCAGACTTAAAGCCAAGGCAATGGAGATGCCTCCTCTTAAACCTCCCCAAGTCATTATCAAACTTGTTTTTGGAAAAAAATTTAATTTTTTTGCATACAGTTTTACAGGTAATAATAATGAAAAATATCTTGATACCAACAGCATCGGAATTACTATCAATCCGGCTACGATATAGGCACTCTTAAAAGCTAATACCAATAGTTCCATGCCTATCATGACAAACAAAATGGTATTTAATAACATATCTATAAGCTCCCAAAATTTATCTACGTATAGTTCCGTAACCTCACTCATAGAAGATCGTCTTACAGTGTCCGTTCCTACGATCAGACCTGCCGTAACCATTGCTAACGGAGCAGAAACATATAATTTTTGAGCTATAATGGTTCCACCCATCACAGCAGCAATGGTGATGATGACTTCTATATGATAATCGTCAATGCTTTTTAACAGTTTGTAAGTAAGCCAACCTATAATGAGCCCCAATGCTATTCCACCCATTACTTCAACTAAAAAAAGAGTGGAGATATCTGTGAAGGTTATATTGGTATCTCCTTTTGCGATTTGGTACAGCGTGAGGAAAATGACTACTCCCACACCATCATTAAATAAGGACTCACCCACAATTTTGGCTTCTAATTTTTCCGGAGCACCTACTTTTTTCATAACTCCTAATACGGCAATTGGGTCTGTAGGGGCAATCAAAGCACCAAAAAGCAGGCAGTAAATAAAATCAACAGGCAATGCCAGCCATTGTAATATATAATATACAAAAATTCCGGCTATAAAAGTAGCTGCCAGAGTTCCTAAAGAGGCAAATATGAGAATGGGCTTGCGCTGTATTTTTAATTGCTGAAAGTTCGTATGCAATGCCCCGGCAAATAATAAAAAACTCAGCATGATATCTAGCAATACCGTCTTGAAATCGATACTTGTAATGAGTTCTCTTTCTTTTTGCAGTAAGGTATCGTCAAAATAACTAAGTCCTAGTACTGCCAACGTAAACAGTATGGTGATGATCATTAATCCGATAGCGTTGGGTAATTTGATGAATCGTACGTTGATATATCCAAATCCTGCCGACAATACAATGAGTATGGTAATAATAAAAAAATAATCCATAATATTAACCCCGTTTTTTGAGAGACATAATGACTCCCAAAGAGATAATACCAAAAAGAATACTAAAATACCTCTGACTTTTAAGTGCCATTATTTGTGTCTCCATTTTTATCGTTACTTTAGCCAAAAGTACATGAATTTTTTCATTTGAAAATTCACAAAAAACAGATGAAAAAAATTTATGAACTAACGAAGTGGTTACTGAAGTGAAACTAAATGTTGTATTTTTTAATCAAAATTAAGTTTTTTACAGAAGAAATATAGTTCATAATAATGAAGAAAGTCTATTTTTTACAAACTTGTGATACCTGCCGTAGGATTTTAAAAGAAATAAATGTAGAAGGGTTTGAAAGGCAGGAAATTAAGGAACATCGGGTTACCGTAACACAGTTGGAAGAAATGTATCAAATGTGTGGCAGCTATGAAAAGTTGTTTAATAAAAGAGCTAAAAAATATAGGGCAATGGGCTTAAAAGATCAATCTTTGACCGAACAGGATTACAGGCAACTTCTTTTGGAGGAATATACTTTTTTGAAACGGCCTGTTTTTATTGTTGAGAAAGATATCTTTATTGGAAATAGTGCCAAGGAAATCAAAAGATTGAAAGAACGGGTTGTACGGTTTTAAGTTTGAAAGTTCCAGGTTTCAGGTTCGAGGTTCCGAGTTCAAAGCAGTTTTTTATTTTGATGATGGCGCTCATGATCTCTTTTGGTTTTGACAGCTAATTTCTTTTCAAATGCTTCCTGTAAGTTTATCCCTGTTTGGTTTGCCAGACATAAGACCACAAATACGACATCTGCCAACTCTTCTCCAAGATCTTTATTTTTATCGGACTTTTTTTCGCTTTGTTCTCCGTAACGACGCGCAATAATACGTGCTACTTCACCCACTTCTTCTGTAAGTTGTGCCATATTGGTAAGCTCATTAAAATAACGAACCCCATGGCTTTGTATCCATTTTTCTACCTGCTGTTGTGCGTTTTGTATATTCATATTCCGGTTATCTTGGTTTTTTAGTATTAAGTATTATTATTGTGTACATCCCTAAATAGCGTTGACTGTTTTATTTGACTTTTTATTTATGCTTTTGTTTTTATATTTCATTTCGAGATTTGAACCTGAGGTTTTTCCCCGGTTGCTAAAATAAGTATTTTCAACTTTAACATAAACGAGAAAATGAAACAAACAGGAATAAGAAGCTACTTTGATTTACAATGTAAAATTAGGTTTAGAACTTTCCGGTTTTTACACTTTAAACTGTATTGGAAGGTGCTTCAAAAGGGATTTGAAGATCGTATATTTTTAAGAGCAGTTGTTTTATTTTAGTCATAAAATCATCTAGTCTTTCTTGTGTGATTTGCGTATCTTTTCCATTTCGTTTTTCTGAAAAATTAATTTCAATTAACCCTAAACTTAAGTTTTTAAATGAAAAAATACCGGCAATAATTGGTTTTTTAAAGTCGAAATTTTTGTTTTTTACATATAAGTATGTGTATAGAAGAACTTGAATTGATTTGCTATATTTATAATCTTCAATAGTTTCCGCATTGCCAATTCTAAGGGCAGAAGATTTTACAATTCCGGTTTTATAGTCAATTACTCTAACGGTACCATTTAATTCATCAACTCTGTCTATAATTCCTTTTATTTTTATAGGAAAACCCAATGCATCCACAGTAATAATAGCCTCTAGTTGTTTTTCAGTAGCAATGATTTTTAATTGGTTGTGTCGTACTGTCTCCAATTCTTTTTTTAGAAAACGCTCAATAAGCCGGTTTACTACTTCAAAAATTAACCTGTTTTTACCAGTTGTAATGGTACCTTCTTTAAAATGCTTCTTAAAATAGGTAGCTATCAGGCTATTTTTTAGTGTTAACATGGAATGTATATCTGCTTCTTTAATACGTTGGTCGACAAAAGGGGTATATAAAGCGTCTAAAACATCATGAATAATATTTCCAAAAGTACTTGCCGTAATCGTTTCTTCTATTGTTTCAAATTCTTTAAGGTGTAAAACTCTTTGCTTATAAAAGGTGATAGGATGGTACAGATAGCCGGTTAAGGCAGAAGGCGAAATTCCTTGCTGAGCCAGCATTTTCAATTGATCTAAAATAAACAAATCTTTTTCAATGGTAAGAGGTTTTTCTTCTTTTACAAATACTTTAGGGCTGACGTTTTTAAAAATAATATCTGTTCTTATGAGTTCCAATTGCTTTAAAAATCTGCTCTTTTCTCCGGTTCCGTGAGCCTCATTCTCCGTGTTATAGAGAATAAAAATCCGTTTTGCTCTTTGTAATAGCCTAAAAAAGTGATACGAAAAAACAGCTTCTTTTTCTTTATAAGTGGGAATATTAAAATGAACTCTTACATCAAAAGGAATAAAAGAGTTCGCGGTTTTGTTGTTGGGTAATATTCCCTCGTTTACAGAGGTGATGATTATATTTTCAAAATCCAAAACCCTTGTTTCCAACATACCCATCAATTGTAACCCCTTTAAAGGTTCTCCCCGAAAAAACAAATGTTCCGTGACAGTAAGCTGCTTAAAAAACCTGAAAGCAGTTTTTAATTCTTTCAAATATTGATATTTTTCCTGTAGGTTGTTTAACTGCGTAAAAACCATATACAAGCGGTATAAGTATTCTTTTTCCAATTTTGTCGTTTTTTCTTTCATATCGTCAATAATCACCAGCACTTTATTTAAAAAATCCGAAACATTGTCAATCGGATTAAAAATAATTGCTATCGTTTTTTGTATGTGTTCTTCTTTTTCATTGTATATTTTGGCAATGGTACCTGCTCTTAAAAAAAAACTATTTTTCTGGCGAATATAGTCGTCAATTTCATCTGAAAAATTAGTATCGTGTAGCACATAGTTGGAAAAGACAGCATTTTTAAAAATCGCTAAAACATCTTTGTAAAAAAATGCATTTGTTGCTCTTTTCCGGAACTTTTCCTGGGATATAAATAATTTAAAAATAGTATAAATTAGTTGAACAACAGGAATATTTTTTAACGGATATCCCATGGTTATATTAATATCATGAATTTTTTCGGGTAGAGAAGAAAGCGCTACGGGAAGTAATGATTCATCTCCTAATACAAAAGCAGTATGATTATAACCGGGCAAACCATCCAAAATTTCTCCGGCGTGTTTTATTTGTGTAATGTTCTTTGAGGCACCAATAACATTGATTTCTTTTTTTGAGCTAAAAGAGGTCCCTATTGTTTTTAATGTATTTTTTTGATAGTATTCCCATTCCTTGGTATATTTTCTGATAAAAGAACCTGCCTGGTGATTTGAATGGAAGAACTGCTCGTCAATATCCCAATAAATATCAGCGTTTTGTTTCGCCAAAACTTTTTGCACCAAATATTCTTCTGCTTTATTCATGGCATTGAAACCAATAAAAAGGTGCTTCTTTTGCGAGTTCTTTTTTAAATAAGCATCTATATATTTTGTTGCTTCTCTGTATAATAGCCCCTGATAGCCGGATTTGGCATTTCGCAAATGTGTGTATAGCTTAGTATAATAAAGCTGTAATTTTTCCAAAAAAGAATGGTGATCTTTTATAAATTCCGTTTCCTGAAATTCACCTTTTACAGACCATTTTTTCAATCGCCGGATATCTCTTATATAAGCAAATACATCTTTCGTATCTATTAAATATTGATCTATTTCATTAAAATCCTGCAAAACCGTATATGCCCAGGAAGAAAAATGATCAAAAGAAGCAGGTGCGTTTTCAATATCCTTATAAATCGTGTAAAAATCAAATAGCAGTTGAAGCGTATCTGCTTTTTTTAACCCTGAAACGGTTTCTACAAATTGTTCTATGGTTAAAATTTCCGGTAAAAATCCCGGAGCGATTTTATTTTTTAACGCTTCTTTTATGTAAACACCAGCTCTTTGGGAAGGTAAAATAAGTACTACATGATTAAAAGTATCCGTACTTTTTAAAATATCTTCGACTGTTTCACTAATGAAAGTACCCATAATAAGCTTATGTACTAAACTGCTAAGTAACTAAGAGCAAATATAACCTTCTCTCTTCAACTGTATATTTTTGAGAAAAATAATAACATTGAAATCATCTTGACTTTTTCATTTTCGGTTAAAAACAAGAAGTCAGTTCATCAAAAAATGCCTGAGTATAGCATAAATTCAAGGCATTTTTGTTTTTTGCACAATGGAGTGCCCGAGCTAATTTTTGTCTACAATACCTCCTGATCCTGCGGAATTACTATTTACATATGTCGGTTTTCCTTTATAGTAAACACTTCCGGAACCTGCAATGGATGCTTTGATTTTTGTATTGACATACACTCTTACATTTCCCGAACCTGCAATAGACGCTCTTGTGGTGTCAGTTTCCAGTTCATACGCTTTGACATCTCCGGAACCTGCAATAGAACATTTTAATTCATTTGCATTTCCGGATAATTTTATATTTCCGGAACCTGCAACAGATGCTTTTAGCGTTTCTGCCGATACTTTAGCTTCAATATTTCCGGAACCACCAATGCTTACTTTGAGATCTGTTGCTTCAATAACAGCCTTACTGATTACATTTCCCGAACCTCCTAACGATAGTTTTTTGATATCTTCAAAAGGTACAGTTACCGTTAACTTTCTTGTGGTTCTGATATTGGTGTTCTTTTTAAACTCGATTTTTAAATGCCCGTTTTTTACTTTGGTTTCAATATAAGGTAAAATATTTTCTTCACCTTCCAGAGTAATTTTCCCTTCTTTTCCTTTTACTAAGATCACATCAAAAGAACCGCCTACGCCAATACCGTCATAATCGGATGTACTCCTGGTTTCCGTAACCACATGACCATTCCCTCTTACTTTTTTATTTTTTCCCCAACCCTGAGCATTTACAGAATACGTTAATAATAAAATGATACTTGTTAAAAATAATTTGTTGTTCATAATTTTATAATTGATTGTTATACGTTAATTTTCTTTGAAAGAAACACTTCCAAATTCTGATTTAATAATCATTTTAGATGTCGGTTTTCCTTTTCCGTACACCCCTTCATAGTATTTTTTATGAGACTTGGAAATACTTTTATACAGTGTTATGTTCGGACTGTTTTTTTGCTTGAAACCGGCATATTGTAGTTCAATGGTAAAATTGAAATTATTAGAGGGAGATGTACCAATTTTAATGCCCGCATATTCACTATTGATATCAATAAAATCAAATCCGTTGGCCAGATCTTGAATTTTGATATAACCATAATCAGACCTTATTTTTAAACTGCCGGTGATTGTTCCGAATTTTAATCCCGTATAATCCCCGTTACCTGCTACGGTATCGGATTCCCCTACGGTAATGCTTCCATAATCGGCATTAAAACTCAAATTTGTTAATTTTTCGAATTTTATAGTGGAATAATCCGTATTTAAATCGATTTTTTGAGCAGTATCAACTACTAACTTCGAGTAATCCGTGTTTATAAAACCATTCGTCATCGAATGAATGGTGGATTCGCTACAATAATCTAAATTAATGCTGTTGGTATTCCCTTTTAAATCACCGATGGTTATTTTACCATAATCACAATTGATAGTAGCATTTCCGTTGATCTCATCTAATGAGATAGCACCGTAATCATTACTCAGGTTGACCTCATTTGTAATGGGCATTTTTACCAGATAATCTATCTGATAATTAATCTTTTTGTGCTTCCCCCACCAACTCCAATTCGTTTTTTTACTTCCGATAATGGTTTTGGCATTTACAAAATCCGATGTATTCGAAAATGTTACATCAATAGCTTCCAGTTTATCTTCTACATTGTCTATATCATTACCTTTTACAGTAATTTTGATATCTATTTCGACTACATTTTTATTCCAGGTTGTTACCTTAATAGTACCATATTTATTATTAACAGATACTTTGGCATTCGCATTCACTTTAAACTCCTTGTGAATCGATTTACTTTTTTCATGTTTCTTTTTATGATGATTTCCAAGACTTGCTAACGGAATTAAAAATAAAAGGATGGTAGTTTTATATATATATTTCATCGCCGATATTTTGAGGGTTTTTAATTAATTCTATTTGTTGTAATGTTCTTTGTAAGATGTCCAGACGTTGTTGATAATTATGGATCATTGCATTTATAATTTTTCTTTGTTCACCATTTTTAGTCAATTCCTTTACAAATACCTTGTAATTATCTTCAAGCTCTTCTATATCATCCAAAGCTTGTTCTATAATATCTTCTGTTTGTAAGCTCCTGTTTTTCTCAATTTCTTTGATTCCCTGATGAATAGTATTTAAAAAATAGGTTTGTACTTCATCCATTTTAGGAGAAATAGTTGACAAATCTACAGTATCAGATGAAGTAAGATTTCCCAGGCCAAAACCAATGAGTAAAATTACAGATGCAGCTATACTCATCCATTTTCGGGAAATGGTATTCCCGGGCCGGATTCCCTGTAAACGTTTTTCGAATCGATCTACATGATCCGAATGCGGTTCATAAATGTCAAATTCGTTTGTAGTAAAAAAATGATGTAATTTATCTTCCATATGTTTGTGTATGAGTAATGTCTTGCAGTAAGACTTGTTTTAATTTTTTTTTAGCTCTGGAAATAGTAGTTCTTACATTCTCATTTGTGTAATTTAATATTTGACTAATTTCTTCATAGTCAAACCCTTCAATTAAATGTAAATTTAAAATCAACCTGTAGCTATCCTTTAAGCTATTCATTTTTTCCATCACATCTGAGGCCTTCAACTTCAACTCATCAATCGCGTTTTCTTCTGTTTCATAATTTGGAATCACTTCCAGTTTTACTTCCTTATACCGAGCCTTCTTTTTTAGTTGTGTCAAACTTTTATTAATAACGATTTTTTTCAACCAGGCCCCAAAAGTTACTTCGCCTTTATAAGAATCCAATTTTGTAAATGCCTTTAAAAATGCCTCCTGCATGATGTCTTCAGCTTCAAACGTATCTTTTAAAATTCTAAATGCACTATTGTACATAGCCTTATAATAAGCCTTGTATATCTGCATCTGCGCTGTTTGATCCGATTTTTTACAGCGTTCTATCAGTTGGTTGATATGTTGATTTTTAGAGTTCAATAAATAAATACTATACTAGAGACAGCTCGCTTTTTAAATTGTGACAGTTATAATAATATCATTTCTGCCCTAAATTTACTCATTAAAAGTTGCTCTTTTTTGCTTATGCTTCAAAATAAACTTAAACTTTTTAGATAAGATAGTTTTTTACTGCCAGAGCAAAGAAAATAGATATATGAAAGTCAATGAGTCTATATTCTTGCATCTAAAAGCAGAGCGGCCTCTATTCAAACTTTCGACAGCAAGGTCGTCTAATTAAAAATAACTGTTTTTTTAGTTGACTATGTTTTAAATCAGAAACGGTATAATTAGGTAATTTTATTTAAAGTGTAAAAGCATACGCTATTGGCATAAGAATTGCCCTACTATTTGCAAAGAGTGATATATAAAATAAACAACATTCTGATTATCAGTTTAATAATAAAAATTATGGTAATTGCTGGAGGTAGATATGAAAAGCCAATGCCATAATGACAGATATATAGTATTATGAGTAAATCAAAGATGATGACTTTTGACACTTTGTCGCTTCACGATATGTTGAATGAGGACTCTGAATTAATTCCCTTGATGACACCAGAGGATGAAGAGTTGATAAATAGCGAAAATGTTCCCAATGTGCTTCCTGTTTTACCTTTAAAAAATACGGTGCTGTTTCCCGGTGTGGTGATTCCTATCACTGCCGGCAGAGATAAATCAATCCAATTGATCAGAGATGCCAATAAGGGAGATAAGGCGATTGGTGTGGTAGCTCAAAAAAATAGAGATGTTGAAGAACCTTCCGCAAATGATATTTTCAGTACGGGAGTGGTAGCACAGATTTTGCGGGTATTAAAAATGCCGGATGGAAATACAACGGTCATTATTCAAGGCAAAAAACGTTTTGAAATTGAATCCATCATTCAGGAACAACCTTATTTAAAGGCAAATGTTAGAGAAGCTGTGGAAAATAAGAGGGAGGATGACGTTAAGGAACTAAATGCCATTATGGACTCGGTCAGGGATTTGGCTTTGGAAGTAATCAGAGAGAACCCAATGCTGCCCTCGGAAGCATCGTTTGCGATCAAAAATATTCACAGCAATTCATTTTTGGTGAATTTCATTTCATCAAATATGGATTTAAGTGTAAAGCAGAAACAAGTACTCCTGGAAAAGGACAATCTGAAAGAGCGCGCATTATTAGTACTGAAAAATTTAAATAAAGAGCTGCAAAAGTTGCAGCTAAAAAATGATATTCAATCCAAAACACGTTCTGATCTGGATCAACAACAGCGAGAATACTATTTAAATCAGCAATTAAAAACCATTCAGGAAGAGCTGGGCGGAGTTTCGTATGATCAGGAACTGGAAGAAATGCGTATACAGGCAAAATCCAAAAAATGGACAAAAGAAGTAGGAGAAACTTTTGATAAAGAGCTGGCACGTCTGCAAAGAATGAACCCTCAAATGGCAGAATATGGAGTGCAGCGGAACTATTTGGAGTTAATGTTAGAACTTCCGTGGAGAACCTATTCCAAAGATAAATTTGATTTAAAACGCGCGACAAAAATTCTGCACAGAGACCATTTCGGTCTGGAAAAAGTAAAGGAGCGTATTATAGAACATTTGGCAGTTTTAAAACTAAAAGGAGATATGAAATCTCCGATTATCTGTTTATATGGCCCTCCCGGTGTAGGAAAAACTTCTTTGGGAAAATCCATAGCAGAATCTTTAGCCCGTAAATATGTGCGAATGTCTTTAGGAGGTTTGCGTGATGAAGCCGAAATTCGGGGTCATCGCAAAACCTATATCGGAGCAATGCCCGGGCGTTTGATTCACAATATAAAGAAAGCAGGAACTTCAAACCCTGTCTTTGTTCTGGACGAGATTGATAAGTTGGGACACAGTCACCAGGGAGACCCGTCTTCTGCCATGTTAGAAGTACTGGACCCGGAGCAAAATACGGAGTTTTACGATAACTACCTGGAAGTTGGTTATGATCTGTCAAAAGTACTGTTTATAGCAACAGCAAATAATTTGGGAGAAATTACCTGGGCATTACGTGACAGAATGGAAATGATTAATGTTACGGGGTATACAACTGAAGAAAAAATAGAAATAGCGAAGAGACATTTGTTACCTAAACAAATAAAAGAACACGGACTCATTTCCAAACAACTCAAATTAGGAAAAGTTCAGATAGAGAAGATTATTGAAGGATATACCCGGGAGTCCGGCGTACGTGGTTTGGAAAAACAAATAGCAAAAGTAGTGCGTTTTGTGGCCAAATCCATTGCTTTGGAAGAACAGTATAATGTGGCTATCACTTCGGAAGATATTGAAACTATTTTGGGGCCTGCGCGGCTGGAACGCGACAAATATGAGAGCAACGGAGTAGCAGGAGTCGTAACGGGTCTGGCATGGACAACTGTCGGAGGAGATATTTTGTTTATAGAATCTATTCTTTCAAAAGGAAAAGGAACACTGACCATTACCGGAAACTTAGGAAAAGTAATGAAAGAGTCCGCAACCATTGCCATGGAATATATCAAAGCAAATGCAGAAGATTTTGGGATACATCCTGAAATCCTGGAAAAATACAATGTACATATTCATGTACCCGAAGGTGCCACACCAAAAGATGGCCCCAGCGCAGGCATTACGATGCTAACATCCTTAGTATCTGTATTTACACAAAAAAAAGTAAAAAATAAGCTAGCCATGACAGGAGAGATTACGCTACGAGGAAAGGTATTGCCCGTAGGGGGTATCAAAGAAAAAGTATTAGCTGCCAAAAGGGCCAATATCAGGGAAATTATTTTATGTAAAGACAATGAAAAAGACATTCTCGAAATTAAAAAAGAATATCTGAAGGGGTTGACTTTTCACTATGTAACGGAAATGAATCAGGTATTGGCTATTGCACTCACAAATACAAAAGCAAAGAATGCTAAGGAACTGGTATAGATTAGCAACTTTAACCCGGAACTCATTTAAACTTTTTCAATTTGCTAAAAAATTGCTGTTTTTAGCTCTGTTTTTATCTTTTTTTCCTTCCGTAGCGCTGCTATGCAACTCAAAAAAGCTTTCAACATATCTAAAAACTTCTAATTTTCGCTTACATCCAAAAAGTTTAAATGAGTTCCCGATGATACATTAGAACTTATAAAAAATACCTAAAGTTTTAGAGCCTTAGGTTTTTATTTATTGAAAAAGAGGTGGCTACTGTTATTTTTGGTATACACTATTTTTTTACGTATGCTTAGTGCTAAAAATCTGATTGGGAAGAAATTTTTACAGTTTCAAATTTTTATTTGGAGAATTGGATAAAAATAATTAATATTGCATGGTAATATTAAATTATAGATAAAAGATAAATTTATGAGAAAAATAATTAGAGGCGTTATCTCTTTACTGGTGTCCGGGATATTTGGGGTAATTCAGGGGCAGCAAATGTCTGTTGGTTCCGGCGGATCGGTGACGGTTTCAGCGGGAAATTATGTACATGTAGGCGGTAACCTTACGGTGAATGCGTCGTGCAGTCTGACAATTCAATCGAATGCTACAGCAAGCGGTTCGTTAATAGTTACAGGTACCGCTACAGGAGATATTACATATGAGCGTAATATTCCTACTGGAGGTGCCGTTGCGAATGATTGGTATTTAGTATCTCCACCAGTTCAGAGCCAAAGTATAAATAGTTTTGTAACCAATGCTAGTAATAGTGTTCGGACAAATGGTGCTAATTATGCGGTTGCTATCTATAATAATGCTAATCCAGTTACGCGTTGGGAATATTATACTACTACCAATGCACCTGGTGCAGGTAATTTTACAAATGGTGTTGGTTATTCTACCAGTAGAGGATCTGCAGGTAATTTTACCTTTACAGGCACTATGGCCGTTACAGATGTATCCGCAACTTTAATGTCTACTACTACGGGGATTGATTATTGGTTTTGTATAGGGAATCCGTACCCTTCGTTTTTGCCTGGTAACAATAGTGCGGTTTTGACAAATAATGTTTTACAACAGAATATAGGTAGATTAGATACTAATCGTGCTGCTTTATATGTATGGGACAGTTCGTTATCGACTCCGGCCTATGTGGCTTATAATCATGCGTCTGGTAGTGCATTTTATTTGGCACCGGGTCAGGCTTTTATGGTAAAGACAATAGACGACAGTGAGATGTTTACATTTACTGAATCTTTTCAAAGCCACCAGAGTGGTACGGATAATTTTAGCAGGAGTGTTGATACTATGCCAGTTATAGAATTAGAGTTGTCTAATGGTAGTGCTACTAAAATGACGACAATTAAATATTTTAGCCATACTACAACGGGATTGGATATAGGGTATGATGCAGGAACTTTTGACGGTGGACCAGGAGATAGTTTCTCTATTAGTACACATTTGGTATCGGATAGTACGGGCACAGATTTTATGTTGCAGTGTTTACCGGACAGTAATTATGAAACTATGGTAGTTCCATTATCTGTAAATGCAGGTACCGGAGAGACTTTAACGTTTAGTGCAGTATCGTCTAATTTACCTGTAGGAATTTATGTGTATATAGAGGATTCGTTAACAAATGAAGTAACCCGGATAGATGACGGTTCGTCGTATGAGGTAACGCTAACGGAAACGGAGAACGGTATAGGACGTTTTTACCTTCATACGACTCAGAGTGTATTAGATGTGGAAGATTTGTCATTGTCAAATAGTATTAGTATGTATAAGACAGATGCTACAAACCTTAGAATTACCGGTCTGGACGCTGTTGGAGAGGCATCACTTAGAATGTATACGATTACCGGTAGAGAGGTATTTAATCATCGTTTTACTGCACTACGTATAAATGATATTGCATTACCAGATAGTTTGGGTACAGGCATTTATATTACTGAGGTTGAGTCAGAGCAGGGCAGGTTTACGAAGAAAATTATAATAGAATAATAATACTTGGATAGAATAACTATAAGAAGATTATAATGAAAAGAACAGAAACAGAACAACAAGATAAGATAACACGTAAGGCAGCTCTCTCTAAATTGGGGAATTATGGTAAGTATGCTGCATTGACAGCGATAGGGACCTATATATTATTAAGCCCTAAGAAAGCCCAGGCAGCAAGTGCAGATCCTCCGGGATCAGGGTTTTAAATAAAGGACAACCCATCATCAGGTCAGGTTATAAGTAAAATTATAATAACTTTGAAAAATATAGTTTTGATTTCTTAGAGATAATATTATCTCTAAGAGATCTTTTATATGGTTTCAATCCACAGTTTGTTTTAAATGGTTTTACTTACGTTACTCAAACAATAATATTGTTTTCTTATACCGGTCATTTTAAGTGATAAATGGTGCTAGTGTACTCAAAAACTTGGAACTTTCTTACTTTAAATTATATAGGCCTCTAAACAAACATTCAAAATTAAAGTAAGAGAAAGAGACCTTTTGCCGTTAGTGTATATTCTGTATTGAAATTGATTTGGCTTGAAATTTCTTCTTTCTCGAAAATTTTAAATCCTCAAAACCAACAGGTTACTCCGGTTCAAAATTTTCTTCGGGCGTCGAACTTTTTTGCCAAGCCAATTTTGCAAAGGTCTCAGAAAATGAAAATCGCCCGTAAATAGCTTTTACAGACGATTTTCTAATCAACCAAAACTTAATGAAACGTAGTTAAACCCCTTTAACTGATGTAAAAATAAAATAAGAACTTACAGCTCAACTTCGGAAAAAGCCGAAATATGTCTTATTACAGTTCAATGATGATAAATTATCGACAAATGGAAAATGATATGAGATAGCGTCATTTAAAAAATCTAATGGTTGATATTCGTAATTTGAAATCAATATATTATTTTTACACATGCAACAAGATAAGGTACTTATTTTAGATTTTGGATCGCAATATACGCAATTGATTGCAAGAAAAGTAAGAGAGTTAAATATCTATTGTGAAATACATCCTTACCATACATTATCCGGAAATAGCAGCGATTACAAAGCAATTATTCTATCCGGAAGTCCTTTTTCGGTAAGATCCGAAAACGCACCGCATATAGATTTGTCAAAGATACGAGGCAGACAACCTTTATTGGGAATTTGTTACGGGGCACAATATCTGTCACATTTTTTTGGAGGGAAAGTCACTCCTTCGGTTACAAGAGAATATGGTAGGGCCAATATATCATTTATTGAAAATAGCGAACCCTTTTTTGAAGGTATTACGGAAGGGAGCCAAGTATGGATGAGTCATTCGGATACGATTAAAGAATTACCCGCTAATGCTGTTCGTCTGGCGAGTACTGCTGATGTCGAAAATGCAGCATATAGAATTGAAGGGGAGCAGACCTATGGTATTCAATTTCACCCGGAGGTATATCATACAATTCACGGTAAGCAGTTTTTAAAAAATTTTTTAGTGACTATTGCAGGAACTGCACAGTCGTGGACACCCGCTTCTTTTGTTGAAACAACCATAGCAAATTTAAGAGAAAAATTGGGGAATGATAAGGTGGTTTTAGGATTATCGGGGGGAGTGGATTCCAGTGTAGCTGCTGTTTTATTGCATAAAGCCATCGGCAAAAATGTATATTGCGTTTTCGTAAACAACGGACTGCTTAGAAAAAATGAATTTGAAAATGTCTTGAAGCAATACGAAGGCATGGGATTAAACGTTAAAGGGGTAGATGCATCGGCACGGTTTATGAAAGCACTTATCGGGTTAAAAGATCCGGAAGAAAAACGGAAAGCCATTGGAAATACATTTATAGACGTTTTTGATGATGAAGCTCATCAAATACAAAATGTTAAATGGCTGGCACAAGGAACTATTTATCCTGATGTAATCGAATCTGTATCTGTAAACGGAGGGCCATCGGCTACGATTAAAAGCCATCATAATGTAGGAGGGCTGCCTGACTTTATGAAATTGAAGATTGTAGAGCCTTTGCGAATGATTTTTAAAGATGAAGTAAGAAGAGTGGGAGCATCAATGAATATGAATAAAAAATTGTTAGGACGCCATCCTTTTCCGGGACCGGGACTGGCTATTCGGATTTTAGGAGAAGTAACAGCAGAAAAAGTGAGCATTTTACAAGAAGTAGATGCTCTGTTTATAGACGGATTGAAAGAGAGCAGATTGTATGATACTATTTGGCAGGCCGGAGCTATTCTGTTGCCTGTAGACTCAGTAGGAGTGATGGGAGACGAGAGAACGTATGAAAAAGTAGTAGCTTTACGTGCCGTAGAAAGTACAGATGGAATGACGGCAGATTGGGTGCATTTACCGTATGAATTTTTACAAAAAATAACAAATAATATTATAAATAAGGTAAAAGGTGTAAATAGAGTAGTATATGACATTAGCTCTAAACCTCCGGCTACTATTGAATGGGAATAAAATATGAAAGGAATTAAAATACTTATTGCTTTTCTGGTTTTTGCAATAGCTGCCTCTTGCGGCCAGCAAAAAAAGTACATTTCTTATACGGTTAAGAAAGGAGAAACCATGAAAGTCATTGCTAAGAGGTTAGATATGAAGACCCGGGACTTATTGCGTTTAAACCCTGACGTAGGGAGAAAACCAAGCCCGAATACCATCATTATCATTCCGAATAAAGATTTTATAGCCCCCCCCCCCAAAGATACCCTGAAAATAGCACAGGTTGTTTTGGATTCTTTAAAGCTCAATATGGGCGAGTTAGAGAAAGAGTATTTAACACATACGGTCAAAAAAGGAGATACCTACTATAACTTAACCCGACGTTATAATGTTTCCGAGAATACGTTAAATAAACTGAACCCGGAATTAGTTACTGAAGATCTAAAATTAGGTATGGTTTTAAAAATAAAACCTGTTGAGGAGAATGAAATAGTATTTTATAAGGATACTGTCAGGGAAGGTATATCGCTAAAACTTGCAATGTTACTGCCATTTAAAGCTGTTGAATTTGATACGATTGCTGCAAAAGATATATTTGGTGTTAACCGATTAGCAAATATTACCACAGATTTCTACCTGGGAGCGGAAATTGCAATCGATTCTCTTCGAAATCAAGGGGTAGCTATAGAGGTGTCTCTATTTGATACAGGGAAAAAGAATTCGAAAATCAGAGATATTATTAATGAAAATGACTTGGATGAAAATGATGTAATCATTGGTCCTATGTATTCTGACGAAGCAATGATTCTTGCTAGTAAAGTAAGAACAGAGGCGATATTTCCGGTTTATTCAAAAAATCAAGAGGGTTTTGCATCTTCCGGACTCATCAAAACATATGCAGATAAAGAAGTGCATCAAAAAATAATGTTGGCACATATTGATGCTGTTTACAGTAATGAGAATATTTTAATTATTGGAGATAGTACGGCCACATCTATAAAAAAAGCAGATGAGATACAATCTGTTCTTTTAAAAAATGATTCCATTACGGAAGCCAAGATCATACATGCTACAAATGGTTTTATTCGTAAAGATTATATAATTAATGCGTTAAAAGCAGAAGTAGAAAACTGGGTGATTTTAGCAACTCATAAAAGCGCAATTGCCTCTGATGCTATTAATAGTTTGATTAGTTTACCAACGGAAGAAGAAAACGGAGAGGAAAACGAAGACGACAATAAAAAAGAAAAAAAGAAAAACAGTAATGAACCGGAAATGCAAATATTGCCTGAAGATACGGTTGTTAAGATTTTCGCATGTGATAAATCTACTACTTATGATAAAATAGACAATACGAAATTAGCAAAATTAGGATTTACGTTTACTTCTGATATTTTTGCAGATGACACTTCTGTGGCGGCTAACGTTTTTAATAAGAAATACCAGGAAAAAAACCATACCTACCCTTCTTATTATGCTACCAAAGGTTTTGATATTACCTATGATATTTTAGCACGTTTAGCATCCGGAGACGACCTGAAAGAGACCTTTCAAAAAGGAACCTCTTATCGATTAGAAAGCAAATTTGAATTTAGTAAAGAACTCTTTACTACATCTGATAATAATGGGATATTTATCATACAATATAACCCGGATTTAACAACTACCAGAATTAGATAATAAGTGATGTATAGTAATCTAATATATATTTAAGAAGAATGCATAAGAACATTTTGAAAATCTTCTGACTTTTCAATCTTTTAATCCTTTAATTCAAGACTCTTTAATATGCATTTAAAAAACACAGTTAGGTGTGGTAAGATGTTTATATTTTCTTCATTTGCTGTTTAAGCATTTGCATCTGCTCTTTTAGCATACCATGTTTATCCAGTTTTTTAGCCTCGGTCATCAGGTTCATTGCCTCACGTTTGCGCCTTTTGGTCATTGCAATTCCTGCTAACTGCAATTTTGCCATAGCCAAATCATGATTCATAGATAATCCCAAACGAATCGCTTTACGCAAATATTTTTCAGCCTGAGTGATATTGGTTTGACTCAACATGATCCCATGCAAATAGTTATAATATCCTTCTTGTTTTTTAGTCAGGGAAGTTGTCGGATTTTTGATATATGCCAACCATTTTTGAGCACCTGCAAAATTTTGTTTTCTCAATTGTAAAAAAGCAAGTAAAATAAACTCATTTTTAAAATACAGAAGTATAAAAATTCCTGCCAATAGTACGATAGAAATCCCATTCATAATATGACCTTGGGAAAATTCATACACAGACCAGGAAAATGCCAATATTGCTAAAACTAATTTTATATTTTTATGAAACATATGTTATTTTTAGAATACACAAAAATACATTTTTCAATTAGAATTCTTTTAAACTTTTAAATGAAAGATAAAAAAGGAATCCTTATTTCCAAGTATTCTTGTTTGCCCTTGAGTAAAAACCTTCACAAGTGATTTAGGAGTATGAAACAAAAATTGTGCATTACCCATAAGAAAAAAGAAATTGTTATGGCAACAACGATAGATTTGAGAAGTATAGTAAAAGAGTATATAAATACGACAGATACAAGACTTCTGAAAATGGTAAAAGCATTAGTAGAAAGTTATCAGGAAGCAGAATTATCTAAACGTATTAGTAATGAACAATATAAGAAACCTTTGCAAAATAGTGATATATTCCGTATTGAAATTGATTTGGCTTCAAATTTCTTCCTTCTCGAAAATTTTAAATCCTCAAAACCAATGGGTTATTCCGGTTTAAAATTTTCTTCGGGTGTCGAACTTTTTTGCCAAATCAATTTTGCAAAGGCCTCTAATAAAGAACTGGAAGCCTCTGAGAAAGAAATAGAATTGGGTTATTTTATACACACGAACAGGTTAAAGAACGAATACATCAATGGGAAAGAAAATATTAAAATCCCCTCTGTTTTCTGTTTGTCTCCTCACAGTTGGGCAAGGTATAATCCTAATCATTACCGGGGGTAGACCTACTTGGTCATTGGGTTCTTAACTATAATATTTTTTGTTTTTAAACCAGGCAAAAATCCCAATGATACATACAAAGCCTATGGAGTAGTACACAGAAGAAGGAGTAATTACTTTATCACCACTGGCATAAGAATGTAAACCGGACAAATAGAAATTTACTCCAAAATAGGTCATCATAATGGAAGCAAAAACGATAACAGACCATAGGTTAAATGTATAACTACTTCTCAATCCCGGGATCAACCGCATATGTAAGACAAAGGCATATACCATAATGGAGATCAATGCCCAGGTTTCTTTAGGATCCCAACCCCAGTAGCGCCCCCAACTTTCATTGGCCCACATGCCTCCCAGAAAGTTTCCGATAGTTAGCATCACCAATCCTACCGTCATTGACATTTCATTAATAACAGTCAACTCTTTAATATTCAACCTTAGTTTTTCTTTATTTTTTTCGTTCGTAAAAATCATTAAGAGTAGTGATAATATTCCTAAAATCATAGCCAGAGCAAACGGGCCATAGCTCGCAACAATAATAGATACGTGTACCAATAACCACCAGGAAATCAAAACAGGCTGTAGGCTTGCAATTTCAGGATCTAACCAGTTTTGATGTGCAAAAGCCAGAATGATAGCAGCTAAAAAAGTAGCGGCAGCTATGGTTAAAGATGATTTTTTGCCCATATACAACCCAAACAACATTACTGCAAAAGCTACATAAATAATAGACTCATAGGCATTGCTCCAGGGGGCATTTCCGCTGATGTACCACCTGTTGCCAAGCCCTAAAATATGTACTATGAATAATCCTATCACTATACCAATAAGGGCTTTTACAAGATAATGTACCCATCGGTAGTTATTAAATATTTGAAAGATGACAAAAAAGATAAGGAACAGGCTCACAAAACCATAATACTTGGAAAGTTGCACAAAAACCCTGGTTTTATTATATCGAATTTCCATATCAATTTTTCTGTCTGACGGATATACGGCCGCTCCGTATTTTTTTTGAAAATTTTTAATACCTCTTAATACCTTTGTTGCTTGTGTATAATTTTTGGTCTGTTTTGCTGTTTGCAGTAGTTGCAGGTAAACAGGGAGTATCTGTTTCACAAAAGAAGAATCTTTGACTTTGAAATTAGAAGTATTTAACTCTAACTGAGAAACCCAAGTATTGTTCTCATTACCGGGTATAGGATAGAATTTAAAAATGCTTCCTCCGATTGCCCGATATAGCAATCCCACTCTTCGGTCAATTTTTATAAGATCTTTTTCAAATTTGTTTTGTATTTTTTTCTTTTGAGCTTCTTGTATTTGCTTCCCTATTTTTGAGGCCCCGTCCGGAGTGAAAAAATCCGCTAAGCTGGCATATTTCGCATCTTTTTCCAGATTCAAAAGCATCCTGATTTTTGTATTTCCCCTTTCTAAATAAATAATGGGTACATAAAACCAAAACCTTGGATTTTCTAAGATGGAGAGCACCACCTGGCTTGGCTGCATGCCTTTAAATGTTTCTGATTGACTGACTTTCCGAACCAACTCGGAAGAAAATGTATGCAAAGGTTTCATCCGTCCGCCATCTTGTACGACTAATGTATTAAATTCTTCCGCGTGTTTTATATCAACGATGTTGGCTTTTAAAATAGAATCTATTTGCCGGTTGGTAAAGCTTTGCCGAGCGTGATTTGAATGTTCCTGGGCAGTTGCAACTCCTGTAAAAGCAAATAGTATAACAGGAAGGGCTGCTTTCTTTTTTTTGATTTTGGCCAGTGTTTTTTTAAGCATATCAAAACGAGTGTGTTTTGCGAATAACATACAAATAAGACCAGTATATAAGAAAGAATACCCTATGTAGGTAACCAGAGTTCCCCAAAAATCATGATTGACCGATAGATGTGTTTGTTCCACAGGACCGGATAAATCGTAGCTTGATTGAAAAAACTTATATCCTTTTTGGTCCAGGATATGATTCATATAAATACGATAGTCAAAAGTTTCTTTTTCATCAATAACCGTAATTTCACTGGCATAAGAAAGTGCGCTTTCGGAACCCGGATATTTCTCAAGTTGAAAATCATTTAATTTGATACTAAACGGAGTCTTGAAAACTCTGGAACCATACCACATTCTGAAATTCAATCCGCCCACGCGTATTTGTTGCACCCCGTCATAGTTAAATTTTCCTCCTATCAGGTCAAGAGATTTGGTCTCATCGCCTATTGAGATGTCCAGGCTGATTTGATCAAATTTTTTATCATCTTTAGGGCCGCTTATTTTTTGCTTTGAACCTTTTAAAGGAGGTTGGGGAATGACAAAAGGCAACCCGTCTATGTTGTATAAAGATCGCAACCGGAAGATTTGTAAACTGTCTTTGGTAACCATACCTTTTTCCCGGGTGGCCATCACCTGAAAACTCCCGGAGCTTTTACTCAGAATTTTAAGCGTGTCGTTTACCTTTCTAATGGTAATATTTGCATGAGTATTTGGTACATCATACCCGATTAAGATTCCGTGAATATTTTCTATTGTTCCCTTTTCAATATAATGTTCATGACGGCTCCCTCCCAATGATTCTATCAGGTAAAGATGTTCCTTGCCGGTTTCATCTTCTATGAATTCTTCTTTTACCCAAGGGAGGTATTTTGTTAGCGCAACATGAAAAGGAGTGTCTTTAAATTCATCGCTATACTTCCAGTTATTTTTACCCCAGGCAGATAATAGTATTTTAGGATGATATGCTTTTTGTAGTTTACTATTATCAACAACTATATTTACATAGGTGGTTTCCGAAAGAAATTCATCAGTAGTTTCTCCTTCGTTAATCAACATAATACCTTCATAACTAATATATCTGGTGATGCCTGCTCCTAGAATGATGAATATAAAAGACAGGTGAAACATTAAAACAGGCCATTTCTCTTTTCTAAGCAAACGATATCTGAAGATATTTCCAAAAAAATTAATCATAAAGAAAGCCAGAATGGCTTCAAACCACCAGGTATTGTATACCAAGACTTTAGCGGTCTGTGTTCCGTAGTCGTTTTCTATAAAAGTAGCGATTCCCATTGTGGCAGCAAATAAGAGAAATAATACAGCCATTAAACGGGTGGAATAGAGTATATCTAAGATTTTTTTCATCCGAAAACTGAACTTTTAAAAAGTATTGCAAATTTACGTATTAAACGTCGGAACGAGATACTTTTTAGAGGTAAAAAAACCTTATAAATTTGACTCATTTAACGAGGTTTTACGGATCAATCCGAAAACTTGTGGGATTTTAAAGATATTATTGAAAACATTTAAGTTGAGTCAATCGCAAAAGCATCATTCAATAGAGTTTAAAAACTTAATAAACAGTTATTTAATGGGTATTCATTTAAAAAAAAATCTGAAATGATAAAATTTTTATTCAAGTCTTCCCCACAACTTTTTTGCTTGATCCGGTTTTACATTATTTTTTCGAGAAGGAAGAAATTTGAAGTCAAATCAATTTCAATACGGAATATATCACTATTTTGGCAAAGGTCTCCTAAAATGAATACTAAGCATCTGCTATGGAATCAATTAAAATGCGAATCAAATCAATAGCAGTTTGTGCAATCTTGGTTCCGGGTCCAAATACACCCATAGCACCGGCATCAAATAGGAATTGATAATCTTGGGGAGGAATCACACCTCCGACAATCACCATAATATCTTCTCTACCGTAATTTTTAAGCTCTTTTATTAATTGAGGGACTAAGGTTTTATGGCCTGCTGTCAGGGAGGAAATCCCTAAAATATGTACATCATTTTCTACAGCCTGTTTTGCTGCTTCCTGCGGTGTTTGAAACAGGGGGCCGATGTCTACGTCAAAACCTAAATCCGCATAGCCTGTAGCCACTACTTTTGCTCCTCTGTCATGCCCGTCCTGCCCCAGTTTGGCAATCATAATGCGGGGCCTTCTGCCTTCTAACCGGGCAAACATATCTGCCAGTTCAGAGGCTTCTTTGAATAGCTTATCATCTTTTATTTCTCTGCTATACACGCCGGATATGGTTTTATGGATGGCTTTATGCCTTCCGAATACAGCTTCCAAGGCGTTGGAAATCTCGCCTAAAGTGGCTCTTTCTCTGGCTGCTTGTATTGCCAAATCTAATAAATTTCCATCACCTGATGTTGCACAAGCAGTTAAATTGTGCAAGGATTGCTTCACTTTTTCCGGGTTCCTGTTTCCTTTTAGCTTATGTAGCCGTGCTATTTGAGCATTTCGTACGGCTTCATTATCTATTTCCAGGATATGTAATGGGTCTTCTTCTTTTAATTGGTATTTATTTACTCCAACAATGATGTCTTGTCCGCTATCTATTTTTGCTTGTTTTTTTGCAGCGGCTTCTTCAATTCTCATTTTTGGAATACCTTTTTCGATGGCCTTAATCATCCCACCTAATTCATCAATCTCCAGGATTAGTTCCCATGCGTTATTGGCAATTTCTTCGGTCAATTTTTCCACATGATAACTACCGCCCCATGGGTCTACGGTTTTTGTAATAGCTGTTTCCTGTTGTAAATAGATTTGAGTGTTTCTTGCAATTCTCGCTGAAAAATCCGTAGGTAAAGCAATGGCTTCGTCCAGTGCATTGGTATGCAAACTTTGTGTGCCTCCAAAGACGGCAGCCATGGCTTCTATGGTCGTTCTGGCAACATTATTAAAAGGATCTTGTTCGGTCAAACTCCAGCCACTGGTTTGGCAATGAGTTCTTAAAGCTAAAGATTTTGGGTTTTTAGGATGAAATTGCTTCATTAGTTTTGCCCACAACAT
This sequence comes from Flavobacteriaceae bacterium, assembly GCA_014075215.1. Classification (NCBI taxonomy): domain Bacteria; kingdom Pseudomonadati; phylum Bacteroidota; class Flavobacteriia; order Flavobacteriales; family Flavobacteriaceae; species Flavobacteriaceae bacterium. The sequence continues at coordinate 3,555,279 of CP046177.1, forward strand.
TCTTCCGGCTCTTAATTTTGCTATTTCTTTAAAGTGGTCCATGCCAATGGCCCAGAAGAAAGACAGACGAGGTGCAAAACGATCTATATCTATACCGGCCTCCAATCCTTTTTCAACATATGCCAATCCGTTTGCCAAAGTATAGGCCAATTCAATTTCCGGAGTGGCGCCTGCTTCCTGCATGTGATAACCCGAAATAGAAATTGAATTAAATTTTGGCATGTGGTTGCTCGTAAATTTAAAAATATCAGCGATGATTCTCATAGAAGGTGCAGGAGGATAGATATAGGTATTACGAACCATAAATTCTTTTAAAATATCATTTTGGATAGTACCTGAGAGCGCTTCTTTTTGTACTCCTTGTTCTTCTGCGGCAACAATATAGAATGCCAAGATGGGTAATACCGCTCCGTTCATAGTCATAGAAACCGATATTTCATCTAAGGGAATCCGGTTAAACAGGATTTTCATATCTTCTACGGAGTCCACCGCTACTCCTGCTTTGCCTACATCTCCCTGGACTCTCTCGTGATCAGAATCATATCCCCTGTGAGTGACTAGGTCAAAGGCAACTGAAAGTCCTTTTTGGCCGGCTTCCAAATTTCTCCTGTAAAAAACATTGCTTTCTTCTGCCGTAGAAAATCCGGCATATTGCCTTATGGTCCACGGCCTGCGGACATACATAGTAGTATACGGCCCGCGTAAATTGGGTGCTATGCCCGCGGCAAAGCCTTCGTGCCTAAATTTTATTGCAGACGATTTATCTTTTTTTAATGTTAAATGATCCAGGTTTTTTCGTGCCATTTTATTCTTCCTTATTAAGTCTATCTATTTCATAAGGTTCTGATAAACGCCTGATGACGATAGGAGAGAGTAGGGTTTTTAGGTGTTTTTTCTTTGAGAAAGGATCAATTTCCATATTCTTTTTCATGGTATCTGCCCTGTTAGGTAATAGATTAGAACCCAGGAGCACTCGTTTTTTTGCATGAAATCTTTGCTGTTCTTTTGCTGCACTTTCCGCAATTTTTTTCTGTATGGTGCCTTTCTTTAAAAGTTTTAAAAATCCGCCCGATTTTTCTATTTGTTTGAATAGCACCAATGATTTTTCTGCTAATTGATTCGTTATATAGTCAATATAATAAGATCCTTCTGCAAAATTTTGTGCGGTTGCCAGATAGCTTTCCTGTTGCAGGATTAATAGCTGATTTCTGGAAATGTGTTCGCCAAATTCGTTGGATTTACGATATAGGCTGTCGTATGTAAGGTTTGAGATAGTGTCCGAACTTCCTAATATTGCACTTATACACTCACTGGTTGTTCTTAGCATATTTACGTTATAGTCATATAAAGTTTTGTTTCGGATACCGGGTTGTGTAAAAATATGAGGCATTGTATTTTCAGTATGGTATGCCGTAGTCAGCGTATCCCACAAAGCCCTGAAAGCTCTTATTTTTGCAATTTCAAAGAAATAATGACCGCCAACGGAAAAAATAAAATGGATATGATTCGCAATTTCCCCTGAAAAATAATGCAGGTATTCATTTGCATGCGCTAGTGTGTATGCTAATTGCTGGACACTATTTGCTCCTGCGTTTTGATATAAACTCAGGTCAACTGCTATTGAATTTTCAGTATGTTTTGCAATGTTTTCCAGTTTGAGAAAATCTTCTTTTCGATTCACAAACCAATTACTGCTTCCCGCTAGATTTCCGATGATATCTATTTGGAAAAAAGGATTGTTCGGGGTTGTAAAATTTGACAATTCTGTGATGAAATCGGAATTGAGGAACTGAAATTTAAAATAAATAATGACAGTATTGAAGTTTATCTCTTTAAGTAGTTCTTTGTAGTCAAATTTTTTATCAGCGATAAATTGAATTGCGTTTGCACCTCTTTGCAGTGCATCTAAAGCTAAGGAATTTGTAATTTTTTCATCTCTTATATGAAGTGTTTGGCAGATGTTAAATTGTTTTTCAAAGATAGGAACTTTAATATAAGAACGGTCTTCATCGGTATAAAAAGGTTTTACGACAATTCCTTCTTCTGTCATGTGCAATAGCGTATCCTTATAATCCAAACCCTTAAGTTCTACCTGAACTTTTTGTTTCCAGGCAGCAGCAGAAACGGAAGCAAATTCATCGAACAAAAAATCACTCATTATCTTTTATGGTATCGGATTCAATAATATAAACATTTTCGTTTTTTCTTTTTAATAAGTATTGTTCTCTGGCAAATTTTTCTAATTGGGAGCTGTCTTTCAAGCTCTGAATTTCTTTGTTATTGCTTTTTATTTTTTTAGAGTAAAATGAGTTGATATGCTCCAAATCTTTGATTTCTTTATCAAATTCCTTATTTAAGTAATAATTTTCATCAAAAAAGAACATCCAAATAAAAAAAATAACTAAAATTAAGACGTATTTGTTTGTGCTGATTTTAAACAGGATATTTTTCTTAATTTGTTTGCTACTCATTTTTATAACCTTTCGTTAATCACCGTTCGTACAATATCTGTGGCTACGGTATTATATTGATTGTTTGGGATGATGATATCTGCAACATTTTTAGTGGGTTCTATAAATTGTTCATGCATAGGTTTTAAAGTATCCTGATATCTTTTTAAAACTTCATTGATATCTCTTCCTCTTTCACTAATATCTCTTCGGATTCTTCGTATTAACCTCTCGTCAGCATCTGCATGTATAAATATTTTGATGTCAAACAGATTTCGCAATACCTCGTTGTTAAAAACTAAAATCCCTTCGACAATGATTACTTTTCCAGGGTGTACGGTTACCGTATCTTTTGTTCTGTTATGTGCAACGAAAGAATAAACAGGTTGCTGTATTGCCTTACCTGCTTTTAGGGCTTTTAAATGTGTGGTGATCAAATCAAAATCGATGGCTCCTGGGTGGTCAAAATTAATTCGGTTTCTTTCTTCGTACGAAAGGTGGTCGGTAGTTTTATAATAAGAATCCTGAGATATGACACAAACTTCATCAACCGGTAATTCATTAATAATCTGATTTACAACGGTTGTTTTTCCACTTCCCGTACCTCCTGCAATTCCAATTATAAGCATCTTCTGAAATGGTTCATTTGACAAATAATTATATGACATTTACACTTTTTCAAGAGATTAAAAAATTTTCATTCCAACTCAAAAAGTGTAAATGAGTTTCATAACAAATTTAGGGAAATAAATAAGGAAATTCGTAAAACCGGTTTCATTATAATTTTGTATTTGATCTTGTCTTACAAACAGTGGTGCTAAAGCACCTGCCTTTCAAAGTTTTTTATTCCTGTAAAATAAAGAAATATAACCGTGAAATGTCCATAAGTACCTTTGAATCCAATAAAAACAGCAGAAAAGAACCAACTTTTAAGGCCAGTTCTTAACTGCTGTTTTTTGTATATTATATACCTGTTATATTAACCCGTTGTGCATTTTGAACTAAAAAGTAAATTTAAACGTCAGTTCGAGTGATTTTGAGCTACGAAAAATCGTATCGAGAACATATTTAGAGCAAAAATTCTATTCTCGATACAAATTTTTCTCATTTTCAATCGAAAAATTTACTCGAATTGACGAATTTTATCAAAATGCACAATGGGTTATATTAATAATTAAGTTCTTGAATTAACAGATATCTCTTTGAATCAAAAGTTAAAAAATTTATTGGGATTGAAAAAATATAAAAACCAATAAACTTAGCTATAAAGTTGACAAAGAAAGAATCAATAAAATAAAAGAAAGAAAAAAATATGCCAAGCATAATTAATAGTACATAAATGTGTCTCGTCCTAAAATAGGGCTACAGTTAATTATTAAAATTTATGCTACATTTTTGTGCACGTAATTAGGTGTTTTATAATCTAAAGATAAATGTAATCTTTTATTATTATATAATTTGATTGCATTTTTTGTTGCTTTTTTGGCGTGATTGATATTTGTAAATGTTTGGTCGAGGAAGAATTCATCTTTTAAAATTCCGTTAACTCTTTCGGCCATTGCGTTTTCGTAGCAATGATTTTCTTGGGTCATACTGATTTGTATCTTTTTTCTTTTCAAAATTTGAGTATAAACATTGCTACAATATTGTATTCCTCTATCAGAATGATGTATGATTTCTTCGGTATTTTTAGTTTGATAAATAGCTTTATTTAAAGCTCTAACACAGCCTTTAAGTTCTAAACTATCACTAATATCATAGCCTACTATTTTTCTTGAATACATATCAGTAATAAGTGCTAAATAACAAAATCCATTTATAGTTCTTATATAGGTAATATCCGAAGCCCAAACTTGGTTAGGTCTATTAATGATCAGGTCTTTTATGATATTTTTATATTTATAAAAACGATGGTAAGAGTTGGTTGTTTTAGAAGAATATTTTTTCCTTCTAATTAACAAATTATTTTCTTTTAAGATTCTAAATAACTGGTCTCTACCTATATTTATATTCTGTTTCCTAAAATCATTATGTAAGGATTTCATTAGCTTTCTAGTACCTTCTCTGGGTAATGTTTTCCTGCTTTTTTTAACAAGCATTATTACATTTTGTTCTATTTGTTTTTTAAGAACAAACCTTTTTTGATATTTGTAATAAGCATCTCTTTTTAACTCGAAAGCATTACAAATAGTAGCGATGGCGTACCTTCTTTTTTTTCTATTAATCGGTGCTATTTTCATTAAGGCTTTATGTTTAAGTTTTTTTTTAATTCTTCAACATTTTTATAGCCAAGATTTTCAGCAGCTACTTCAAGATAACTATCATTCACAAGTTTATCTAGATCCTTTTTAATAAGAAGATCTTTGAGTTGTTTTAGCTCTTTTTGAAGGGCTTTAATACGGGATAATTCGTCGTCTGTTTGCACGGTTACACGGGTGTTCATTAAATCTTTACGGTCATATTTTTTAATCCATACGTTTATCGTACTAGATTGTATGCCGTAAGTTAAGGCAATTTGTCTTTTGGAATGGTTTCCTTTGGTAAGTTCTGCTAATACTTTGAGTTTAAAACTCTCACTATAACGTCTTACATATCCATCATTTTTATACATATACTTGTTGTTTTTTGTATACATATTTCAGGACGGGTCACTATTAGGCTTATTATCTAGTTTAAGTTTAAAACCCTTTAATTTCATTAGAGTTACTTTAGTTTCTATAAAGTTTTTTGGGTTAGAAGCGGTAAGCTCGAAGTATGAAGAAGTTATTAAAGATTCTATTTCGGTGCTTCCAACTTCTTTCTTCAAACTAAGAAAGGCTGATAGAAATCGAATTTTATTCGATGATTAAAACGATGTATTTCCAATGTATAGTGGTTTATTTTTTTCATAAGCTCTAGTTTAAAATTGCGTTGATATTAATTTTTGATACTTCAATCCAATATTTTGATATTTTTGATACGCATTAATATGTTCTGACACTTTATTTACAAAGGCATTGAGTTTATCGTTTCTATATTTTAATTTTTCTTTGATGCGATACCAGTTCAAATATTGTTGCAAGTATTTGGTAGATACTCCCCAAAACTTGTTATCTATCCATTTCTTAACTCTGTTATGAGTTGAGTTGACATGTTGTATATGATACACTTTGTTTTTGACACGTTGTTTTATGACGCCTTTTAGAGTGTGATGCTCTATTTTATTGTCTATTGCAAATCCTTTGTAGCTTAGATGTGTGTCCCTACATAAAATGGCTTTACTTGCCTTTATTCTGCTGCCAATAGCATTTACAATATCTATTTTCTTTAATCTTCCCATAGTGGCTACAGTAATATCTGGATTAGATGTTCTATCTTGGGTTACAATAACAGCTACTTGATCATTACTGATGCCTTTGGTTTTAGAGCTACCACCACGTTTTCTTGATTCCCGATGATTTACTGGTCGCCCTTTTTCTGAATTTAAAAAGAAGGTCTCATCACTTTCTGTAATGCCTGTAAAATCATCTTTATCGTTTTCTGATAATGGGACTAATATCTTATGAGGCCAGTCAAAAGCCGTTTTCTTGTTTATCGATAAGGCTACTTTTATCTTATCTAAGCTCTTTTCTTCTAGCATTAATTCAAGGTAGTCATCAATCTTGTCCTTATGTTGCAAACCTGCCATCCAAGTACCTGTGTATTCTGTAAAACTGCGTTTGCAGGATTTACACTTATAGCGCTGAGAGCCTTTGTCAATACCAAATTTTACATACTTTGGATGCGAGCAATGGGCGCAACAACCTAACTTATTGTCTAATAAAAAACGCCTAGATTCTTGGCTTCTTACCGTTGGAACTGAATCTTTTGGTGATGTTGACAATTCTTTTAACAATTCCTGCCTTTCAGATGGGGAAAGTTTGGAAATTCCTCGCTTTATTTCTTGTAAATTCATGTATTAAATATACAAATAATAGCTGTTATTAACTAGAGCCTTTTCATATTATAAGTGCTTGAATATGTTTTTTGTAGTGTTGGTATGTATAGTTGGATTAATGCTTACATAGATTGTAAATTAACCTTGCATTTTCTGTAAAGTACCTTCTAACAAAGTTGCAGTGGCTTCCATGAGCTTGATACCGATCTTATCGACATGGCGGTTTCGCCAAGACTCGAGTTTTGTTCCTTTGACCCACCGGTTAAAAGCACCCAAAGCTGGACCGGTATGTACTTGAAAGTTCACTTTGTGTTCCAAATCACCAGCAAAAGCTACTTGACTACTATAGCTAAAATACCAGCGAAAAACCAAAGCCATTTTATGACGGGGCTTTTCTTCAGCTTTTTTGATTTCCTCGGATTTACCAATCTTTTTAAAATAGGTTTTAGTCTCTTTCCATATCTCTGAAATGGGCTTTTTAAAGTAGCTGCGTTCTAACTGCCAAATTGTTTTTTGGGGGATTTCATCAAGCGAATTATGATGATTATACAAATTGTAAAGATTGTTAGCACGTGCAGGAAAGAGTACCCCTTTTTTAAGTACCTGAACTTTGGCTCCAATTTCAAACATATCTCCAGCCTTTAGATTAGCAAATAGAAATAATTACTTAAAATAAAAACATAATAGTTATGATGAAATTTCTTTTTTTGCTTCTTTTTTTCTTTGTTAATAACTCTTATTTTGTTGATAACCAAAAACACAAAAGAACGGAGTGAACTTTAGCGGCCAGCTAGCTTTTTAGAGCCATCCCCCGATTAGTCTCCGTTCTTTTTAAAAGTTACTTAGAACCATATAGAATTTCAGTTTCTGCCCTTATTAAAGGTCTTAGTTTAAGTAACTATTATTAATATCTAATTACAAAATTATGAAAACAAATGAAATTATCGGAATCGATGTCAGTAAATTATTAATTGATGTTTGTATCTATTCTAAACAAATTGTTCAACAGTTTGAGAACAGTAAATCTGGATTTAAATTAATGCTAAAGTGGAGTTTTAAAAATTCGTCTTTCTCTAAAGAAGAAACCATGTTTGTATTTGAACATACAGGAATGTACTCTCATTTATTATCTGTGTCTTTAACTGAACAAAAATTATCTTTTTTCATAGCTTCTGGTTTAGAAATTAAAAGATCTATTGGTATTGCTCGTGGAAAGGATGACCAAATTGATGCCAAACGCATTGCTCTATATGGGTATCGATTAAAAGAAGAACTTAAACCCAGTAAGCTACCTAAAAGAAGTATATTACAACTAAAAAGTCTCTTATCTTTAAGGACAAAACTTAACAAACAAAGAGCTGGTTTTAAAGTTACTTTGAAAGAACAAAAAAGAATTTATAAAGCAAAAGAGTATAAAATAATCTTTGACGTTCAACAAAAAATGATTGCAGAACTAACCAAACAAATACACAAGATTAATACTCAAATGCAAGCTATTATTGACCAAAATATAATGTTAAAAGAAACCTATAAACTTGTTACTAGTGTTAAAGGTATAGGAATGCAAACTGCTATAATGATGATTGTGTTTACTGACAATTTTTCAAAATTTGAAAACTGGAGAAAGTTTGCCTCTTATTGTGGTGTTGCTCCTTTTCCTTACCAATCTGGAACTAGTATTAAAGGACGTACAAAAGTCTCTCATTTGGCTAATAAAAAATTGAAAGCAATTATTAATATGTGCGCTATTTCTGCTATACAACATAACCCAGAAATGAAATTATACTATCATAAAAGAATAAAACAAGGCAAAAGTAAAATGAGTACCGTTAACATTATTAGAAACAAATTAATAGCAAGAGTGTTTGCCGTTGTCAAACGACAAACACCCTATGTAGATACTTTTAAATTTGCTGCATAAATTAGTAAAAATAATATCTCAACTTTTACTTGTTTTTATCATAGAATACAGGGGCATAGTCGGTATCTTGAACATTGATTGCTTCCAGAAGATCTTTGACCGCATCACTGGTACCGGCTTCTACCGTACAGTGGTTAATAGAGCCGGTTAAGATAAAATCGGTGCCCATCACAAAGGCACTTGCTGCCGATTGAGGGGTACCGATACCTCCTGCCAGACCTATACGAATGTCTTTGGGATATCCATATTCTTTCTGGATATCATCTCTTAGTCTTTGGATGGAGGGTAGTAATACCGTGGCTACACCACGATCGGTGTGACCACCCGAATCGGCCTCCACGCAGATATCATAACTCACAGGAATTGTTTTGGCAGCTTCGGCTTGCTCTAAAGTGATTTTCCCCTGTTTGACAAGATTATCTAGTAATTGCTCTGGAGCAGGACGCATAAAAACCTCTGCCACTTTGGGATGGGAGATCTTGGCCAGGATTCGATGACGATTGGTCAAGGAACCATCGCTATTTTTTTGAATCCCTGATGAGTGAAAATATACCAATGATGTGGTCATTTTCATATAAGCGGAAGCCTCTATATTTTGAACGCCTTTTTGAAGATAGAGTTCTACAGTTTTCATTTCGGTATCTGGATCGTCAAGATGATGTAAGAGATTCATCCCATAAGCTTGTCCCTTACTACTAAGCGATTTTTGTATGACATCAATATCGGAAGCTATCCTGTCCATTGACAGCCCACCAGTACCCAAATAGCCCATCATGCCAGCTTTCCCCATAGCAATTACTAATTCTTTGGAAGCTGTACCGCGGTACATAGATCCAGAAATGTAATTGTATTTCAATCCGTAGTCTTCCCGAAAAGCTTTACTGCCTAACCTTTGAGCTAGGAATTTTTCTTCTTTTTCGGGGAATTTATCGGAAGAAGGTGCTTTAAGAATTATTTGCGCTCTTCCATTGGACGTCATTTTTTCAGAATCGGTTTTTTCAGATTCGATATCTTTGATAGGGGAGCAATCCTTTATAATCTCCTCTACCATTTTAGTTAGAATATCCCTTCCGATTTCTTTGTATTCGACTATCGCTTTGCCCATCAAATAGCTTACGCTATTGGCCCACTGAACCGAATCCGCAATCTGGCGGCTCAGTAGTTTGGCTACTTGCTCTTTTCCATAAGGATGTGCCGTGGCATTGCTAATCACAGGGATTTTGGGAGTGTCAAAGGTAAATCCTTCTAAAAATAAGGCAAACTCTTTTGCCACCGATTCCATATATCTTGAATGAAACGGTGCCGTAACAAACAGAGGAATACTTTTAATCCCTTGGACATCAAAATCTTTTACCACCCTGTTGATGCTCTCTCTAGGACCCGATAAAACCGTTTGGGTAGGGGTATTGTAATTGGCAATGTCCAAACCGCCATAATCTCCTTCTTGTAGTTTTTCTTTGAGTGAGTCGATCCCAATCCCTAATACTGCTGCCATACTGCCCCCCGAAGCAGAAGCCATCAGTTTGCCGCGCTTTTGTACCAGTTTGAGCCCTGTCTCAAAGTCATACGCTCCAGCAGCCAACAACGCATTGTACTCTCCTAAACTATGGCCGGCTAGGTAATCGGGTATAATACCTTTTTCCAAATACCTCAAGTGATTCACTACATACAATGCAGGCTGTGTAAACTCGGTCTTTGCCAGTTGTCTGTTAGGGTCTTTTAAGCAAAGCTTTTTAAGGTCATAACCCAACATCTCAGAGGCTAATTTCATCTCTTTGGGATAATGGTCAAACAGATCTTTACCCATCCCTTTGTATTGAGAGCCTTGACCGGGGAAAAGTATTGCTGTTTTCATCGGGTATTTGTTTTTGTTGTTCGTGATAGTTGTTTGATCCGGCTACTTAATTTACGACGTTGTATTTTACCTGACACAGTTCTTGGCAAATGTGTTACTTCTATAACCGTAATTGAATTAAAAGCACTTACACCAAATTCTCGTAGAGCTTGAGATACAAGCTTGTGCAAATCCCTTTTTTTTATGTTTATTTCTTGAGTTACAGCAACCAAAAAACCCTCTCTGTGAGATGATTCCGTATTGCGACAAATGGCCAATCCATCTTTACAATCAAGTTTCTCATAAATCTTATTTTCTAATAGTGCAGGTGAGATTTTTATTCCGCCATAGTTGATAATATCATCGGATCTTCCTTCATAGTATAAATAATTGTTGCGTATGCTGCCCAGATCTTGAGTGACTAACCAACCGTCCTTATTTTTTAAGGAAATTTTTTGACCATCTACAATGTAGGCTTGAGCAACATGGGGACCCTTAATGGCAATGTTCTGAGTAGCGGTTAATTTAATTTCTACCGTATCTGTAGCCTGTCCAACGGATTCGAGCTTGTCTCCTTTTTCTTCATGAATTTCCAGCAATGTGGTCCTTGATGCCTCGGTCAAACCGTAATGTTGTACAATTATGGCATTCGGGAACAATGCTTTTAACGTTTCTTTTTCTTTTTGATTCATATATTGACTGCCAATCTCTATCCATTGAACACGCTTTCCGTATTGACCTATCAGGTCTTTGTTTGTCAGCAGGATACGCCATAGGTCCGGTACAGCAGAAATCGCATTAATACTCCCTTTTTTAAGCATGTCACCAATTTCGGCTGGTCTGAAAAGATGGGGAATAAAAAACTGCCCGCCAACAGCTGCAACAGCACGGCATCTCCCTAACCCAAAAGAATGATAAACGGGTATGCCGATGTATTCTCTGATGTTGCCATTTAATTGCATTAAAGTATTTAAACGAGTTATCACATTGGATAAATTAGTATGACTCAGTATCACCCCTTTTGGATTGCCTGTTGTACCGGAAGTAAAAGCGACCAGGGCTACATTATCTGTATCAGGTGCCTTAAAATCCGGCGCCATCCAAGCACCGTCCGGTTCAGGGCTTATAATTTTCCTGACTTGTGTAGCCTTAATGCGATATTGATCTTTTTCATTTCTCAACGGAACAGCAACATTCCCTGCTTCCATATAAGAAAATAATGCTTTTATATAACCCGTATGATTAGCGGCGACAATGCCTATGGTTTGATTACTATTTTTCATTTCTATTGATCTTACATTAGGGTCTCTTTTTCATCGCCTCTTTGGTCTGCCTCCATCCACCATATACACGCTACCTGTACAATAACTGCTATCGTCACTGGCAAGAAACAACATACATTTTGCAATTTCTTGCGGAGTGGCATAACGCTTTAAGAGATTGAGTCTGGCAAAATTTCTTTTGGCTTTTTCCGGATTTTCAGGCAATGTTTTTTGTTCCATAGAACGCATCATCCGTGTCTCTGTTATGCCGGGATTAATCGTATTCACACGGATGTCAAAAGGAGCACATTCTACGGCAACAGAACGCATGATCCCGATAACGGCATGCTTGCTAGCTACATAAGCAGATAATCCCGCCGCTCCGCTGACTCCTGATGTGGAAGAGGTGATCACAATACTACCTCCATGCTTTTTCATTTCGGGAATCACATATTTGAGCCCCAGCCAAACCCCTTTTACGTTGACGGCCATTACTTTGTCAAAGGTTTCGATACTATGTTCGGTAACAGGTGAAGGATCATCTTCAATGCCCGCATTATTAATGAAAACATCAATATGTCCGTAGCGTTCAATGGCTTTATTGACATAATTTTGTACCTGCTCCGGTTGAGTGACATCCGCTATAGCATAACTTGCCGCATCGCTATTGATCGAATGTAAAGCTTTTTGTAACGTTTTTTCATCACAATCAACAAGCAACACCTTAGCGCCTTCCCTAATAAAAAGGGCAGCAGTAGCCAACCCTATGCCTCCTGCACCACCGGTAATAACAGCTACTTTATTTTCCAGTCGTTTCATATTTAATAGTATAATTTTGTAAAAATGAAACCAGGTGTTTTACATCCTGATCATTAATATCTTTATGACACATAATTCTAAGTGTACGGGCATTAGGTGCCAGTAGTAAAATATTTTCTGATTTGGCGTCTTTTACCAGTTGATGGCTATCAAAAGGTGCATGCTCATCAATAGACAGGTAAAACATATTGATGGTGATACGAGGATTTGGCAATGAAAAATAGGGGAGTGCAGAAAGGCTTTGTGCGAGTAATTGGGTACGTTCGTGGTCTTCTGCTAGCCTGTTGATATTTTCAAGGCGCAAGGCTTCCAACCCACAGGCTGCCAGAATACCGGACTGGCGCATGGTACCTCCCAGATATTGTCTGACACCACGCGCTTTTTCAATAAACAAGCGATCACCACACAATACAGAACCTGCCGGAGCACCTAAACTCTTAGACAAACAAAACATAAGGGCATCTACAGGAGCAGCAAGTTCCTTAAAAGGTATACCGCTTGCTATTTGGGCGTTAAACAACCGGGCTCCATCCATATATACAGGAACTTCATTTTGATGTGCTATATCACACAAGTCCATAACATGTTGTTGATCAATAATGGTACCGCCGGACATATTATGAGGATTTTCTATACATAACAAAGCGGTTCCCGGTTGATACTTACTCGCTTTTTTTATCCTTTTCTTTACATCGCTTATTTTTATGACCCCATGAACGCCTTTTACGGTACGTGTTTGAATCATAGCATATGCCAAGGCTCCTTTCTCATAATTAAACATATGACTGTCTTCTTCAAGAATGATCTCCTGTCCCGGATCGCAAAATACCCGGATCGCTGTTTGGTTGGCCATAATCCCCGAAGGGAAGAACAAAGCTTTAGCTTTTCCGCTGAGTCCGGCACATTTTTCTTCCAAGGCAATGACCGTAGGATCATCGGAGAAACCATCGTCTCCCAATTTAGCATTGCAGATAGCATCATACATTGCCTTCGTAGGACGCGTGACGGTATCACTTCTGAAATCGGCTATAATATCGTAGGGCATGGCACTATTTTTTTAAATATTATACTATTATTTTTTCCCCTCATCTTTCTAAGGATTAAAAATTTGTAAAAATTGCTCCAAAGGAAAAGGGAAATCAATCGTTTTTAATTTTTCTTCCGTAAAGCCATATTCAGGTTTTGGGTGCTTTAAACGCCACCCTTTTACACGCTCAGCCACATCTTTTTCGGCAACTCCGGTATCCAGCCCCTGGATAAATATCTCCGCCAATTCTTTCACTTCTTCAGTTTTCAAGCCAAGTTTGGTAGCCTCGGCCATAGAAAGGCGGAAAGTATGAGCATTGATTCCCGGTAAAGCGTCAAAATTATTAATCAGCAAACCACAACGATGTAACCTGTCGGTAATTTCCCAGGGGTCATTATCCAATTCGGGAGTAACCCACAACTGATGGCAATCGGTAAAACCACGTTCGGCTTCCGCAACATGGAGTTTCTCATGTCGGTGTAATAAAGATGCAAATGCCCTTGAATTTTCAACCACGGTCTTTGCATAATCAGCACAGCCGCAATGCTTCATTTCGAGTAGCACTAATGTCAGAGAAACAAGTCCGGCTGCATGAATATGACTGACGAAATAGATCATTTTATCATTAATTTTTTCAATAATCTCTTTTTGGTTTGAGGCTAGGAATGTCTTATGCGGCCCCGGTAGCGTTTTATGGGTTGATCCGCCAAAAGAATCTGCACCCCGGTCAAGAGCATTCCAGCAAGCTCCGCCGAGAACCAAACCGTTCAAGTGACTTGAATCGAAATGGATTAAGGTTGCCGGCGAATGTTGATCGACCAACTGACGTACCGGCATCGGATCAATGGGAAACAAAAAGGTGGATTGATCAATATAGATCAAACGTGGTTTTTCTTTTTTGATCATGGTTTCCAGTCTATCCAAATCCAAGTCATGGGGAGATAACATGGGCATGTCTAACAAACGAATCCCCAAACGCTTTGCAATCATAGGTGTACTAGGATGCCCGCCCATATTTGCAGGAATGGAAATTACCGTATCTCCTATATCCGTTAAGGCTGCCAACACTACCGTCAAGCAATTCATCCCCGAAATCCCTTTCAGATTGATAAATTCTGCTTTTGTCAACTCTTGTAATAGCGGAATGAGAATTTCTTCTTTAATCTTGTCAATACCCCTGTCACCACGGAAAGCCTGAGACATCGGCTTATAATCAAAATGATAACGGGAATAATTGTCCAAAATAAAAGGTAACCTCGAAATGGGCGACATGGTATTTTCGCTGGGTACAAAAGAAATGGAAGCACGCGCATGCTTTTCGTGATCGGATAAATAGTGTAATACGTTTTCCGGTGTCATAACGGATCAGTCACAAAAGTTGTGTGTGAGTTCAGATGAAGATTAATTGTTAATTGAAGATTGAATGAAGTGTGTCTTTGCGAGTGAAACGAAGCAATTAGGGATCAGGGTCAAAAGTTTTGTGTGGATTGAATTAAAGTTTTGATCTTTGTAAAAAAAAAACAGAGATTGGAATTATCCTTAGACCTTTTAAAATTCATCTTACCTGAGATGCTCGTAGAACATTTTGATTTGGTAAGACACACTCATCGAAATGAGGAACTTCATTTGTATTTTGAAGAGCGTAATGTTGTTCCTAAAGAAGTCATAAATCCTAATGTAATTGCTCATGGTTTCCACAAAGAGATTACTATTGAAGACTTTCCTTTGCGTGGAAACACTGTGTATCTTCACGTAAGGCGACGTAGATGGTTAGATAAAGAGACTAGGCAAATCATTCAAAGAGATTGGAATCTAGTAGCTCAGGGAACTCGCATGACAGGTGAGTTTGCTGCTTTTTTAAAAGAGATTAGTCGATACTGAGAAGAGTGATTGCAAAACCATTGCAAGAATCTATGGCGTGAATGGGAAGAAGTTCCAAAGGCAGTATCGAGATTATTTGAGTGAGTTTAAACAGTGGAAGGAAAAGTCTCATGCCAAAGAGTGGTTGATCTTCCCTGAGAATATAGGAACTCGATTATCTATCGACGAAGTAGCCTTATCAAAAGGAGAACTCTACACCATCGTTACCAATAAAAAAGCTAAAGGAAAGAAAGGAAGTATTGTGGCGATCATAGCTACTACCAAAGCAGAACCTATTATCAAACACCTATTTAAAATCTCATCTGCGAAAAGAAACAAGGTCAGAGAAATTACCCTAGATATGGCGAACTCCATGAAGCTGATTGCCAAACGGTGTTTCCCCAAAGCCATACAAGTAACCGATAGATTCCATGTACAGAAACTAGCTCTAGAAGCACTTCAAGAAATTAGGATCAAACATCGATGGGAAGCCATAGATACAGAAAATGAACGGATCAAACTTGCCAAAACCAATAACAAAGAATATTACCCTGAAATATTAGAAAATGGAGATACCATAAAGCAACTCTTGGCTAGAAGCAGATACTTACTCTACAAAGCACCAAGTAATTGGACAGAAGATCAAAGAGTAAGAGCTAACATCCTCTTTAAAAGATATCCTGATATCAAAACAGCTTTTAAGCTCGTACAAGGACTTAGAAATATCTTCAACACAGCAAACTCAATACAAGTCGCTTATACAAAACTAGCGCATTGGTATAAAGATGTAGAACAAACAGCATACAAGGCTTTTAATACCATAGCAAACTCTATCAGGCTTAACTATAGATCAATATTGAATTACTTCATTAATAGAAGTACTAATGCAGCGGCAGAATCTTTCAATGCCAAAATCAAAGCCTTTAGATTACAATTTAGAGGGGTCAAAAACACAGAATTCTTCCTCTATAGATTAACTACAATTTTTGCATAAACACAACAATTAGTCTTGATCCGTCATAACTGTTTGGTTTTTTAGTGATTATAAAGTTTATTGTTGCTCATCAGACAGAATACTGTGTGTTTCTTGCCGATATATATTTTTAAATGGTTTTGCTTCATTAGGAAATAAATACTATCATAGTAAAATTATAAGGCCCGCATCAATGGTAATCACTATAATGATAAGCCATCTTAACGGAGATATTTTATAAAATACACGGCGATCTCGTTTTTGCACAACTCTCAACAGATAATTATCCATATGCTTTCCTGCTTTTCCTCCTGCATAGCCTCCAAAGAGTACTCCCGGTATTGTAAAGATCAGCATGTCCCCAGGGGATCTGCTCTAAGCGGATGTGCAATATGAAACCCAGAACAGAATCAATAGCTAAGATGGCAACACCCCTGTGGCTATGGCAGTTTCTATACTGGTTCGATATATAAATAACAGGTATAATGCTATCAATTCACCTACGCCTATGGCTGTCCATGAAGCTATAAAACCGCCAATAATTCCAACTATGGCCAACCCTGTTACTTGCATGTTGATACCCTTATATTTAATTTTGGATGCGGTAATTTTATCATTCCCATAGTAGGCTTCTAAGACCAATGCCAAAGCAATGAAAATTGATATATAGCTTTACATATTCAGGAGGCACATTCCAGATATACGTCCCTATTGGAGGTAATGTACCAATGGGAACAAGGAAAATAATGCTACCAACCGATACAATAGCTATTAATAATAGAATAAACAGGTCTTTTTTAGCAGCCATAGACGATACGCTTTTTATCCTGTCATGAAAGCCATTTTGTTTGGAAAATTTTTTTTAAGCATGAGTTTACGTTATCAATAAGTAAAATACTTTTTAAACATGGCTTTTCTCAACACTTCCAGGGTAACTTCCTGGCCTTCTTTCAAATCTCCGTTTTGTATGGCATTGTAAGAAATACTCCCTTTAATCTTTGACAGTTTTAATTTTGTCTGCGGATCGGGAAAATAAAAACTTACAATAGTCATTCGCTCACTTTCAGGCAACTCTTCCTCAGTGGGAATTCTTACACCATGATAGTTTGCCTCAACCACTCCATTGGTAAGATGATGGATCAATTCTCCAAAATTGACCAGAAAGGTACCTCTTACAGGAGGTATGGGGATTCTCTCTCCTTCCTCTTCCAATTCAAAGCCGATATAAGGATCCTCAGAAAATTTTCCCAGGGTAGGAATCTGGTACAATATCGTGATGAGGCTGGTATCATAATGGCTGGTCATCCTTTCCCTGGCGTCTTCATCTTGTTCAACTGCCGGGTACAAAAGTGTCATATTACGGGTAAATCCTTTCTCTAAAAAAAACTCCTGGACCTCTTTGGTATAGGTAAAATCGGATGGAATGAGTTGAAGCGCATCAAATAATTTTTCGAGTAGCAGCCGGATAAGAGCGGTTACTTTTTCCGTATATAATTTACAAACCCGCCCGAATGTCTCATTAGGATATGTGACGTCTGTATTGTGGACAGAAAACACATATTGCATGAGCTGATCAAAACTCTCTCCGGTTCCGGAGACTTTTGCAACACTTCCCTTTTTGAATCCTTTATACCCTGCGACGTCGATTTTCATATCGGGTGGAACGAATTTTGCCTTCTCTTCTTCCGACAGGCTGAAGAAAGCTCTGTGGACATTGAGTAATTCTTCTATCAGATATTCTTCAATACCGTGATTTTCTATACAGAAGATCTTTTTCTCCAGAACTTCATTTATAAAGGCAGTGAGTTCTTCTTTGCTGTTTAATTTTTGCATGTCAACAACCGGAATATCTCCCAGGCTTTCCTTTGAGAACCAGTGTAGCCGGTCCAATTGAATGGGAGGGAAGTTGAACGGATTTTCAAGATCATAATTCGTTGTTCTCATTTTATTTTACATGATTTAATAAATGTTTGTATAGGCTTTAGTAAACAGGAGAATAAATAAGGCAAGTAATAGATATACTAAACTATCCATTGAATTCATTTAAAAAAAAGAATAGCGCAAATAAAAGAGCATGTCTAAAACTTTATTTTTTAAACATGTTCTTGGATTTAGTTCTCATAAAAACCCCTGTTATTAATTTGAAAAGCGTTTTGGCTTTTCGCATATTAATATGCCTATTCCTCCTTCTTCAATAGAACTCCAACGCCTTGTTCCCGGTTTTGAAATGATCAGATCCCCTTTGTCTTGGAAGATTACCTGTTTGTCGGTACAGGTTTTAGTTACTTTTCCGGATAACATGACGATATGCTCATAACCGGTATATAAGTGTTCAAGCAATTCTCCGCCTGCCTCTACTTTGAACAAATGAGCAGAAACTTCACCCTTATTTTCATACAAGAGGTGCATGCTCACACCTTTGGATCCGGGATAAGGAGTCTATTCCACCTGATCAGGATTTTGTACCAAATTAAACAGATCTTTTACTTCAATACTGTTTTCAGTTTCTGTTCCCCGGATAATGCTGTTTGCACTTTCAAGGATACTGTTTTCCGCTTCAATAATTTCCATGTTTTCCAT
Source organism: Flavobacteriaceae bacterium (assembly GCA_014075215.1). NCBI lineage: Bacteria > Pseudomonadati > Bacteroidota > Flavobacteriia > Flavobacteriales > Flavobacteriaceae > Flavobacteriaceae bacterium. The sequence goes on from CP046177.1 coordinate 3,573,921, forward strand.
AATAGATTAGATTTATGTGGGTTAATAATTAATAATACTCATAACTAGAGTGCAGTGCTTCACTCAATCTGGAGTTAAACAACAATTTTAAAGGCAGCTACCTACTAACTATTGTTACACCAGAATGGCAGGCTTTAACTTTTACCATAACAATTTTATCTCTTTTTGATCCGGATTTTTACCAAACCAGACGAACCTAAACCCAGTACTGTTTCCTGAATTTATAATACTTCCATTAAAACATGAATATTTTGGGGGTCAGTGACCTTCAAATATAGTCATTTTTTTTGAGATCCGGACTTTTATTCGTTTAAATTTTAAAAATTATTTGTTCATACTTTGTTATTTTTCTTATAAATGCTGCCATGCCTTTCAAAAAGCGTACCCATTTGGACTCATTTCAATTTATTTCCGGTTAAAAATCACTAGTGTCCGAAACTTTTGAAACAAGACCGTTTCTTTGTTAGTATGTAAATGAGCTCATTTGAAAATTTGATAATGGATTCATTTTTCATTTAAAACTTAACATTTCTTGTACATTGTATATAATAACCCGTTGTGCATTTTGATGACCCGTCCTGAAATATGTATACAAAAAACAACAAGTATATGTATAAAAATGATGGATATGTAAGACGTTATAGTGAGAGTTTTAAACTCAAAGTATTAGCAGAACTTACCAAAGGAAACCATTCCAAAAGACAAATTGCCTTAACTTACGGCATACAATCTAGTACGATAAACGTATGGATTAAAAAATATGACCGTAAAGATTTAATGAACACCCGTGTAACCGTGCAAACAGACGACGAATTATCCCGTATTAAAGCCCTTCAAAAAGAGCTAAAACAACTCAAAGATCTTCTTATTAAAAAGGATCTAGATAAACTTGTGAATGATAGTTATCTTGAAGTAGCTGCTGAAAATCTTGGCTATAAAAATGTTGAAGAATTAAAAAAAAACTTAAACATAAAGCCTTAATGAAAATAGCACCGATTAATAGAAAAAAAAGAAGGTACGCCATCGCTACTATTTGTAATGCTTTCGAGTTAAAAAGAGATGCTTATTACAAATATCAAAAAAGGTTTGTTCTTAAAAAACAAATAGAACAAAATGTAATAATGCTTGTTAAAAAAAGCAGGAAAACATTACCCAGAGAAGGTACTAGAAAGCTAATGAAATCCTTACATAATGATTTTAGGAAACAGAATATAAATATAGGTAGAGACCAGTTATTTAGAATCTTAAAAGAAAATAATTTGTTAATTAGAAGGAAAAAATATTCTTCTAAAACAACCAACTCTTACCATCGTTTTTATAAATATAAAAATATCATAAAAGACCTGATCATTAATAGACCTAACCAAGTTTGGGCTTCGGATATTACCTATATAAGAACTATAAATGGATTTTGTTATTTAGCACTTATTACTGATATGTATTCAAGAAAAATAGTAGGCTATGATATTAGTGATAGTTTAGAACTTAAAGGCTGTGTTAGAGCTTTAAATAAAGCTATTTATCAAACTAAAAATACCGAAGAAATCATACATCATTCTGATAGAGGAATACAATATTGTAGCAATGTTTATACTCAAATTTTGAAAAGAAAAAAGATACAAATCAGTATGACCCAAGAAAATCATTGCTACGAAAACGCAATGGCCGAAAGAGTTAACGGAATTTTAAAAGATGAATTCTTCCTCGACCAAACATTTACAAATATCAATCACGCCAAAAAAGCAACAAAAAATGCAATCAAATTATATAATAATAAAAGATTACATTTATCTTTAGATTATAAAACACCTAATTACGTGCACAAAAATGTAGCATAAATTTTAATAATTAACTGTAGCCCTATTTTAGGACGAGACATGAACTAAAAAGTAAATTTAAACGTCAGTTCGAGTGATTTTGAGCTGCGAAAAATCGTATCGAGAACATATTTAAAGCAAAAATCCTATTCTCGATACAAATTTTTCTCATTTTCAATCGAAAAATTTACTCGAATTGACGAATTTTATCAAAATGCACAACGGGTTATAATACTTTGTATTCACTACTAAAAACCTAGCGATCTTACCTCAAACTTTCTGATGCCAATAATTGATTAAATAAAAAGTCATAATAAGTTCGTTATATAGCTCCCCATTCTTTTAGTGAAGCCATATTCAGGTTAATAAACTCTTCATCCTTGGCAACTTTAGCATCTTCTAAAGATCTTCTTGCTACTTCTACAGCCTTCTCTTTCATTCCTATTTTGGCATAGATGATTGATTGTTGCCTTAACTGCCGGAATGAAGGCCTTTCCATCATAGACATCGCTTTTTCCATCCATTCACCGGCTTGTTTAATGTCTTTATTGTTCCGGCTATAATACACGGCAGCAAAATAATAATCCATGGCTTTTGGATTTTCAGCCAAAGTATTTTTGATATTTGGGATCACAATATCATCGGTCGGAACCTCAAATTTAATACCTGCATAGGTATTGTCCCATAACAACCCCAAAACGGCACTGGAATCAGTAATATCATCTATTGCTATAGTAAAAGTGTCAATCTTCATAGGTAAAACCTGAGGAGTTATTTTTAGTTGAGCAGCAATTTTTGCATAATGCCATACGTTAGGAGCTCCCCAGTTTTCGGTATCGGAATAAAAGATCATTTCCCAGGATTTTTCATCAGGAATGGCAAATAGTGCATAGGTGCCTTTTTTCAGAAAGTGCCCGTCAAAAGAAATGTCCGTACTAAAAGTTATTTTGGTATTCGCATTGGCAGCTGTTCTCCAAATTTTTCCGTACGGAACTAAATTTCCAAAAATAGCTCTCCCTTTGCTCCTGGGTCTGAAATACTCTACAGAAATATCCGTTAGCCCTACTTTTTGTTTTAAGATACTTTTTGGGCTGGGTAATGGAATAACTACCTGCGCTTCAGCAGTATTTTTTTTCATAATTAGGTGGGTTTAAAATTTTGTTAAAAAGATATGAATAATTGATTATAAGCAACTAAAAACTCAATAATTGCGAATTTAAAACTCGGAATAATATTTTTTAGATAACATATTTTATAATTATAAAGCCCCCCATTCTTTTAAGGAGGCTGTATTCAGGTTAATATATTCTTCTTTCCTAAAAATTTTAGCATCTTTTAAAGATCTTCTTGCCATTTCCACAGCCTTCTTTGTATTTCCCATTTTGGCATAGATAAGTGATAGTACCCTAAATTGCGGAAATAATGGCCTTTTCATCATAGACATTGCTTTTTCCATCCATTCATGCGCTTGCTTCATGTCTTTATTATTTTGGCTATAATACATTGCAGCATTGTAATAATCTGCCATTTTTGGATTTTTTGCCAGTATATTCTTGATATTTGGTATCACAATGTCATCGGTCGGAACCTCAAATTTAATACCTGCATAGGTATTTTCCCATAACAATCCCAAAACGGCACTGTCATTAGTAATACCATCTATTGTGATGGTAAAAGTCTCGATCTTCATAGGTAAAGCCTGAGGAGTTATTTTTAGTTGAGTAACTACTTTTGATTCATCCCATTTTTTAGGAAGCCCCCAGTTTTCAGTATAGGAATAAAAGATCATTTCCCAGGATTTTTCGTCGGGAATGGCATATAGCGCATAGGTTCCTTTTGGATCAGTCACAAAAGTTGTGTGTGAGTTCAGATGAAGATTAATTGTTAATTGAAGATTGAATGAAGTGTGTCTTTGCGAGTGAAACGAAGCAATTAGGGATCAGGGTCAAAAGTTTTGTGTGGATTGAATTAAAGTTTTGATCTTTGTAAAAAAAAACAGAGATTGGAATTATCCTTAGACCTTTTAAAATTCATCTTACCTGAGATGCTCGTAGAACATTTTGATTTGGTAAGACACACTCATCGAAATGAGGAACTTCATTTGTATTTTGAAGAGCGTAATGTTGTTCCTAAAGAAGTCATAAATCCTAATGTAATTGCTCATGGTTTCCACAAAGAGATTACTATTGAAGACTTTCCTTTGCGTGGAAACACTGTGTATCTTCACGTAAGGCGACGTAGATGGTTAGATAAAGAGACTAGGCAAATCATTCAAAGAGATTGGAATCTAGTAGCTCAGGGAACTCGCATGACAGGTGAGTTTGCTGCTTTTTTAAAAGAGATTAGTCGATACTGAGAAGAGTGATTGCAAAACCATTGCAAGAATCTATGGCGTGAATGGGAAGAAGTTCCAAAGGCAGTATCGAGATTATTTGAGTGAGTTTAAACAGTGGAAGGAAAAGTCTCATGCCAAAGAGTGGTTGATCTTCCCTGAGAATATAGGAACTCGATTATCTATCGACGAAGTAGCCTTATCAAAAGGAGAACTCTACACCATCGTTACCAATAAAAAAGCTAAAGGAAAGAAAGGAAGTATTGTGGCGATCATAGCTACTACCAAAGCAGAACCTATTATCAAACACCTATTTAAAATCTCATCTGCGAAAAGAAACAAGGTCAGAGAAATTACCCTAGATATGGCGAACTCCATGAAGCTGATTGCCAAACGGTGTTTCCCCAAAGCCATACAAGTAACCGATAGATTCCATGTACAGAAACTAGCTCTAGAAGCACTTCAAGAAATTAGGATCAAACATCGATGGGAAGCCATAGATACAGAAAATGAACGGATCAAACTTGCCAAAACCAATAACAAAGAATATTACCCTGAAATATTAGAAAATGGAGATACCATAAAGCAACTCTTGGCTAGAAGCAGATACTTACTCTACAAAGCACCAAGTAATTGGACAGAAGATCAAAGAGTAAGAGCTAACATCCTCTTTAAAAGATATCCTGATATCAAAACAGCTTTTAAGCTCGTACAAGGACTTAGAAATATCTTCAACACAGCAAACTCAATACAAGTCGCTTATACAAAACTAGCGCATTGGTATAAAGATGTAGAACAAACAGCATACAAGGCTTTTAATACCATAGCAAACTCTATCAGGCTTAACTATAGATCAATATTGAATTACTTCATTAATAGAAGTACTAATGCAGCGGCAGAATCTTTCAATGCCAAAATCAAAGCCTTTAGATTACAATTTAGAGGGGTCAAAAACACAGAATTCTTCCTCTATAGATTAACTACAATTTTTGCATAAACACAACAATTAGTCTTGATCCTTCCTTTTTTCAGAAAGTGCCCGTCAAAAGAAACGTCCGTACTAAAGGTAATTTTAGTATTTAAATCGCCACCTGTTCTCCATATTTTTCCGTACGGAACTACATTTCCGAAAATAACTCTCCCTTTGCTCCCGGGTCTGGAATAGTTTACGGAAACATCCGTTACCCCTACTTTTTGTTGCAAAATACTTCTTGAGCTGGCTGGTGGAATCATTACCCGTGCGCTATCAATATATTTGTTCATAATTATTAGGTAGTTTTTAATTTTAAGTGAGGAATGGCATTAAATATTTTATAGTTTAACAACTCATTTTTTTGAATTTTACTCACGAACCTATTCCTTAGCAATTTTATCTCTTTTTGATCCGGATTTTTACCAAACCAGACGAACCCAAACCCAGTATTGTTTCCTGAATTTATAATACTTCCATTAAAATATGAGTATTTTGAGGGTCAGTCACCTTCAAATATAGTCATTTTTTTGAGATTCGGACTTTTATTCGTTTAAATTTTAAAAATTATTTGTTCATACTTTGTTATTTTTCTTATAAATGCTGCCATGCCTTTCAAAAAGTGTACCCATTTGAACTCATTTCAATTTATTTCCGGTAAAAACGGAAATTCCAGCTTAAAACCCGTACACCATACAATGGTGTCGATCTCCTCCTCAACACCGTCATTAAAGATCACTTTGTTGCTCTCAAATTTTTTAATCCCGGAAACATTGGTTTGCAATTTCCCATCTACCATAGCAGCAAAAGGGTGGTCGTTTTTGGTGATCACCTGATCCGATACCATGCCGGCTTCCAGAGACTATTTTGCCATTAAATGTATGGCCGGGGTTTTCGAGATTGAAAAAATTATTGTATATCTTACTGTGGTATTTTTCATCGGCGTAGTGAGACATGGTGTTCGATGCTCTGATAGTATACATATCAATGGTTTTGGAGCCGTAAGGATGCCTGACCGCAACCGTACATTTTTCCGCCAAGTCGGCTATTTCGGTAGTCAGGTCGACAGAAGTTTCTCCCATTCCCACACACAGTACCTTACAACTTATAAAAAGTTCGCTGTTCTTATATTCTCGGGAGCGATAAACACTGCCCTTAAACTTATCAATACCCGGAATATCGGGTATATAAGGTTTCTGGAAGGATCCTCTACTGACGACCACGTGGTCAAAAAGCAACTCCTTTTTGGTATCTCCACTCTTAGTATGCACCTGCCATTTTTTATCCTTCTTAACCACTTTTTCAACTTCGGTATTGAGTTGGATATCAGTGCCCAGGTCAAATTTCTCTATGTATCGTTCCAAATAGCGGAAATAATCATTCCAGGTCCAGAAGTGCAGCTTTTCTTCTTTGGGCATAAAATCGGAATAGGCCATAAAATGGTTCGAAACCGTTAACAGACAGGAGTCATAGGTGCCTCTTGAGGCAAATACGCCCCCGATGATTTCTCCTTTCTCAAAACATTGTACATCATGACCTTCATCTTTTTAACTGTTTGACGGCCGTTATCCCGGAAGGGCCGGCCCCTATTACACATACTTTTTTCATGATTTATTGGTTTTATAAAAAATTCATATCATATTTTATTTAGTCTTACTGTATTTCTTTCGTGGTTTATCAATAAAACCTTGTTTAATTAATACATCAAAATAGGTTTTCATTAAATGACTATTGACCGGGGGGCATGCAATATCTTCTTTGGTAAGAATTTCACGGGTTAGCTGACTATCTACATAAGGCAGCCATGCTTTTGTATATAGTTCCGGAACAGTCAGTTGCTCTTTACCATGACGCGCTGAAAAAAACGGAAGCAAATAATGCAGGGGATCATCCGGTATTTGCTGTACCTGTTACATCTTGTCGAGCCAATCCGCATAGGGAATGAGTTTTACATCATAATTGAGAGACCGTAACCATTGTACCACCTCAACCCAATCCCAAGGTTTTGGATTCGTTAGATGAAACACGTTTCCGTAACTTTCAGGTCGTACAGACAGATTAATAATGGCCTTGCTGACATAATCGACCGGGGAAAGATCAAATACTGCATCCAAATCATACATATACCCTGTTTGAATGGCTGCCTTGAGGAGTCGGCAGATAAAATCATTCGTATTCCAAGCACCGGTTTCACTGTGGCCGGAGATATACGGCGGGCGGTAGATGCTGATGGAAACACTGCGTTTCCCGGCTTCCAAAACCAATTGCTCTGATACCCATTTACTCTGAGCATATACCAACTCCATACCTTCGACATGATCTAGCGAAGTATTCTCATCAATGGTTTTTTGAGCATAATAGGAAGAAGAGACTACAACGATGGAAGAGACATAATGAACCGGTTTTAGTTTGGCAGTCACAGCAAGGCGCAAAATATCCCGTGTACTGTCTACATTAACAGCCTTCAGTCCTTTATATGGGTAGATGTAGTTCAGGTGAGCTCCATTGTGGTAAATAACATCCATTTTTTCAGCAAGTTGTTGAAACTCACTATCAGATAAATTCAATTGAGGCTTGGAGAGATCGCCTAACAATACACTGATTCGTTTTTTATAATTTTCCTGCCATACACCGTATTTTTTCAAGTTATTGTAAAGGCGTTCCTCGCCTGCTTTCAGGTCAGCAGCACGGACAAGACAGTGTACATCGCTTTTAGTCTGTTTCAGTAGTTCTTCAATCAAAAAAGCCCCTAAAAAGCCTGTTCCTCCGGTGAGCAAAACATTAGGTGATGGAGGGAGTTCTTTAAAAACAAGCTGGTCGGGATCGATAGCCTCATCCAATATCGCTTCTGCTTTTAATTCGGCAATCCTGCTAACTCTCTTTCATTCTCAACCGCTGCCTTTCCATTAGTAAGCACTTTGTGGGTAGATCCACTATTATTTTTATAAAAGTCAAGTAGTATATCTAGATATTCTTTATATAGGAAATTCCCTATTTCATCAATCGTCGGATAATCAAAAAACAAGGAAGGTGTGATCTCCAGTTGATATTTTTTATTGATAGCATTGGACAATTCAACAAAACTTATCGAATTAAAACCATAGTCAATAAGATTCTCGGATAGATCAATTTCTTTTGCATCTATTTTTAGAATGCCTGCAGAGATCGCCAGTATATCTTTCTGCAATTTTTCTAATACCATGCCTTCATCAGTTATGTTTAACAGCTCTGAGTTTTGAGCTAAAGATGTGAAAGGCTGATCAGTATTGACAGAGCTTTTATCTAACCCGGTTTCAGAATACATGATGGGCCTAGCTGCAACATCAATCGTTTTGGATTCCATAATATCTATCCAATACCTCTGTTTGGCAAAAGGATATGTGGGTACGGCAATGCGTTGAGGCTTTTGATCTATATGAAGTAATTTCCAATCTATCTCTATTCCAACCGTCCAAAGTTGTGCTATTCTGGCAAGTTCTTTTTTATCCATTACTATTTTTAGAAAGGCTTCTCCTGCCTCTCCTTCGATTAGTAATGCAGATGCTGTCTTATTTTTTTTGGTATTGCCCAGATAAAGACCATCTGTACTTTTTTGGTTTTCTATATATCCGTTCAACTTTTCTTTTAATTCATAAATGTCTTTTGCAAGTAGTGCTAATCTTTCAGGCATGGATTCACGGCCTACTTGTAGCGTATAGGTCAGATCCGCTAATTGAATTTTTGGATTTTTATCAATAAAATCTAAAATCTGTTCAGCATACGCTTTCAACCGTTCTTCATTTTGAGCTGACAAAACCACTATTTGTTCAGAAGACACACTATTAGCAGTGTTGTATTGCATTTCATATTCTTCCAGAACTACGTGGGCATTAGCACCACCGAACCCAAAAGAACTTACACCTGCTCTACGTGGTATTTTGTTTCCTGAATGATCAGTTAAAGCTTCCCACTGCTTATTTTCAGAAACAACATAGAAAGGACTACCCTCTAATTGAACGTATGGGTTTAACGTTTCAAAATGTAAATTACCAGGAAGCATTTTATGTTTCATGGAAAGTAACACCTTAAAGATACCAGCTATTCCGGCAGCCGATTCTAGGTGACCAATGTGAGTTTTTACCGAACCTATTCCGCAATGTGGTACTTCGGGTAAAGATTTTCTAGATTGCTCGTATAATTTGGTAAAGGCATTTTTAAGCCCATTAATTTCTATTGGGTCGCCAAGACTGGTACCAGTACCATGCGCTTCTATATAGCCGATAGTAGCAGGATCAAAACCTGTCTTTTGATAGGCATCAACCAATAGCTCTGCTTGGGCATTGGGATTAGGTGCTGTTAATGAATTGGCTCGACCACCATGATTTTCGGCAGTACTTTTTATCACGGCATGGATGATATCGCCATCATTTTGTGCTTTCTCCAGAGGTTTTAACCAGACAGCACCAACTCCCTCACCTCTCACATAACCATCAGCCCTTTCATCAAATGTTTTACAACGTCCGTCTTTGCTTAGCATACCTGCTTTACTGAAAGAAATGGTTAAGGAGGGAGTCAACGTCAGGTTAACACCTCCAGCAATCGCCGTATCGCAAGTACCACTACTGATAGCCTCTACGGCCCGGTGGACGGCGATTAAAGAACTTGAGCATGCGGTATCAATCGGTTCACTCGGACCATGTAAGTTGAGTAGATAGGAAACACGGTTTGCTGTAATAGAGTGTGCCCAGCCCGTTGAATTAAAAGCCTCTATTTCATAGCGATGTTTCTTAACCAACTCGTCATAATCATGTGTGCTTATTCCAACAAATACACCTGTTTTGGTACCGGATAGGTCAGAAGCTTTGTACCCTGCATTTTCAATTGTTTTCCAAACGGTTTCCAAGAATAACCTCTGCTGAGGATCCATCAACTCTGCTTCTCTGGGAGAAATCCCAAAGAACAAGGAATCAAACTTATCCACATCAGGAATAAAGCCTCCCCATTTGGCTTCGGTTTTATTGATCCCTTGTGAAGAACCATAATACATCTTCCAATTCCAGCGATTAATAGGAACTTCGCTAATTAGATCATCTCCAGATTCCAAATGCTGCCAGAAATCTTCCAGATTTTTAGATTGCGGCATTATGCCACTCATACCTATAATAGCAATATCTGTATGGGTATTATTTGAAGTCGTAGCTATTGGTGTTGAGCTAGGAATGCTTTGCTGAGTGGTTGGCAGTGGAATAAAACGACTTTTGAGTTTTATTTCAGTTTCTTCAACCAGAGTAGAAACTTCTTCTCGTATTATTGTGGTATCTTCTGATGTTGCTGAAGTTGTTTCAATATTGCTACCATAATAATTGGCTAATTGATTTTCATGTTCGAGGCATAAAAAATCAGAGAACTCACTTATTGATGGGTATTCGAAAAATATCGTTGGTGTTAATTCAAGTTCGTATTGATTGTTAAGTTTGTTGGCCAATTGAGTAAAATCCATGGAGTCAAAACCATACTCGCTTATATCATCATTAAGATCAATATCCTCAACATCAATTTTGAGAATTTCACTAATCATAGTTAGTATATCCGGTTGAAATTTCTTTACCAATTGATCTGTCTGAGGAATATCGGAAGAGGGTATTTTTGCTGTAGGCTTTGACACTTTAACCTCAAATCCCATCCATTTTTTAAGCTTTGAATAATTGCCCGAAATCATGATAAATTGATTCTTATCATGCTTTAAAGCCTGGTTGAAAACCTTCCATCCCAGATCATTTGAAATGGCTCGCATTCCCGTAGTGCCAGCAAGTATTTTTTCTGTTTCTTCATCAATTTGCATCCCGCCACTTTCCCATAAGGGCCAGTTGATGGAAATTATTTTCCCGAAGCGTTTTTTATTTATACACAATATTTCACGTTTTTCGGCAAAATGATCCATGAAGGCGTTGGCGTAGGCATAATCACATTGACCTGTGTTTCCGAATGACGCAGCAATGGAGGAGAAGAATACCATAAAATCAAGAGGCTCATTTTTGGTGAATTCATCCAACCAAACAGCACCATACAATTTAGGTGCTAAAACTGAGGTAATTTCTTCAGTCTTTTTCTTGAAAAACAGCGCATCTTTGATGACTCCAGCAGCATGAATGATTCCATTGATTTTTCCAAAATCAGCTTTAGTATTGGCAATAAGGTCTTTTACATCGCTGGCTTTGGAAATATCCGTTTGTCGATAGATTATTTTAGCATCGGATTGATTGAGTTGTTTTATTGTATTGGCTTTTTCATGACTGAGTTTGGAACGTCCTGTTAAAACCAATCTGGCATTGTACTGTTTTGCCAAATATTTGGCAAAAATTAACCCTAAGCCTCCAGCTCCCCCAGTGATGATATATACGCCCTCTGTTTTTAACTCGGTTATTTTAGAGCTCTGTTGTGTACCGTCAAATTCCTGTAGTTGTTTAACGAAGCGCTGGTTACTTTGATACTTGATTTCTGTACCACCATTGAGCAGGGATTCTTTTACTGCAATATCGGTTTGTCTTTCTGAATCAGATACAGTAATTATTTTAAATTTTAACTTGGAAAATTCTAAATGGATAGATTTTGTAAACGCACTTAAAGCAGCATATTGAGGTTGTATTTCCCCAAAGTCCAAATACAGATAAAGAAACTGAATTGGTTTTAAAGGTCTTTGATCAAAAAAAGCCTGACTGAGATAAAAAACGGAAAAAAGGCTTTGGGAAAGCTGCATATTCAATGCTACTTTTTTAGCGCTATATGCATCCTGAGACCATAAGTGAATTACGCGATCAGGAAGTTGATTGTAATGTGTTTTTATATCAACCAATAACTTTACATAGTGATTTGATTTATCTGGGTGGATGATATACGTTTGAGAATCTACTTTTTTATAACTTTTCCCAGGAGTAACCAAAATAAAGGTCTCATCCAATTTCTCCTTAAAAGAATCATAGCTGCTATTGTCTTTATCAAACAATAAGGTTAGATCGAAAGGTTCTTTTTTATTACTTATACTTTCATCTAATTCTGATTTTTTCCATATGTGTTTACAATAGAGATTTTCCTGTTTGGCTTTGTCGGATTTCAAAGTTCGAATCGCAAAATCGGATAGGCGAACCTTTTCTATACCTTTATCATCAAGAATAGAGATATTGAATTTTTTGACAAGAGAGTCAACCTCATTGATACGACGAACATACACATAGCACTTGTCGGGCAGTGACCCCAGTAGCTCCACTTCGCTCAGAGAAAAAGGAAGAGAAGGATCGGGAGAATTACTTTGGTCAAGTCCTACTACGGTTTGTAAGGCACCGTCCATAATGGAAGGGTGTAAAGTAAAATCTTCGAAACAGTCATTCAAAGTCTGAGGCAATTCCAGTACAGATAAAGCCTCTTTTTCACTGTAGTACAAATCCCGGATGGTTTGAAAAGTTGGGCCATAGCTAAGACCATTATCCTGAAATTTACGATAGCATTTTTGCGCATCCCAGTAGTTTGGACAACGATTTTTAAGGACTTCAATATCAATGAAATTTATATTTTCGGTAACTTTATTTGAGAACAGCAGTTTTCCCTGCGTATGGACTCTCCGTTCCTGATCTTCTTTGAGTGTACTTACTTCAAATTCAACTTGATCTTGTTGTGCAGGATAGAGACTAATATGAACTGGCGTATTGGGTTCGGTAATGGGAATTGCCCATACAATATGACTTAGTTTGGTGATCGGCTGTTCTGTTGCCAGTTCACCAGCAGCACGAGCCATTTCCAAATAAGCGACCCCAGGTAATGTTTTTAGGTCTGCAACAACATGATCGGTCAGGTAAAACTCTTCTCCTGTAAATACAGTAGTGAATTTTTGTTCACTCAACGTTGAGGTATTGCTCCCTATCAAAGGATGAATTTTTTTCTTTGCCGATCCATTAAGAGTATCCTGTTTATGTTGTAACCAATGACGTTTTTTTACAAAAGGGTAGGTAGGCAAAGCGATACGTTTTGGTTTTTGTTTTGAATAGAGAAGTTCCCAGTTCGGCTTCTGACCTTTGATCCATAATTTTGCCAAATTATGAAGATCACGCTTTTTAATAGCCTCTTTTACGAGTGCTTTTTGGCTATCTGGCAATTCGGATTTGTTATTTTTAAACTTGCCATAATAGACAGTTTCTGTCTCTTCCTCATTGAGGTATCGGGTTAGCTTTTCTTTCAGATCATTGAGGTTTTGTGTTACAATTGCAAGTCTTTCAGCCATAGATTCGCGGCCTGTTTGTAAGGTATAGGCGATATCCTGCAATTGTGTTTCAGGTTGTCTCTCCAGAAAATCAAGTAGTTGCCTAACGACTATTTTTAGCTGGTCTTTCCCTTTGGTAGATAGTAAAATAAGTAACTGTTGATCGCTTTCAGGTATGGGATGTGATAGTTTCGGCACATATTCTTCTAAAGCTATATGTGCATTGGCGCCTCCATAACCAAAAGAACTCACACCTGCTCTGCGTGGAATTTCTTTTCCTGAATCATCCATAAAAGTGTTCCAGTTTTGAGTTTTGGTAACGATAGAGAATGGTGTGTCGTTCAACTCTATGTATCTGTTGATTTCCTTTATATGCAGATTCCCTGGCAGTATCTTATGCTTCATAGCAAGAAGTACCTTAAACACACCTGCTATTCCGGCTGCTGATTCTAAATGACCAATGTTTGACTTTACGGAGCCTAATTTGCAATGCGGTTCTTTCGGATCGTCATAATCCCATTTTTCATAGAGCTGTTGAAACGTTCTCTTAAGTCCATTAATTTCGATGGGATCTCCTACACGAGTACCGGTGCCATGTGTTTCAATATAACTGATCGTTTTGGGGTCAATACCAGATTTTTCCCAGGCACTTACTAATAGTCTGGCATGTGCATTGGGATTAGGTGTGGTAAGGAAATTGGTTTGCCCGTCGTGATTGACAGCACTGCCTTTGATAACAGCATAAATATGATCATTATCCTTAACGGCTCCTTCAAGAGATTTTAGTAAAAGTACGGCTACACCTTCAGATCGAACATAACCATTACCACTTTCATCAAAAGTTTTACACCGACCATCAGAAGATAGAAAGGGTGCTAGAGTACAATATCGCTTTGGTGTAAGGCAAAGGTTCACCCCACCAGAAACAGCCATATCACAGCCGTCAACTTCAATAGATTTAACGGCCTGATGCAAGGCGACCAATGAGCTGGAGCAGGCAGTATCTATGGCAATACTAGGACCATTAAAATCAAAAAAATGTGAAATACGATTAGAGATCACTGAAAAATCACCTCCAGTTGAAGCATGAACGGATAATTCGTCATGTTCCATTAAGAGGGTTTTGTAGTCGTTGTTGCAGACGCCTATAAAAACACCAATGTTTTTACCTGCCAGATCGGATTGCTTGTATCCGGCATCTTCAATGGCACGCCATGTCTCTTCCATGACCAAACGCTGTTGGGGATCCATGAGAGCAGCTTCTTTTGGAGAGTTACGAAAAAAAGCGGCATCATACTTGTCGATGTCGGTTAAAAAACCTCCCCATTTGGAATTGGTTTTATTTTTCTCTGTACGATGATCTCCAAAATAATCTTTCCAATTCCAACGTTCTTTGGGAATTTCGGTAATAACATCTATTTGATCAATTAGGTTCTCCCACAGTTCAGTACTATTCTTTGATCCAGGAAAGCGACCAGACATCCCTATGATAGCGACTCCTGAACTATTATAGTTACCTGATTTTTTTTGATTTGTTGACTTTTTTTGCATACTTCTCTAAAATTGTCTTTCACTAAGTATTTGGTGGTCTAATTCTTTTGGTTTGCCAAGATTTCTTCCATCAATGACCCGTAGATATTTTCCATACCTGTTTTCTTTTGTAATGGTATTTGATACAATAAATAAACGATGGAGCGATATAGTTGATAATAACAGTATGAAAGCTTGATCTTCGCGTGGACTGATGTTTTCATTGGATGTGTTTAACAATTTTTTTACAAACTGACCGACTCTTTTTTCATCAAAAATTCCACAATTTAATATGCTCTCAGAAGAGAGTAAATCATTCATAAAGTCAGAATAACGGCGATCTAAAAACACAGCACTGTCTGGTGCCCTATATGGTTGTTTGTGACGGTTGATGATACTTTCTGGTAGTTGATTGCGAAAAATTTCTTTCAAAATATATTTTTCCTGGCCCTTTTCTGATAAGCGAAACTTATGGGGTAATCTCCAAGCTGTTTCTACTACATTTTTATCGAGAAACGGACAGCGACTTTCTAAGCTATGGGCAGAAGACATTCTATCCCCTTGTGAAGACAAAAGGTAACCCCCTAAGAGTGTCCAAAATTCTAGTACCTGTGCTTTGGTTAAAGGGTGTTTGTTATTGAGATCAGGATAGACAGATAGCATGGTATCAGCTAAAGTGTTATTTATATGATTTGACATGCCATTGATATCCAGCAATTTTTGGGAAAAGCCCCCGTTGGAAAAACGAGGTTCATGAGAAAATAATGGTGGTGTTTGTTCTTTTGTGAATCTGCGATAAAAATTTACCAGAGTCAACCTGCGCTCTTCGTTGAAATGATCCAGATAAGGATACAATCCGGAGGTGTGTTTCAGGATTTCATGATCACTAAGACCTTTGCTCATTTGATGGCGTAATAAGGTCTCTTTAAAAATATTGTAACCTAAAAAACTTTCATCGGCTCCCTCTCCAGTCAATACTACTTTAATTCCATTTTTGTTGACCAACTCAGACAATAGTAACATAGGCACAGGTGCTGTTCTGAACAGTGCTGTTTCCGCATGCCAGATGGCTTTTTCAAAATTTGAAACAATATCTTTATTGTGAATGCGAATGCTATGGTGCTGTGTTCCCAAATATGTTGCCAGTTCTTGTTGATAACTGGTTTCATCATAGGTCGAATCTGCGAATTCAATAGAAAAAGTGTGTAAAGGTTTTGTAGTTGCTTGTTTGGCGAGTAATGTGGTAATTGAGGAATCGATACCTCCACTCAAATAGGCCCCCACTTCAACATCGCTACGCAAACGGATTTGCACACTTCTTTTCAGGCTCTTATACACTATTTTTTTTGCTTCTTCAAAATTTTCGGTTGACCGGCTGTCATTAATCGGTAAATAATAATAAGGTGAGATTTTTAGTGAACCATTATAATAGACTCCGTAATGCCCCGGAGGCAATGATCTGACGCCTTGAAAGCAACTTTTGTCGTAGGGAAGAGCCCAATGCTGAAACAAGTGACTAATGGCATCGGTGTCAAAATCTCGTTTAATGAAAGGTAACCTGAAAAGAGATTTAATTTCAGATGTACAATAAATACCATTTTCATCATTCAGATAAAATAACGGGCGTTCACCAAAAGGATCTCTGGCAAAGGTAAGGCATTTTTCATAACTGTCATAAAACAAAAAACTGAACTGCCCGTTTAAGTGAGATAGGCAGTTAATTCCCCATTTTATTAAAGCATTTAAAAGTACCTCTGTATCCGAATTTGTCCTGAAAGTACATCCTTGGCGTAATAGCTTGTCACGTAATTCAATATAATTGAAAATTTCTCCGTTGTATACCAGCCAATATCTTTTATTCTCATCACTCATGGGCTGAAGGCCATGGTCTATATCAATAATGGCCAAGCGTGCTGAGCCTAATCCTGCAATATGATCAAAAAAAATTCCACCTTGATCGGGGCCGCGGTGATGTATTGCAGAGATCATGGAAGTAAGCCACTCAACAAATTGAGAAGAGTTTCTTTTTGGAGCCAAAAAACCTGCGATACCGCACATTGTATTTAGAGGGTTAGGGGTCAAACTATTTTATCTTAATCAATCAAATGATACCGATACTTCTTTTTTATCTATCTCAAGCTTTTGCATAATATTGCTAAACTGCTCCATTTCAGGCGATTCGTCAACTTTAATCAATCCCTCTTCTCTGCTCATCAATCCTTTTCGGACTTGGTCCGCTATATCCCATGTATAAGGGTGAAATTTGTGCTTGTTCAAATGCCAGTAGACACCAAAGTCATTCAGTAAGCAATTGCTTGAGTTTTTACCAGTATCTTTAGGCATCGTCCAACCAAACGTACTGATCTTTTTTATGATCTCCTTTTCTTTGTAGCGAATAGAAATAAGCGGGTTGATAACATACAATGGTGTTTGGTTTTCTGAAAGTTCTGCTGCTTTTACCGAAAAGAAACGTTCTGCATCTTTCCCCAGTCTTTTTAAGTATTGATTGGGCATATTAACATGGTTTCTAATATCAATTTCCATGATGGCAGTACCAGCTGGAACCTGACCGCCAATATAACCTCCTGCAATCAAATGGCATTTATGTTGCAGTGCTGTCTTAATCATATGCTTATTGATTAGATTTATACAGGAATTACAAACCGAACTTGCTCTTTTAATACTTGCTTTTACATGCAATTCACCGCTCAAGCTTTTCTTGTATAAATCTTTCATAAACTCAAAAGCGGGCTTAAAAAAAACATGGTCAACATTTAGCCGATCTGTTAAAATCCGGCAATTTTCTAAGGCTTTTTCCGAGAGAAAACCATTATCAATGGTAACAGCAAGACAATTCAGTCCATAATGCTCAGACAATAGCCAGAGTGTGTAACTTGAGTCTTTACCACCGCTAAAGGCGACTATACAATCGTATTCGGATTTGGGAAGATCTGCTATTTTTTTAAACAACTCTTCCATCTCTTCCCTTATTTTTGACACACTATGGTTGGGTGGCTCGAAAAGGCAGTGATTACAAATACCGTCTTTATTGAAGCTAATGTTCGGAAAGGTACTCGGGAGAACACATTTTTTGCATCTAATTATTTTAGTAAATTTCTGTACCATGAAGATTATTTTTCAATTAATGATATCATACCTGTAATACTGGATAGGGAAGGCGATATTAATTCCTCACTACTAAATTTTTTTGAGAAATTACGTTCTATGAATGTAATTAACTCTACCAAACCAAATGAATCTATAATGCCTGTTTCGAAAAGATTGGTTTCATCATCAAGACCCTCTTCCTCAAAAGAGACAAGGAAGTTCTCTTCAATAAAAGACCTTAGAGAGGCAGAAATAGCTTTTCCATTGTAATGTGTCGTATTTTTTGTGATATTTTCCATTATTGATTAGTTAATTTTCAACTTTTACCATTTCTCTTTCAATTGTATTTATTTTCATTTTTCAAACCTATTTGCCACAGATAAAAGTATTGTATTTACATTAACTACAGTTTCATTGACCAAGTGTGAAACACATTATTGACCTAGAAAATCAAAATAAGCAATGACCTGAATTAATTAAATAAAATAGCGACCCTCATTATAGGAAATCAAAAGTGTATCCTATGTTCCATCTCGTAGTGGGAATACGGTTGGAATTCTTGCTACTCCAATAGTTTTTCGGAGTATCGTTAATTGCTTCTGAAATGTTTTGCAGGGAGAATTTCACCATTATAACTTTATTTTTAAAGGAGTTGACTTACTTATGATTTTTAGCGGTAATAGGATATGAAAATAATTGTTATAAATTTCATTAAAATTTCTTGACTGATCAAAAGAAATCATTGAATGGTACTTATATATCATTCAATGGTTTTAAATGATGATTTAATGATATATTCATTTCGGCATTGATCAACCTAAAATTGAAATATTTCTACTTATAACAATGAATTAAAAGACTTTAGATAAGTTCAATTAGATTAGCTTGACAAAACAAGATTAGCGAAGTGCTTTTTGTATTTTCTTGCGAATACAAGGGTAAAACCATCAATAGTTAATTGGTTTTTATTGAGACAAAATTTTTCCAGGTGATAAAGATTTATCAAATGACTCCTGTGTATTCTTATGAAATATTGAGGTAATTGTTCCAATAACCTACTTAGTGTAATTTTATAAAGGTATTTTTTTGATTGGGTATAAAACTCACAATAGTTGCTTTCCATCTTAACAAAGATGATGTCTTTATAATTCACTTTGTGGTAGCAGTCATTCTTTTTCAGAAAGATCGCATCCTTAAGTAAAAGTAACTGCCAAGATGTTGTCTCAATAGCTGTCTCAGCTCTGCTTGGAAGGGTTGGTGATTTTTTGGACTGATTGATTTTTTTTAAGATTGATAAAATAGCAGCAAATTCATCCATGCTCAATTGAATACTAATTTGATTTTCATTGGTTTCTATATATTAGGGTTTAAGAGGTTATTATCAAATATAGTTATACCTATTAGACTTTAAAATTACTCAAAAAAGTTTGAGTGTATAACTCATAACTTGTTATTGATTTGATAAGTTTTGGTGTTAATTGTTTGACCATCTGTGTAATTTTCTCCTGTAAGGTTTCAACATCTTTGAATAGTTTCATTACCACTTTACTTTTCATCCATTGCCATATTTTTTCAGCAGGGTTTAACTCAGGTGCGTATGGCGGTATTCTTATGAGTTTTATGTTGTCTGGGATTGTAATGTTTTGACAAGCATGGAATCCAGCATTGTCCATAATAACGATTTTGAGTTCTCTAGGGTTTTGTTTACTAAAATCTTCAAGAAAGTTTTCAAAAATGTCATTAGATACTAACGGGGTTTCCCAATAGAAACTATCTCCTGTAATGGGAGAGAAACATCCCCATAGCCATAACCATTGATAACTGTGTTGATATTGCCCTATAGGTTTAATTCCTTTGGAGACTAATACTCTTTTCTGTTTGGTCATCAATCCAAAACGAGATTCGTCTTGAAAGTAAAGATTGAAACTATCATACTTATCTTTATTTAGACTGTCTCTAATCTCACTAAGTCGATGGGGTAGTTTTTTTAAAGGCTTCCACAGCCTGCTCATCTTTTTTGTGATGTGATTTCCTTGCTACTTTCAAAACACTATGGTGGTGTACACGACAGTGCTTATAGAGTGTGGCATAGTTAATATTGGATTGGTAATGCTCCTGTACCCAGTCAAGCAGTTCTGTATAACTAGTAATCTGTGCCAGTGGGTCTGAAAGTTTCTCTGCCAATGCTTCTTTTGTACCCTGTTCTATTAAAGGAGTATTGTTACCCCCTTTATTACTGGACAATAATAACTCTAAGCCTCCATCTCTATATACCTTTATCCAGGTATAAATAGTTTTACGACAGTGCTTAAGCTTTGGAACCATATCTTTGCTGTAAATCACTTTTTTCTGATGTATCAAAAGCAACATTTTGATACGGCTTCTTTTGGTAATACTTGTTTGCTTGGGTAAGAGTTTTTTTAGTGTACTCAAACTCTATACTATGTCTATATCTATTTGCTTTGCCATGACAACAAGATATAACTTTATTGAGTAAGATCAAAGTTAAAACAGTATTATTCTAATAGCTATTGCAAATAAAATGGGGGATTTTGAAAATTAATTTGGCTTTGATTTTTGATTTTACATACTTGTTTTTATTATAGAGATTGAAAATAGAGGAATCCTTTCTTGTCTTTTCATTTTTTAGCAAGTTTGTGTACCAATTACCAAAGATTCCTTAAAATGAAAGTCACAAATATGACAAAACAAGATGGAAAAAACTAATCAAGTATAGAAAATAGTTTGGATTCTCTAAAGAATAAAGAAGGCTCTCTATCAAACATAATGAATGAACTTACGGATTACATCATAATTATAGTCACTGTTTTTTGTTGAGTCATTAGAGGGCTAAAAAAAATTTTAATTCCAACCGGTGTGTAGTCCACAAAAGCTGAATTTTTTGTGTTTTGAATTATGGATATTTTTTTCTTCTGAAAATGAATCCAGTTGCAAAAAAGGTTAAACATCCGTGCCACAAATTTGACACACTTATTTTTTGAAGTCTTCCGAACACCTTATAAACAAAGGATTTAAAAGTTGTCGGGATGAGAGGATTCGAACCTCCGATCTCTGGTCCCCCAGACCAGCACTTTAACCGGACTAAGCTACATCCCGATTTTGCACAGCAAATATAGATGTACATTTATAAATCTGCAAAAATTTTAGTCTAAAGCTTTTTTATATGTTCTGATAAACCTTTCTCTTGCCTGTTTATGGTCAACGATTTGAGCAGGATATGTCAGCTCCTGAAAATCCGGCACCCATTTTTTTATGTATGCGAATTGTGCATCAAACTTTTGGATTTGGGTAGTCGGATTAAAAATTCTAAAATACGGAGCGGCATCTACGCCGCAGCCGGCAACCCACTGCCAATTGCCTACATTGCTTGCCATTTCATAGTCGTGTAGTTTTTCTGCAAAATAGGCTTCGCCCCAACGCCAGTCTATCAACAAATGCTTGCATAAAAAGCTGCCTGCAACCATTCTAACCCGGTTATGCATAAATCCTGTTTGATTTAATTGCCGCATTCCGGCATCTACTAAGGGATAGCCGGTTTTTCCCTCACACCATTTTTTAAATTCTTCCTCATTATTTCGCCATTCAATACGTTCGTATTTTTGTTTAAAACATTTTTTTGATGTATGCGGGAAATGCCATAATATTTGCATGAAAAACTCTCTCCAAATCAATTCTTTTAAAAATACATCGTGGTATTGCTTTGCTCCTTTTGCAGTTATTTTTCGGATACTTACCGTGCCAAATCGCAGGTGTGGCCCCAGTCTTGAAGTTTGATCCAGAGCAGGATAATTTCTGGTAGCTTCATATTCGTCAATGAGCAGCGTATCAATATGAGCATCTTTTACTTTTATTTTGGACGGGTAAAACCCCATATCCTTGATACTTACTGAGGGGATTTTTTGATTTTTTAAAAATTGACCGATTAAATTTTCCGAAGGATAAAACCCGGTTTTTTGTAATTCGTATTTTTCCAGCCATTTTTTTGAATAGGGTGTGTATACAACATACGGTGTATGATCCGGTTTCAGGATTTCCTCTTTTTCAAAAATCACCTGATCTTTAAAACTGTGAAAGGAGATACTTTTTAATTGCAGGTATTCTTTTATTTTCTGATCTCTCTGTAAGGCATAAGGCTCATAATCGTGATTTGTATATACGGATGCTATTTCAAATTCTTTCAACAAACTTTGAAAAATCTCCAAAGGTTTGCCAAAATAGGTAGCGATTCCTGTTTGATATTTTTCTAATTTTTTGTTTAATTTTTTTAACTCATCATATATAAAGCTTACTCTGGCATCATTTTCAGGTAATTTTTCCAGGATATGTATGTCAAAAATAAAAATGGGGAGTACCGGTACTTTTGAATGTAAGGCATGAAATAGCCCTGTATTATCCGCTAGTCTCAGATCTCTTCTAAACCAAAAAACAGAAATCTTTTTCACGATAGATTATTTATATTCTCCAAATAAAGCTATGAGTTTTTGCTGCCTGTATGCAAAGATTTCTTCCAGCTTTGGTTTTATTAAAAAAGGATGAAATATTTGGCCGAATATTCCAAAAGGAAGTTTATAATCAACAATATCTTCCATTTCAACGCCGCCTTTTATCGCTCTGATAAAATGCTTATGGTGCCACAAAGAATAGGGGCCAAAACGTTGCTCATCAACAAAATACTTTTTATCCGTAACCTGTGTTATTTCTGTAACCCATGTTGTTTTAATACCGAAGACAGGAGTTACGGTATATTGAATGATCTGTCCGGCGAACATGGGTCTGTCTGCTCCGGAGAGCACCTCAAAATTCATATCATCCGGAGTAATGATTTTTAGATTTGCCGGGTTTGATAAAAATTCCCATGCTTCATCCGCAGAAACAGGCAGGTTTTGTTTTTTATGGAGTGTATATATTTTCATATTAATTATGAATAAGAATATACATATTTAACGATGTAGCTATGCATAGCCATATGATATAGGGTAGCAGCAAAAAAGTATAATTATGAACTTTCTTCTTGAAAAAAAAAAAAGAAAATCAACGAAGTTAGAAGTACAAGAATAATTAATCCGATTAAAACCTGGTGTTGATTGAAAAAAATATAATTCCAACTCACATTTAAGATAACCTGTATGATAAACAAGAAAAGTAGGTTTTTTGAATAATGCTTTTTAAATAATTCGGCCAGATAGATTGAAAAACAAATCATTATAGTTGTCCATGCCACCCCAAAAACCCATCCCGGCGGTGTCCAGGGAGCTTTATTTAATCCCTGATACCACGATGTCATCGGGCCATTATTCATTAACCAACTACCAACAGCTAATCCACCGAAGTTGATGAATAGAAATACTATCAAATATTTTATTTTTGTCTTCATTAACCTTTTTTCAGTACATCAATTTTATTGAGAATATGTTGTGCTTCTCCATATTTTTGGTCACTGGCACGTCTGTTTACAGACTGTAAATGATAAGCTTCTTTGGTTAGCTTCTGGTATTTTTTCCGTAGTTTTTCCAGTTCGGTTTTCTTTTTAAATAACCCAAACATAATCTATTGTAAATATTTTTTGATTTTTGAACTTGTAGGCGATGTTATGGAATAAAAATAATCGATTAACCGACCATTTTCATTTACTAAATATTTTTGAAAATTCCATTTTACAGAAGAATTCTTTTTCCCGTTATGTATTTTCTTTGTGAGCCAAGTATATAAAGAATGCTGATTTTTCCCTTTGACGTCAATTTTTTCGGTAATCAAAAAAGAAACCCCATAGTTTATTTTACAGAACTTTTGGATTTCTTCGGAAGTTCCCGGTTCTTGTTTCCCAAATTGATTGCATGGTATTCCTATTACTACTAAAATATTTTGATACGTTTCATATAATTCTTGTAAAGCTTTATACTGAGGTGTAAATCCACATTCGGAGGCTACATTTACAAATAAG
Source organism: Flavobacteriaceae bacterium (assembly GCA_014075215.1). Classification (NCBI taxonomy): domain Bacteria; kingdom Pseudomonadati; phylum Bacteroidota; class Flavobacteriia; order Flavobacteriales; family Flavobacteriaceae; species Flavobacteriaceae bacterium. The sequence continues at coordinate 3,597,870 of CP046177.1, forward strand.
ATTTTTTTGCCTTTAAAATCCGAAAAATGTATCGTTTCGCCTTGTAGCGATTTTATTGATATGTTGTAAATAGAATCCATATTTTAGGTGTTATATCCGTAGTAATACAGTTTAAAGTTGAAAAGTTAGAAAGCTGAAAAGAGTAAAAGTCATTTGAGAATGCTCAACTTTCAAACTGTGTTTTTTAAGGAAAGTAAAAGTTAAAATAGTATGAATCATACGCTAGTTACTTTTTATATTTTAAAACTAACGATACCACAATCCATTTCAAAAATTTGACCTGACATGGAACCGGCTTTTTCCGATAGTAAAAAAGTTGCCATATCTGCCACTTCTTCGGGATGTAAGAATTTTTTTAACGGATGTCGTTGTTGAATGGTCTCAATCGCTTTGTCATTTCTTAAGATTTTGGCAGCCATAGTTGTATCTGTAATCGTAGGAGCTATGGCATTTATTCTAATAGTAGGAGCCAGTTCTGCTCCTAACGATTTTACAAGGCCTTCAACTCCGGATTTTGATGTAGCAATACTTGCGTGAAAAGGCATCCCTAATTTTGAAGCTACTGTGCTAAATAGCAAAATAGAAGGATGTTTTCCTTTTTTTAAAACCGGAAGATATTTTTGAATTGCTTTAACGGCTCCAAGTACATTAATTTCAAAATCGTTTCTAAAATCGTCAATGCTTAAACGGGAAATAGGTTTTAGATTGATATTGCCCGGACAGTAAATTAATTTATCTGCGGAGGTTACATCGGGCAAGATATCCTCCAGTACATCACAGAAATAATGCGTTGCATTAACATGACTTACATCAGGAAAGGTTCTACTAATACTGATAACTTTTTGGTCATTTTCCAGCAACTTTTTTAAAATAGCGTTGCCTATCCCTTTACTGCCACCAACAATAATAGTTTCGCTCATTTTATTATGCTGCCGTGGGTCTGCCTTTTAGCCTTTTTTCTATTTTTTGCTTGATAACTGTCAACCTTTTCATAATATCCATAAGATTCGCATCTTTTGTTTCTTTATATATCTCATTGATAGATAATATTAAGCCTTTCACTTCTCTGGATGCTAAAATACGATCGCTTGTAGTTACAAATTTGTGTTTTCTGTTTTCAAACTCCAGGGCTTTTTCAACGATATCCATAAATTGATTATTTGTAAATGTTACTTATATTTTCAGAACTACCTAGTTATAATCTATATAAAGATACTATAACCTGTATAGGTCTGAATTTTGGAAGATACGTATAAATATTTAGTCTTTATAATTAAAAATGTATTTTTTGTAATTAAACTACATATCTTACTCACCTCAAAGATAAAAAATGTTTAAACAAATAAAAAATAAGTTAAACAAAAATTAACAAAATATTATCATTTTTTTATAATTTAATTTCACAGATTGATAAAGAACTCATTTAAACTTTTTCAATTTGCTAAAAAATTACTGTTTTCCGCTCTGTTTTTGTCTTTTTTTCCTTCCGTAGTGCTGCTATGCAACTCAAAAAATCCTTCAACAGCCCTAAAAACTTCTAATTTTCGCTTAAATCCAAAAAGTTTAAATGAGTTCAAAGTTATTGAATGTTTGTTTAGGTACTTACGAAGAATCATTAGAACATTTTTTTCAATCCTTTGAATCCTTCAATCTTTGAATCCATTGAATATAAAAAACCAAAAACCTCCAATATGCAGTTAAAAAAGATTATTAGGAGGCTTTTGCAAAATAGTGATATATTCCGTATTGAAATTGATTTGGCTTCAAATTTCTTCCTTCTCGAAAATTTTAAATCCTCAAAACCAATGAGTTATTCCGTTTGAAAATTTTCTTCGGGTGTCAAACTTTTTTACCAAATCAATTTTGCGAAGGTCTCATTAGGTGTCATAACGGAAGATTAATAAAATTATGAACTTTTATATTTTTTGCTTTTAGGTCAAACATCAGGTTATATAAACCAAAAAAAGTTCTGTTCATATAGATAAAATGCTTTGAGCCTCTATTTCCATTCATTTTTCGTAATTCGGTATTTTTACCGTATCGTTCGCCAAGGTCTGCAATTTTATTAAAAAAAGTAGCATCGGAGAAGTCAAAAACGGCTGTATTAAAAGGTTGCGTAAATAAACTTAACAGTTCATGGAACATCTCTGTAAAAAATGAAATTTCTTCGGGAGAGTCGTCTGCTCTTAAAATTTCCAGCTCGTATAACTTTTTGGTAAAGAATTCGGTATCTGTTAAGTTATCCTTTGAGGCCAGTTCAAAATAGGGGGTATAAAAATGATTGGGAATTGCTTTCATACAACCAAAATCGAGGGCAATTAGCGTTTTTTCTTTAGATACCAGAAAATTACCCGGATGCGGATCAGCATGAACTTTTCTTATATGGTGAATTTGATACATATAGAAATCCCAGAGTGCTTGTCCTAATTTGTTTGATAATTCCTGGTCTTTGTTATGCTTGGTAAATTCGGAAAGGTGTTCACCTTTCATCCAATCCATTGTAATGATTCTATCTGATGATAATTCCGGATAATAATTTGGAAATATAAGATTAGGTATGTGTTTGCATTTGTCTGCGATTTCCTGACTTTGCTGAACTTCCAATATATAGTTGGTTTCTTCCGTTAATTTGTTTTCAATCTCTTTAAAGTATTTTTCGGAACCTTTTCCTCTGATATTAAACATTTTTGTGGCGATGGGTTTTACCAAAGCCAGATCTGACGCAATGCTTTCTGCCACTCCCGGGTATTGGATTTTAACGGCTAATTTCTTCCCGTATTTTTCCGCAGCATGCACCTGCCCTATGCTGGCAGCATTCACAGATGTTGCATTGAATTTATCATAGATGTCATCAGGATGTTTTCCAAAATATTTTTTAAATGTTTTGATAACCAGAGCAGGAGATAACGGAGGGACAGAAAATTGTGCCAGTGAGAATTTCTCCACATAAGCTTGCGGCAAGATACTCTTTTCCATACTTAGCATTTGTGCAACTTTCAAGGCGCTTCCTTTTAATTTTTTTAGGCCGTCATAAATATCTTCTGCATTGTTTTGATTTAATCGATTTTTGGCTTCTTCTTCGGATTTGGTAATCTTATCACCGTAATATTTTATATAGTTCACACCAACTTTTGCTCCGGTTTGCACCAAATTTGTGGCACGTTGGATTTTAGAAGTAGGTATTTTATCAATGGTTTTCATACAAATTAATTCATATGAATTTTTTCTTTGAACAAGAATTTCCCCAGATCGATTACGCTTTTGAAGGGAGTTATATTCATCAAATCAAAACTGGCATTTATTGATTTTTCTATGAAAATATCTGTCTTTTCAAAAGCAGGCGAAGAGTCTTCTAACCAAAATTTAATAGTAGCCAGCAATTGAATCCAGGCAGATTCTTTAATTCCTCGATGTTGTAATTTCTCTAAGCGTTCTTCTTTCAAATCAATGATTTCTATATCCAAACTTTCTATAAATTCGGAAAAAGATCTTTTTAATTCCGATAAAGTTTTGAGCGTTTTTAATTGATCTTTTTTATTTTTTAGTGCATAAACCACATAGCTTCTATTGGCTGTTAAATTCTCAAAAAAAGTGTAATAAAAACTGAGTAATTTATTGCGAGCATCAAAATTCTTATCATCATTATTTTTTTGCAACAGGTTAGCGGTGTTGTCAAAAAAAGCTTTGAAAATTTCTTTTTCAAGAGCTTCAAAAGATCCGAAATATCGGTAGAACACAGCTTCATCAAAATGGTTCACTTTGGCAAAATGGAATACAGAGTCGGGTTGTTTATTATACTCTAATACGTATTCCATGTACCATGAAATCATATTGTCTTTTGTGATATTTTTCTTTTTTGCCATGATATGATAATTATATTTACAAAAATATAAAATGTTCAATCAAATAACAAAATAATTAAACAAAATTTTGTTAAAATTTAAACGCCTCGAGAAAGAAGTCAAACTTAAATGTGCATCACTATTTGTAGCATACCGGACTTGAACTTACTACATTAGCCTGGACATAAAGGAGCGAGATTTAGAGTTAACGTAATTAACTTTGAATTATGAAAAAACAAAAACGTAATTACAGTCCCACATTTAAACAAAAAGCTGTAGAATTAAGTTATGCCCGCGGCAATGTAAAACAGGTTTGCCAGGAATTAGATATTCCTTATTTGGTTCTATTTCGTTGGCGTAGAGAAGAAAAAAAGTATGGCAAAAATAGTTTTCCGGGAAAGGGTAATCCCAAGCAAACAGACGAGGAAAAAGAAATAGCTCGTTTAAAGAAACAATTACCAGATATGGAATTAGAGTGTGATATTCTAAAAAAGGCGATCAGCATCTTTTCAACGAGCGACAGGAAAAATTTAGATTTATAAAAAAGCATAAAATGAAATTTCCTGTTGAAAAGATGTGTCAAATCTTAGGTGTAAGTAAAAGCGGTTATTATAATTGGTTAAGCTCAGGTACTAGTAAATTATGGTTAGAGAACCAAAAGCTGTCCATCGAAATACATGCTATATTTGAAATGAGTCATCACAGTTATCGGTCTCCAAGAATAAAAACAGAATTAGAAGCTTTAGACTATAACGTATCAAAACCACCTGTAGCCCATATTATGAAAGCAAATCATTTGCATGCTGTAAGGACACGTAAATTTAAGGCTACCTCAGATTCAAAACACAATTACCTCATATCGCCTAATTTACTAAATCAAAATTTTAAAGTTAAACGCAAAAATCAAGTATGGGTAAGTGATATTACTTATATCCATACCAAACAGGGCTGGTTGTACTTAACCGTTATTATTGATTTATACCGTCGTAAAATAGTAGGATGGTCTTTAAGCGATAACGTAATCAAAGAAGACACCTTTGTAAAAGCTTGGAATATGGCTGTAGCCAATAATCCTATAACTAAAAAACTCATATTTCACTTTGACAGAGGTAGTCAGTAACCCAGTGAATGTTTTAGAAATATTCTAAAAAACTATAATGGATGAGTTCAGCAATCTATGAGCAGAAAAGGAAATTGCCGGGATAATGCAGGAACAGAATCTTTCTTTAAGTCTTTAAAAGTAGAATGGGTATACAAGCACAATTATCAACAAAAATCTCAAACAGAACTCTCCATTTTTGAATGGATAGAAACTTGGTACAACAAAAAAAGAAGACATTCCTATTTAAACTATAAAACTATTAACGAATTTGAATTAAATATGTATAACCAAAAGTTAGCAGCATAGTCTCTTAAATAATTGCCCTCTTTTTTGTTGCAAGTTCACCCATAAATTAAAGAGTTGCAGTAAGGCTTCGCCATAGGTAGACCTATTTTTAAGAGGAGTATTTTCTTGATTTAATGCTTCTACTTTTTCTGAGATAATCGTATTAAAATATGCTAATGAATCCTCATCCAATACATGCTTTAGTTTGATGTAACGGTAGGTATTGTAAAATTGAATTTGTTCTTCTTTTAGCACATAAGGTTCGTCAATATGAGTTCTTGTTTCCATAATAATTGAATAGTTACTTGAACAAACGTATTTATTTGATAAGCTAATTGTTTTCCATTTTAGCTGGTACTGAAACCATATATTTAAACACCCTAAGATATAAAATAATAATTTCCGAATATGATTTGAACAATTAGTAATACTAAAATTTTTAGATTTTACTGTAAGAAAAGTCAAAAAATAGCGTCTGCATAATCGTAACATAATAAAATATGAATTCTTAGGTTTGCAAAGTGATATTTCTAACCTAAAGAGGAAATGAGATATCATTTTTAAGAGTTTTATGCATTATTAGGATACATACTTTGGTTTTGTATATGGATGTATAAGATAAGAAGTATGTGCTTTTTTAGTTTAATAATTAATTAACACCATTTTATGATGAAAAAATTTGTTTTAAAAAGGTTCTCTCTTCTATTATTTGCTATGATCGTGATCAGTTGTAGTAGTGATAATACCAATACATCGACAACACAAACCCAGTTTGGAATTTTTAGAGCTGTAGATCAGACTACAGTGGAGATGAATGGTGAAATATCCAGTTCAACGTTGACTAATTTTAATAGCCTGATTCAAAATTATCCCAATATCAACAGAATAAATATGATAAATGTACCGGGGTCTTCGGATGATGATACGAATCTGCAAGTTTCTGCTTTAGTATATCAGAGAAACATAGATACTCATCTGGCTGATAATGGAGAAATTGCTTCCGGAGGTACCGACTTTTTTTTGGCCGGAAGGACAAGAACTATGGGGCAAAATGCAAGAATAGGTGTCCATTCCTGGAGTAATGGTACTCAGGAGGCAACAGATTTTCCCGTAGGACATTCCGAACATCAAAGATATATTAACTATTATGTAAGTGTTGGATTTACCCAGGCCAACGCAGAGGCATTTTACTACTATACGATTAATGCTGCTCCTGCAAGCAGTATTCATTGGATGACTGCCGCCGAAATACAACAATATGGAATTTTAAGGTAGAGCTATAGTAGTACAGCAGTAATCATAAATGTAATGCATGCTCCAAATATTGGGGCATGTTTTTTATACTGTCGAATGGAGTTGTAGGTTTAACTTTAGGTACTTGTTGATCCTCTGATTGCGAAAGTTATTATTACTAAAAATATAGTTGATTTCAATCTGGAAAAAAGTCAAAAAAAAGTACATTTGTACTCTTATAAAAATGAAAGATAATGTATGAGAACACAGAAAAAATTGAATGTTTGATTATTGGTTCGGGGCCTGCAGGTTATACCGCGGCTATTTATGCTTCCAGAGCAGATATGAATCCTGTAATGTATACAGGTTTGCAAATGGGAGGACAACTTACTACTACTACTGAAGTTGATAATTTTCCGGGTTATGCAAATGGTACTGACGGTACGACCATGATGGAAGATATTAAAAAGCAGGCAGAACGTTTTGGGACGGATGTGCGTTTTGGGATAGTAACCAAAGTTGAATTGTCAGATAAGGCGGGCGGAATTCATAAGGTGGTTGTCGACGGCACTAAGGAGATAGTGGCCGAATCTGTTATTATTTCTACAGGAGCCTCTGCAAAATATTTGGGACTGGAAAATGAACAACGTCTAATCGGCGGAGGAGTTTCTGCCTGTGCCACTTGTGACGGCTTTTTCTATAAAGCACAAGACGTTGTTGTTGTTGGTGGAGGAGATACTGCTGCCGAAGAAGCAACCTATTTGGCAAAATTATGTAATAAGGTTACCATGTTAGTACGCAGAGATGTGATGAGGGCTTCAAAAGCAATGCAGCATCGCGTAAATAAAACGGAGAATCTGGAAGTTTTATACCATACGGAATTGGATGATGTATTAGGAGAAAACACTGTTGATGGAGTGCGGGTGGTACATAATCTTACCGGGGAAAAATATGAGATTCCGGTAATGGGAGTTTTTATTGCTATCGGGCACAAACCTAATACGGATTTGTTTAAGGGTGCTATCGATATGGATGATGCAGGATATATCATTACAAAGGGAAAAAGTACGAAAACCAATATTCCCGGAGTATTTGCAGCCGGTGATGTACAGGATAAAGAGTACAGACAGGCAGTGACCGCAGCAGGAACCGGTTGTATGGCGGCACTGGATGCAGAGCGTTATTTGGCAAGTTTGAACTAGAAATCGGCCTCGAATGCTTTAATTCTGAAATTTCTTATATAAATTACAAATTTTAAATGAGTTCCTCTTCAATATCAACTGATTAAATTTAATTTTTGTGAAATTAATTTTTAGACTCAATATAATATAAAGCACGTTTAAAAACAATAGTTGTTTTCGGTTTTCATTTTTTCGGCAATCGTATTCCTCAAATCAACCACATTTGGGTAGTTTATATATTTTGTAAAACGCTTTAGACCCATTAACATCATACGTTGCTCATCGCCTTCAACAAAAGAAACAATTCCTTCTTTTCCATTTTTATTGACAATATCTACCGCATTGTACAAGTATAATTTTGCCATGGCAATTTGTCCGCTTTGAGTATTTTCTCCAAGATGTTTTGCGTTTTTTTCAGCTCTTAAAATAGCGGATTCTGCCATGTAAATTTCAATTAAGATATTAGAAGCAGCCATCAATAATTGTTGGCGTTGCTCTAAATCAGGTCCGAACTTTTGTACGGCAGCACCTGCAACCATTAGGAATACCTTTTTTAATTTGATGATCATTTCTTTTTCCTCGGAGAATAACTCCGAATAGTCCGGTGTATCAAAAGAGGGGATTCCCATCAATTCATCTGCTACCTTCGTTGCGGGATTTAACAAATCGACATGGCTTTTCATCGCTTTTTTTACTAACATTCCTACCGATAACATTCTGTTAATCTCATTAGTGCCTTCATAAATTCTGGCAATACGGGCATCTCTCCAGGCAGCTTCCATAGGAGTTTCTTCTGAGAATCCCATACCGCCAAAGATTTGGATACCTTCATCAGAGCAATTCTGAATGTCTTCGGAAACAGCTACTTTTAAAATAGAGCATTCAATAGCATATTCTTCAACTCCTTTCAATTCGGCTTCTTGGTGTGTATTTCCGTCTGCTATCCGCAGTGCAATCCTGTCTTCAATATTTTTAGCAGCTCTGTAACATGCAGATTCACCGGCATAGCAACTAGCAGCCATCTCGGCTAATTTGGTTTTTATCGCTCCAAAATCTGCAAGTGGAGTTTTGAACTGTTTACGTTCCGTAGCATATTGAACTGAATGACTGATGACTCGTCTTTGGGAATCTAAACAGGCGGCAGCTAATTTGATGCGTCCGATATTCAAGGCATTCATGGCGATTTTAAATCCACCTCCTCTCACGGATAACATATTTTCAACAGACACCATGGTATCATTAAAGAATACTTGACGGGTAGAAGAGGCGCGAATTCCTAATTTGTGCTCTTCTTCTCCCATAGTGATTCCATTATTAGGATCATTTTCTACAATAAATCCGGTGATATTTTTATCATTTTCAATTCTTGCAAAAACAATCATAACATTACAGAATCCGGCATTGGAAATCCACATTTTTTGTCCATTAATTTTGTAGAACTTTCCATCTTCCGTAAGTTCTGCTGTTGTTTTTCCGGAGTTTGCGTCAGAACCTGCAGTTGGCTCGGTCAAGCAATAGGCACCCATCCACTCGCCCGAAGCTAATTTTGGAATGTATTTTTTCTTTTGTTCTTCATTTCCGTATAAGGTAATCGGCATGGTTCCGATTCCCGTATGTGCTCCGAAAGCGGTGCTAAAAGAACCGGTTCCGCTGGAAATATATTCACAAACTAACATGGTAGAAACAAATCCCATTCCCAATCCACCGTATTCTTCAGGGACTGATACACTTAAGAAACCAAGCTCTCCTGCTTTTTTCATACAAGATGCTGTGAATTCATAATCTTTTTTCTCAAAGCGTGCTCGATGAGGAATGATTTCACGATTGTTAAATTCCATTACAGCTTCTTTCATCATTAACTGCTCTTCTGAAAAATCCTCCGGTGTGAATACGTTTTCACAATTTGTTTCTTTTATCAGGAATTGTCCTCCGCGTAAAATTTCTTTATTTGTTGTTTTCATTGTGTTATTAGGTTTTAGTAGTGTAGATATGAGTATTAAGTATTGAGATATGAGTATTAAGTACTGAGATCATAATCTTTTTTGAAAAGAATAATTCATTTTTTGTATTTCAATACACAATTTAATTACCGGTTGTGTTCTATTCTTAGTTATTAAATTTAATTCTGTTAATAAAATTAATTGTGCTTGTAATTCATATGACTAGCCATTTGCGATGCTTAGAAAATATTTAAATTCTTTTTGAGAATTTCTACCGGCCCCCTCAGCAATATTTGAAGAAATAGAAACGGCACTTCTTTTTATTTGAGATTTCAGACCAAATTTTTCATCAGAAGGTAATTCCGAAGCTAAGAAATATACAGCTTTGGTCAATTCAATTGATTTTTGACATATTTTTAAATCTTTAACCTTATGCATACTTTAAATAATTTAATATCTTATTCTCAATACTCACGCCTCAATACTAACATCTCAGTACTCAATACTAATTAAGAAACTCAAAAATCCCGGCAGCTCCCTGTCCGGTTCCTACACACATGGTTACCATACCGTATTTATTTTTCATTTCTCTTTTGCGCATTTCATCAAACAGTTGAACAGATAATTTTGCTCCCGTACAGCCCAAAGGGTGCCCTAAAGCAATGGCCCCACCGTTGACATTTATAATTTCCCGGTCTAAATCCAATGCTCTTATCACAGCCAGTGATTGAGAAGCAAAGGCCTCGTTCAGTTCAATCAGTTCGATGTTGTTTTGTTTCATTCCTGCTTGCTTTAGTGCTTTTGGAATGGCAGCAACAGGTCCAATTCCCATGATTCTGGGTTCAACACCCGCTGCGGCATAACTCACCAATCTTGCAACAGGTTCAAGGTTTAATTCTTTTACCATATCTTCACTCATTACCATTACAAATGCAGCACCGTCACTCATTTGAGATGAGTTTCCGGCAGTGACACTTCCACCGGCGGCAAATACGGGACGTAATTTAGCCAAAGCTTCTTTGTTGGTTCCTTTTCTTGGGCCCTCATCTTTCGTTACGGTATAACTTTTGGTTGTTTTTTTACCATTTTCATCTAAATAAGTTTGATTTACCATAATGGGAACGATTTGATCTTGAAAGAGATCTTCTGCCTGCGCACGTAGTGCTTTCATATGAGAATTATAAGCAAACTCATCTTGATCTTCTCTGGATACGTTAAACTGGTTTGCAACGGCTTCGGCAGTGTTTCCCATTCCCCAATAATAATCTTCATGACCGGAATTTACCAAATCGTAGTTCAACTCGGTTTTGTATCCCGTCATAGGCACGGCACTCATACTTTCCGCACCTCCGGCAATGATACAATCTGCCATTCCGGCTTGAATTTTAGCGGTTGCCATAGCAATAGTTTCTAAACCCGACGAGCAAAAACGGTTTACTGTTACTCCCGGAACATCTACACTATTCAATCCCATTAATGAAATCAAACGTGCCATGTTGAGTCCTTGAGAGCCTTCTGGCATTGCATTTCCAACGATGACATCATCAATGCGTTTTACATCCAGTTGAGGAAGTGCTTTCATCATATACTGAATAGTTTCTGCGGCCAGTTCATCTGTTCTTTTGAATCTGAACAATCCTCTTGGCGCCTTTCCGACGGCTGTTCTGTGAGCTTTTACGATATATGTTTGTTTGTTCATGTTTGTTAGGTATTGAGTATTAGGTACAAAGTATAGAGTATTAAGATGGTTTTAATGATTTTTGAAGAGAGTAATTCATTTTAGTAATGGCTACTACTTTGTTAATAATTGGGTTTACTTTTTCTTCTTTAATTAAATTTAATTTTTTTGATAGATATAATTGAGTTAATAATTCAAAAGAAGAACCGTTAGCAATTCCTAAAAACTGTCTAAATTCTCCGTTGGTATTTCTTCCGGCTCCTTCAGCAATATTTGAGGGAATTGAGGTTGCACTTCTTCTAATTTGAGATGTTAAGTTGAATTTTTCCTCTTTGGGAAAATTTTCAGAAACTTTATAACAACTCTCCACAATGGCCATTGCCTTTTGCCATATTTTTAATTGTTCAAATTTGTGCATCATACATGTTTTTCATTAGTTAATTTTTTATACTTGACTCCTCATATTTAATACGCTATACCTTGTACTTAATACGCTATACTTAATACTTTGTCCCTACATACCTAATACTTAATTCCTCAACGGCTTTCCGGTTTTCAACATATGCTGAATACGCTCTAATGTCTTACGCTCTGTGGTCAAACTTAAAAATGCTTCACGTTCGATATCCAAAAGATACTGTTCTGTAACCCTGGTAGGTTCGGATAAATTTCCCCCAGCCATTACATAGGCCAATTTATTTGCAATCTTTTTATCGTGTTCGGAAATGTAATTCGCTGCTTCCATAGAATCGGTTCCTACTAAGAACATTCCCAAAGCTTGTTTTCCTAAAACTTTAATATCTTTTCTTTTAGGAGGTTGTGTATAACCTGCTTCGGCTAATAGTAAGGCATGTTTTTTAGCTTCGGCAATCTGACGGTCTTTGTTTACGATTATAACGTCTTTTCCTTTTTGTAAGATTCCCAGATCGTAAGCTTCGTATGCGGAAGTGGCCACTTTTGCCATTCCGATGGTTAAGAAATATTCTTGTAATACGTTCAATTCCACATCTCCTTTTTTGAAAAAGTCAGCAGCTCTCAATGCAAATTCCTTTGAGCCTCCTCCTCCGGGAACGACTCCGACTCCAAACTCTACCAAACCGATATACGTTTCGGCAGCAGCAACCACTTTATCGGCGTGCATAGACAGTTCACACCCGCCACCTAAAGTCATTCCATGTGGAGCAGCAATCGTTGGGATGGACGAATAACGCATACGCATCACGGTATCCTGGAAATATTTGACAGCAAAATTCAGCTCATCATATTCTTGCTCTACTGCCATCATAAAAATCATTCCAATGTTGGCTCCTACGGAAAAATTAGCGGCCTGATTACCCACTACAAGCCCTTGATATTCTTTTTCAGCTATATCCAAAGCTTTGTTTAATCCGGCTAAGATATCCCCTCCGATGGTATTCATTTTCGATTGGAATTCTACATTTAAGATCCCATCTCCCAAATCTTGAACAACGACTCCTGAGTTTTTGAAAACTGTTTTTGATTCCCGAATGTTATCTAAGATGATAAACGCATCCTGCCTCGGTTTTTTAGTGTGCGTTTTTGAAGGAATATCATAATAGCAGGTAGCCCCGTCTTTTACCGAATAGAAAGATTTTGAGCCGGAGGCTAGCATTTCCGATATCCAGGCAGCAGGCTCTTTTCCTTCGGCTTTTATTAATTCCATTCCTCTTTCCACTCCGATAGCATCCCAGATTTCAAAAGGACCGTGTTCCCATCCGAATCCGGCTTTCAGAGCATCATCAATTCTATACAATTCATCTGAGATTTCAGGGATTCTGTTTTGAACATAGGCAAACAAAGCGACAAAACTTTTTCTGTAAAATTCTCCGGCGTTGTCTTTTCCTCCTACCAACACTTTAAACCTGTCTGCGACATTGTCAATGGTTTTGGTGAGTTCCAGTGTTGCAAACTTTGACCGTTGCTTTGGGCGGTATTCTAACGTGTTTAAATCCAGAGAGAGAATTTCTTTTTTACCATCTTCACCCACAACTTTTTTGTAAAATCCCTGTTTGGTTTTACTTCCCAGCCATTTGTTTTTCATCATGGTATTTACAAAATCGGGAATTACAAATTGATCTTTCATTTCATCATCCGGGCAATTGTCTTTGACACCGTTTGCCGTATGCACCAGCGTATCTAAACCAACAACGTCAATAGTTCTGAAAGTAGCAGATTTTGGGCGGCCAATTACAGGCCCGGTCAATTTATCCACTTCCTCAATAGTCAACCCCATTTCTTTTACAATATGAAACAAACTCATGATTCCGAAGACTCCGATTCTGTTTCCAATAAAAGCAGGGGTATCTTTTGCCAAAACCGATGTTTTTCCCAGGAATTTATCACCATACATGATCAGGAAATCTACAATTTCCGGTTTACATTGTGGCCCCGGAACAACTTCGAATAATTTTAAATATCTGGGTGGATTAAAGAAATGGGTTACGGCAAAATGTTGTTGAAAATCTTCACTTCTTCCCTCGTTCATAAATTTGATAGGGATTCCGGAAGTATTTGATGTGATGAGTGTTCCGGGCGTTCTGTATCGCTCTATTTGTTCAAAAACCTGTTTTTTGATATCCAAACGCTCCACTACCACTTCCATGACCCAATCTGCATCTTTGATTTTGCGCATATCATCTTCTATGTTTCCCGTGGTAATGCTATCCGCAAATTTCGAATGGTAAATAGGAGACGGTTTTGATTTTAGAGATGTAGCCAGTGCGTTATTTACCAAGCGGTTTCTGACTGTTGTATCTTCCAAAGTCAACGCTTTTGCTTTTTCTTTATCGTTGAGTTCTTTTGGAACAATGTCCAATAACAGTACTTCAACGCCAATATTAGCAAAATGACAGGCAATACCACTGCCCATAATTCCGGAACCGATAATAGCCACTTTTTTAATTCTTCTGGTCATTCGTTTTAAATTGATTTAAACAGCCGTTTTATTAATACTATCTTCCTGATAGATCATTTTATCGGCTATTAATTTGTTTATAGTGGATGTTACTTTAAAGAAAATTTCCAATTCTTCTTCCGTGATAAATTCTCTGATTCTGTTATTGAAAGTAATGACGTATGCTTTGGAAATTTCTCTCATTTTTTTACCAAAATCTGTCAGTTTTATAATAATACTTCTCCCATCTTCGGGATTTTTTCCCCGAATAATAGCTCCTTTCTCTTCCATGGTTTTTAGAATTCTGGAAAGACTCGTAGGTTCCATCCCCATCTGGGGACCCAAAGCAGTGGAAGGTGTTCCGTTTTCATAATCTATATTGAGCAATACGAAAGCCGTTGCCATGGTACTATCATGTTTTGCAGCTTGCTCATTATAGAGTTTGGCAACTGCTTGCCAGGTAGCTCTTAATTGATGATCGATTGATTTGGTTTTGTTCATGACCTTCAAATATATAAAAAATTATTATGCATGCATAATAATTTTTTATATATTCTTCGGGGGTTTTCTAAAATTAAGATTATATTTATGCAAAATTTTATGAGAATGCGAAGAATTATTTTTAATGACTACCCGATAGTTTACACATTTTTTTCCACTTATCAAATCCGCTTACTTGTTTCTTATAATGGCGTTGTAAAGTCCGTAGATAAATACCATAATAACATGCTATATTACTTATCGTATCTTCGCGGGTCTCTACCTGTAGCTTTTAAAAAAGCAGAAAGGTCTGACGTTAATTTGGAACCCTCTGCAATGAATGAATAATCATTTTTAACCTCTACCTTTTTGGTATTCTTATCTCGCCATCGTCTTGTTTTTATGTGTAAGTAAACAGCTTTACCTCGTATAGGAAAGTCTTGAATTTGTTTACTACTAATAAAACCTTTAGACTCATAATCAATCCTTGAACAACCCTCTGGCAATTTATTCTTCTCTTCCAGGTAAATGTGAAAGGCATCCTTTTTTACTGAAATATCACCTAATTCTTCAAATGATACAATATCAAAATAAACTAACAAATCTTTTGGTAATATAGCTCCTAATAACTCTAAATGCATTCATCCATTTTTAAGCATCTAAAATATAAAATCCCCATAAATTGTCGTTGAGCCGTTTAAAGTTTCAAAAAACAACGAGAAATTTCATTATTTTTTTACAATTTCCAATTTTTCAGCAAAATAATCACAAAAGTCCCGCATGGTTGCACTCATTTTATGATCATTTGTGGCTCGCTCAAAAGTAGCTGCCATAGACATCAATGTCTGATGAAAAAATTGCTTCATTTCATCAACAGGCATATCTTTAGTCCATAAGTCCATGCGTAAAGTATCTTTCCGGAGATGATCCCAAACAGAAATTAAAATTGCTTTGGAAGCACTATTTTTAATACCTCCATCTTCAGCCGACCAGAAAATGTCTTCGGGAATTTTGTTTTCATCCAGTCCTATGGTAAATTTAATTTCGGAAGTATGTTGTATGGCCATTATCTCTTCGGTTTATATTTTGATTTTAAGAATAAATCCTGAGGTTTTATTTTTAGTAATTCTTGAAAAGTTCCCTTATTCGTATCCATATATGATTTTACAATTTGCCATCCGATAAACACCCCTATCCTGCCGGGAGACAGGTTGTCTTGTGATACGTAAAATTTTGAAAACGGAGCATTATCCAGGAAACGTTTATTTAGTTTGGGATCGGTGCTATACAGTATGTCTTTATCTAAAAAATATTTCCAGACGTTTTCTTGATTGGCAACTGCCCAATCGAACTTTGCTTTGGAGTATCCTATCTTTTCCCTGTCAGATACATTGGGCAAATACATATCTAACAAATACATCTTCTTACCTTCATATACCATCTTTCCTAAAAAACTCCGGTCATTTACAAGAGGTATTTGCTTAGCAATTATCTGATTTGCAACATCGACAATCATATGGTTTTCCGTATTATTTTCTTTAATATAATCAGGGTAATCATGATAAAACGGATGTTCTTTCCCCAAGTAACAATCCAAAGAAATAATTAAGGACGTATTATTGTAAATAACCCTATAGTCATAATCTATATTACTGATAATCGTAGTTACATCAGGAACATTAAAAGACGTATAATATTTAATGTGCTTAAATAATGAAGTTAGCTGATTTTTTAAAAGTTCAGTATGTTGGTATTTTTTAATGGTTTCGGCATATAATTTTCTTTCATCCGGATCAGATATCTTTTCCAGCCAGACAGTGTCCGGTACATTTACGGGAAAGAACAAAGGATATGTTTCTTTGGTTTTTTCTAATGTTTCTTTTGTCGTATTGTAAAAATCGATTTCGAATCTTTGCAATACAAAATCCGCCGAAATATTAGAAACATCTACCGTGTGTTTTGATTTATCTTTACAGGAAAAAAACACAAAGATCATTAAAAAAAACAGTGTTACATTTCGCATCTGCTTTTGTACCTTAGCATTCATTTTAATGAACGTCAAAAATACTAAAATAGTTTGTTAATGAACACCGAAAAAGTTACAGATCACATGGTGGGTTGGTTGAAAGATTATATCACAAATGCAAATGCCGGCGGTTTTGTTGTTGGAATATCCGGTGGAATAGATTCTGCTGTTACCTCTACCTTATGTGCAAAAACAGGATTTCCCGTTTTATGCCTGGAGATGCCTATTCATCAAGCAAAAAACCAGATAGACAGAGCCTCATATCATATTTCCTGGCTAAAAAAAAATTATGACAATGTTACTTCCGAACAAGTAGATTTAACTCCTGTTTTTGATTCCTTATTGCAATCCTTACCTAAAGTAGATGACGAAGAAAGTCGTTTCATGGCATTAGCAAATACCCGTGCCAGATTAAGGATGACTTCTTTGTATTACTTTGCCGGTTTACAGGGGTTATTAGTGGCCGGAACAGGTAATAAAGTAGAAGATTTCGGAGTCGGTTTTTATACAAAATATGGCGACGGAGGGGTGGATTTAAGCCCAATTGCCAATCTAATGAAGTCGGAAGTATATAAAATTGCTGCATCGCTGGGGATTCATGATGGCATACAAAACGCGGCTCCAACGGATGGCTTATGGGGAGATAACAGAACAGACGAAGATCAAATAGGAGCTTCTTACGACGAGTTGGAATGGGCTATGCGAATGCGGGAACAAGGAAGATCCGTAACTGATTTTTCCGGAAGGAAAAAAGAGGTTTACCGTATTTATACACACCTTCATAAAATAAATCAACATAAAATGCAGCCTATTCCCGTATGTAAAATTCCTAAAAACTTAAAATAATTTTAAGCTGTTACGGATCATTTTTTTAACTCTGTTCTTTGCTCTTTGTTGCTGACCTTTAGATATTTCTACAGAGGCACATAAAAAAAGTATGCATGCTTTTAACAGGAGGATCATTTTACTCATAACTTATTTTTTGATATAGCTAATCAGGTACCAAATATACTACATTTTCCTATAAAAGAAAATCATATTAAAAAAGTACATCTTTTGAGACATGAATTGTGTGCAAATAAAAAACCCTTGGCGTTTATAATTTACTCTAAAACTTTATAATTAGGCATATGAGCATATGTCCTCCATAATGGCATCTCATAAAACTCTAAACAACTGTAAATAAGAACATTGCAAAAATATTTCTCACAAAAACCTTTGAAAAACCTTTTGTGAACTGTAGGTTCGTTTCCTAATAGTTTCCTAATCTTATTTTTTATGGGTTTTACGACAAAATTGACATTACACAAAGCGAGAATCAAAAACGACGGAACTTATCCGCTCATTCTTCGAGTAACCTATTATCGAAAAGTAATCAGAATTCATCTCGGACATTGTTTCAAAGAGAGCGACTGGGATTCAAAAAATCAACAGGTCAAAACGACTTGCAAAGTTTCTTCTAATATCACTCGATTAAATAATCTTATCAGAAAACAAGAGTCGTATTATTACGATAAAATCTCCGCTTTAGAATTATCAGGCAAACTAGCAACAATGAAACAAGGAGCTTTAAAAACGGTATTAACAGCAGAATTCAAAGAGATTAGGGACAAACCCACCGTTTTTGAATTTATTGATACGTTAATCGCTGAAAAACTCCAACTCGGAAAAAAAGGCAGTGCTTTATCCTACCGAGGTTCAAAACGAAAATTAACCTATGTATTTGGAAATAGCCTAATCTCTTTTGAACAACTCGACTATCAAGCCCTGAAGAAAATAGAAATCAGTCATATCGCAGAGGGAGGCAATTATGGTGGTCTAGGAGTATATATGCGAACAATTCGGGCAATATACAACCGAGCTATCAAAGAAAACCTAGTCAGTGCAGATTGTTATCCATTTAAGCATTATCGAATAAAAACAATCGAAACCCAACGAAGAGCCTTATCAGAAAGCGATTTTGAGCGGTTTAAAACGCTCGATTTACAATTTCCACTTGTTCGAGGTCGAGATTATTTTCTAGCCTCATTTTATATGCGAGGCATGAATTATATTGACATGGCGTATTTACAAGTAAAAAACATTGTGGGAGATTGGGAGCGGATTCGGTATCAAAGAAATAAAACAGGGAAATATTTCAGTATAAAAATTTCTGACCCGCTCAAAATATTGCTTCAAAAATTTCTTGGAGATTCCTCCATGCAAGACAGTTATATTTTCCCGATTTTGAACCCTCAAATGGATACTGAACATCATTACGAAGCGATTAATAACAAACGAAAACGCCTGAATCAAAAACTCCGAAAAATTTGTGCTTTGCATGACCTGGAACCCTTTACGATTTATGCAGCTCGCCATACCTATGCCACGATGGGAAAACGTAGAGGAGTGCCAACGGCGGTGATTCAAGAAAGCCTTGGGCATAAAACCGAAGCCATCACCCAAACCTACCTGAATTCTTTTGAAAATAAGGTAGTGGATCAATACGATGCGTTGATTATGGGTTGAAATCTTTCAGAAAACTTCATGGGGTCGGATATTTTTTGAATAAGATGTTATTGCTTTTTCAAGAAGCCAGAAAAGAAAATTTTTTCCAGTTTTTTTACCTCAACCAAATCTTTTTAGCTTTTTCAAAACCGATCCAATGATTGTTTTCGTCATAGCCTCTATTAGCAAGCTCTGAGGCTATGATTTTTTCGAGAGGCACTTGGTATTTGAGAATAAAACGTAGTATTTCTGCGTCAGTTACCGAGAACATTCCAAGAATTTGTTCCCAATGCCACAAAGGGTCTCTGTCTAATTTTATGGTGGAAATGGCTTCAAAAGTCATTTGGGAATAATCTTTTGATTTTCCACTTACTACCATATTACGTCTTGGAATTGATTCAGTTGGCATGACCAAATAATGCTCTTGGGGAATATGAACCACCGAAAATATTTTTTGTTTGATTCGATGTACAAAGTCTAACCAAAGTGCATTATCAAGGGCTTTTTGTTTGTCGGTATGTTTTGCAAATTCAGGAAATTCCATTTTAAAAAAGGGTAAAAAGAGTAAGTAATAATTCAATGTATTTAGAGAGGGTAATTTGCCGTTAGCACCTCGGTTTTTCTTTTTCGGGTTTGTCCGCTTTTTGCCAAGCTGGCTACCAGTGGCTTTTCAACCCACTTGCTATGCCACTCATTTTTGATAGTATATTCTGTTAACAAATCAGAAGCATACGAGCTCAACAGAAATTTTCCTTGGAGATTAGAAAGCGTTTCCAACAAATTTCTGTAATCGGCTCGGGTGTAGCCGGAATAATGCCCTTGGTCGGTGTCAATATAAGGTGGGTCGACATAGTGAAACGCTTGTTTGCTATCTCGACTGGTTATCACTTTACAAGCATCATTACATTCGATTTCGGTAAATTGGAGGCGGTCAAAAACAGTATCATCAAAGCTCATTTTTTTGTTTTGAAATACTTTGCAACGCTTTCCATACTTATCATAGCCCCAACTTCCAATTGCGGTAGAAAATCCCATATTGGTCGCTACATAAAACGCCCATGCCTGAGCCAATTTAGAAAATAAATGCGGCATTCGGTAGATGGTATGGGCGACCGCATAAGTAGTTCTGGAAAACGGCGTTTGTTCAATTTTTTGTTTTAAGGCTTCAAAATCTGTTTGTACCACTTCATAAAAATTCACCACCATATTGTTCGTATCATTGATAATCTCTGATTTAACAGGCTTTTTAGCAAAAAAGACGGCACCACCGCCAAAGAAAGGCTCGGTATAGACTTTGTGTTTTGGAATAAGGGGTAAAATATGATTCAAAAGGCTTTGTTTGCCTCCGTAGTATGCGATTGGGGTTTTGGTCATGGGAAAATTAAGATGAGAAAAAAAAGGATAAAAACTATAAAAAGGCTTGGTTTTTAGCTGTAGGGGTTGAGTCGAAAAAAAAGCTGTTTTTTAACTCGTTTTGGTTTGGGTCTTTGTTTTTGCGATATTTTTGGTCGGACAGCCTTTAGATTAGCAAATAGAAATAATTACTTAAAATAAAAACATAATAGTTATGATGAAATTTCTTTTTTTGCTTCTTTTTTTCTTTGTTAATAACTCTTATTTTGTTGATAACCAAAAACACAAAAGAACGGAGTGAACTTTAGCGGCCAGCTAGCTTTTTAGAGCCATCCCCCGTATTAGTCTCCGTTCTTTTTAAAAGTTACTTAGAACCATATAGAATTTCAGTTTCTGCCCTTATTAAAGGTCTTAGTTTAAGTAACTATTATTAATATCTAATTACAAAATTATGAAAACAAATGAAATTATCGGAATCGATGTCAGTAAATTATTAATTGATGTTTGTATCTATTCTAAACAAATTGTTCAACAGTTTGAGAACAGTAAATCTGGATTTAAATTAATGCTAAAGTGGAGTTTTAAAAATTCGTCTTTCTCTAAAGAAGAAACCATGTTTGTATTTGAACATACAGGAATGTACTCTCATTTATTATCTGTGTCTTTAACTGAACAAAAATTATCTTTTTTCATAGCTTCTGGTTTAGAAATTAAAAGATCTATTGGTATTGCTCGTGGAAAGGATGACCAAATTGATGCCAAACGCATTGCTCTATATGGGTATCGATTAAAAGAAGAACTTAAACCCAGTAAGCTACCTAAAAGAAGTATATTACAACTAAAAAGTCTCTTATCTTTAAGGACAAAACTTAACAAACAAAGAGCTGGTTTTAAAGTTACTTTGAAAGAACAAAAAAGAATTTATAAAGCAAAAGAGTATAAAATAATCTTTGACGTTCAACAAAAAATGATTGCAGAACTAACCAAACAAATACACAAGATTAATACTCAAATGCAAGCTATTATTGACCAAAATATAATGTTAAAAGAAACCTATAAACTTGTTACTAGTGTTAAAGGTATAGGAATGCAAACTGCTATAATGATGATTGTGTTTACTGACAATTTTTCAAAATTTGAAAACTGGAGAAAGTTTGCCTCTTATTGTGGTGTTGCTCCTTTTCCTTACCAATCTGGAACTAGTATTAAAGGACGTACAAAAGTCTCTCATTTGGCTAATAAAAAATTGAAAGCAATTATTAATATGTGCGCTATTTCTGCTATACAACATAACCCAGAAATGAAATTATACTATCATAAAAGAATAAAACAAGGCAAAAGTAAAATGAGTACCGTTAACATTATTAGAAACAAATTAATAGCAAGAGTGTTTGCCGTTGTCAAACGACAAACACCCTATGTAGATACTTTTAAATTTGCTGCATAAATTAGTAAAAATAATATCTCAACTTTTACTTGTTTTTATCATAGAATACGGGGTGGCGAGTTTCAAACCATTGGCGATACCCTGCAAGCCCTGCGCAAGAAAAAATAAATATTTACCTGTGCATAACAGAAAACAATGATCTTAAGATTTCACTGTTTTCAGGGATTGATCCATGTTTTTCTATCTCATAGATTTGTTGTATTCAAAACTCGGTTGCTATGAGCACTTTTTTTCTCCTCATAAAAATTGCAACTGACCTGAATAAAAAATGAATTAATTTTACCCGTTGTGCATTTTGAACTAAAAAGTAAATTTAAACATCAGTTCGAGTGATTTTGAGCTACGAAAAATCGTATCGAGAACATATTTAGAGCAAAAATTCTATTCTCGATACAAATTTTTCTTATTTTCAATCGAAAAATTTACTCGAATTGACGAATTTTATCAAAATGCACAACGGGTTTAATTTTAAAACATGTCAAATCATGAAAATGAAAACAAAGCCATGTATCAAACTAGGAGTTTTACTCTTTGGCGTATCTTTGTTCTTATGGAACTGTATAGAAGAAGATTTTATGAATCCTCAAAACACTGTTGCGTCTAAAAAGTTTACCTACACTTTAGAGAAAATGACTTATCAGGAATTGCTTGCAGATAAAGAAATCAAACAATCATTACCTTTGATTGAGCGAAGATTCTCTAACACACAACAACAAAACACCTACAGTAGAACTTCTACTGAAGTTGCCGATGGTTTAACTATTTTTACCGATGAAATTAACAGGATTGTTATAGATGATGTCATTACCTGGACATTTCAAACACAAAGCCCTGTTTTGGAAACCTCTGATTTTGAGAATTTCTTAGTTAAAAAACACAATGGAGTGTTTACTTATTTTCTGGTATCCTATGAGTTAGCTGATCTTACGGATGCCGAAACGCTGTATGAGAAAGCCACTTCGTATGTGATTTCCGAAGAATACTTAAATCTGGACGGCCTCAACCTGTCTTCCAGAGATGCTTTTGATTGGGTTTTTCCGAATGACGGTGGTGGTACGGGTAGCGGCCCTTGTGATGGTATTTTGGTATATGACCAGTGTAATTTGGGAGGCAATGCAGACGGACACTTGCCGGCTTTGCAAAACGATGGTACCTATTGTAGTGGTAGTCCGCTGTTGTATATAGATTTTTCACACTGTGAAAACTACGGTGTTCCGGACAGTCCTGCGGGAGACCCGATAGGAGGTGATAATGGCTCGGGAGGAGATCAGCTTATTGGCGGAGGTGGAGGAGGAGGAAACTCCGATGGTGATGGAGATACGACGCTTACGGCTCCTATTGAGTTAGCAGACCCCAGATGTCCTCCAGGGAGTGGAAAGGTAATGATAGATGAAGTCTGTGTATGCCCTCCCGCTTCAAATAAAATTGAAGATGCAGACGGAAATTGTGTATGCCCAGAGGGCAAAGTAGAGAACTATCAAGGAGTATGTGTAGAAGATACTTGTAGATATATAAATCTTCAAATACAAAACCCTAATTATACTCAACAAGCCAATGAGTTAGAAGGAAAAACAGGGTTAAAAAAAGAAACTGGTTATAAACAGAATAAAGATGGTACACAAGTTGCACTTGTTGATACTAACAATGGTCATTCGTTAAAAATACCGATAGACGGAAATACCACTGGCTATATGCATACGCATCTTGATGATTTTTTAACTGGTAAGATTGACCCAAAAACTGGTGAAGAAGAATTATTAAAACCTATTAAAATCTTTTCACCAGCAGATTTACTTAAGTTTTTACAAATGGTAAAAAACACTAAGCACAATGGTGTTCCTATGCATTTAGTATATGCTACTATGATTTCTAGTTCTCGCACTTATACATTAAGATTTACAGGTAATGTAGATGATATTGTTGGGCTTGGTTCTGCAAATAGTTATAGAGCAGATTATAAAGAATATTTCACGAAAAAATTTAAGAGTAATAAAGAAAAAGCCTTTTTACATTTTATTAAAGATAAAATAGGAATAAACGGTATCAATTTATATCGAATAAGAGATAATGGAGATGTAGAAAAGAAAACATTAAAAGATAATGGTAATATAGATACTAACGATTGCGAATAAAAATAAACTTTAAAAATACTAAAAAAATGAAAAAAATAATATTTATACTAACAAGTGTTTTTATAACCTATAGTTGTAAAGCACAAATAATAGCAGTAGAAGATTTTGAAAACTATAATCAAGAACTACCTGATAATGCATATATAAAAGATATTAATAATATTTTAGATAAATATGTAGGTACCTGGAAAGGAATTTATGATAGTAAAAGCTATGAGTTTAAGGTTATAAAAGTTACAGAAAATAATACAGATTTAAAATATAAAGAGGATTTATTATTAATGCGTTATAAGATTACTGATAGTTCAAACAATGTAATTGAAAGCACGCTAAATTTATCTGATACAAGTAACTTTATTATTAGAGGTAATTATTTATCTAATAGAGGTAGTTATGTATTAAATTATATAGGATTGAATGATGAATGCGGACAAAATGGTACTATTTTTATTTCTATATATGATACTAATAATACTAAAATGAAATTATATTTAGAAGTCGATGGAGAAATGGGACTTGATTGCACTTCTGGTGGAGTAGAACAAGTTTTACCAACTGATTGGATTGATTTAACTAAACAATAAATACGAAACCACAACACAGTATATAAAAAATAGCAGTTAAGTGCAAACTATAAAGGTTTGCACTTTTATTGTTAGGTTGAAAATGAAGTATGTACCTACTGCTTTACATAAAACATTATAAATGTGAAACGACCAAAGAAGACCTAAAAAAAGTATTTACAGATACCGATGAAGATATTTTAGAAGAAATAGCCGATGCCATTAACACACACGGAAAAGATTATGGTATTGACACTGATGAAAAACTACAACACTTTTTGGCACAAGCTGGGCATGAGAGTAGTTTTGCTCCTGCAGGAAAAGATGAATTTGAAGCTTTTGAAGAAAACCTGAATTACATCTGTAATCGGCTCGGGTGTAGCCGGAATAATGCCCTTGGTCGGTGTCAATATAAGGTGGGTCGACATAGTGAAACGCTTGTTTGCTATCTCGACTGGTTATCACTTTACAAGCATCATTACATTCGATTTCGGTAAATTGGAGGCGGTCAAAAACAGTATCATCAAAGCTCATTTTTTTGTTTTGAAATACTTTGCAACGCTTTCCATACTTATCATAGCCCCAACTTCCAATTGCGGTAGAAAATCCCATATTGGTCGCTACATAAAACGCCCATGCCTGAGCCAATTTAGAAAATAAATGCGGCATTCGGTAGATGGTATGGGCGACCGCATAAGTAGTTCTGGAAAACGGCGTTTGTTCAATTTTTTGTTTTAAGGCTTCAAAATATGTTTGTACCACTTCATAAAAATTCACCACCATATTGTTCGTATCATTGATAATCTCTGATTTAACAGGCTTTTTAGCAAAAAAGACGGCACCACCGCCAAAGAAAGGCTCGGTATAGACTTTGTGTTTTGGAATAAGGGGTAAAATATGATTCAAAAGGCTTTGTTTGCCTCCGTAGTATGCGATTGGGGTTTTGGTCATGGGAAAATTAAGATGAGAAAAAAAAGGATAAAAACTATAAAAAGGCTTGGTTTTTAGCTGTAGGGGTTGAGTCGAAAAAAAAGCTGTTTTTTAACTCGTTTTGGTTTGGGTCTTTGTTTTTGCGATATTTTTGGTCGGCAGCCTTTAGATTAGCAAATAGAAATAATTACTTAAAATAAAAACATAATAGTTATGATGAAATTTCTTTTTTTGCTTCTTTTTTTCTTTGTTAATAACTCTTATTTTGTTGATAACCAAAAACACAAAAGAACGGAGTGAACTTTAGCGGCCAGCTAGCTTTTTAGAGCCATCCCCCGTATTAGTCTCCGTTCTTTTTAAAAGTTACTTAGAACCATATAGAATTTCAGTTTCTGCCCTTATTAAAGGTCTTAGTTTAAGTAACTATTATTAATATCTAATTACAAAATTATGAAAACAAATGAAATTATCGGAATCGATGTCAGTAAATTATTAATTGATGTTTGTATCTATTCTAAACAAATTGTTCAACAGTTTGAGAACAGTAAATCTGGATTTAAATTAATGCTAAAGTGGAGTTTTAAAAATTCGTCTTTCTCTAAAGAAGAAACCATGTTTGTATTTGAACATACAGGAATGTACTCTCATTTATTATCTGTGTCTTTAACTGAACAAAAATTATCTTTTTTCATAGCTTCTGGTTTAGAAATTAAAAGATCTATTGGTATTGCTCGTGGAAAGGATGACCAAATTGATGCCAAACGCATTGCTCTATGGGTATCGATTAAAAGAAGAACTTAAACCCAGTAAGCTACCTAAAAGAAGTATATTACAACTAAAAAGTCTCTTATCTTTAAGGACAAAACTTAACAAACAAAGAGCTGGTTTTAAAGTTACTTTGAAAGAACAAAAAAGAATTTATAAAGCAAAAGAGTATAAAATAATCTTTGACGTTCAACAAAAAATGATTGCAGAACTAACCAAACAAATACACAAGATTAATACTCAAATGCAAGCTATTATTGACCAAAATATAATGTTAAAAGAAACCTATAAACTTGTTACTAGTGTTAAAGGTATAGGAATGCAAACTGCTATAATGATGATTGTGTTTACTGACAATTTTTCAAAATTTGAAAACTGGAGAAAGTTTGCCTCTTATTGTGGTGTTGCTCCTTTTCCTTACCAATCTGGAACTAGTATTAAAGGACGTACAAAAGTCTCTCATTTGGCTAATAAAAAATTGAAAGCAATTATTAATATGTGCGCTATTTCTGCTATACAACATAACCCAGAAATGAAATTATACTATCATAAAAGAATAAAACAAGGCAAAAGTAAAATGAGTACCGTTAACATTATTAGAAACAAATTAATAGCAAGAGTGTTTGCCGTTGTCAAACGACAAACACCCTATGTAGATACTTTTAAATTTGCTGCATAAATTAGTAAAAATAATATCTCAACTTTTACTTGTTTTTATCATAGAATACGGGGTGGCGAGTTTCAAACCATTGGCGATACCCTGCAAGCCCTGCGCAAGAAAAAATAAATATTTACCTGTGCATAACAGAAAACAATGATCTTAAGATTTCACTGTTTTCAGGGATTGATCCATGTTTTTCTATCTCATAGATTTGTTGTATTCAAAACTCGGTTGCTATGAGCACTTTTTTTCTCCTCATAAAAATTGCAACTGACCTGAATAAAAAATGAATTAATTTTACCCGTTGTGCATTTTGAACTAAAAAGTAAATTTAAACATCAGTTCGAGTGATTTTGAGCTACGAAAAATCGTATCGAGAACATATTTAGAGCAAAAATTCTATTCTCGATACAAATTTTTCTTATTTTCAATCGAAAAATTTACTCGAATTGACGAATTTTATCAAAATGCACAACGGGTTTAATTTTAAAACATGTCAAATCATGAAAATGAAAACAAAGCCATGTATCAAACTAGGAGTTTTACTCTTTGGCGTATCTTTGTTCTTATGGAACTGTATAGAAGAAGATTTTATGAATCCTCAAAACACTGTTGCGTCTAAAAAGTTTACCTACACTTTAGAGAAAATGACTTATCAGGAATTGCTTGCAGATAAAGAAATCAAACAATCATTACCTTTGATTGAGCGAAGATTCTCTAACACACAACAACAAAACACCTACAGTAGAACTTTTACTGAAGTTGCCGATGGTTTAACTATTTTTACCGATGAAATTAACAGGATTGTTATAGATGATGTCATTACCTGGACATTTCAAACACAAAGCCCTGTTTTGGAAACCTCTGATTTTGAGAATTTCTTAGTCAAAAAACACAATGGCGTGTTTACCTATTTTTTGGTCTCTTATGAGTTCACTGATCTTACCGATTCCGAAACGTTGTATGAGAAAGCCACTTCGTATGTGATTTCCGAAGAATACTTAAATCTGGACGGCCTTAACCTGTCTTCCAGAGATGCTTTTGACTGGGTTTTTCCGAATGACGGTGGTGGTACGGGTAGCGGTCCTTGTGAAGGTATTTTGGTATATGACCAGTGTAATTTGGGAGGCAATGCAGACGGACACTTGCCAGCTTTACAAGATGATCGCATTTCTTACTGTAGCGGCAGTCCGCTGTTGTATATAGATTTTTCACACTGTGAAAACTACGGTGTTCCAGACAGCCCTGTGGGAGACCCACTGGGAGGGGATGATGGCTCGGGAGGAGATCAGCTTATTGGCGGAGGTGGAGGAGGAGGAAACTCCGATGGTGATGGAGATACGACGCTTACGGCTCCTGTTGAGTTAGCAGACCCCAGATGTACTCCAGGGAGTGGAAAGGTAATGATAGATGAAGTCTGTGTATGCCCTCCCGCTTCAAATAAAATTGAAGATGCAGACGGAAATTGTGTATGCCCAGAGGGCAAGGTAGAGAACCACCAGGGAATCTGTGTAGACAAATGCGAAACGACCAAAGAAGACCTAAAAAAAGTATTTACAGATACCGATGAAGATATTTTAGAAGACATAGCCGATGCCATTAACACACACGGAAAAGATTATGGCATTGACACTGATGAAAAACTACAGCACTTTTTGGCACAAGCTGGGCATGAAAGTAGTTTTGCTCCTGCTAATAAAGACGAATTTGAAGCTTTTGAAGAAAACCTGAATTACAGATGGGCCAAGTTAGGAACTAAGAATTATTGGGATGAATACTTTAATACTATCGCCAGCCCTACGGCAGACTCTACAAAAGCAAACCCTAACGATTATAAACGAGATTCTACATCTGTATATGTAAACAAACAAAAATTTGCGAATAGGGTCTATGACGATGCTTACAGAGGTGCTAAGAATAAATTAGGAAATACAGATACTGGAGATGGTTATAAATTTAGAGGGAGAGGAATTATACAATTAACAGGAGAATATAATTACCAACAGTTCACTACGCATTATCAAAACAGGTATAGCAGTACAAAAGATTTTACTACCAATCCAGGTTTGGTTGCTTCTGATAAAGAAATTGCAGTAGTTAGTGCCTTGTGATTTTATCAGAATAAAGTAGATTCTAATAGTATAACTGCAACCACTACAGTAAAAAAAGTAACCCGACTAATTAACGGAGGTGAAAAAGGTCTACCGCATAGAAAATCACTTTTTAATAAAGTAAAAGATTCCATAAAATGTAACTAAAAATTAATATATCATGAAAAAAACAATCAATAAAGCAGTATTAAAAATTGTAGGGATAACAATAATAATTGTAATAGCAGGGTTCACCATATATCAATCCCAGTGGTTACAAGATAGAAAACAAAATATTATTGGTACTTGGGCTTGTGATAGCGCACCTAATTGGAAACTTGAATTTACCGATAGCGGAATTTGTTTTTGGCATTCTTCAGATGGGACAATAGAAGAATTCACTTACTCTATTAGTAGTGAATTTGCGCCTAATGGTTCTGAACATACTTTTCTCAAATTAATTGCCGTAAGTAGTGATGTATATGATCCAGGAGAGGTTGTAGAATACGCTATAAACAGTCTGGGAGATGATAAAATGACTTTAGAAACTATACAGCCAAAACTCAGTTATATCTATTTTACAAGAGAATAAAATTTATGGGTAGTATATAAATTATGCTACCCTTTCTTTAATGATTTAAAAATGGTGAAAAAACAAATTTTAAAAATAGCGGCAATAGGATTGCTTTTTATGAGTACTGCGGGATTTTTATTTTTTCAACAATCCACTTTAGTGCAAGAAGAAAAACAACTAATTATAGGTACTTGGGTTGTAGATGATGATGCCAATTACAAAATTAAATTCGAAAGTAATGGTACTTGCTATAAATATTACACTGGAGAACCTACTCAGGAATTCACTTACTCTATTAATAGTGAATTTGCGCCTAATGGTTCTGAACATACTTTTCTCAAATTAATTGCCGTAAGTAGTGATGTATATGACCCAGGAAAGGCTGTAGAATACGCTATAAACAGTCTGGGAGATGATAAAATGACTTTAGAAACTATACATCCAAAAGTTGGCTATACTCATTTTACCAAACAATAAAATTTTAAAGGCAGTTCAATTATACTAGCAGCAAGGCAAGGAAAAGGCCACGTATGGCACGGGAACGCTCAAAGAATTAAGTTCTAAACCCGCAGGCGAGTTTGGGAGAGTGATTTCCGATACAGAATCTTGAAAGAATGCGGCTTTTTTATCTTAAATATTCAAAATCCCCGACAGTGTCGGGGATTTTCGATTTGGCTTGATCTCGCTAAGCATGACTGTTCATAATATTTACAAAGGTCAGAGGTTGTCTGACAAATTCAAATTTTCTCAACCTCATGAAGAAAAACATTGAGCCAATAGGTATAAAAATTAGTCTTTTTGAATAAGACGCTGTGAAGATGTTTGTTTTTTAACAATCGCACCCCAAACCAAAAAATTTGGGTTTCATCTATAAAAAATGTTCTGAAATTTTTGTTCCGTGATTTATAAAAAGCTCCTGTTGTTTACTTTTTTTCCCTATGCAATTATCTGATTTTGTGACATCATTCAAACAGTTCGCTCTCTATGAAAAGAACCTGACCAAACCCTACATAAAGGATATTATCGCCATGGTCTATCTTTTGGAAGACCAAACCGACTGCGAAAATCTAAAAGATTATAATACGCAAACCATTGCTTATTTTATGCAGTCTATGACCGAAAAACGTCTTTGGTCTCCTAAAACCTTTCGAAACTATCGCCAAAACCTCAAAACCTTTTTTGATTTTCTGATTAGGCAGGAGTATTTCAAAACCAATCCTGTAAATGCTATCGCTAAACCACGACTCCCGAAGCATCTGCTTCGCTGTTTGACCAAAAATCAAATACAGAAACTCATTGCCGAAATTCATACCTTTAGTTGGACATACCCCTTGGAGCATTGGCGCAATATGGCTATTATATTTATGTTCTTCTATACTGGTATTCGTATGAGTGAACTCCTGAATTTAAAAAATCAGGATATTAATTTTGAAGAAAGCGAATTTTACGTCCGCCAGGGAAAAGGGAGCAAAGATCGCACGGTTCCACTGCATCCTAAACTCGTCCCCATCTTAAAATTCTATCTGGGCAAGCGTAATGAGCGCTTGCCTGTTTCTTCGTACTTATTTACTAGTGTACGTTCTTGCAAAGCTCTTACACCAAAAAATCTGTATGCGATTTTCAAAAAACTATCTATCAAATGCGGTTTCAAGATGACCCCACACATGCTCCGACATACTTTTGCCAAGTTGTCTTTAGAAGCCAATTTAAACCCTTATGACTTAAAAACAATTCTAGGACATTCCCATATTTCCACAACGGAAATTTATATGAGTATGGATAACGAAAATATCAAGCGTAATTTCAATAAAACCGAGCTATTTTAGTGGGTGTTTGTTTATTTCACTTTTGAGGTGTTCGACGGTAGCACCCAAATATAAAGCAGTTGTTTCAATGTTGCTATGACCCATCATTTCAGCCAAATCTCGAATATTGACTCCGCTCTGTAACATCAAAGTTGCAAACGTATGTCGGAGCATGTGTGGGTGGAAATAGATACCTGATTTTTGTTTGACTTTGGCAAAAAGACGTTTGATAACATTATAACCTAATGGGCTTTGTCCCCGTGTTCCCACAAAAAAATAAACACTGTATGGATTGATACATTCTCGCTGTTTAAGGTATGGCATAAGATATCCCGTAAGGCTCTCACAAATAGGAACCGTAAGATCCTTGTCTCCTTTACCAGAAAATACGCTTATTAAACCTGTTTTGAAATTAACATCGGAGAGTTTTAGATGCACCAATTCCTTAAAACGAAGACCAGCGTACATAAACATAGCAAAAATAGCCACGGCACGTTGGCGTTCGTGACTACAGGTATAAGAATACGTTTTGGCACAACTTAAAATGAGTTGAGCTTGCTCTAAGGTAAGGTGTTTTGGAATCCTGTTTTTAGACAATTTAGGCTTAGGGATTTGTTTAGCTGGGTTCTGAGCAATAATATTTTTCTCTACACACCAGTTCAAAAAAACACTTATTGCCATCAGTAAGCCGTGATGTGTCTTGATAGACCAATTTCTCTGAGTACGCCCCCAAATCAGCCAATTTTCAATGGTATCCACATCTATTTGAGAAATTTCAGAAACCGAAGAATATTTCAAAAATGAATTGAAACTATTTTTGTGCCACTGAATAGTGGCCAATGAAAGCCTTTGAATTTGAAGTTTATAATCACAAAAACGATTGTGTAGCATTTGAACAGAATACATAGCCTATTGAGGGTTAAAAGGTATAGATCAATAGGTCGTCAATGAATACTTTATTTGTTCAAATGCTTGTTTTTTGTTGTTGTAGTAAGGAAATGGTGGGTCGGGTGAGGATTGAACTCACGGCCAATTGGTTAAAAGCCGCTAATTCCTTGCCTAAAATCTCCTAAACATGCATTGCAATTGAGTATTCATAGGTTTTGACTTCGTTCTTTAGATAAAGCCAGCGACCCATTGGTATCATTCTATTGCCTGCTTGTGATATGTCAAAGAAAACCTGTTTTTACGGTAATAACAAAACTTTACAAAAAATCGACAATTAAAAATTTTTAACTTTGCAAAAGCACGAACAACAGTAGTGCTGTAAAATATTAAAGTTAAAGCGTTCGCTTTTACTCTGAATCCAAAAATCGCCAATTTTTAGAAATCCATGAGAGTAAAATGATTCGAATGCTTACGCTACGGCGTGGGCTTCGTCTATTCGTGGATGGGTGTTTGGCGATACCTTGGATACAGTAGGTGACTGTCTCACGCTTCTTTTTTGTAAAAATGTTAACTGCTCTTGGAGTGACAGCAAGGGTATAAAACATTTTTATCATGAAAAAAATCTTTTTTTCCTAGTCCTATTTATTTGTGGATTTTCAATTCAAGCCCAACAAAAGTCCAAATCAGCCTCAAAAACAATCATTCAAAAAGATTCTGTGCCATTGTTTTACGGATTAACTGCCAAAAAACTCCTGTCGCTGTCTGTTCCCGAAGGCAAAGCTCTGATTAAAAAACATGGGATTACAGTTGAAGATTATTTCGTGGCTCGTTTAGATGCTAAAAATTATTTGCTCGAACAAAAAATTAAAAAGGATAGTATCAAATTAGAACGAATCTATGATAGGATTGAACGGAAACTTGGTATGAAGAAAAAGAATGAATGAATTTCTAAAATCTCCTGAAAATTCTCAAAAACCTACTCCCAAAAATAAGACAACAAAAGATTTTCAGAACCATCAAACCAAAGTAAAACAAATCAAAGCTGCGGAACAAGAGCAGTCCGTGACTGATTTTTTACATGAGAATCAAATAAAAAATTCAGAAAAAAACCGTCAGGAAATCAATCAACTTCTGGAGGAAAGACAATTGTTTGACGAGAATTTTTCACTTGAAGATTTGTCTCAGAGAGAAATCCAAAGACTTCGTAAGAATGAAAATTTAAACAAAGGAGAAAATACCTTGGAGAAAAATATTAATCAAGCTCAAACCGCCGAAAATCTCATTGACGAATGGAAAGCAGAAGGATTCAACAATTATGAAATTCTACAAAAACTCCTAAAAGCCCACGAAACAGGGCAAGTAAAATTACTGGTAGAAAAATACCAGCAATTTTCTCAATTTTTTGCCTTGCTCGAAAATAACGGCTTTGGGAGTGATACTGCCATAATTATCACCGTTATTAATCAGTCAAACCTAGATGTATCTTCTCCGAGAGCATTTAACCAAGTTGTCTTTGCGATTTTTGACGATAAAAACATCAGCGAAGCTACCAAAGCAAAGATTGGAAAACACTTCAATCTCAAACCAATTGTGACAGGCGCTGATTTACAAGAGAATCTGTTTACCAAACAAAAACAAATCCGAGAGCAAGAAGAACAGCAAAAAAACTTGGAGAAATCCCTTTCAATACTAAATGAGCAGACCGATCTCACCAAAACTCGGCTTAAAGAGCTCAAAGAAGCTATCCGAGATGAAAAAAACTTCGAGAAAAAACGAAAACTCGAACAACAATACGATGAATTGGAGGAATTACTCAAAAGACTGGAAAAAGATACCCAAACCCAGGAAAAACAGAAATCTGAACTCGAAAACAAAGCTATTTCCGATACTATTTTTGTCCGAGGAGTTACGGCAAATCTGAGAAATGGGGAAATTGTTTTGACCATTCCTAAATCGGAGACCAAAGTAACAGTTCCCAGTCATTTTGATAGCAAAGACATTGCCAAGGTCGTGAATGCTCATTTGATGTATGATTTGTTTCAGAACTACGGCTTGGAATCGTATTTGTTTTATCCGTCTGATTTTACAGGCGATTACCCGACTCAAGCAACGCTTGAGCGAAATAATGCGTTTCTGCACAAACTTGGAGTTTCCTATGATGGACTTATTCTGAAAAACTCAGAAATCATGGATTTACGAAAACTCTTTAATGATCTTATGTTGCCCAATATTTATTACTCAAACTTAACCCAGAAAGAGAATGCGACTCAGCGATTGCAAAAACTCGGTCTATTAGCCAATCGAGAGCTGAATTATCAGAAATTTACTGAAAAACTCCTCTGGACGAAACAGTTTGGAGAACCAGGGCTTAAAAATGCTACTTGAGTCTATGAGCAGGTTAACCCAACAAGTTAATCAAAACAATAAATATTGTGCGATGTAAATAGGGTTTGAATTTCAAAAATAACACGTTATATAATATGCTTCAAGACCATTTTTGAGTGTATCAGTATCTTCTACTTCACAATATCTACTCAAAATAATCGTAGCTACCTGATCTCGAAAATGCCACCCAAGAGAAAACAGAAAAACAAATCCGACAATAACTGTGCAGGTAAAAGATAAAAACGGGCTTTTCATTTTCGAAAGACAAAAACAGGGATATTTTTTCTTCTTTTTTTCTACAAATCAAGAGCCTCATTTAATGAAAACTAGGGGTTTTTTCGACAATGTTTTAGCTCATTTTTTCTACCCTCCTGAAAAGCTAAAATATCATGTTCAAAAAAGACTCTTCCACCAGAAGTTTTCTGATGAGGAATTTCATATCTGGTAATCAGGTAATTGAATCGCTGTTTTGAAATACCCAACAAACGAGCAGCATCTTTGTGACCGAGGACTTTTGGATTGTGCATATTAGTTTATTTTCAAAAAATCATAGACTAATATTTTTTCCGTCTGTATTTCATTTTGTCTTTTCTGGCTTCTTGGAATGCAATAATGTCTTCTTCAAAAAACACTCGCCCAGCGGAAGTCATTTGATGTGGAATTGAGTAGTGTTTGATTAAAACACCCAAACGTTGTTTAGAAATTCTAAGAAAATCTGCCACATCGCCAAAAGCCAATATTTTTGGTCTATCCATAATTTTAATGGTATTCGAAAAACTACCAAGAAATAGTTGCATGGAATGAAATAGCTTGGTATGATAAAACCAAATGCCTTTACCGCCTTTTACTGCAAATGATTTTGATGAAGTTATCAAACACCTTTGTGATGCGGATAATGTTTTTGACCATCGGGAAAAGTCAAAACACTATGAATTTATCCAACGTTTGGTTGCTTTGCTCTATGATTGGTGTGATGAGGAGAAGAAACAGCTTTAAAATCAGCCCAAAAGAGCCTGATATTTTCCTTTATTGATCCAAATCCCATCTAAAAACAAATTCCTTTTTTGCACCAATTCAACGTACTCCCCAAGAAATATTCTGGATAGTCCATATTTTTTTCTATCCTCTCTGTAAGTGTTTTCAGATGTGTTTCGCGTTCTGTCACAGTAAGTATTTGAAATGTTTCCGCATTGGTACCAATCTGTTCTTGCCAGTCATTGGATTGGAGAAATTTCTCATAGATTCTGTACTTATATAACAGAGAGCCTTTTGGAATGGTATCAAACTGCCCTCCAATAGCTTCAATGCCGCTATCAATTTCTACCATAAACACTCTTTGAATATCAGTTTGAACATTGCGTAAAACAAAAATCAAATCAGGAATAATAGAGACCCTGCCCAAAGTGAGTTTGGTTTCGGTAACATATTTTTTGCCGACTTGTTTTTGTCCTGCCTCGGTTAACACTGTTTTGAGCTTAATAGTAGGCAAGTGCAA